>JAUIBK010000019.1 GCA_030428205.1 bacterium
AGCGGACTACACTTTGTAACTCCGACACCTACGAGCGCCCTCATCTCAACGACCTATGGCACCGGACAAGCCATGCACCACGCCATACGAAACGGAGCAAAAGAGGTCTCCGTGCTACTTGGCGGCTCTGCAACGAGCGATTGTGGCATCGGAATGCTCCAAGCCCTCGGGTGCGTCTTCTTCGATGAAGATCAAACCCCACTACTCACTCCACTTGAACAGCAAAAGAAAAACGGTAAATTCACCGGAATTCCCTTAACGAAGATTGCAAGCTTTACTGTGCCCTCAGAGCTTCAACAGGTCCAATGGAGAGTTATTGTTGACGTAAACAATCCTCTCACCGGCCCTCAGGGCGCTGCACATATTTATGGCCCACAAAAAGGGGCAGATCCTAAAACGGTAAACGAACTCAACGATGCACATAACTCTCTGGCTACAGTCGTAGAAAATAAAACTGGGAAAAGCTACAGTACGAGCTTAGGTAGTGGAGCAGCCGGGGGAACAGCTTTTGCTTTACTTGCACTTCTTGGCGCCGAGAAAGTACGTGGACCAGCATTCTTCCTTAACCTTATTGATTTTGAATCTCACCTACAAACCGCCACCTTGCTCATTACAGGAGAAGGGTGCCTTGACTCACAGTCACTCAAAGGAAAGCTACTACTTGAACTCATTGA
This sequence comes from bacterium, assembly GCA_030428205.1. Classification (GTDB taxonomy): domain Bacteria; phylum Bdellovibrionota_C; class UBA2361; order UBA2361; family RFPC01; genus JAUIBK01. The sequence continues at coordinate 675 of JAUIBK010000019.1, forward strand.
GCGAACAAAAGAGAGAGACATCTCTCTTGTTTCGCTTTGCGGCGCTATCAATCTCAGCATTGAAGAACTCGAAGAACATCCACACCTCTATGCGTTTGGCTTGGGACATGTAGAAGGACTCTCCAAACCTGAGAAAGCTTTAGAAGTTCTTTCGTATCAGATTGGCCATATTTTTGTGCCTCTCCTACATCGTAGTGATTGACCTGGCCATTGCGTTGAAAAAAGTAAACTTTTATTCAACGCAATGGCTAACGATATTGATCTGATAGGAGGCTATGCCCTCCTATCCAAAGAAGGATTCAAAATACTCAATCTCCCTTTTCCCACCCACAACAAAAGGGCACCTGTCATGAATCCCTTCAGGATTAATATCAAGTACATTCATTGACTCATCAATCGCTCTTCCACCAGCTTGCTCCATAATAAAAGCCAATGGGATGCACTCATAGAGAAGTCGAAGCTTCCCACGTTCTCGTTTCTGATTTGCTGGGTGCAAGAAGATACCCCCTTTGCGCATTGTTCTATCAAAATCAGCGACAAGTGAGCCTACATATCGGGAGGTGTACGCTCCTCCCAGCTTATTATTCTTCGAGCGAAGCGAAGTCATAAACTCCTGCATTCGAGTATCCCAAATATCCCAGTATCCTTCATTTGCACTATAGATATTGCCTTGTTCGGGTATCCGAATATTCTCCTCGGTTAAAACAAATTCTCCGATGGACGGATCCAGTGTAAAACCGTGAACACCGTGTCCACAAGAATAGACAAATGAAGTCATAGAACCATAGACAGAGTATCCTGCGGCGACTACGTTAGTTCCAGGCTGCATGAAATCTTCTGCAGACGCTTTGCCAGGTGTTTTGGTGCGAAAAATCGTAAAAATGGTTCCTACGGGGATGTTTGACCCAATATTACTTGAACCATCAAGTGGATCGAACGCAACAACATACTTTGCGTTTTCACTCCCCTCGCCCGCCTCAATAGCACCATCACGCTCTTCCGAAACAAGGGAACCAAAGTGACCTGATGCACCGAGAATATCAACAAGCACACTGTCAGCTTCATCATCAAGTTTGTAGGTATCTTCGCCCTGCACGTTTGTTCGTCCAGAATAACCGTGCAAACCTTTGAGTCCAGCAGTGGCCACAAGATTTGAGATTATTTTTACACCTAGCCCGATGGAAGTCAGAAGAGTGCTGAGTTCTCCCGTACTCTGGGGATGTTTGTGCTCTTCTTGTAAAACAAAACGAGTTAGGGTTTGCGTAGGTATCATAACTCCTCCTTGCGGCTCAGAAAGGTAACGGAATCAAATCACGTTCCAGGTTACGGATCAAGGAGAGATCCCTACTTTCCGTTTCTATTTCCTTGAACTTTTTTCTTCGTGGCAAAGGTCTTTCTTTGAAGCCGATAAGCTGTGGCACGAAGAAAAAAGTTCAAGGAAATGGCTGTTCAACTCCTATAGAGTGACTACTCTATATTGCTCTATACAACTGCCTCTGAGTTCCCTGCTGTGGCACCAAGGGCAACTCGATGATAAATTTTGCTCCACCCTGTTCATTATCATACACCCGGATCTCTCCACTATGGTCAGAGATAACAGACTTTACAATAGCAAGCCCCAGTCCTGTGCCATCATCTTTCCTTGTGTAGTACGGTTGAAAAATCCGATCCTTCTCTTCCTCTGGTATGCCTGGGCCGTTATCAGAGACCTCAAAACGAGCTACTTTTCTTTTTTTATCGTAGCCAGTGCGTACAACTATTCTTCCAGGAGAAATCTTATGATGCGCAATCATACTTACAGCGTTATCTAAGAGGTTAATAAGGACACGCCGAATTTGCTCACGATCAATGGTAACATCAGGAAGCTTACTATCGGCCACAATTTGAAAAACACAACCTACGTTCTCCTCAGCGAAAGGAGCAACGACTTCGGAAATAAGATGATTTAAGTCAGCCAGGGCGAACTCGGCATCAGGCATACGAGCAAAGCGAGAGAATTCTCCTGCAAGCCGATTAATAGAATCAACGTGTTCTACAATAGTAGATGTCGAATCTTGGAGGACATCATTGATGTCTTTTCGTGTTGGATCAATTTTCTGGAGACGTTGCGCGGCAAGACGAATAGGCGTTAGAGGGTTTTTAATCTCATGAGCAATACGCCGAGCGGCTTCCCTCCAGGCAGACATGCGCTGCGCATAAGAAAGAGTTGTGATGTCGTCAAAAAGCCAAAGGCTACCAAGCGAGTCAGTTTTACTATCTCGCAAAGCACCAACAGTACACAGAATTTTCCTCTCTTTTCCTCCGAGGATAACCGAAATTTCTTTTTCTCTATCTTCCTTGCCTCTCTCTTCGCTTCCTTCAGAGGCACGCAAGAGAGGTTCTATCTCCGTAAAGACACCTGCAGGAAGTAACTTCTCCAACTTTTCACCGCTCAATTCTCCTTGTTCTTCACTAAGCGCAAAGAGTTCTCGGAATGGTTTATTGAGAAATGTAACACGGTGCTCAGGATCGAGACCAAGCACTCCAACGGCAAGTGTTCCAAGGATAGTTTCAATATAGATACGTCCCTGTTGTGCTTGTTCACGGGTCACTTTAAGGTCTCGAATCATTGTATTAAAGGATCGGATAAGGTATCCAACTTCATCATCTCCCATTGTTCGAATCTGAAAATCGTAGTTTCCTCGAGCGACTTCGTGTGTACCTTCTGCAAGCCTCTGAATAGGAACTGTCAGTTCACGTGCAATATAGAATCCAAACCATATCGCGGCAAAAAGAATCAGCCCAGTAAACATGTATAACATGAGTATATAAATAGATTTCAGTGGGTGTTTAAAGAGTTTGAGCTGCTCATACTCATTAAACGAATCCGTAATGAGCGCCATCGCGTTGGTTAGCTCCGGCCTTACTCGATGAGTCGCAAGCAAAACAAAGCTCTGATCTCGAAAGGCAAGCGGTACATAGGCACGTACAAATTGGCTTGCTTCGGTATCCTGAGAAACGACATGTGCTTCGCCTTGCTCGACTTTATGAATAGCACCCATTTCAGCTGGAGGAACCTTAAAGTGTTCGATTTGAGCTGCGGCATTAAATGCTTGAAGAAACGGCTTTCCTAGAAGATTAATCATCTCGAGGCCGAAGAGCTTCTCCTCAGAGCGTCGCTTCTCGAGATACTCCTTGAGAGATTCCTCAACCTCAAATTCCAACTGGCGTGACTGAATTTCAAGTGCGATGCGCTTTGCTATTTGGAGAGATTGCTGTTCGAGAGAACGAAAATGAATACGTGCAATCTCTATTGCTCCATCAACAGACGTTTCTGCTGGGCTACTAAACCACCCTTCGATCGCACGGCTCAGGAGGCCGCTTGAGACAAATACGAGCGCACCCGTCGGAATGAGCGTAATACCTACAAACGCAGCGACAAGACGCATTCGTAGCTTAGAGCCAAGAATGCCTCTCTTTCGATCAAAAATAAGTTTAACAACATTTCTTCCGACGAGAAAAACCAATACGAAAAGAAGGGCAATGTTGAAATTGACTAACGCAAAAACTGCGATATTACTTCCGAGATAGGCATCCTCATTGAGTGGGCGCTGGAGATAAACCAGTGTTCCAAGAAGTGCGGCAACAGCAAGAAAAAGGAGCAAGCGCACCCCGACCCCCGCTCGACTCCACCAAACATAAAAACGAGTTCTTCGAGATACCATTATGGATTCACTAATGCTCCAACAAAAACAGTATGATTACTTCTGAGGGAGGAGAGCTTTTGTAGCGCAGACCGAAAATCGTTAATCCCCTTCGCCAAAACTACAGAGTCTTCAATACGGAGAGAAACGCCGAATGGTTGACGAAAGGAGGGGGAATACAGTCGGTCTGTGCCGAGAGATAAAAGGGCTGAAACGAAGTGAAAGAGCTTTTCTATCATGGCACAGGAAAGGAGAGTCGCCTTGATACTGAGCGTGAGTTATCGAGTGGAAGATCAATCCAACCTGTATCTTCTTCCCCGAGATCAATGAGTCCAAAAGAAATAAAGTAGGAGAGCTGGGCGAGTGCCTCGCTATACTCCCCTTTACAGATCGTCACATACCTCGCAGAGAGGTACCCCGTGTTCTCCTTGAGAGATCTTTCAGTAGTTTGAGAAAAAAACGTCGTTGGCACCTCTGGTATGGTCCCGAGCCGCCTGACAGCTTGGCTAAGGTCTGAAAAATGAAAAAGTTGCGGGCCTTCAATATCACCAAGTCTATCTACTACAAGACGGTACGCTTCTCGCACTGGATCAAAACTCATCTGATGAATTTGCTTTCTCGTTCTAGAACAAGAGTCAAACCAACCACCGCGGCGTTCACAAGCTTGAAGAAGAAAGCGATATTCAACTTCGAGGCCTCCCTTAAGACACTGTTGAATAAACTCCTGCCTCACTGGCCCTGTAAAGGAGAGGAGAGCAGAAGAAGGTTCAGCCCACTGAACTTTGGGTTGTAAAAGTGGAAGGCTGTCTTTACGCACATCAGCGTTCCCGAGCAATGGAAACAAAGAAACAAAAAAACAAAGAAAAAGAGTACGAATCATTTAGGCACTGTCCCCGTCACCATCAAGTTGTGAGAACGGGAGCTGGTGAAGCTCTCTCTCTTTTCCCAAGTGTTGATACCCAAGTGGGGTGACTTCTCTGCCTCTCTTGGTTCGCGCAAGAAAACCACTTTGTACCAGAAACGGCTCATAAACATCTTCAAGGGTGTCTTTCTCTTCTCCTATGGCAGCAGCGACTGTACCAAGGCCAACAGGACCACCAGAGAATTTCTCAATGATAAGGTTCAAAATACTTCGGTCCATTCCATCGAGCCCTTCATTATCTACTCCAAGCATTTGAAGTGCTTGTTGAACGACAGGAACTGTGACACGCCCATCTGCCCGTTCTTGAGCAAAATCACGCACTCGTTTCAAAATTCGATTTGCAATACGGGGAGTCCCGCGCGAGCGCCTGCCAATTTCAAATGCAGCATCCTTCTCAAGCGACACTCCAAGCAGGTTCGCCGAGCGAATCATAATGAGTTGTAGTTCCTCGGGGGAGTAATAGTTGAGTCGAAGCACCATACCGAAACGATCGCGCAGTGGAGAAGTTAAAAGCCCGGTACGGGTCGTTGCTCCAACAAGGGTAAACGGCTTGAGATCTATTTTGACTGATTTTGCCGAAGGACCCTGCCCAATCAGAATGTCGAGTTGAAAATCCTCCATCGCTGGATAGAGCACCTCTTCGACAACACGAGGGAGGCGGTGAATTTCATCAATAAAAAGCACATCAAAAGGGCGAAGCGAAGTAAGAATAGCCGCAAGATCTCCAGGGCGCTCAATCACAGGTCCTGAAGTTGATTTAAATCCAACGTTCATCTCATGGGAGATAATTCGAGCAAGTGAGGTTTTTCCAAGCCCTGGAGGTCCGTGTAAAAGCACATGATCAAGCGCCTCCTTGCGCGTCTTGGCAGCAGAGCAGCTGATAGAAAGATTCTCTTTCAGAGCAGGCTGACCAATATACTCACCAAATGATTCGGGGCGCAGGTGAGTAACGCCAGCAAGAGGCTCCTCAGAGTCTGTTGCGTCTTCCCCACCACTTTCGACGTCTCGAACAACAGAGAGCCCCATCCACATCTCAACATCAGATTGATCTGATGATGGAATTACTGTCTTGTTCCCTTTGTCGTCCATAACTTCTCTTTTATCTCCGTTTCAGCCTTAAACGAAACGTAGTGCTTCACGTACAATTTCTCCAGGGTCAAGATTACTCAAATCTGTTCCTTGAGCGAGCTGAGAGAGCGCAGCTTGAGCATCCTTACGGCTAAACCCAAGGGCCTCAAGAGCAGCAAGCGCATCGTCTTGAGCAAGATCGGAAGAGCCCACCTCTACCTGACGGTAAAGTGGTTGAACAGCATGCACATAATCAACAACACGATCTTTTAGCTCAACAATAATTCGCTCAGCCGTTTTCTTCCCAACGCCCTTTACACTCTGTAGCCGAGTCACATCCCCACTTCCGATAGCACGGAGAAGATCAAAACGGTCCATCTTTGAGACGATATCAGAAGCGCTCTTTGCCCCCACTCCTTTAACCGCCGTGAGAAGCAAGAAAACTTCTTTTTCTGTCTTATCCTTAAAACCATAAAGCTTGATATGATCTTCTTTTACATCCGTATGAACTAAGATCGTAAGCTCATCGCCAAGCGTAACACCTTCCAGACAAGCTCTCGAACAAAAGACTTCGTAGCCAACACTTTGCACATCGAGTGTCAAAGTGTTTCCTGAGAGATCTACAATACTACCAGAGAGTCGTGAGATCATATCACCCTCCCTCACTTGCAAGGGCGATATCGTCATCATCCATATCAAAGTTGGCGACAACCTTTTGCACATCATCAAGATCATCAAGTGCATCAAGAAGTTTGAGGAGGGTTTCAGCATCACCACCTGTAACTGTCACCGTGCTTTCAGGGATACTTGTGAGCTCACCTTCAAAGTCTTTTCCTAAAGCTTCTAGCGCATCACGTACTTCTCCAAACGAAGAGACCTCTGTGACTACTTGCCAAACGTCTCCTTCGTCTGAAACATCTTCTGCTCCGGCTTCGAGCGCTGCCTCAAAGAGCACATCCTCTTCAATCACATCTTTAGCAAACGTGAATACTCCCTTGTCAGTGAACTGATAGGCAACCGAGTTGGTGGAACCAAGACTCCCATTATATTTTGAGAAAGCATGGCGGACTTCAGCGACAGTTCTATTACGATTCTCAGTGAGTGATTTGACAAGAATAGCGACACCGCCTGGGCCGTACCCTTCGTACGTGATCTCTTCGTAGTCTAAGCCCTCATCATCTCCTGAGCCTTTTTTAATTGCTCGCTCGATATTGTCACTTGGAACACTCTGGGATTTTGCTGTTTGAACAGCTGTTTTGAGTCTCGGATTACCGTCTAAGCTTGGGCCACCAACCTTTGCTGCAATCTGGATTTCTTTGAGTAACTTCGTGAAGAGTTTGCCGCGCTTTGCATCGTTTGCAGCTTTTTTTCTCTTAATTGTTGACCACTTGGAGTGACCCGCCATACTTCTTTCCTCGATATTGAACGTTTGCCTTAGTGACTATAATACGGCATACGCACTAGGTTCAACGGCTAATAAATACAGTGTTTTAGCGGGTGTTTCTTGCTCCATTTTCAGCCTCGACCATACCTACTACTATAGGAGTTGTGATAAAAAAACTTCTTTTATTCTCTATACTTGTTTGCAGCGCCTTCGTCGCAGCCTACGCCTACGTACACCTGCAGGTAGGTAAACAGCTCGCTGCAAGGGATATCACAACCGAACCTACCATATTCGCAAGTCGCTTCGAGGTGCGCTCGGGATGGAAGTTCCCTCCTTCTACGCTCAGCAAAGAACTCAATCGCAGACTCTACCGAAGACAAACCAGTGGCGCTTTACGTGAAGGTGAGTATCGCATAGCAGACGATAGACTTGATCTTGTGACACGCGCCTTTCGCACCCCACTCGGAGAAGAAGTCCCTTCTCAGGAATACAGCTATGATTTTCTCTCAGGAGAACTTCTCAATCATAACAATCCCAAATCAACGACACTCTGGCTTGAACCAGAAGCACTTGGCCCGCTCTTCGCTGCAGAACGACGTGCAGAATACACCCGCACCCTTGAAGAAATCCCTTCACACGTGCAAGAAGCGATCATCGCTATTGAAGATGAGCGCTTCTATTCACACTTTGGAATTGACTTCTTAGGGATTAGTCGAGCAATGGTGCAAAACATCATTGCTCGCAGAATTGTGCAGGGAGGAAGCACACTCACACAACAACTCGCAAAAAATCTGTTTCTAACGCCAGAGCGCACCATCAAACGAAAAGTACTTGAGCTCTTTGCTGCGCTAAGTCTTGAGCAACGCTTTTCTAAAGAAACTATTCTTGAGCTTTACCTGAATGAGGTCTATCTCGGACAAGAAGGTGGCGTTGCCCTTCACGGTGTTGAATCAGCCTCGCGCGCGTTCTTTCGAAAGAACATTCAAGACATCTCTCTTGAAGAAGGAGCTCTTCTTGCCGGTATTATACAAGCTCCATCATATTACAACCCTCGCAAACACCCCAAGCGCGCACGGCAGAAGAGAAATCTTGTCCTTTCAAAGATGGAAGAGCTCGGGTTTATCAACCACACGCAAGCTTCAAGAGCCAAAGCACAGCCAGTTGTCGTTGAGCAGGGCTTTATTCACGCCGAGAAAGCCCCCTTCTTTGCACAAGCACTTCGCAGTGAGCTTGGGAACATTATTAATCTTGAAGCAACACGGCTTACTGGCGCGCATGTCTACACAGGTCTTTCACTTGGGCTTCAGCAATGTGCTGAGCAAGCAACTCAAGAAGGCTTAACAGACCTCGAACAACGACATCCTCGTCTGACAAAGAAAGAAGAAAAACTCGAAATTGGTCTTGTGGCACTTGCTCCTTACAGCGGACTTGTACGTGCCTGGGTCGGAGGTCGTAACTATAAAGCAAATCAATTTGATCACGTTATGCTTGCTCAGAGACAAATTGGTTCGACGGCAAAACCGTTTGTTTACCTTACTGCGCTCGACAGTACGCTCAACTCCTACAAAGTGGCCACTGCCCGAAGTATCTTAGCCGATGAGCCCATATCACTTGAGCAGCTCGATGGTACCGTTTGGGAGCCAGAGAACTACGATAACAAGTTCCGAGGCGACGTCACATTACGTTACGCACTTGAACACTCTATCAACCTTCCCGCTATCTTTGTAGCTCGTCGTGCTGGTCTTTCCTCCGTTTCACATACATTTGAACGGTTCGGTCTCCACGAACACGCACCAGCAGTTCCTTCGCTGGCACTCGGCTCCATTGAAAGTACACTTCTACGCCTCACATCAGCTTATGGAGGGCTTGCAAATAACGGACGTTATACCCGCCCGAGGCTTTTTCGTGAGATGACAGACGCAGAAGGAACACGGTATGCCACAAGTATTATTCGAGAGAGACAGGTTGCCCAAGAAGCTCCCACATACGTGCTGACCAATATTCTGCAAGGTGTTGTAGAACGTGGCACTGGCAAAGCGGCACGCGCGTATGGATATAGCGGAGACGCTGCTGGCAAAACGGGCACTACAAATGAAGCTCGAGATGCATGGTTTGTGGGTTACACTCCAACGCTCGTAACTGGCGTTTGGCTTGGCTATGACTCAAATGCAAAGATGGGACTTACTGGAGGAGCATCTGCCGCACACATCTGGGGGCGGTTTATGGCGTGTGCAGAACCGTACCTTCCTCCCCTTACATTTCTTGCACCAAGGGATGTTATTATGCGTGATGTTGATACTGAAACAGGAGAGCTCGCAAGCGAAGCATGCCCCAACGAACAGGTTATCCAAGAGATCTTCGTTGAAGGCACAGAGCCGCGTTCAACGTGCTCTAAACATGCGCCAAAACGAGCGAAGCCTCGACGGGAAAACTACGAAACTTCTCCACCCCCAGAGCGGCTTTCAGAGAGCCAAAACAGACGGCCTAAACGTAAGGGGTTTTGGGATTATCTGTTTGGAAAATAATAAGTTTCTCACCCCCCGATATCGTAATGATTTTAGTATATTAAAACTTTGACTTGAATATATTTACTCTTTACAACGTCATACTCCCACATGTTTTTTGATTTTTTACTTATGAAGACCATGAAGAAACTGATTCCCTTAGCACTCCTTATCACATGCCTCTTTGCTACTCAGCCAACTCTTGCTGAAGTACAGCCCGCCTCAATGAGATACGCCGAAGAGCTCTCGACAACCTTTGAGCAAGTTGCCGAGACTATCACTCCCTCGGTTGTACATATTCAAGCAAGCTCACCTCCAAAGGTAGCCCAAGGAATTCCTCGTCAACAGTTGCCACCAGGACCTTTTCAAGATTTCTTCCGACAGTTCCAACTCCCCAACATGCAGCAAGCTCCAAAGCAAGCTCTTGGAAGTGGCGTGATCGTAGACACGAAGGGACACATCCTAACAAACAATCACGTTGTTGAAGGATTTGATGAATTTCGCGTACACCTCACAGACAAAAGAACCTTCGACGCTAAGATTGTTGGAACAGATCCGAGCACCGATCTTGCTGTAATAAAAATTGAAGCCTCTAATCTTATTCCTGCAGCTCTGGGAAACTCTGACTCGCTCCGAATAGGCGAATGGGTGGTAGCCGCAGGTTCTCCCTTTGGCCTCGAAAATACCATTACTACTGGCATTGTAAGTGCAAAGGGACGCTCCTTTGGTCGAAGCACTATGTACCAAGACTATATTCAAACTGACGCTGCGATTAACCCAGGCAATAGTGGAGGGCCACTTGTTAACCTTAAAGGTGAAGTCATTGGCATTAACAACGCCATTTACACTCGCAGCGGTGGATACATGGGCATCGGCTTTGCCATTCCGATTAATATGGCAAAGCAAATCATGGAGAGTATTCTCACCATAGGGCACGTGCGACGAGGATGGCTCGGTGTTGCCATTCAAGATTTAAACGAGAACCTTGCAAAGTCATTTGGTCACTCTGGAACAAAAGGCGCTCTTGTCGGAGACGTTATGAACGATAGTCCAGCTGACACAGCTGGACTCCAAGCAGGCGATATCGTGATTCGCTTAAACGGTCAAGAAGTTGAAGATACAAACGAACTCCGAAACTCAATCGCTGCAACTGCGCCCGACACACAGGTTGTACTAGACGTAGTTCGCAAAGGTAGAGAACTTGCTTTGAAAGTAAAACTCGGCGAACTTCCATCAAAATACCAACCAGCTGGAGATACCCCCTCGAATCAACCAAGCGCAACACAATCGCTCGGGATTGAACTCGAAGAGCTCACCCCTCAACTTGCACAACGTCTACAACTTGAAAGCACAAGCGGTGTTGTCGTTGTAAATGTTACTCCAGGAAGTGCAGCAGCACTCGCTGGCATCCGCCCAGGCGATATCGTTCGCAAAGTGGGAGATACCTCAATAGAAAGCCTCAAGGATTTTCATTCTACGCTGAAAAAGTCAGAAGTAAGTGAAGGGATAAGACTTGTTGTAGAAACAAAAGGCATGAAACGGTTTATCTTTTTGCAGGGCTCCTAAGGGCCTTCATTCAACCAGCTTGCTGGCGCTTTTCTACCCAAATGGATTGATTTTCTCGCATACGAGAAAATCAATCCATTTGGCAGTTCTCCTTAAGTATTAGTTAATGCTATGCTTTCTTCATGAAGAGCTTATTAGAGGAAGTTGACACCCTTCACCATCAAATCCTGGTTTGCCGTCCCTTTGAAGGCGATCTCCTCACAGAAGTAAAAGAATATTTCCGAATTGGGTTAACGTACTCAAGTAACTCAATCGAAGGAAACTCTTTAACCGAATCCGAGACTAAAGTTGTTATCGAGGACGGATTGACCATCGGTGGAAAACCACTCCGCGATCACCTTGAAGCATCCGGCCACTCTGATGCTTATGACTTTATCTACTCTCTTCTTGATACCGAAACTCTTAGCGAAAACGACATCAAAGAGATTCACAGGCTCTTTTACCACCGAATTGCCTCCAATGAGGCTGGATCCTATCGAGCAAAGAAAGTAATACTTACCGGCTCCAAATACCCTCTGCCTAACCCCGACGAGCTCCCTACTCTTATGAGCTCATTCACAAACAATCTCAGATCGAAATGGAACACCCTCCACGCGATAGAAAAAGCGGCTCAAATACATAAGCATTTTGTCTTCATTCATCCATTTGTTGACGGAAATGGGAGAGTCGCTCGCTTACTGATGAATCTCTCGCTTCTCAGAGAACAATATCTTCCAGTGATTATTCCTCCACTTCGAAGAGCTGAGTATATTTCCGCTCTAGAAGAAGCCCACGAAGACGACTCAACATTTCTCTCTTTTATCGCTGAGATGGCTATCGAAACATATAGAGACTTTGGTCGAATTATAGCACCCTAACAAACCCATGCGGTTCATACGTCTTATGCATACGGCCATAGGGACTTCTACTCTTCCAAGAAACAGTATGAAGATACTCTCCTTTGACTCTCACCATATCTCCTTGGGTCAGAGGAACTCTTCCGTGCTTGAGGTTCCTCTCAATAAGAACAGTGCCTTTCCCTTTGAGATCTTCTGAGCGAATGAGAAACCGTTGATGGAGATGCCTATGTCGGTGGTTTCTACTACCCGTCTTTGTGCGAATGTAGTCAATCGTCTTGCGTTTTACGATCTCAGCCACAGAATTTCGAAAAATATGTACAACCCTACCTTCAAGCTCAATGATCTTTTTATGATAGAACATAGGGGCATCGCCAAAAGAGCGCCCTTGTGCTTCAGCCTCGTGATAAATTCTTGATGTTTTTCGTTGTAATCGAACAAAGAGATAAAAAAACGCTGCAACAAGAGCAACGATAATTTCAACGAACTCTTCCATAAAGACTAATAGTCATACCCCGCAAGAGACTGCGTTAGCTTCTCGTAGCCTGTGGGAGTAACAAGAACCGTGTGCTCCCACTGCGCTGAAAGCTTGTTATCTTGGGTACGAACCGTCCAACCATCCATACGAGAAAGCGTGGTCTTGTGGGTGCCGATATTAATCATCGGCTCGATAGTAAATGTCATTCCCGGTTTCATTTCAGCCCCAGTACCACGGCGACCAACATGGATAATCTGAGGAGGCTCATGAAATTGGTTACCAATTCCGTGCCCTGTGTATTCACGGACGATACCGTATCCTTTTCCCGTTGCTTCAATAAACTCTTGAATGGCTGCACCTATATCTCCAAAGTGTGCGCCGGGGCGAACCTGCTCAATACCGATTTGAAGAGCTTGCTTGGTTGTTTCAACTAATGTACACGCCTCTTCTGAACACGCTTTGGGGCCACCAACAAAAAACATTCGACTAGCATCACCAAAGTATCCTTCCTTAATCGAAGTCACATCAATGTTGACGATATCCCCTTCTTGAAGTTGTTGATATGGGCTTGGTATACCGTGACAAACTACCTCATTCACCGAGGTGCATACAGATTTAGGAAATCCGTGATAATTGAGCGGCGCAGGTTTGCATCCGGCATCAAGTGTCATCTTATGTACAAACGTATTAATCTCTTCAGTAGAAACACCTGGACGGACAATCTCTCCGACAGCATCAAGGATCTGAGCAGTGACTTTTGAGGCCGCTCGGATGCCATCTATTTCTTTTTGAGACTTAATTGAAATTTTGCTCACAGTACATTCCTCAGCTGAGATTGAAAAACTACTCTATCAAAAAGCGTTTGTCTATACTCGGCCTCTTTGTAGAGTAACGACAAGCCTAAAGTCCCTCCCATTGCGCTTGTACTAGACTAGTTCTAGAAATGGGGGATTTTACAATCATAAATTATAACGCGAAGGACGCGAAGTTCGCGAAGATCAACCCCTTCGCGAACTTCGCGTCCTTCGCGTTATAATTTTATTGATTGAGTAGTTGATTTATCCCTCTTCATCCCTCATACCATAACCCATGCTCACCAACCCCTATCCCGATTCATGCACCTTTTTTGCTGCCTCACTCTCAAGCAAACTCTCCCTTGCCTCACTCCCTGAAGAAGAATCATTTGTTCAAAATATCAAAGCAGAAAGCAGAAAAAAGAGCTATCTCTTAGGACGCCACCTCGCTCGCAAAGCCCTTTGCGAGCTCGACCCTACCCTCGCATCTTTTTTTATTAAAACTGGTGAGCATAATGAACCTCTTTGGCCACACGGTTTAATAGGATCACTGAGTCACTCCACGGAGATCGCATGCGCTATTGTCTCTTCCTTCGAACGCACACTTGCCCTAGGAATAGACGTTGAGCCAATCCACCGAACCCTGAGCCAAGATATTAGCCGCAAAGTTTGTGATGAAAGCGAGAAAGCATGGGTCCAAGCTGTGCCAGCTGAGGAGAATCTTCGTCTCCTTTCAATTTTTGCTGCCAAAGAGGCGATCTTTAAAGCTCTCTTTCCACTATACCAGAAAATGTTTTGGTTTGATGCTGTCTCACTCTCTTGGGAAAACGAGCTTCACGGCTTTAATGCGACGCTTCTCTTTGAACCGCACCCACAGCTACGCAAAGGCACAAATATTCCCGTCAACATAACATACGAGTGTGATCATGTGACAGCTAGCGTTCTTGTGCCTCAGGTAACTTATACTCCCCGCCCTTGAAAATACCGGCCCACCCAGTACCGAGGGCGGGGAGTCATATTGTCCCAATCGCAGGGATGCGGGCCGAGAGGGACACCCCCCCCGCAGAAAGCGATAAGGCCCGACAAGGGCCTTTCCACGAGAAGTGCCGATGCTCGCCGAATTCAGGTTTTTTCATTTGCGGGGGGTTTCGAAAAGTGGCGAATAACTTTTCCTAACTGCGATTGCGTATCGCTAAAAAGTTGAAGGACATGTGGTACATCATTTGCCCCAATCACTCCCGCATATCCTCGACGAACAAGACGGATGCGTAAACTCTCTGCAAACAAGCCTACGTTATGCGCGAAAGAACGCCTGTGAATATCTACTGGGGTGCTTCCTTCTGTTAGCATGAAGGCATCTTCCATCGCTTGGCTCACTTCTTCGAGCGAGCGAACAAAATCATCAACGGGCATCTGAGATACTTGCTCAGGAGACTTACTAAAACCAATTCGAGGACGTGCGACCTTGCCATATTCTGTACTAATGGCATGCATAGTACGAAAGAGAAGCTCTGCTGATTCTCGGATGCCACTATCTCCCCCATGTATCCACTCCTGCTGTTTCAACAGATTTTCAGCGAGAAGAGACCCCGCTTCAGGTTCGATGTACACATTTCCATCAAGACTATCGGGCTCAATCTGAGCTAGCGCTCGCTCTACCTCTTGTTGCATCAGCGACTGAGCCTCTGCAGATTGAAGTGCAAGTGCAATCGACGTGAGATCGCTCTTAAGCTGTAAACTTGTTAAAAAGAGAGCTTCTTGCTCTCCTTCTGGAACATAGGCAGCAAATCCATGTGAACGTAAGGCATAAAGCATCTCATCGATACACTCTGCTCCTTTGGCGGCAAATTCTGCGTAGGCAATACCTGTTCGCGTAACAACATCTGTCTCGAGAGAAAGGAGATGGAGGCGAGCACTTGCTTCCTCAAGAACACTTTGAATACGCTCAGCAGAAACGGAAGGTGCCTCTTCAGCAATAAACCCAATCTCAGGCATGCAGTGTAAATTCTCTTGAATAAACTGGTGTAGCTCAGAACGAACTTCTTCTAACGTGCTTGTGACTTTAGGAATTGGGCCAATACGAGCAACTATACTACCGCCTTGCTCTACCGAGTGAGAAGAGGCCATGGATTCTTCCTGGCTTTCCTGTGGCATACTGTGGAGGGAGAAGAGCTCTCCGGGTTGTGCTTGAGCAGGAATTGATGCTGCTTGCCCTGCGCTATTTTTTGCTGGAAATGATAACGCTCCAAAATCATCTCCTGATGATCCTTGATTTACATCCTGACTATTATGTGACTCAACTCTATTCATCGGTAACCTCAAAAAAAACGATACGTATAGAACTCCGCCGAAAAGCAGAGATCGAAAAATTCACAGCAATAGATGGGAGGTTACTTACGCGAACCTAAAGGTGGATGGGGGAACAAAAAACAGATCGTAAACCGTACAGCAGTAACAGATATGGTTGAGATGGACACCAGAAGGAATCGATTCAGATCCGGTGAACTTTTTTATGATACAAACCAACACCTTAGAACAAAGACACCTTCTTATCCGCTCCAAAGTAGATATGATTTCAACAGGTTAAGTCATTTAAGTGCAAGCTCTTGAAGTATCACATATACTGGCCCTCATTTTTGGTCATCACCATATAGTCTAGGGCTAGGAGCAAATATGAGCCTTGGCTATGCCGCTTGTTATAGTTTAGGAGTGATATGGCACTTGGTACCCCTGTAAATCCTTCTTCTTCCTCGTTTCAAGAACAACGAGAAGCGTACCAAGCTCTTCTCGATAGACACCACTCACTCCTTCACGGTGCGCAACCAGACGCAGAAGATGGATCACTCCTACGACACCAGAAGCGAGGAAAGCTCTTTGTGCGTGATCGCATTGAACACCTCATAGATCCCGGTAGCCCCTTTCTTGAACTCAGCCCTCTCGCTGGCCTCTCCCTCTACGAAGGCGTTCGTGCTGGAGCAGGTATGGTGACCGGGATTGGCACCGTGTCTGGTCGTGAATGTATGATCGTTGCCAACGATGCAACGGTAAAAGGTGGAACGTACTTTCCTCTAACAGTCAAAAAGCACCTCCGTGCTCAAGAGATTGCACGCGAGAACTCTCTTCCATGCATCTATCTCGTTGACTCTGGTGGCGCCTTCTTACCACTTCAAGATGAAGTCTTTCCTGATAGAGATCATTTTGGAAGAATCTTCTACAACCAAGCTCAGATGAGCTCAGAAAGCATTCCTCAAATTGCTGTTGTTATGGGTTCGTGTACTGCTGGGGGGGCGTATGTTCCCGCAATGAGCGACGAGGCTGTCATCGTTCAAGAGCAAGGGACTATCTTTCTTGGTGGCCCCCCCCTAGTCAAAGCGGCAACTGGCGAAGAGATCTCCGCTGAAGAACTCGGTGGTGCAGATGTACACTGTAAAGTCAGCGGTGTAGCAGACCACTACGTTTCCGATGACCACGAAGCTCTCAGACGTACTCGCCGCATCGTAGCCAACCTTGGTGTTCGTTACAGACAACCTATTGCTGAACAAGAAGCTCGCTCTCCTCTCTATGACCCACAAGAACTCTCAGGACTCATCCCAACAAGTAGTCGCAAACACTTTCCTATGCGAGAAGTGATCGCCAGAATTGTTGATGCAAGTGAGTTTGATGAGTTCAAAGCAGAGTATGGAAAAACTCTGATCTGTGGATTTGCCCATATTCACGGAATGCCCGTTGGCATCGTTGCCAACGACGGAATTCTCTTTAGTGAAAGCTCCGTAAAAGGAGTTCACTTCATCCAACTGTGTAATCAACGAAAGATACCATTGGTCTTCCTGCAAAACATCATGGGCTTTATGGTCGGAAGAGAATACGAACGTGGGGGTATCGCCAAGGACGGCGCAAAGCTCGTAACCGCCGTTTCGTGCTCAACCGTTCCTAAAATCACCATTGTCGTTGGCGGATCGTTTGGCGCGGGAAATTACGGAATGGCCGGTCGTGCCTATCAACCACGCTTTCTCTATATGTGGCCGAACGCTCGAATCTCCGTTATGGGTCCTGAACAAGCTGCTAATGTTCTCACCCAAGTACGCGGTGATTCGTACGCCTCTCGCGGAAAAGAGTGGACTGAAGAGCAGGCAAGCAAATATCGCGAAGAGATTCTCGCTCGGTACGAAGAGCAAGCTGATGCCTACTACTCTACAGCCCGGCTCTGGGACGACGGTGTGATTGAGCCGTCTCAAACTCGCGACGTCCTAGGACTCTCTCTCTCGGTGAGTAGAAATAAAGCGTGGCCTGATGTTCACTACGGAGTATTTCGAACGTAATAGCTATGAAAAAAATACTGATTGCCAATAGAGGCGAAATCGCCTGTCGCATTGCTCGAACGTGTAGAAAGCTCGGGATAGCCTCTGTCGCGGTGTACTCAGAAGCAGACCGCCATGCACTCCATGTGCAAGCGGCCGATGAAGCTGTATACCTTGGAGCAGCCGAAAGCTCGGAGTCCTACCTCGCAATGGATAAGGTGATGAGCGCAGCCAAAAAAGTTGGCGCAGACGCCATTCACCCTGGCTACGGTTTTCTCTCTGAAAATGCTGAGTTTGCTGCTGAGGTCGAAAAAAATGGCCTGTCCTTTATTGGACCTTCCGCTGAAGTCATTGCTCTCCTCGGCGATAAGGTACAAGCCAAGAAACTCGCCGAGGAGCACAGTGTTCCTACGCTGCCTAACGTAACGGGCAAGAATGGAAAGCAAATCACACCTCAAGAGATCAAAGAGTTCGCTCAAAGCGTTGGATATCCAATTTTGCTCAAAGCATCCGCTGGTGGTGGTGGAAGGGGTATGCGCCGCGTCTTTCAAGAGAGCGAAATCGAACAAGCACTTTCTTCCGCTTCTCGCGAAGCAAAGGCTTTCTTTGGTAACGAATCAGTTTTCGCTGAAAAGCTCGTAGTCTCTGCTCGACACATTGAAATCCAAGCGTTCGGTGATGCGCACGGCAACGTACGAACCCTCTTCGAACGAGATTGCTCTCTCCAACGCAACCACCAAAAAGTTATCGAAGAAGCACCTGCTCCACAGATCGCAGACGCCACCAAGCACCTTCTTCACTCTTCTTCAAAATCACTTCTGCAAGCAGCAGGGTATAAGAATGCAGCAACAGTAGAGTTTCTCGTCGACAGCGAAGAGAATGTTTATTTTCTTGAAGTCAACAGCCGCCTACAAGTTGAGCACCCTGTAACAGAAGCCATCACAGGACTCGATCTCGTTGCTCTTCAAATTGATATTGCACAAGGAAAAGACCTCAACTCTCTTCTTCCCGAAGGCTCTCTACCACCACAAGCGAGCCAACATGCAATCGAGCTACGAGTTTGCGCAGAAAAACCGTATGAAGGATTTATCGCCTCAACTGGGCTGCTTCAAAAACTCACCTTCCCTACCCCACAAGAAGAATCCCTTCGAATCGACACGGGCTTTGCCCAAGGAAATCGTGTTTCGCATTACTACGATTCTCTTCTTGCAAAAATTATTATCACTGGGACCTCGCGGGAGGAAGCGATCTCTAAGGCTCAACAAGCACTCCAAGACGCCTTCATTGCTGGAGTTGACACAAATATCGGGTATCTCACCGAGCTTCTCCACAACGAGGACTTCCTTTCGTGCCAGCATCACACCAAAACAGCCGATAACTGCTTAGAGCTCAGCATAGAGCAACGAGCAGAGCTTATCTGCGGAGCTTTTCTTTCCCTTGTCGCTCAGACCGAAACCCCTCTGCCACCATTTCGGCTTCTCCCGAACACGAAACACCAAAGCTACTTCTTTTCTCTTGGGCGTACTGACTATTCACTTATCGTTGAATCGATGAGCGAAAATCAAAGTAAAGTTCTTGTTGCTGATCTTTCTGAGAGCAACACTGCGCCAATCGCATTCTCGCTTTCCTTACATGAGCACACCCCCACTCACTCACTTGTCTCTCTCAACGGCATTCGTCATAAACTCCAAGCTTTTTGGAGCGATGAGCACACAGGATGGATACAACTTGGAGGCTTTGCTACTCACGTCCAGCGAACCTGGCCAACGCTTAAAGAAAACAAAGCATCAAGCATAAACTCTCTCAATCAACTCATCTCCCCACTTCCGGGAAAGATCCTCTCAATAAGTGCAACTGAAGGACAAGAGGTTTCACAAGGTGAAAAGCTTATTACTTTAGAATCTATGAAAATGGAACATCCCCTAGAAGCTCCTTGTGCAGGCAGCATCTCCTCGATTGAAGTCAAAGAGGGGGATGTGATTGAGTCTGGAGCTCTCCTGATCTCTTTTGGATAACCGCCGGAAATAAAGCAAACCATCTCTCCTTCCTTCTATCCCTCTTTTGTCTCTGATCTCTGTTGGTGTAGCTTTTTTCGTAAGCGACCAAGAGCCGTCGCTGGTTCTTTTGCCTGCAAAATAGCCATTTCTATCACCGTCTCAAGGAGACCAGCCTCTCCACCCTCACAAAAAGTCCTCGCCATATGCGCTGTCTCACGAAATGCCGCGATAAGAGAGGGAAGCTCATCGTGAGGTTGTTCTGGATGACTGAGAGCCTGGCGCTGCACCTTGCTTATTTGCTCAACATAGGTGAACAACATAGAGACAAGCGCTTTGTTTCGATCTGTTCTTTGTAGAATCACGCCTGGCTTGAAGTTAGAACGACTTGCATTGACTAATACTTCCTCAAGCCCTTTTTGTGTTCCTGGAACGACAAAGAAACTGTGAGCACCGCCCTGTAAGTATCCAAGCACATCTTCTGCATAAGCTTCTTCAGCAAGTGCAATGAGGACAGGCTCAGGCTCTTCTTTCAAGGCCTCTTGGAGAAATGCTTGTGCATCTGAAGAAGAGCTCTCTGTACTAAAGAGGATATGTGTATATGAGCGCTCCTTGAGCTTTCTTAGAGCACCAGCATAATCGGCTGCTTCACTGACATGGCCGAGAGAGAGACGTTTGGCATAGGCAAGCAAGAGTTCACGGGTCGCCTCATGTGGCTCAACGACAAGAAGACGAGTTGATGCACGCTCCTGTTCCTCAAATGTAACACTTCCTGTGTCCGATACATTCATAACCATAAGGCACCAAAAGACTTCTCCCCTACACTTCTCTTTTCGTGATTCTCTGGAGTTTTCTTTATCATCCAATAAGCGCGGCTCATTCTTGCCCTGCTAACCCGCTGTAACCACTTGAGATTTAATATTTTGCTCATTCCCCAAACACCATCTTCTAGTAACAAGAAGGTATGCTGGACATCGCCTACCACTCGAGTGTATTCAACCTTATATGACTAGCAACCCTACAGCTCATTCAACCAAGCTACATAGTGAGATTGTTTCTTTTGGACGAGAGATCTTTCGAGATATCGGAGAAGAACAACCATCTGCCTTCAATAAAAATTACTGGACTGGCCGTATTATGGAATGGTCCATGACCCAGCCAGATTTCAAAACAAATATGTTTCGACTGGTAGACGTGCTTCCCTCCCTCCAGAGCAGCCGAGCTATAGCAGCACACGTTCATGAATATTTAAGTGAATCAGCAAAACACATACACGGCCTCGTTGAGTGGGGTGTAAGTGCCAAACCAAATTCTCTCAGAGGAAAACTCACCTCAGCTGTTGTTAAACAGAGTGTACGACAAATGGCGCAACAGTTCATCGCTGGAGAAACTCCTTCATCTGCGCTTAAGCAGCTTCGAAGACTCCGAAAGCTCCAATTAAGCTTCACCGTAGATCTTCTCGGTGAATATTGCTTAAGCGAAAAAGAAGCTGAGGTTTATATGAACCGCTACCTTGAGGCGCTCGAGGTTTTCGGAAAAGAAGTTCCTGCATGGAAAGAATCACAGCCAATCATCGAAGGCCATCCCGGTGAAATAAGCCCAGTATGTGTCTCTGTCAAACTCTCTGCGCTTTACTCTCAGTGTGGCCCATTGAACTATACTAAGAGCGTACAGGTACTCTCAGACAGATTGCGTTCCATTGCTCGTATGGCAAAAGAGAACAACGCGCTTGTGTATATCGATGCTGAGGACACCGCCCACAATCCCATTATCTATGAAGTGTTTCGGACAGTCTTTGGAGAAAAGGAATTTCTCGATTTTCCGTACCCGGGAATAGTCCTTCAAGCGTATGCCCGTGAATCAGAAGAGATTCTTTACTCTCTGCTGAGTTTTGCCAAAGAGAGAGGCAAACCCATTGCTGTACGACTCGTTAAAGGGGCCTATTGGGATGCAGAAACCGTTACGAGCAATCAAAACGACTGGCCTTCTCCTCTCTATTCTATCAAGGAGAGCTCTGATGCAAACTATGAAAAACTCTCTCGAGTGTTGATAGACAATCACGAGTATGTTCTCCCAGCATTTGGTTCTCATAACATCCGCTCCCTCGCTTTTGCCTGTTGCTATGCAAAAGAAAAGGGACTCACCGAGAAGGACTTCGAGCTCCAAATGCTCTACGGCATGGCAGAACCAATTGCAAGAGCATTTTCAAAGCGCGGTTACCTTGTCCGACTCTACGTTCCACTTGGTGAGATGATTCCTGGGATGGGGTACCTCGTACGGAGACTTCTCGAAAACACGTCCAACGAGTCGTTTTTACGGCACACTTTTTTTGATGACGCTGAAGTAGAAGAACTGCTCAAAGAACCTCATTTGCAAGATTAGAACCTCCCAAAGATACTATGAAGAACGAATCCCCTCTTGATTTTACTATTGCGCACAACCGAGATGAGTTTCAAAAAACTATCGAAGAAACAAACGTGCGTATCTCACAAGGGCACTATAAGGCGACACCACTGATCGGCGGAAAAGCTATCACCACCCCACACTCTGAAATAAGTATCGATCCAAGCGATCCCGACCAGCAAATCGGTGAAGTCTGGTATGCAAACAAGGAGCACTGTGACCAGGCGCTCAAATCATTGCGAGAAGGTGCAGAAAGTTGGTCAGAAACACCCGCAGCTGAGCGAGCTGATATACTACGCAAGATTGCTCAGGGCATGAGAGAGAGACGCAATGAACTGAGCGCTCTCATCATACGAGAAGCTGGTAAACCTTGGAAAGAAGCTGATGGGGACGTGATTGAGGCGATAGATTTTTGTGACTACTACGCCCACGAGATGGATCGCCTCGCACCAAAACATCAAACCATGGATGTCATGGGAGAAGGAAATTACTACTTTTATGAACCACGTGGTCTTGGCCTGATCATCGCACCATGGAATTTTCCTCTCGCCATTCCTTGTGGAATGACGGTTGCCTCTCTTGTTACCGGCAATGCCACCATTCTCAAGCCAGCCGAGCAAACAAGTATCATTGCTGCTGTTTTTGCTCAAATTGTTCTTGAAGCAGGAGTACCAGCAAACGCCTTTGCTTTTCTTCCCGGAGACGGAGAGGACATTGGAGCATACCTTGTCGACCACATTGATATTGATGTGATCTGTTTTACGGGATCAAAAGGTGTGGGGCTTGATATTATCCGCAAAGCCTCAGAAGTAAAACCTGGCCAACGAAACGTTAAAAAAGTGATCGCTGAAATGGGCGGAAAAAACGCTGTAATCGTAGATGAAGACGCCGATCTTGATGAAGCTGTTAAAGGAGTACTCTATTCAGCTTTTGGTCACGCAGGACAGAAGTGTTCTGCTTGCTCAAGAGTCATTATTGTTGGTGATGCCTACGAGCCATTTGTTTCTCGAATCTGTGATGCAGCAAAAGACATTGCCGTTGGCCCTTCTCAAAACCCTGAAACTTTCGTCAACCCACTCATAGACTTTGAGAGTCAGCAACGGGTACTCAACCTTGTTGACGAGTATAAGAATGAACACAACCTTGCCTTTCGCGGGACGACCCCGCACAAAGGCTACTTTGTTCCACCTTGTATCTTCACCGATGTTGATACAACATCTGCACTCTGGAACGAAGAGATCTTTGCCCCTGTACTTGCTTGCTGCAAGGTTTCAACATTCGAAGAAGCCATCCATGTAGCACTCAAGTCTCAGTATGCCCTTACCGGAGGAGTATTTAGTCGAAGCCCCAAAAATATTGAACTTGCTTGGAAGAAATTTCGGGTCGGCAACCTTTACATCAATCGATCTATTACTGGAGCAATCGTTTGTCGCCAACCATTTGGAGGTTCGCGGATGTCCGGCGTAGGCTCAAAAGCAGGTGGCCCTGACTACTTGATACAATTCCTCGAACCTCGAACGGTGACTGAGAATACAATGAGGCGGGGATTTACTCCTGAGCTTATCTAGACAGAGCTTGCCTGTCACTTCCATTGAACAGCCATTTCCTTGAACTTTTTTCTCCGTGGCAAAAATCCTAGGAGAACACCAAAGGACAATGCCACGGAGAAAAAAGTTCAAGGAAATGGTAACGAAAAGCTATACCCCTCGATAACCCGCTGAAATATATCATTTCCCTAAACTTCATTCGTCCTGAGAACTAAGCCCTTTAGTTCCTAAAACCCCAAAGAAACCACAGGTTTATTCTGATGATGACAGTTAAGGTTTCGCTCGATCGTGACGATCTTCAACTGTGAAGTCCCAAATTGTAGGAAGCAAATGAGCGAAAAGAGAGCATCGCGGTCGACTCAGGTAATGTCTCGATCGGCCCTAGAGGAGCGCCCTCCAAGTGAGAGTATCTCTGGGATAATGAAAATGATTGAAAACGGCGACGAGCCACGCAGAATTTTTACTGCTATCGCAGAGTGTGCTTCAAAAACATCAGGGGTTACAGCCTCAGCTATCTATCTCCCTTCTGATCGGACAAATACCGAACGAGAACTCGTTGCAAGCAATGGAAACTTTCCCATTGAGGAAGAGCGCGAAGCCGGTGACGGCGCAAATCGCATTGCTATGCAATCGGTCGCAACACATCGTGCAAAAATTCAAGACGGAGACAAACACTACTTCGACATTATCTGTCTCGGTGCGCCAATCGGTTCACTCGCAGTCGTTGCGCCAAACGGACTCGCTCACGACTCGCAAACACGACTCGGTTCACTTGCCCATCATATTTCGGTCGTATTTGAGAGACAAAAACTCTCAAATACGCTGCAACATTTTCTTGATAGACTCCAGGTACTCAACGAACTCAATCAACTTATTGCTAGCAACATTGGACTCCAAAGACTGGTCAAAAGCCTTGCTCGCGAAAGTGCATTTCGATTCGCCGCCGATGTTTCTCTTACTCTCCTACTCGATGAAGAGAAACAAAACCTACATGTCAAAGGTGGCTATGGCTGTACTCCAAACCTCGTTCCCAAGAAACTCTCGACAGAGCTCGGCATCCTCGGGCAAGTTATGCGCGTTGGTGGATATCTCTCAGTAGAGAACCTTGAACAACAACAAGATCATCGACTTGACTTCTTGCATGAGCTCGGTATCCGTTCAGTCAATGCGTGCTGTCTTGAAGTTCGCGGGGAAGCACTCGGTGCTATTCTCATTGGATACCGCCGCTCAGATATGATGTCTCAAAACGATCTGACCCGTTTTGAAGAGTTTGCACAAGGAGCAGCTGTTGCGGTAGCAAACGCCATTACACAATCTCGGATTCAATCATATACCGAACGACTCGAGGAACTTGTTGAGCAACGAACTGCCGATCTTGCAATTCAAACTTCACGCGCAGAAGAAGCTAATCAAGCAAAATCAAAATTCTTAGCAAACATGAGCCATGAACTCCGTACTCCACTCACCGCTATTGTCGGATACTCAAGCGTACTTGTTGATGGAGTCTTTGGTGAGCTCAACGAAAAGCAGACTGATGCACTCAATGCCATCGCACGATCAAGTGATCACCTCAAGAATTTGATTGATGACGTGCTCAATCTCGCTCGTATTGAATCTGGAAAGGAAGAAGCCGAGCCAGAGGATATCAGCGTACGAGATGTTCTCACACAAGCTCACAAGCTGATGATGCAAACAGCTATTAGTAAAGGGGTGCAACTCAATGCTCTTGAGCTTGCTGAAGAACTTGCAGAAAAAATGGTTATCTTCGATCGAAAGCACCTACACCAGATCATCATTAACCTTATGTCAAATGCTGTAAAATATACTCCACAGGGAGGAAGGGTTTGGATCGAGGTTGAGGAAGTCTTCGACAAGATAAAAATTAGCATCAACGACAGTGGTGTAGGAATCTCTGAAGCAAAAATGTTAAAGCTCTTCGAACGGTTTGAGCGAGGAGATGACACCTATAGTAAATCCCAGGTTGGAACTGGAATCGGGCTGAACCTTACCCGTCGTCTCGTAGAACTCAACGGGGGAAGAATTGGCGTTGAAAGCGAAGAAGGCCAAGGCTCTTCCTTTTGGGTTCTTCTCCCAGTAGCAACCCAAACTACCAAGACAGCACAAGAAATTCATACGCCTGAAGAACTCAAAAACATCCGTCTCGATGGCCTCTCAACAGTAGTTGTCGAGGATAATCCAGATACCTGTGAGGTGCTCAAGCACGTTCTCCAATCTGCTGGAGCTGACGTTCGAGTCGCAAACACCGTCTCAGAGGGCAAGGAGCTGATCGCTCTTGAGTCTCCGGATATCCTTTTAACAGATCTAGCTATTCCAGGAGAAAGCGGTCTAGAGTTGATAAAACATATTCGAGATTCAGGAGGCAGCGAATCTGGAATCCCTATTATTGTTCTCAGTGCTTGTGCATTTGAGAGCGATCGTCGTGCCGCACTTGATGCTGGTGCCTCTGTGTTTCTCGCTAAACCGTTTCGACCAGGGCAGGTGGTTGAAACCGTAAGAGAGCTTACACTTCTTTCCGCAATGGATGGTGCTTAGTTATGAATAGTCCTTCTGGTGAAGAACATACTGACGATAGTACAAGCCTGAAGTCAGAAGAATTTGTCGAGAAACTTCGTCGAGCGCTCAGACGCGATGGAGACTTTCCTGCAAGCGCACGCGTTGTCTCCCAGTTAAAAGAACTTGTCTCAAATCCATCAACCACCGCAAACCAAATTACAGAACTCATCCTGCGCGAACCTTCTCTTGGAACACGCGTACTTCATCTTGTAAACAGTACGTTCTATCGACGCTCGAAGCCTATTATGACAGTGAGCCAAGCGGTTGTTCAAATTGGGATGCGACCACTCGCTGAGCTCTGCTCTGGGCTTGTCCTGCTGCAAAAATTTATTCCAGCAGCGAGAAAAGATGGGGTATTTGCTGAAGTCCTTCAAAAAACGATCACCACTTCTCTGCTCACAAGTACCATTTCATCGCAGATGAAAAGTAAAGGAAAGCAGAACAAAGACGAAGAAGGCTACCTTGCTGGAACCTTCTATGAGCTCGGAACCCTTCTCTTAGCATTTTATTTTCCAAAGATTTATCAGTCAGCTCTCAAACGCTCCGTACAAAAATCACAACATATATCTCAGAGTATTCGTGAGATTACAGGCCTTAGCCCTGTCGAATTAAGCTTGGAAGTTATTGGTGAACTTAAACTGCCTACTTTCTACCAAGACGTTCTTTCAGCAGCTGACTCTCAAAACCGAGACGAAAGCGGGAAAGAGCAATCATCAGAAGGATCCACTTCCGTGATGGCCGACTCTCTTTTTGCTGCTCATACTATCTCAGAAGTCATTATCAGTAAGGGAAGTAAAGAAGATCTTCAGCAAGCCCTCATAGACATCCACGATAAGATTGAACTTGAGTCAGTACTTCTCAGCGATGTAGTAGGAAATTTGGCAAAAACATTTCGTAATCACTGCGATTCTCTCGACTTACCCCTTCCCGACCTCCCACAGTATATACAAACATACGCAGGGGGAGAACCAGAAGAATACCTCGATGATGAAGATGACGATACAATAGATGAAGGAAGTTACTTTGCACAGTACGTCGAAGAGATTCGCGTTGCCGTAGAAAACCGCGAACCAACAGCATCAGTTATTACAACGGTTATGGAAACTTTTGCTTGGAGCCTTGGATTTGACCGAGTACTTCTCCTCCTTGTTAACCAAGGAAAAAAACGGCTTGTTGGAAGAATGCTCCTTGGAAACGTACCTGACTTTGATCCAAAAACATTTGTTCGACCAATTGGCGACCAAGCTGATTCCTATGCACCTGATGCAAAAGCACTTGCTGAAGGCCGACCCGTGTTTCAAGGAGATCCCATCTTTGAAGGCGGCTGGCCGATGACAGCTATTCCTATTGGGTTTGGTAGCAAAGTTATCGGCGTCATCTATGCCGATCGTACGAACGGAGATGAAGAAGAACTCACTGGTCGTGAACAAGCTGCAATTGGGGTTCTTGCGGAACTCCTGGATCGTTCTATATCATTGAATAGTTAGTTGTAACCGGAGGAAAGAGAAGCAATGTCGAAACAAGTGCTCGTCGTTGATGATGACTCAATGATACGAAACCTTGTCCAGTCTGTACTTGAGGCAGAGGGATTCGAAGTAACTACGCTTACAGATGGCCAACGCGTCGTAGATCTCATGAATCAAGGAGAGTTGAACCTCGACTATGCTCTTATCGTTTTAGATGTTTGTATGCCGGAGATGAACGGACTTGATGTTGTTACACACCTAAAAGGAAGCGACGACACAAAAGATATTCCTGTCCTTATGCTTACTGGCGAAGACAAAGCCGAGGACATCATGGCTGGCTACAGTGTTGGAGCTGATTACTATATTACAAAGCCATTCACTCGACAGCAGCTACTCTTTGGGCTTGAAATCGTGCTCAACGGTTGGGAGAGCTAGGCAACAGCCTCCACTCACCAAATCTCTCCTCCCCCTTACTCGTGAACTTGAACACGCATACGTGTCGGCACCTCCCTAGGATAAGTTTACACTCAAGATAGCCTCTTGAGGTTCTATACTGAATGCATATCAAAATGCAGGTATTTTGATATGCGTTCAGTATCCCCCGGAGGGAAGACAAATACTCCCCGCGTAATCAGTAAGGGCCGATCAGGCCCTTTCCATGGCGCACTTAATAGTGTTGCACTTCAATGTTGAACTCAGTGGTATTTTCAAGTGCGGGGAGTATAGAATATCCGAATCTGATAAGTTGAACAGCTCCAGGATAGAGGGCGAGAGTCTCTCTCTGTAGACGACCTTTTTTTCAAATATAACGCGGAGTACGCGAAGAGCGCGAAGCCCTTCTTTCTTCGCGTACTTCGCGTTACAAAATTTCAATCATGATATCTGTAAACTCTATTTAGGGACGGATCATTTTGCCCACGTTACAGTTCACGTGCAAGGGAGAGTAATAACGTTGAGAGTTCTTGAGCTCAAGGAGGAAAAAGGATTATTGAGACAAAATGCTGAGATAAAACCCTGACATATCATCAGCTACTTTATCCCACGTATAGCTATCTTGAACGAACGTCTTTCCTCGCTTCCCCTTCTCTTCTAATGCCAGACGACCCAAAGACAGCGCTTTGCGTAAGGTATCAAGAAGAACCGCCTTGTCCATATCAACCCACCACCCACAATCATAGACGTTAAGATCAGACCATGGCGTCCCCTTTGTGGTGACTACGGGGACGCCGTAAGAAAGAGACTCAGCAATCACGTTCCCAAAATTTTCAGAATAGGAGGGGAGCACAAAGAGCTCTGCCGCAGAGAAGAGCCCTTCTTTGACTTGTCCTGTAACCATACCGGTGAAAGTGAGTGAACTACTTAGTCCACATGACTCAACATAGGTTTCTAACGTCTCACGCAAACCAACAAGATCAGGGCCGGCCAAGATAAGATGCCAATCTGGATTATGCGGAGAAAGCTCTTTCCAGACTTCGAGAAGTTCTTTGATACCTTTTTTCGGATCAAGGCGGGACAAGAACAGGAGGAGTCGTTTACCTCGAAGCTGGGGGAAAAAATCATCAACTTGCTCCCTACTCCATGAAGCATGCGATGCGGGCAGATCAATACCATTGGGAATTCGTACTATAGGCTGTTCAAA
Organism: bacterium; assembly: GCA_030428205.1. Classification (GTDB taxonomy): domain Bacteria; phylum Bdellovibrionota_C; class UBA2361; order UBA2361; family RFPC01; genus JAUIBK01. The sequence continues at coordinate 29,831 of JAUIBK010000019.1, forward strand.
TCCAAGAGCTCGTATTGAGTCACTCTCCATTTGAGAGGTGGCATGAAATGCAGCTGCTTGCAAAAGATTCGCTCTTTCATACGCAGTCCATGCAAAAGCTTTTTTCCACTTAGCTCTTCCTAGTGACCACGACTCAAGCATCCCACGTGGAGTAATAAGAAGCGGGATATGCAACTGTTGTGAGAGCTTTCGTGCGTAAATATTTGGCATCATCCACAGCCCATGGCTGTGAATCAGATCATATCCATGGGCAAGCTCTTGAGAAAGTGCTGAGAGAAGCTCAGGACTCCAGCCTCTGAGAAGGTTTCCAATACGAGATACTCGAGGATGAATATGCTTCGCATTTCCAATAGGAAGCGGCAAACCGTGCTCTGAATAATCGAGAGAGGCAAGGGTTACTTCATGACCTTGTTGCGACAAGTGATCTACCAGCTTTGATACAGAATATGCTGGGCCACCAATATTTTCATTTATACTTGCAACAATATGACAGATCTTCATATCCCTCTTACTCTCGGCTTCCCCGCTATAGCTTTATTGTAGAGGTGAATTCTTGCTCTCAAGAAGCATACGGCAATCAAACTTAAAGGAGCAAGGATTTTAGATCCGAACGTATCCCCTTAAGATAAGAATATAACGCGAAGAGCGCGAAGGACGCGAAGATCAACTTCCTTCGCGCTCGTCGCAGGCCGGGGAATACTCCCCGCTCTCGGTGCTCAGTGTACCGGTATTTTCAAGTGCGGGGAGTATAATAATCAAAAGTCGCTGTGAACTACTTCGTCCCACTTAACATACGAGTAATAGTGAGCGCGCGATCGGGACTCATAAGTGAAAGAATCTGTCCAATCCTCTTTTCCGGCATTCGTTCAAGGAGCTTTAAGGCAATAGTTACATCAAGCTGCTCAATAAGCTCAGCTGCCTCAGTAGGATTCATGGATCCGTACACATTTGAAAGTTGCTCAATCTGATTATTGCGTTGTTTTTCGTTTCGCTGGCGAGCAATTTTAAGCTTCTCAGTGAGCTCTCGTAGCTCAGTCAGTCGAGCAGCGAATTCTCGATCTTTACGGTTTAGATCTTCTTCACGAAGGTCAAGTTTGCGATTTCGCTCTTGGAGCTTCTCACGTCTTGCATCAAGCGCAGTAAGAATACGAACTTCTTCTTTGGAATAATTTTGCTGATGCATTGATGTCGGTCGAACTCGAAGGGGCATACTTGCACTCGCATCTTCTACCGAAAGCACTCCACTATATTCAAATGCTGTAAAGGTAAGCTTCGCTAAGGCAAAGAAGATAACGAGTGAAATAGCAGCCATCTGACCACTTCCCTTTGGGAGAGCTCCGGCATTCATTCGAGCAGAAAATGAGGAAACCGACTCACTCGAGCTTGCATAGCTATCATCTGCCAACGATTGAGATTGAGCACCAGCAGCATCATCTTTGGCCATTGCTTGGCGAATAGCACCTGCCATTTGCTTAGCAACATCACCTGGCAACGCTGCACTCTTCTTGGGCTTTTTCATCGTATTCATTGTCTTTTGAAGGTCACGATAAAGCTCCTTGGCCTCTTCTCTTGAAAGTGATTTCTTCTTAGTCATTCTTCTGCTCCTACGAGTGTATTTCCTTTTTGTACACTAATTTCATCTAAAAACTTTTCTTCTTCGTGGCGAATATATTCAATATATGCTGCCTTCTTCTTCTTTTTGAGGTGCACAAGTGCTTCCTCTTCCTTGGCCGCTTCACGATACGCTGCGAGGGCTTTTTCTGCTTCCGATTGTGCCCTAATAAGAGCAAGCTTTGCATCGGTAAGCTCTTTTTCTAGTCTCCGTCCGTACTGACCAGAAAGCTGTAGCTGCTCCGGGGTGACTGCGCCTTCTAAGCTATTTTCGAGTTGGGCAGTTTTAATCTGCTCAATTCGAAGTTCAATCTCCGATACAGCGTGGTTTGCCAAGGTCAACTCTCGCAATTTCTCACTCTTTACTACCGAGCGATATTGGAGAACCTTTTCTAGGCGAAACCGAAACTTCTTCATCTCTCACTTCTCACACGCCACCTTGTGCCTGTTGCTCTGCTCCTTCTTGTGGCATTCCAGGAACAGCGCGCTCAGCGGCAAGAAGAGCTGCTAACTGCTGCCAGCTCTCCTCTAATGTAGCGGGTTCATTGGGGCGCTGCTTCAGGTAATTATTCAGGTCCTGAATAACAGAAACAGCTCTATCAGCCCGTCGGTTTTGCCCAGGCTTATAGGCTCCAATAGTTATGAGATCTTCTGTGTCGCGATACGTTGCAAGAATTTCACGCGCTTCAATCGCTGAGCGAATAACGTCATCCGAGACAATGTCGGTCATAACCCGTGAAGTACTCTGCAGAATGTCAATAGCTGGAAAATGTCCTTTTGATGCCAAGTCGCGGCTGAGAACAACGTGTCCATCGAGAATACCACGAGTGGCATCAGCAATCGGCTCGTTCATATCATCGCCTTCAACAAGCACAGTATATAAGCCGGTAATAACTCCCTCGCCTTCTGAAGTCCCAGCTCTTTCAAGAAGCTTAGGGAGCATAGAAAAAACTGATGGGGTATATCCTCTTGTGCTTGGTGGCTCACCAATCGCGAGCCCAATTTCACGTTGAGCCATCGCAAGTCGGGTGACCGAATCAAGCATAAGAACAACTTTTTTGCCTTTGTCACGGAAATATTCAGCGATAGTGGTGGCAAGGAAAGCAGCGCGGATTCTCAGGAGTGCTGACTCATTACCCGTTGCTACTACCACAATAGAACGTTTGAGACCTTCTTCTCCAAGATCTCGCTCAATAAACTCGCGCACCTCACGACCCCGCTCCCCAATCAAGCCAATCACATTGATATCACTTGAGGAGTGTTTGGCGATCATGCCTAAGAGCGTTGATTTTCCTACACCCGAGCCAGCCATAATACCAATACGTTGCCCCGCTCCAGTGGTGAGCATGCTATTCATGGCACGCACACCGAGGTCAAATGGCTCATCAATGCGCTTTCTTGTTACTGGATTTGGTGGCGTTGCATAGAGTGGAACAAGATCGCCAAGCGGATTAAGTGATTTATGATCAATCGGCTCTCCCATTCCATCTACAACGCGTCCAAGTAGATCGTCAGAAACAAGCACATCGGATCTATCTCCAGCAGCACTTATTGTTGCACCCGGAGCAACGCCCTGTAGCTCAGCATAAGGCATGGTCAAAATCTTATCCTTTCGGAAGCCAACCACTTGAGCAGCAATAGTCTGCCTTCCTGAGTGGATGGTTACATCTGAGCCAACGGGTACAAATGGTCCGCTTCCTTCAATAATAAGCCCACGCACATCAGTAACCTGCCCACGCAGTTCGTAGGTACTAGCAAGCTGGACAGCTCCAATGGCTTTTTGGAAAATATCTTGATTCATTTTACGAACGACTCACCTTCATAACTTGCTCAGAAACTCGTTCCCAAGCACTATCAAGTTGGTAATCGATCTCTCCAGCGCTTGTTTCAACAACACAACCAGACTTGACAGTTTCATCAGCTTCGAAATCCCATGATCCATCGTATTCTTTAATTAATTTTCGAATACCAACAACATCAATGAACTCCATATCTTGTGGGCTGACACGCACTCGTTGAACTATGGCTGTTCCTGTTTTCTCAAGAGCTTCGTGTACAATTTTCACGACATATTCTGGATTGATATCAACAGCTCCATCAACAAGCTTCTTTCCAATCGAGAGAGAGAGTTCTACAGCTCCATTCTCAATACGTGAAAAATTCTCCTGAATTTGATTTTGAAGATCTTCAAAGAGAGCACGAAAGGTTTCGTGCATCAGTTGCATTTGCGTTTCATATTCAGCTTTTGTTGCTTCCACCGTTTCTTGCGTTACTTGTTCTCTTATATCACTTTTGAGTCTCTCAATTTCTTCAGCATGTTGACGTTTGAGCTCCTCTATTTCGGCGTCCGTCGTATCCTCAACTGAATAGGTCTCTACAGTTTCTCCTTCTGGGAGGTGCCATCTATTTTCTCCGTCGCCTGAAGTGGATCCACCGTAATCAGCAAACATTGGATCAATGGCGAACTGATTACTTGAAACGACAGGCACATCCATTGGGATGAACTCCTGCTCCTCACTTACCTCTCCGATAATCTCCCACGATTGATCGGAGTATGGAGTCTCTTGGTATGTATCTTGGGTTTGTCCAGAATCAACGTTGTCCATACTTGCTTCCTAGATTCTTAGAGTCGTCCATCATTGAGCCAGTAGCGGATGAGAAGTGCTGCTTGTTGTGGATTCTCTTGTACGATTCGAGAGTTTTCTGCCATCAGCTCCTCAAGTTGCTCCATATCAATAGAAGGTTCAACCGATGGAACAGTAACTTTTGAACGCTCCGCTTCAAGTTCGTGCTCAAGCTCCTTAATCCCTGTAGGAAGGAGTCGCTCAAGATCAATTTCGGCTTCTGTAGGAGTTACAAGGAATTTCACAAGCGGCCTTACGATAAAGAGGAAAAAGAGTAAGAGGAAAAAGAGTGGTCCAACACGAAAGATTCCGTTGAAGATCCAGTCATACTGCGCCTGAGTTACCATCAGATCTTCAAAAGGACTATCTTGTTCCATGAAGGGAATATTTTCTACCGTAACAGTATCTCCTCGAGAGGGATCGTATCCTACAGCGCTTTTTACAACGCTCTCGATTTGATCGAGCATCTCAGAAGAAAGGGGCTCAAACTCAACTGGAGTAGCTTCTTGACCTTCTATCGCTTCGGGCTTCGTTGTCCCATCAACAATGACAGCAACAGAGAGTCGCTCAAGACTCCCCCTAGGCGAAGTCGTACGTGAGACCGCGCGAGAAACTTCAAAATTACGCACCGCTTCTTTTCGTGCACTCGTTTCTGATGAAGGCGCTGCAAGAAGATTCTGATCTTGTGCAAGATTCGAGACAACTCCCGGAATACCACCACGTTGAGACGCTCCAAGCCCTTCTTCAATAGTTCGTTCTGAGCGGAGTACCTGTCCTCCCGGATCATAGGATTCTTCTTCACGCTCACTTTGTGTGAAATCAAGCTCGGCAGTGACTCGAGCTATAGCTTTTCCAGGGCCAAGCACTTTGGCAAGCATTTGCTCAATATGGCGAACGTAACCTCGTTCAATCTCTCGTTGATAATTAAGACGAGTCGCTTCCATTTCAAGCCCCTCTTCACCTTCTGTATCAGTAGTAAGAAGAGCCCCATTTGAATCAAGAATCGTAACGTTTTCTACCGTAAGCCCTTCAACACTTCCAGAGACTAACCGTCTGATACCTTGAATCTGTTTCTTCTCAATATCCCCTGCACTTCGCAGACGAAGCATGACAGACGCGGTTGCTTCCGTACTTCTATTTGCAAAAACACTTTTTTCTGGTTGGGCAATATGAACGCGGGCGGCCATAACAGAATCTAGCGAAGTAATCGTACGCTCAAGTTCGCCCTGAATCGCTCTCATAAACTTAATTTTTTCTTGGAAAGTGGTAGTACCAAGATTTGTAGCATCAAAGATCTCAAGGCCAACTTTTCCTCCCTTAGGAATCCCGTCTCCAGCAAGAGTCATACGCATCTCATGGACCATCTCTGGGGGAGAAACAGTAATAATACTTCCATCACCTTCGATTTGATATTTGACTTTTAAGTCTTTCAGACGCTCGATGACTGCCGAAGAATCTGAAGGATCAAGATCAGAATAGAGCGTTACGTACTCCGGGCGGTTTGCCCATTTTGAGACGTAAACTATCCCGACGACAGAACCAATAACGAGAATAGGAAAAAGAATTTTCTGTACAAGCGGTAGCTTGACATAACTTTCCGTGAGATGCCCCAGAATAGCACTTGGGTCAAATTGAGTTGCCACAAACCTCTCCTAACCTTAAAAACCAAATTTATATCTGTGTACGCATGACCTCTTGATAAGCTTGTACGATCTTTCCTCGAATCATGTTCATCATCTGAAAAGCAATATCCGCTTTTTCAAGTGCAATCATCGCTTGGTGAGGAGTTACCCCAGGCTTACCGAGAACCATGTGTTCAATTTTCATATCTGCATCTTTTTGCAGAGAATCCACCTCTTTGATGGCGTCAACGAGCACGTTTCCAAAGGAGTCCCCTTCACCTGATTGAGGTTGTGCTGTGCCATTTTGCACCTGCTCATATGCTTGTATCTTTTTAATCGGTGCAAAGTTGTTTGCTATCTTATCAATGGCCATTGGTTACTCCCTAAAATCGTATTGAAATTCTCGTTGCGTCTTGTGCCATCTTTCTTGCTGTTTGAAGCGCTGAAACATTCGCTTGGTAGAGGCGACTCGCTGACATAAGGTCGGTCATCGTGCTAACAACATTAATATTTGGATACGCTACGTATCCCTTATCATCTGCGTCAGGGTGACCAGGTTTAAACACAAGCTTTGGGTCCGAATTGTCAGCGACAACGGCCTGGACACTGGGACGAGCAAGCGCCATGCGGTCCATAACATTTCCAAACTGACTATTCAGAGTCGTTGCAACCTGTACCACATCACGGCGCTTATATGGTCCCCCTTCAGGTGTACGTGTTGTTTCTGCGTTAGCAACGTTAGATGCAAGGGTATTTACTCGCATACGCGCCGCACTTAATCCACTGGCAAGAACTTCGATAGCATTAAACATATTTCACCTACCTCATTGCTTGTCTGATAGCCATTCGCATCATCTGGAGCTTCTTTCGAATCAAACTTGCTCCCTGACTGTACTTTCCACCATTGACCGCTAGTTTTCCCATTTGGATATCGAGGTCGACGTTGTTTCCATCTGGTTTCGTCATCCCGGAAAGATCTGCGACAAAATGGGATTTCCCTTGAGATTGGAGATCGATGTGCTTCTCATGAGTCATCTTGATTGTTCCGTTGCGCCCTTGTTCAAACGCTTGCTCAAGCTCACCTGCAAAATTAAGATCGACAGCTCGGTATCCTGGTGTTTCGGCGTTGGCCACATTACTTGTTAGCGCCTCGCCTCGTTTCCAGTAGACATCGAGCGACTTGGTTATCGCTGGTACCGTCCGATCAAAAATCTTGTCTATCAGGTCACTCATGGTGTTCTCCTTATAGGGAAGGTTCCCCAACAAGTTGGAATTGCAAGGAGTGTGCTCGAAAGGAGAAGCAGACCGCAGCGAGTGATTTCAGTAAGTTATACTATTTCCATACGGTCAAACGTAGTATTTCGTCAAACCTATGACACCCTCTACGTGAGATACGTGACGTATCATTGGCGCTTTGGTCGGTAGGATGTATGCTTTTTGAGAGGTGTATGGGCATGGATTTTTCAGCATTCTTATCACAGATTTTTTTTTCGCGAAGGACACGAAGAGCGCGAAGAAGTACCCCCTTCGCGTTCTTCGCGCTCTTCGCGTTATCTCTCTTTCCCTCTTCTTCCCTTGCCGAGACGACTCCCCACGATCGCATTCAAGCCGCCATTCATTACTGGCGAGAGGACTCCTCACGCTCTGATGCGAGTATGATTATTCATCGACCGAGCTGGGAACGCACTATGCGTATGCATACGTGGACCAAGGGCCTCGACCACTCTTTGATACGATTTGTTGCCCCAAAAAAGGATGCTGGGAGCGCTTCTCTCAAAGTGAAGCAAGATATGTGGAGCTTTACTCCTAAGATTAACCGCATCATTAAAATCCCTGGCAGCATGATGCATCAAAGCTGGATGGGCTCAGATTTTTCGTATAACGATCTCGCACGCGACGACGATCTCATTGAGCAATACACACACCGCTATCTCCCCGAAGAAACATCTCCTGAAGGAGACACGCTTTATGTCGTCGAATCAATCCCTCTCGATGATGCTCCTGTCGTTTGGGGGAAAGAAATCATTAAAGTACGCGAAGATAACATCATCATAGAGCACACCTTTTTCGATCAAGATATGACACCTATAAAACGTCTACGTACCGTCAAAATTGCACCTCTTGGTGGAAAACTCTTTCCCGTGGAACTTCTTATGAAAAATCTTGAAAACGATGGAGAATGGACAAAGATTATCCATCATGAGGTAGCATTCGATCTCAATCTCTCATCAAATCTCTTTACTCTTTCTAATCTTCGAAACCCACGCGAAAGACAATGAAACAATCTGCCGTGATCGCTTGGCGAAATATTTGGCGCAATAAACGCCGAACGCTCATTACAGGAGCAGCGATAGCCTTCTCGTCAGCTATTCTCATTTTTTTCATTGGACTTCAGCTCAGTTCCTACAGTGCTGCGATTCAAGCCACAACAAGTATCTTTCAGGGACATCTGCAAATCATGCTCCCTGCCTACAACGAAGAAGGTGAGATCCGAGACACCTTTCAACATGCCGAAACACTCAGAGAAAAGCTTCTTAGAGTCGATGGGATCTCAGACATCGCACCCCGGGCTGAAGGATTTGCCATTCTGTCTTCAGCCTCGCGCACCTTTGGCGCTAAGATACTCGGTGTCCTTCCGGAGCAGGAACGAAATCTCTCTACCATCCCCGGGCTTATGAAATCTGGCACATACCTCTCTTCGCCTACAGCTAAAGAGCTTGTACTGGGAAAAACGTTAGCAAGAAACCTTAAAGTCGAGGTTGGAGATGAGGTTACCTTACTCGGGCAAGGAAAAGATGGCTCTACAGCTGCAGCGCTTCTAACGGTAAAGGGTATCTTTGAGAGCGGTTCACTGGATCTCGATCGCGCTCTTCTAGAGATTCCCTTAGGAACATTTCGAGAAGTCTTTTCTCTTGGGCACTTACAAGACAACGAAGCACATCTCTTTGCTGCTCGAGTTAATCACATTATGCAAACCGAGAAGGTGGTAGATCGACTCAATCATAATTTCCGCTCAGCAGAAGCTGAACTTGAAGCATATACGTGGGATCAAATTACACCAGGACTTAAACAAGCTATTGAGCTTGATATGGCATCAGGCTGGCTCTTTTACCTCTCACTCATTGTGATCGTCGTTTTTGGAGTACTCAATACCTTCTTGATGTCTATTCTTGAGCGCACCAAGGAGTTCGGTATGCTTCTTGCTCTTGGCATGAACCCAAAAAGTATAGTCTCGCTGATTTTACTTGAATGCGTTCTCCTGCTCTGTGTTGGAATTATCCCTGGAATAGCACTTGGAGCGGGCATTTTGTACTACTTTCATATCTACGGGTTTTCCATCCCTGGAACGGAAGAAGCCATGAAGATGTGGAATCTCCCAAGCGCTATTCATCCTGAAATAACACTCCTCAATCTTTCACTGGGCCCTTCGATACTTTTCCTTCTTGCCGTAGTCCTTATTATCCCATTTGTTCTGCGTATTTTTAAACTTGAACCTCTTGAAGCGATGAGGGCTGTTTGATGGGAGTTCTTGCTGCGTTACCACTTCTCTCTCGGCTGGCTTTTCGTAATATTTTACGAAATCGGAAACGCTCCTTCCTGACACTTCTGGCGGTATCTGTAGGAATTGGGAGCTCTATTCTTCTTGCCGCCCTTGCACGTGGTATGGGAGAGCAGATTACGCGAGATGCTATTTACGGCATGACTGGTCATATTCAGGTGCGCCATGCCTCTTTTACCGACGATCCTTCAATCGAGCACCGCTTTGTTTCTGATGAAGAGAGTTTCGAGAGTCTCATGCAACACCCCTTGGTTGAGCATGCTGCACAGCGAATACGTGTACCAGCGGTTATCATGAGCGAGCGAGAGTCACGGGGAATAACTCTCTTTGGAATCAGCCCTCAAAGTGAAAAAGATTTTTCGCTTGCTGGAATCAATCCAAACAGGGGCAGAGCCCTTCAAGACTCCTCGGATAACGGGCTGTTTATAGGAGAAAAACTACTCGAAAAGCTTAAAACGAAACTCGGGCGGAGAGTCGTTCTCACAACTCAAGATAAAGATAATAATATTTCGGATCGAGGGTTTCGTATTGTTGGAGTTTTTGACGCCGAGCTTGATTCAACAGAACTCAGTTACGTCTTTACGAGTCTCCAATCAGCTCAAACACTCACGCACACTCCCAGAGAAATAAGCGAAATATCTATCCTGACCCCATCCCTCGATATTCCAAACTCCTTCATTACCTTTACTCAAAAACTGTACCCCAATCAGCGCATAACTACTTGGAAAGACATTGAACCACTCATCGTAACACTCGTGACTATTCAAAACGGCTTTCTCCTCTTTTGGTTTCTTATCGTTATCATTGCTATTGGCCTAGGTCTGATGAACTCCCTCTTTATGAGTATCTACGAGCGTGCGCGTGAACTCGGATTGATGCAAGCACTTGGCATGAAGCCAGGAGCTATCGTCTTGCAAACAGTTCTTGAATCATTCTATCTCTTACTGATCGGCTCACTCCTCGGCATTGCTCTCGGGGTGTGGGGCGTTCATCTCCTTGCAAACGGAATTGACATCTCCGCATTTGCCGAAGGGGCTTCAATAGCGGGTATAAGCACCATGATATACCCCGCTCTCTTTGTCGCTGACATTGCTATGCTCACCGTTATGCTCTTAGTGCTCGGCGTTCTTGGCAGCTTTTATCCTGCTTGGCACTCCTCTCATGAGCACTCATTGACACTTATTCATCGAGGTATGACATGATAGGTCAAATTGAACTTCAAGATGTAACCCGTACCTATACGCAAGGCGAAGAAACTATCCATGCTCTTCACCATGCTACACTTACCCTAGAGCCTGGTGAATTTACAACATTTTATGGACCTTCTGGTTCTGGGAAATCAACAGCTCTCAATATCATAGGCGGACTTGATCTCCCAAGCTCCGGAAAAGTTCTTGTAGGAGACGCTTCACTCACTGAGATGACTCGTAGTGAACGTGCTGATTTTAGGCTTCATCATATCGGCTTTGTTTTTCAGGCATACAATCTCATCCCTGTACTCAGCGCAATCGAAAATGTTGAATTTATTATGCAGCTTCAAGGTATTACTGGGGATGAACGAAAAGAACGGGCAGCTTCTGTCCTCAAACAGGTCGGACTGTCAGGAATGGAACTCCGCAGACCCGGAGAACTCTCAGGTGGACAACAACAACGGGTAGCCGTTGCTCGCGCTATTGCAAGTAATCCAGAACTTGTACTCGCCGATGAGCCAACAGCAAATCTTGATTCCACAACGTCAGAAGCTTTGATTGAGCTTATGCTTGAGCTCAACGAAACGTATAAGAGCACTTTCATCTTTTCAACTCACGATCCCCTTGTGATGAAAAGTGCTCACCGGCTTATTGAGCTTAAAGACGGACAAATTATCTCAGACTCGAACAAAGAGGTAGCATGAGAATCGTCTTCATTCTCGTTCTCCTGCATTGCTCGCAAACCCTCGCCCAAGAAGTGACATTTTCCGGACACGCCAAATACCAACCCTCAGTTTCGTTTGTAAAAAACAACAGCGTAGAACGTTTTCTTGGCGACTCAACTCTTCACTCTCAAGAACTCGATCTCAGAAGTAATCTCCAACTTAGTAACGGCCCACTTACAGCCGACATCCAAGGAGAAATTTTAGGACTCGGTGGTACGACCTATTCTACTCTTCAAAAACAAACCATGCTGCTCCAGCAAGAGCTCTCTCCCCTTCCTACCGATTCCACTCGGTTGTTTGACCTGACGACCGAAGCACTTGATGATAGCGACTTTGTTGCCGTTGCTCGACTCGATCGACTTTCATTGCGCTATACTACTGAACAGTTCGTATTTAAAGCTGGCCGCCAAGCAGTAAGCCTTGGCAATGGGCTTGTATTTCATACGCTGGATCTCTTCACCCCGTTTTCTCCAGTTGCTATCGATAAAGATTATAAAACTGGAGTTGACTTGCTTTACTCTCAGTACCTCTTTGAAGATGGGAGTGATCTAGAAGCTATTGTTGTACCAAGGCGCTCTCTTGATACTGGAAATATCGATCACGAGGAATCTTCCTATGCACTCCACTACCGCACATTTCTCCCAAACATAGGTGCTCAACTCAGTGCACTTGCCACCCAGCACTATAATGAATGGAACTTCGGGGCAGGTCTCACGTTCAATCTCGGAGAAGCTCTGTGGCGTACCGACATTCTCTCTACTCGCACAAAGAACGACGAAACAGCTCTCTCCCTTGTCACAAATATCGACCGTTCTTGGGTTCTTGCAGGAAAAAATGTTTATGCCTTCATTGAGTATTATCGAAATGGACTAGGAAGAAGTCACCGAGACTATTTTTTCGACGAAAGCGAGCTTACGAGCAAAGTCTTACGCGGTGAACTCTTTGTTTTCGGGCGTGATTTTGTTTCTACGGGTATTCAAGTTGAATGGGCTCCCCGTTGGACCATGTTTCTCAACCAAATCTTTCATGCCAACGATGGTTCAGGCTATACACAAATTCGCTCAGAACACGACCTGTTCCAAGATGTCCTTCTCATGGCGGGCGCTAATATTCCGTGGGGAAGAACGGGGACAGAATTTGGAGGTATTGAAGTGGGGCCAGAGCTCTACCAGCGGCCTTCGTTATCTCTTTATTTAAGAATTGCTCTCTATTATTAGCAAAGCCTTATCTTCTCCGTATTCTCTCTTGCTCCACCTTGCTTTCGATCTTGGCCTGGTCAAGTTGGTTCACTTGAGACGAAGGCTGACACCAAGAATAAGACCAAAACCAAGATATAGACTAAGACAGAAATTAAGGCCGGGGCTGAGGAGTGAAACGCTCGAGTTCTTCATCTTTGCCTCATACTTCGCCACCGCCTTGGCCTATATCTTGGTTTTGGTCTTATTCTTGGTCTCAGCCTTTACTATCTACTCAAATCAAATGCACAGCAAGTAGTAGTGAATGAGATTAGATAATCACAGCTAAATCATTGAGCCATTGGAAGCTCAAGCTGCCCCTCGGAGAAACCAAGATCCCTCACGATACCATCAAGCATCTCTATCAGCTCATCAGGCCAACTACTCATCTCAGAGCGGACAGAAGAGATACTGTCGAGAAGAATTTCACAGGTAAGGTAGTGGGGATCCTCGCCGCGATAGATCCGAACAACACGGCTGCCCAAATCCCATTTAAAACGGGTTACGTACGCATCAGCTTGAACTGCCGCAGCACAGTAAGAGGCAGAGATAAAATCATCACCACTGGCAACAAAAGAAGACTCAATATCGGCTCTCTTTAAAAACTCTTGGCTTGCTACGACCATTCGCATCGCGGAGAGCCCGAGTCGCTGGACAGCGTATTGGTGCGATTTATTTCGAAAATCAGGCTGAGCAACTCCAAAACGGCGAGCGAATGAGCCACGCAGAACTTTATCAAGCTCAATCCCCTTCCAACTCATCTTCCAGATCTGCTCAGGGGTCTTAGAGAGCACGGTGCGCTTTGTTTCTTGAACGATCTCAGGGGTGAGATACTCCGAGAGACGAATGGGCTCGAGCGACCCCCACTCTGCAAGAGCACGTTGCTCTCCCGAACACTCCAAGCAGGAAGAGAGCGTACGCTTCCAGTTTTGGAGACCGTCTCGATCACACAAGGAAAATACACCATTACACTGAAGTTGATGAACCTTGGTGTGTGACTCCTTAAGGTAGTTTGCCAAAAGGTACATCACTCCACTTTCCTGACTGAGTCCGCCGTACGGCGCTAATAAAGCAATCGTCATAAGCCCCTCACACCGCAACAACCGACACCGGAAGCTTCGTTGTCGCATCACGGTACATCATAAAACAAGCCGACCCCGCCGGCATTTCCTCCCCGAGCGAGAGCGAAGCCGCTCGGGTGTTTCCCCAACTCTGCTCAAATGGATCCGTTGGAGACTCTTCAATCTCTTTCTGTAATGGGAACTCTTCAACAGTCCACGGCGAAAGACGCTCACTTCGAGCCGCTTTAACCTCTGACGCCTCCCCTCCTTCTTCCTGGGGCCACGCAAGCGATGCCTCAAAAACACTTTCAGCACCATTAACAACAACAAGTGAGGACTTATGAAACTGGTCATCAAAGCCAATCAGTGGACCATCAACAGTGACAGCCTCTTTTCCCCCTTCAAGTTGCTTGGGGTGAAAACGCACCGAGTGAGAGCGCGAAGCTATCTCAACAACACAATCAGACGGAGAGAGATCGATACGGGGCTGAATAGTAGAGAGCGTAATATGGAGCCCCATCATGCCGCTCACACCATCACGCAAAAAAGGAAACACATCTTCAAGCCGCACCCCATCTGGCTGACTTAAACGCAGACCTTCAAGCGATTGAGTCTTGGCACACTCTCCCTGACTAAAGAGAGTGAACTTGCACACTGCAGGGTAAGGAGCTGTTACCGTCCCCGAAGACGGAAAAAAATGTACAATGGTACGAGCTAAAGAGTTTGCAACACAAAAAGTAGCCCAAGTAATCGACTGCATCTAGCTCACCAAAGAAAAAAAAGATTTATCACCTTCAAGCACATTACGCTCGAGCAGCTGAACAGCCAGCGGCTGGTCAGCTCGAGTTCCAATACGAACGTAACACTGCTGTATGAGCCGCTCCCCCGCTTCAAAATACTCTCGAAAAACTGACTCGATACTTACAAGGCGTACACCACGAGCAGGAACAGAGAGGATATGCTCAGGCTTACGATTGCCACGATAAAGCCTACACCTCACGCTCGCTTTTTCATCCGACGTATTGAGCACCACAAAGAGGTTTTCGCGCCCTTCAGAAACAGTCAGAGGAAAAAAGCGAGAGAGTCCATCAACGGCAGAGATGCAAGGCGGAACGATACAAGCGCTCTCGCCCGTATGATAACGAACAAAACTTTTTACTGGCGCATCGGAGTCAACGCAAAGGTGGGCATGCTTGAGCCCACTCTCAAGCTTACACCCTTCGAGAAAAGGATCAATCTCAAACATAGCCGGAGAAAGAACGTTACAACTGAGCGTAACTTCATTCAGCGGCGCACCGTCAGGATCAAAGAGCTTGAGAGTGACAGATTGAGGCAAATTCTCAGTCGACACCGGTGCGAGCACTAACGTGCTTTGAAAATATGGATAGGTGCTGACCCAAAAGTGAGAAGGCGTTCCATTTTGAGCAACAGAACTATCATTAGATTCTTCCTTTTGGGCAACGTTTGGTTCGGTCATCTCTGCTCTACGTGAGGTGCTAGACAAACAGTATCATAACAAACTTCAAGTAGCTTAAACCATGCCCTTTTCTGCCGAAAAACAAAAGAAAAAGCACCAAGCGCATCAGCTTAAAGTTTCATGAACTAAGCCTCTGGTATAGCAAGAAAAAGTACTGAGAACTAGTATCGATTCAAATGAGAAACGCCAACTGAAGACACTTAACCCGCATTATTCATGAGTAATGCGGGTTAAGAAAGAGTGGCTACGTGAGTTATCCACAGCTTTTGCACAGGAGGAGATCGCCTCCCCTTAAATCTTGGATAGAACGGAGTCCTTACCAGGCGTTTTTCCACAGGCTGAAAAGACTACTGATCGTCCGCAGAAACTCCCATCTGAGGCTCAACTGGTGCTACTGGTGGCTGAGGAGCGTAGGGATTTGCCGTTGGATAGCCACCACTTTCCTCTAAGTCCCAATACCTCCCGTAGTTAGGAGCAACTGGTGCTGGGTAGGTGTAGATACCAAGGCGTTTAACAGGAATTCTTTCAAGCGTTGGCGAAATTGAACCACCACGTACAAGCTTTGTAATCTCTTTAGTTTTATCCATTTCAACACTTCCAGCGCTGAGAACCTGTGAAGTGGAAGGATCAATGAGTCTCGCATTGAGATAAACTCGAACAGGAGACGCAAGGTAGGTGCCTACAACGACTCCACCGAGATCACGTTCGCGACGAACGGCTGCAATATCACGTGAGAGCGCCATCTCCCCTGTATTAGCAAGAAAGTGAAGTGCATCAGAGTGACGTAGCTCCACCACGTCGTATCCACGCATCGAAAGCTCGCTCATGAGTTGTTCTCCGCAGATACGTCCAAATGATGAGGTATTACCGAGATCGTCGAGGTTTACAAATGTTGTAATTCCGATTGGTCCAGGATTAATTCCCCGGTAGTAGTCATCAATTTGCTGGGCAAGATAGGAAGTCTTAAATCTTCCAACCGATTGGTTTTCGTACTCACGAAACGGAAATGGCCAGTAAGCTGGTACCTCATCATAGCGGCGGCTACACCCCGCAAAAATGCTCAAGAAGACCAGAAGAACAAGGAAATGATGAATCTGGCACAGATGTTGAAACCTTTTCATAGCTGACACCTTACGTATATCTGCTTTACACTCTCTATATGATGAAACCCTAGTTAATAAAGGTTCTTATGGCTCAAAGATTCAGACACCTCAAAAGAATCTCTGTCACAATTTTGACACTCGGCGTCACGGTATTATTTGCCGGATGTTCAACGCTACAACTTCAGGTAGAAGAAGATTGCAATTACCGTGCTCACCTTCGCACACCAATCGATCTTTATATAAGTAAGCGTTTTCCCAAAGATGCTCCCGTTCGAGTCGGCATTCTTCCCTTCTCAGTACCGGCAAATCTTTCCGGCCAGAGCGACGAGGTGCCTGGGCTCGGCAACGAGATCGCTTGGCGGGTCAAAGAACAACTTTTAAGCACTGGCATATTGCCCATAGTAGAAGTGCTCAGCCGCCACGCCTGGCCAGGCCGCAGAGCTGAATTTCATACTGGAAACTTTGAAGCTATTGAGATGGCAAGACACGCAGGGTACGATCTTGTCTTTCTTGGAAACATCGAGCGACTCTCCTCGCTTGATTCTCTCACCGCACAAGGCAAACTCGTTGAGACCGAATCCGGGATGACAGTATGGAGCGGAACAAGCACAGCTTCTACGAATAGACACAACAGGGAATCCATACGGCCTCACGCCTTTTTCATAAAGCGAGAGCCAAACAAAGTCTACACACGGTTGCTTGCAGATGAACTGGCAATGTGTATTCGTAAAAATATGATGAGTGAAGAGGTTATGCCTCAGTAAAGCTGCCTCAGATTTACTTACTACAGGTCTGTCAGATCCCCTTCTTCGGTAATCTTCTCATCCTCGTACGGCGCAGTTTTTCGCCGATAGAACTCTAACTGCACCCCAGTAAGCATACCCATGACCTCATTGTGGTCCGCATACCGCATCTTGTCGCCATAAACCTTATCAAGTAAAAGGCTGATAACGTAGTTAAGGTGTCCAGGACGACTCATCCGGTCTTCTGGAATAAGCGAGGAAAGCTCTGTTAAGAGAGTTTGATACTGTGACCGTTCTTCTCGTTTAATATAAGGCATAATGAACTCCTATAATTAGTATCGTCCTTCCGGGGGTTTTCGCCACCTGGCGAAAAAGTACAGCTTCCAATCTGGGTAAAAATACTATTTTGTCGCCGCACTAACATTCAATTCTTCGTTTAATACTGTCTAACTGGGATTTCAGATCTTCCATTTGATGCAAGAGAAGATGAATCTCATCCACTACGGTAAGAGCATCAGACTCTCTTCGCTGCTGAAGCTCTTGGGCTGTTTCTTCTGCGTGCATCTCGGCCATCCCATTCATGATCACACCGATGAAGAGGTTTAATATTATCATGGTGCCAAGCAGAATAAAGGAAATAAAGAAGAGAGGCGCCACGAAAGGAAAAGCTTCTGAGAAAAGAGGGTCAACGGCAGCGCCAGAGATCTCCCAAACATCACTTCCATACAACTGAATACTCATGATCTCGTTCCATCCCTCAAGGGTAACAACCTGAAAGAGGGTAATCATCGAACTTGGAAGATCTCCGAAGTGAAGAGGATCATTTCTGCCAAAGAGAAATGTTCCTAAGCAGGCGTAGATATAGAACAGAAGAAAGAGAAGAATTGAGATATATCCGATTGATGGAATGCTCTTTAGCAGCGCCCCAACAAGAAAACGGAGCCGGGGAAGCGCGGTAACAAGCCGCAGAACTCTCAATACTCGAGCTAAACGTAGCACCGCTACAAACTCAGCGTGGAGCGGTAATAAACATACAGCTACAATAATGAAATCAAAGAGATTCCAAGCATCGAAGAAAAAGCGGTGTGCTCGTATACCATAGGCTCCTATCCGGATGGCAAGCTCAATCACAAAGAGGCCAAGAATAACGCTATCTGCAAAATAGATAACGTCGGCATACTTAGCCATGATTCGCGGAGAGGTCTCAAAACCAATTAACACTCCAGCAAGAACGATCACAGCGGTAACTACGTTACGAAACCACGCTGAGTCTGAGATCTTTTCTAATTTCTGGGTTAAGCGCATATGAGAGGAAGTAAATCACAAAACGACAAGAAAAAAAAAGCACGGGTTCGGTGCTTCGCCGAACCCGTGCTGACTGGTGATTTATCTTTTGGGGCATGAAGCGTTTTGCTCGAAGCGGATTGGTTGCAGCTTTTCGCTCAACTCCTTCGAGGCAAAGCCCCTGCTTTTTGCTACTTACAGAGTTCGTCTCTGCTGACCGTCGTCATATTCAAGTAGCCTTATGACAAACTAGGATACCATTTCCAGTTTTGTTCATCTTTTCAGTAGCTCATTTTGGCTTACTGAAAATACCAACGTTACATACCTCCTGGGGGGTGCTTTCTCACAAAGCGGGATCCTACCCTCCCATTCTCGCCGCGCCGGTAAGGCTTGCGACAGAACTGGTTGCTAAAAAATTCGGCCGATTTAGCAACCAAAAAGGTTTTCTTGCGGTCCTTCAAAAGGGGCTACCCTTTCTGTAAAGCAAGCTACTCTCCTTTGGAGTAGGTTGCGACATTCTCTTTTGGGGCCGCTAAGCCTCCTGGGAGTGTGGTCTCTCATGGACCCAGTCCCTTTGCGAGTGCTTCGTAACGAGTTTCACGTACCTTTTTAAAAGCGCTCTTAAGAACGTCAGACCGTGTTGACGCGCCCCCTGATTTTCACGTGTTGTTACTCTCAAAACACGCTCAGGAGTTGTATGCTACGTCATGAAGCGAAAACTTTGCTCGGTAGCTTCACATGGCCTAAGAACATAAGGGTTGCCCATTATCGTTCTTACGTACTCCCTTTTGTTCGCATTTGCTCGTGTTCCCGTTGTAACACTGCACTTCCTTAGAAGTGCATTGAAGAGCAAAGCGTGCATAACCATTTGTCCATAACTCTTCAGTGATAAAGGAGCCTCTCTTCGAGGAGAGTGCCCAGTGCGACCTTTGGTGCCTGTCTTAGTCGAAAAGTTAACCGGCTAGGTTACTTTTGCTAAGCCTTTGTCACTGCAGACTACCTAACAAGCTTGCGCCGAGAGATAGTCACTCTTCGAGCTTCGTCCTGAGTACTACACGGCTGTAGCGCGTGAGGGCTCTCCCCTCTCCGCCTTCTTCATTATGGCCTAGAGAAGGTCGTACCTTTCTGGCTGAAGAAGTCATCTCAGTCTGCTCAAATACGGGCTCTCTTTTCGAGAACCGAGAGCTATGTAGTTATGCCGGGATACATGTGTCGCAGAGAAAAGGAGGAGTAACGACCGTTGGTTGTTTAAAACTTGAAACCTCACCAATAAAGCTCTCAAGTTTCTCACGAATTGGTGCATTCGTGTCCTTTTCTCTACTCCGATGAAACCTCTCCACCTCTCTACTTGGCTCTCTCCCAATAAGAAAGAGGCCTTATGCGCAGACGGTGAGTCGATCCTCGGGAGGCAAACGTGATGTGTAATCACATCAATTCACCTCGAACGCAAAGGATGGTTTGGGCAGCAAGAATCACAGGTCTCCCTTTCATTCTTGTCTGCGCTTCCACTAGAGTTGCCTCTAGGGTCATCGGCGATTTATCAGTAGGAGGCAGCCCAGATGTTTTATTTCCTGCTTCCTACCGCCTCTAGAGAATCTTTTGCGCACCCTAGAGACGCCCGTGGAACTTGTACCGTTTGTATAGGAGACTTGCGCTTCCTACCGGCGACTTAGGTCAGGCTCATATGAGATTACCGTTTCAGATAGACCCCATCTACGAGTAAGACCTAAACAAGAACCAGCCAGCCACTACGTATTAACAGTGACCGGAACCTTACGTCCTTGTCCCAACTAAGAAGCAATCTCGTTGAGACAGTCTTTCACCAGTCACCCGGTGAAATGCTTTCCGGCAAAGCGAGTTTTGATTTCCAAAAGAGAACTTTTAGAGCCAACTCTTCAAATGCTCTGTAGCATGTAGCCTTTTCGGGAAGGAGAACTGGCCCAAGTTAATGGGAGTTCTTTGAAGCCGATGCCTCCGCGAGGAGGTAAGGGTTTCAACTACAAAGAGCAAGGAGAGAGTTCGTCTCGTAAGGGAGTCCAAACTTTTGTTCCCTCGCTTCCACAATTACGTAATACCGGTGGGGCATTTTGAAATCAACAAAAAAAGTGGATCGATTCAGAAAAAAATAAAGTAAATCCAATAAGTTTTATGCACAGTTGCCCACAGCCTGTGGATAAATTTGTTAGGATCATGTTTCGACGACCATCACTTCTTTAATCGATTTAAAACTAACGTGTAAATCTTGGAAGGCAAAATCACCGAACGTCGTTTTAAAAACATGCTCCTCCACCTAACAGCCGACCTCCTTCCTCCATGAATCAAGAAGAGCGCGACTTTAAGAGGACTTTGCTTTCTGTACTACAAGAATTAGAGTGGTGACCAAAATAATGCCTCAAGAGTGGCATTATTTTGGTGAGGATTATCAGACTGTTAAGACGCTACCAAGTACGTGAAACAACTCTTTTTAAAAGTTATTCCCTGGCTCGTTACACTAGGTGCAATCTACCTGATCGCCACCAACATTGATTGGCGTACTCTTACGGGGCATATCGGTGATGCCAAACTCCTCCCACTTACTATCGCCTTTGTACTTACTTGCATGTCCTACCTCTTTCGCTCTAGGAGGTGGCAATTCCTTCTTCCTTCAAAACTCCTCACATTCTGGGATTCCTTTCGGGTTCTGATTCTTGGCTTTTTTATGAACAACATTCTTCCTGCACGTACAGGTGAAATTGTACGCGCACATATGGGAGCAAAGTTAACCGGGCAAAAACGCACCTTGATGCTCGCAACAATTGCTAACGAGCGTTTAGCAGATGGGGTGATGCTTAGCGTAATGCTTGCTCCGTTTCTCTTTTCGATCGGAAATGAGGAAGTATCACATGGGCTCCTTTGGGTTGTTGTTCTCTTTGCTATAGCAGCGGTATTTTTTGGCGCCGTGCTCTTACTGCGCGAGCAACTCTTTTCTCTCTTTGACACATTTCACGGAAAACTCCAGTGGAAATCCACCGATTATACACGGAATCGCATACGTCTTTTCCTGCACGGACTGACACCTCTTTTCTCCCCAAAGCGGTTTCCTGTGGTTCTCCTTTGGAGCATCCTTGTATGGTTCGTTGAGCTTTGCGTGTATATTGCGGTTGCAAATGCATATGATATTGACTTGAGCCTCGCCCAAGCTGTCATTTTCCTTGCTGCTGTCAACTTCAGCTCTCTTATTCCTGCAGCCCCCGGTGGTATTGGTGTTATTGAGGCGATTGCCAGCCACATACTGATAGCTGTCGGAGTTACCTCTGACCTAGAGATTGCGCTCGCTATGGTCTTAAGCCAACATGTAATACAGTACCTCGTTGTAGGTCTCCCTGGAGCTTTCGTAATGTTCTCATGGCGCTCTACTTTAGAAGAGATAGAAAAGGAGACTTCTGTTGTCGAAGAATGATGACTCCACAGATAGTATACAAGAGTGGCTCTCTTCCCACCCTGAGCACGGAGAAAGTGTTGAGCTCTCTGTTATCATTCCTGCCTATAACGAGCAGTGGCGACTTCCTACTACCTTGATTGACATCATTGACTACCTTGAATCAAAGCATTCGAAGTATGAAGTGATTGTTGTTGATGATGGAAGTAGTGACGATACCGAGCAAGCTGTCAGAAAGTTCGAACGTATTTGTGCTCACATTCGTCTTGTTCGACTTCCTAACAACTACGGCAAAGGACACGCCGTTCGCACTGGGATGCTCTCAGCTCGCGGCAAGTACCTGCTCTTTACTGACGCCGACGGCTCTACCCCAATGAAAGAGATTGAACGCCTTAGGCGCGCCATTGAGCAAGGCGGTGCTGATATAGCAATTGGTTCTCGTGCAATGGAATCTGAAGACACTCACGTTGAAACCGTATGGCACCGCAAGCTTCTCGGCAGAGTCTTTCACTTCTTTGTACATTCTATTCTGCTGCCTGGTTTTCACGACACTCAGTGTGGCTTTAAGCTCTTCACTCGCCCAGCTGCACGGTTTGTTTTTGGACGCCAACGCGCGAACGGCTTTAGTTTTGACCTTGAAATCTTACACCTTGCTCGAAAAGCAGGGCTCACTATCTCAGAAATCCCGGTAAATTGGACAAACGTTGCTGGCTCGAAGGTAAATCTCGTCACCGACGCTGCCAAGATGTTTCGAGATCTCTTTATCTTTCGTATCCGAAACAGCGGTATTACTCGACACGATTTTCAGGCGTCTCCTGCTCAACAAGAAACCTCTTCACCATAAGCTTGCATCGCTTTAATTCGTTCATACAAAGTCGGATGAGAATAGTGAAAGAAACTATACCAGGGATGTGGGGTAAGATTACTTAAACTCTTCTTTGAAAGCGCAAGCAAAGCATCAGAAAGATCTTTAGATCCTCCAACAGCGTCAACAGCAAACCGATCAGCTTCATATTCATGCTTTCTTGAAAAGATCGAAAAGAGTGGCGAAAGAAAATATGTGAATGGGCTTGAAGCAAAAGAGAAGATGACAAGCGCCGCATAGTAGCTCTCCTCCTTAAACCCAAAAGCTTCATAAAACGGCAAATAATCAACACAGAGACTTAAGATCCAAAACCCGATACACATGGTAACAAGGGAGAGGAGAAGCATCTTTTTGACGTGGCCTTTCTGTTCGTGACCCATCTCATGCGCAAGTACAGCAAGCGCTTGTGGCTCAGATAAGTTCTCTAAAAGAGTATCAAAGAGAACAATACGCTTATTCTTTCCAAACCCTGTAAAATACGCATTTCCGTGAGAGCTTCGCTTACTTCCATCCATCACAAAAATCCCAGAAGTAGCGAAGCCAATTTTCTCGGCAAGGGCATAAATTTTCGCTTTTAAGCTCCCCTCTTCTAGGGGCGTAAATTTATTAAAGAGCGGCGCAATAAAGACGGGGAAAAGATACATCAACACAAGCTGAATGACGGCAATAAAACAAAACGCATAGAGCCACCAGAGCTCTCCGGCACTGTCCATAAACCAGAAGAGCCCATATAAAACAGGAGAAAGAATAACTGCGCTTAGGAGCAGACCTTTTATGAAATCTTTCAGCCAAAGCGAGAAGGTCATCTTATTAAAGCCAAACCGCTCCTCAATCACAAAGGTAGAGTAGAGCGTAAAAGGGATATCAAGGAGCGAAAAGAGAAGTGACAATACAAGAAAATAGACAATCCCCGTAACCTCCATCCCAAACTCAAAGCCCCTTACCCAGCTATCAAGAACACCAAACCAATCAAGTAAGACAAAGGCTAACAGAAGAGCTATGCCGTAGAGAAAGTGAAAGATACCGAACTTTGCTTTCGTAAGGGTATAGAGAGTGGATTTTGTATAGGTCTCTTCATCGATATAGTCACCGAAAAACTCTGGGACCTCAGACGAGCGATGCTGTACATACCGGATATTGAGAACATCGAGGATAAGCTCAATTGAGCAGTTCAAAAATAAGATAAAGAAAAAGGCAAAGAGAATAAAACTTGAAGTCATGATTGGACTATAGCACAGGAACGAAGAGGGCTGACCAGTGATTAATGAACAAAAAAAAAGCTTCCATCCCTGTCTCTAGTGAAAATTAATATATTTAGCAAGGCAGTCTCTCTTCACTACCGACTCTCCGAAAATCAATATGAATCATGCGCACAGACTCCTTCAAACCATGACTCGGCTTGCCTGGGCTCCTGCACTTGTTGCAATGAACTCTGTCGTCTACCGGTCTATCGATTACGAAGCAGAAGAACATACTCTACTAGCACTCATTTATCTCGTTTGATCGGTGCACCAATCCTAGGTGAGACTCTCAAAGCACTCCAACCGCCTATCCTCATCTATACAATCTGGGGCTTGATCGATGATACTCTCGTGTGGGCAGGAAAAGCTTCTTTATTCACTCTACCTCTGGTCGTTCTCAAGGATGGCTGATTCATCTCAATGACACACTTTACCCTTTCGAAAACATGGAGACCTTGCTCTAATCATGGTGCGTCTATTAAATTTTCTTCTAAACCTCTTCAAGAATGAATTTCTATCGCATAGCCAAACTCATCATATTGGCTTTCATTACTCCAACTTTAGCATTCTTAGCCGCTCTTCAGCTAAGATTTGAGTTTCACTTCTCTTCCCAAGTTGAACAACAAACCATTTGGGTTGGCTTACTCCTTCTTATTCTTACGAGAAGTTTCTCTTATATATCACTCGGGGCAGCTAATGTTGTTTGGAGATACTTCTCAATAAATGAACTATTAGCTTTTCTAAAGGCACAGCTCACTTCTTCTATTCTTTTTACAGCGACAGTCTTTCTTTTTCGACTAGATGACCTGCCACGTTCAATTATTCTTATCGAATTCATGCTTTCTGTTCTTATGAATGTTAGCTGCGCGGCTCTCGTACGGCTTCTCTTCGAACACGGCCTATACCCACTAAAACAAAAACCTACTCAGCGGAGAAAAGACTGTCTCATTCTTGGAGGAGAAGAAACTGGACACCTCCTACTCAAGAACCTCATGTCCCAAAGCCTATCCCTCTATCGAGTGGTAGGCATCTTGGACGATTCCCAGAGACTTCGAAATGCAACTATTCACGGAATCAAAGTTCTAGGCCCAATCTCTCAGCTAGAAACAACCCTTCAAAAATATCTATCCATTGAGACTATTTTTCTTGCAAACTCTTCTCTTTCAAGAAAAAAAAAGCACGAGATAAAAGCCCTCTGCTCTCAAAAAGGAATATCACTGAAATACCTTCAGCCCTTTGAAGAGATCGCCGTTCACGTATCAAACTTAGATTCTACCGAGGTCCCAATTGAAGCCATACTCGATCGAGAGGTGACCTTTCAGCATGAAGAGAGCGTACTTAATACGTACGAGAAAAAAACAATCCTCATAACTGGAGGCGCTGGATCAATAGGCTCTGAAGTTACCCGTCAATTAGCTTCCATGAACGTAAAGAAGCTGCTCGTCTTGGATAACTCAGAATATCACCTGTTTTCCTTCCAGCAAGAATTGATTGAAAAATACCCTCGTATCCCATTCGAAATTATCCTTGGTGACATAAGAGACCAGAAACGTATTAACGCGATCTTTGCCGAACATTCTCCCGAGATTGTTATCCATACAGCAGCCTATAAGCATGTCCCTCTAAGCGAGGACAATCCTTACGAGGCTTTTTCAACAAATGTCATTGGAACTATTCACATTGCGCAAGCATGTGTTGACTCAAGCGTAGAACGATTCATTCTTCTCTCTACAGATAAAGCAGTAGAGCCTATGAATACAATGGGCAAAACAAAGCGCCTAGCAGAACAATGCGTACAGAATATCATTTGCCGCTCTACTCACGAAACAAAAGGCGCCATCGTACGATTTGGTAATGTAATTAATAGTAGAGGGAGTGTTATTCCTCTTTTTCAAAACCAGATTCTTTCCGGCGGGCCAATCACAGTAACCGATCCAAATGTAGAGCGGTTCTTCATGTCAGTACAAGAAGCGGTCAGGCTCATGCTTGCTGCAGGGACCCTGGGTGAACGAGCTGAAATATTTGCTCTTGATATGGGAGACAAACTAAAGATTAAGGACATTGCAGAAAAGCTAAAAGGTCTTTATGGCCGAGAGGACATCCCAATTGTCTATACTGGGCTTCGCCCAGGGGAGCGTTTGACAGAAAACATTTACTCACCCCATGAAAAATTGTCTCCTACCCAATTTGATAAGGTATCTATCATCCGTAGTAGCTTCGGTGCTCCAGACTCACTCCCTAAGGAGGTCTATACGTTACTGAACTACGCTGCCTCATCCTCTAGGGAAGAACTCTCTACGGCTATAACAAATCTCCTATTAACACATACCCAAAAAACATGAAGACATCTTTTCTGACGCTGTCGCTCTCTTTGTTATTCGTAGTCCTTGCTTCTCTTGCCAAGGGGCTCGGCTTAGGTCATATCTCCATCTACCTCAGCGTCGGGATTCACGCCCTTTGGATCACTCTCCTTTACGCCTCTCTTTATACTTTCAAACTGAATCAAGTCCAATCGGATCGGCTATTACCGAGAAACGACCAACTACTCCTACCAATCTTACTCTTATGGGGATACTTCATTTTTCGAGCAGGTATACTGCAAAACTTTTCCCCAAGCTCCCTACGGAGGCTCCTTCCTCTCTTCTTTTTTCCTCATGCCTATTTGATTTTTCAGAAAGCTTCTTCAGCTGAGCTGAAACAAAGTAGCTTAATGGCCATTCCGCTGTACCTCATTTTTTTTTGGCACCACGAGAATATACAAATAGCAATAATTCATCTCGGACTTTTTGGTTTTCTTGCTTTGAGCTCGAGAGGCCGACTCAACATTGGCATTTTTCTGCTTCTCTTCGCAGGAGCGATTATGACAAAGTCCCTGGGGGCTTTGCTTGCAATAGCAGCATGCTGCGCTACTCTTTTTATTCCACTGAGAACGAACAGATTAAAAATTGCTATCGGCGCAATTCCGATTCTCATCTTTCTTTCACAGACGTTCCTCTCAACAAATTCTATTGGATATCGTCTTGATTTTTGGAAGGAAGGGCTCTCTACATTCTTGAATCATCCACTTTTTGGAGGGGGCTTAGGGCATCAGTATATTATTTTGTCCGATAGAATTATCCCCCATGCACACAACATATTTATATCAATACTCGCCGAATCTGGAATTCTGGGGGGAGCTCTGGTGTTCTTCCTCGTCTATCGAATACTCCGCTATTGGAGTAAGTATCCTCCAGAACTACAATCAGGGTTAATAGGCATTACGGCCTGGAGTCTATTTGATGAGCCACTCTACTGGGCAGCTCCTCTTATGCTGACTGCCGCCATCTTATCTCAGTGCACACAGTATTCGCTGAAGGATCATACTTAATGTCCGCAGCAAGATCGCCACATCGTGTAGATTTCCCTTGTTACGGACATACGCTATATCCGATTTGATTTTTTGAGGAAGAATAACCTGCTCGTAGTATCTCTCAGGGATCTCTTGTTCTGACAAGATCTCCTCTTCATTGAACCAAGCTAGCTGAGTGCGTCCGGTTATTCCAGGACGAACACTAAGAATTTCGCTTCGATCGCTCTCAGGGTACAAACTCACATAAGAATCGACTTCGGGCCGAGGTCCCACAAAACTCATCTCTCCTCTGAGCACATTGAATAGCTGGGGAAGCTCGTCGAGCTTCCACATTCGCAAGTACGCACCAAACCATGTGATTCGATCATCATTTTCTTGAGTAATAAGCGCGCCTTGATTATGGGGAGCCCACTTCATAGTTCGAAATTTGAACAAATAAAACGGGACACCATGTAACCCGATACGCTGCTGCTTAAAAAATACAGGCCCAGGGGACGTGAGCCAAACGATAAAAGCTATGAAGAGGAAAAGCGGCAGAAGTACAATTAAGGATACAAACGAAAAGCAGAAATCTAGAAGTCTCTTGATCATAATCTTAAAAGACTAGATTCTCGGATCCGACCTTCTCTACGGCGGAAGCAACCTTCTCCACATCGACATCGGTCATTGAGGGATAAATAGGCAATGAAATAAGCCGCTCGAAGAGGTACTCAGTATTTGGAAAATCACCTTTCTTCCATCCATACTTATTTTTATAGTAAGGATGATAATGAATTGGAATGTAATGAACGCTGGTACATACACCTAAATCGTAGAGCCTCTCAATAAACTCATTTCTAGATATTGATAGCTTATCGATATCTAGAACAAGCGGGAACAGGTGTCTATTGTGAACAATATGAGATGGGACTTCCCACTGGAAAGGCTTTAAAAATGGCAGAGTAGAAAACCGAGATATATAGAGATCTGCTATCTCCCTTCTTCGAGCATTACCACTCTCTACTTTCTCTAACTGCACAAGTCCGAGAGCAGCAGCAAGATCGGTCATATTATATTTAAAGCCAAGCTCTTGGATCTCATAATACCAAGAGCCTCTATCAGAATACCTCTTCCAAGCATCTTTGCTCATTCCATGAAGTGAAAGGCGACGACATTTTTCGGCATACTCTTTATCTTTACAAGTTAGCATTCCTCCTTCACCTGTTGAAATATTCTTTGTAGCGTAAAAAGAAAATGCGACAGCATCTGAATGAGATCCTATAGGTTTATTATAGTACATAGATCCTACCGCCAAAGCGGCATCTTCAAGAACTTTCAGATCGTGTTCTTGAGCAAGAATGTTAATTTCCTGTAATTCACAAGGAAACCCTGAATAATGCACGGGGAGCAAGACTCGAGTACGAGGATTAATACACATAGCAACCTCATCAATGGACAGATTGCCATCATTGCAATCAATATCAGCCAATACTGGAGTTGCTCCCACGTACTCTATAGCTTCAATCGTGGCACAAAAAGTTAAAGGGGTTGTAACGACCTCATCGCCAGGACCAATCCCCCAAGAGGCAAGAGCAACATGCATGGATGCAGTACAAGAGTTAAAAGCAACAGCATGTAATCCTTTCGTAAAATCCTTGAACGAAGACTCAAAATCACTCACTTTTGGGCCACTCGTTACCCATCCACTTCTCAGGACTTCGAGCAGCTCCTTTTCTTCTTCTTTAGAAAACTGAGGTTCATGAAAAGCTATCCGTTGTTCCTTCAGGGACATATAAAATACCAACTAAAGTATAATCAGTTCACCTATCGAAAACCTGGCTCCAACTGAGAAAGCCAACTTTTCACGAGCTCCCCCCAGGAGAACCGCAAGCGTATTGCCTCCCTTCCTCTTTCACCCATTAATATAGCATCATCTGGAGCATCAACAACTGAAACTATCGCTTCTGCTAATTCATGAGGAGGACAGCTTTCCAAAGCTACTCCACACCCAGTCTCACGAACAAGCTCCGCGCCTTCTCCAGGGCCAACATAAATTACTGGCTTCGCAGACGACATCGCAGGAAAAAGCTTCGATGCTAACGCAGAAATAGTAATGATACTGAGCGAGAGAGTACAAAGCCTAAAAGCATCTGCAATATCTCTCGGAGGAATTGGAGCAAAAAAATGAACAGACGATAACCCTTTCCTTTCTGCTAGCTCAACAAGCATCTGCTTCTCACTTCCATCACCTATAAAAACAAAAGCAATATCACTTCGATCAGAAAGAACCTCGGCTGACTCTAATGCTAAAGAAAGATTTTGAGCCTTACCATGATTCCCAGCATAAAGAACAATTTTTTGAGTCTTCGAAAGGACACTAAGCTGAAGAATAGTTTCATGTGATGAGCAGATCTCCCCTGGACGAAAGAATTCTAAATCTGCTCCATTTCGTAACTCGAGTAACTTATGGGGCGGCACTCCCTTCGTAAGAAGATTTTTTTTTGTGGAGGGTATGACAGCAGAAACAAAATCAGCATTTGAATATGCTATGTTTTCGATAAAAAGACCGATCCTATGCATTACACTTCCCTCTCTCATGACCCCCATCTCAACACAGAAGTCTGGCCAAAGATCAGCAACATTGAAAATAACTTTAACTCGGAGAATAAAACGAAGAATCGCAGTAGACAGCCCAAGAAACACGGGAGGAGATTCAACAAGAAGGTAATCAGGTTGAAACCTTAGCACTTGAAAGAGAAGTGGAAAGAAAGACGTCAACTGAAATGATAAATAGCAAAGTAGCCTATACAACGATGCCCGCTGCACAGGAAAGAGCCAGTATCGATATATAGGCACGGAGTCTATCTCTTCATAGTGACTGAAGCCCCTTCGGTACTGTGGAAAAATTTTTCCCGTGGGGTAATTCGGAAAAGTCGTAACAACTCGAACTTCATGCCCCTTCGCGAGCAACTCTTTTGCTATACTATGAAGACGAATCTGAGGCGCTCCTATTTCAGGAGCATAATAATGTGAATAGATAAGAAACTTCATTGATCTATCAAACAAAGACAACTTCTAGGACACAAAGAGCTCTAGGAAAAATTACCGCACATCCTCACTTGCTCTTACGGAATTATGAGCTTGCGAATTAGAAAGAAGCTCCCTTAAAGAATGTAGCGCGGGAGGCAAAAATAGGAAAGTCACATAAAAATAAGCCCTCACTTCGCGAAAGTAGGAATAACACAAATAAGGACCTAGGATAAGAATACCATAGAAGAGAGTTCCCCGAAGAAAACGATCTCGTGAGAATAACTGAGGAAATGCTAAGAAACCTACCAATCCAAAAAGGAGAAACGGGGGATAAGCAATCCACAGTTGCTTAAAATGATAGAGGTTGATCTTCCATACAGAAAATAGCTTGTCAGTATTCACAAGGGGCGAAGATGCCGAGACTTCGTAAAAACACAACAACAGAACTTGATAGGCTGCATAGACAAGAACAGCAAACACAAAAGAGCGGAAAAGAGAGGTCTTCCAAGCCGCTCGTCGGAAAGTTACGAAAAACATAAGAAGTGGAAAAGGCAGAGTGTCGTGCTTGACAAAAATGGTAAACACCAAGAGAACAGCCAAAGTGAAGTATCGCTCCGATCTTAAGAGAAACAATAATCCAAGCCAGCAAAGCTGGGAAACCCGATCCCAAGGGTGAAAGTAAAAGAAATGATAGCTTAAGATAGAAACGACGGAGAAAAACAATAGTCCAATAAGGGCATACTCAATCGAGAACCAATAACGCAAATAAGCAAAAAAACCTAATAAAACCATAAAGAGACAGAGCGTATCTAAACACAGGTAGACTTGAAGAACGGGAAAGTCCAAGATTTTCGAGAGACTCTCCGCAAAAAAAACAGTAAAGACTCGTAACTGAGTTCCGACAGCGCCGAGATCTTCCCACGTACGTCCTTCAGGAGGCGTACCTGCTAGAATCGCAGAGTGCAATAACAGTCTTTCTGAATCTTTTCCACGATAAATCGTCACCCCACCAACCCAGGCTTGAAGAATAACTGTGAGAAAAAAGCAAAGAGCAAGCAACAATACGAGCCGATATTGGACAACTTTCAAAGTAAAAATCCTTTAAACTCGACTAGACTAAGATTAACCACTTTTCAAAGTCTCCGGAAATACAGCACACTGGCCTGAAAGCACTAAAAAAGCTTGATGTAACAACCTTACCAAGGGGACCGTCTTTGAGCACCCTTCTTTCATCGCTGTTTTCAAAAACTAAAGAGACCCCCTCTCTCATCCTAGGGCTAGGATTCGGTGTCCATCAAACCATCTCCCTCTTTTCACTCATCCTTATCGCTAGGATATATCCAGAAGAACAATTCGGAATCTACGCCATTATCTTATCAATAGGGAGCCTTTTCTCTCCGTTTCAATCGCTCAGATTTAACCTGGCTCTTATAACTTGTGACGACGGCGACCAAAACCCCCTAACAATTCTATGTTTTATCCTAACAGCACTATTCTCCCTTCTCTTCTGCATCTTGATCTCAGGATTAATATTCTTTGAGACACTTCCATTCCCCAATGCAGCGATTTCTCTCTATACGATTCCACAAATCTTCTTCTTTATTTTCACACTCGGTATTTCGCAAACACTTCATTTCGTACTTATCAGAAACAAATTCTACACTTCTGTTGCAAAGGCTCATATCCTTAGAGGAGCTCTCCGAGCAATAATCCAAGTGTCGCTCGGATATTGGTCAAGTACGTGGGAGTCTCTTTTTTGGGGAGAATGCATAAGTTGGGGAGTGACTGCAGCTCTTTACCTTTACCTCTTAGTACAAAAAGTACTCCCTCACCACCCTTTCAACCCCCTTTCAAAGATTCCCGGGCTCATTCGAAGATACAAGAACTTTCCGCTCTATAGTTTTCCGGCGCAACTATTTCACCTCGGATGCAACGAACTCCCCATTCCTCTCATCGCCTCATTCTACGGCTTAAGCACTGCAGGGACATTCGCCATACTTTATCGACTCCTCTCTGGGTTTATTATCCTTATAGGAGTTTCTATCGGCGATGTATTCTACAGATCAATTTCAGAAGCTGTTCGAAACGAACAAGCTCAAAACGCTCGACAAATTCTACTTACAACCTTACGGACTTTTTCCTTCATTGCTTTCGCTACTGTGATGAGCTTTTACCTTTTTACCAAACCCATCATATCACTTCTGCTTGGGGCTGGATGGATACATTCGAGTAGCATTGTTATAGCGATGATTCCTTGGTTAATTTGCAAACTCTTCCTAAGAACATTTTTACCTACTGTCTACACCCTCAATCAACAGCGCCTAGAGCTATACTATAATAGCTTTCTCTTTCTACTTACGATCTCTGTTTTTCCCCTAGCTTCATCCATATCCACTCCATTCCAAACGACTCTCTTAGCTTGGGGATTCGCCCACCTACCAGTAGCGTTTCTACTCCTCAGAACTATCTCTCAAAATGATAGCAAACCTAAGAATTTCTTCAGTGCTCATCATTGAACTCATCTTCTATATTCCCCACACTTACAATTCCCGGTTCAATGAGCACCGATGGCAGGATGTATCCCCCAGAAGGACAAAACATACCTCCCACCAGATAGCGATAAGACGTGATCAGGGCCTTTCCACAAGAAGTGCCTATGCTTGTTGAAGTCAGGCATTTTCATTTGAAGGAGGCATACGTAGAGAAGCCATCTTGATGATGATCTAGCGGGAATCCAAATCAATAAATGCAATATAATGTGTTTTTAAGAAGGAAAACCTACAAAATAGGTTGCTTAAAAAAGTAGGTAAAGGGGAAAGCAGCCGGGCTAAAGGTGGGGCGAGGCTTACTTTTCTTGCAAAAACTCTGCGCCCTGCAAACAGGCGGACCAACTCTCTGAAAGAAACACCTCGAGTATTTCTATTTACGGGGTTCCATATAAAATCATAATAAATGAGCACTCCTCCAGGCCGAAGCACTCTCATTAATTCCTGAGCTGCTTCTCGTTGAAGCTGTGAATCTAAAATAGAGCTAAAAAGAGTGAAAACAGAACATACATCAAAAGAATCATCACTAAATGGCAAGAGCCCTGCCGTGCCACACAAAAAATTAACTTCCTTCAAAGACGATCGAGCTCGCTGCAATCTCTCAGTGCTCAAATCAAGGCCATAGAGATTCTTCTTATGAAATCCGTATTCTTCAAATTTTCGTATTACAGCTCCAGAGCCACACCCTACCTCTAAAAGGCGTAAGTCACTTAACGGAAGGGTGAAATGCTTCTTGAGTTTCTCCATGACAATAGTATCGATTTCTTTCCATCGAGCTACTACATCCTTTCGAGCTGAAGAGTATTTATGAACTAACGCGACAGAAGAATCACGAGCCTTATAGGCTTCTCGAATTCTATCATGTTCATGAGAGAAGTAGGTCATCTGACACAAAATAGACGCGACTGGCAGACCAAGACAATACCCTATAAAACTAACAAAAAACAGAACAGAGCCTCACTGCTCATTCGAAGTAAATAGAGGCACATTTCATTCCCTGCATCCATGAAAACCTCTAATCGATGCGAAGACTTTAACAACAAAGAACCGCACAGAGGAAGGGCTCCGTTTCACTATCAAGAAGTGCCTTATCAGGCTGTTTGCG
Source organism: bacterium (assembly GCA_030428205.1). Lineage (GTDB taxonomy): Bacteria > Bdellovibrionota_C > UBA2361 > UBA2361 > RFPC01 > JAUIBK01. Next base: position 63,598 of record JAUIBK010000019.1, read on the forward strand.
TAATCGCAATTAACCCTATCCAAGGACAAGTTCTTCAAAATGGCCCTCATAGGGATTGCGACACGCCCATTTCACGTTATAGCTCGCTTTAAAAATCTCAAGTACGAGGAAACTTTCTCCTCCCTCGCTCGATAAAGGGTCATAGGGGCAATTGAAAGGAGATATGTAATGTTCGAAAGTCACTTTAAGTATTCAGAAATACCGTCATATGAGTCAGTTAGCTCGTCTACAGTGTCTCATCGAGAGACACTCGAAGAGACGGTGCTCGATGCTCTGAGTGATAACCGAGCTGTGATGTTCTACCGTCCGAATCTTAAAAAAGCTTCTCTACGGTGCCAGATAAAAACAAGCTTGCAAGAATATGTAGAACACGAACTCTCGTTGAAAAGCGTCTCGAGGTGGTTTCCAGGTCTTCGGCCATTTTCATCGTATGTCACTGGATTAAACAGTGAGCAGACAGAGTATTACCTTGACCAGGAGGGGCTCTCTGATGTTATCAAACGCCTCGACATACGATGTCATGACGGTGTAACGGCGATCCCTCAAGAGAGTATCCTCGAGTACTGCTTGTTTCATTCCGCAGGAATTGGAGGACATGTTGTGCTCTTTCCTATTCCAAAGGTAGCGAAAAAGAAGAGCGCTCAGTTACACCCGGTTTCTCTTCACGCCTTCTACGAGCATCCACTAAGCACCTTGTCTGAGAGCTATCATGTGGTCAGTGCCGTTACTTCATAAAGCAACGCGAATGGGAACCCAAGATTAGACGAGTAAAATATCGGTCAACGCCCCAGCAATCGCCTGAAAGTGCGTGACAAGTTGTGACTGTTCATCTTCTGCAGGGTTGTATCGTCGCTCAAGGTAGAGCACTCCAAGGCGACGCAGTTTTCCTACAGGGCCAGCGATTTGCAAAATTCTTCCATACTCCGAATCGTCTTCGAGTTTGAGGAGAGGATCGGTGGCCTGATACGCTTTTGCGATAAGCCCTGCAAACTCTAGCTTTATTGTATAATCCACAGCCCCACCTTTGAGACAACGCACCTCTCCAAATTGGAGCTGTGGAAAGAGTTTTCCGAGAGTGGGATCAAGCGTATAAATACGCCCACCTGCAAAACCAGCAAACGGGATAACGTCATGCACGAGAGAACGGACAAGTGATTGGTCTACTCCTGAGGCTTCGTCAATCTCTTCATAGAGATGTTTAATCTCTAGGCGAAGATCAGCACGGCACTTTTCTACAAAGTGATTCTCTGGTCGGTGAATTTTCTTTTTCACTAAGTCCGGATAGCGGCCTTTATCAAATAATGTCCCCGTCCCAAAAAGCATATTCGGTAAGGCCTTTACGTAATGAGCACAGTAGCGCTCAAAACGGTTACGGATTTTTGTCATGCCATTTTTCCCAAGTACTTGGGTAACTTTTAACTCCACCTTGTCCCAGTCGCCGGCAGCACGAGGGTACGTTTCAGGGTTGCTCGCTCGTGCGAGTCGCTCTCCGAACTCACACACTTCCCAGAGAAACTTCTCTTGCTGTCCCTGTGGAGGAGCCGGTTGCCGTGGGTCTTTTCGCTCAAGATCGAGGCCAAGGGAGTAACACTTCTGTTGAGAAACCCCCCACGATCGGACTACGTTCGTTGCTAGCAACGCCGGGGAAAAACCAAGCTTCATGGTCATCTCTGTGTCAAGGTCAGCTCCTTTCTTGACCTTCTGCATCACTTCGCTAAATACACTCGGATAATTCCAAGCAATAAGCGTCAATCCCAGTTGTCGGAGTAGCGTTGCACCATAAGCTCTCGAGTCTCCCTCTTGTTTTTCCGCAAGGGTCTCAGCCGTTGTGGCACCTAGGATAGCTTCCTGAAGCAGCTTTACCTGTTCTTCATTACTCGACTCTAACGAATGCTGACTAATTTCATGTGGCTCAACTTCTAAGAGCTCCTCAAGCTGATCTATCTCTATCTGTTCAAAGGCTCGGAGAGGATCAAAATTATTTTCTTGCCCCTCAGGCACATCGGCAATCTCACACAACCTCCGCAGACACCATGTATAGAGCGAAAGATCTGACTTAAGCTCATTCATGAGAGCCTTACGATCTTCATCATACTTTCCGTTTGAGAGCCCCTCGCGAATAGTTGAAAGCGTTTTCTTGTTTAACGGAATCCACAACTTTGAAACGTACTCGAGAGTACGGTTGAGACGTTTGTTTGAAACGGATATTGCTTGCGACACTGCCTCTGATACTGGCATCGGGCGATACTCCCACATTTATATTCCCCGTAGTGTATCGGCATATTCAGCTTAACTCTTCAGAATGGCAGGCTATTTTATTGAGGGATGAACAAGAGTAATGAGAATAGATCACGTGCTAGTCAATCTAGGCACTTACGGCCTTTTCATGGCCCATCTCCAGGGAGCTTGCCAACCAGCACAAAACAAACAGCTAATCACGCATATCCTTAGCTACGAGAAGATCCATATACGAACCACCACTTACTACCTCGGAGAATCCATGTTTCTTGAATATATCCTGCGCCTGGGCTGCTTGGTGCTCTTCTTGAGAGTAAACAACAATCGATGTCGTCTTTGGATACGAAAAATCACGTAATTTATCATCAAGCGAATCAAAAGGTATGTGTAAAGCCCCTTCTAAATGGGCACGTTTATACTCTCTTTCCGTCCGAACATCGACAAGGAGGGCACCTTCATCAACCATCTTCCAAGCGGCCTCTTCAGTGGCATGAAGCGTTACTCTTGGCGCATGAGCTGTGCTCACACACCCTGTCAACAAACAGACAACTATCAACATGATGTGCAGGTTCATACCTCCCTCTCCTCTAAGTACTTACGCTTCAATATACCAGACTCTTGCCTCGTCCCTCGAGAGCACCTCAATGAGCTGTAGTAGAGCGATATCCTCTCTCTCGAGGGGCATTCTGGCTCTCCCCAAAAAATTGTGCCAAGTGTTTATGAAAACGAACGAAAGACAGTGTCTCATGACCCGTTTGAGTCGTCCAATATGTTTTTCGTTTGTACATTCTATGGTAAAAAGCCTTATACACGCCTGTTGGCCCTTCCCTGTAGGAATATGACTTGAACGAAGTAATTCTCATCCAGCTCGCCTCAATTTTTATTCTCGGTGCAATGAGCCAGTGGCTTGCTTGGAGACTCAACCTCCCCTCAATCCTTCTCCTCCTTCTGACTGGCTTTTGTGTTGGAGCATCCGGTTTAGATTTTATCGATCCCGATGCACTGCTTGGAACTCTCTTCTTTCCTCTTGTCTCCGTCTCTGTCGCTATCATACTTTTTGAGGGGGGCCTAAGTCTCAGGCTCGGTAATTTTAAAAATCAAGCAACTGTTATCAGTCTTATTAGCGTTGGATGTCTTGTCACTTGGGTACTAACAACGTTTGCTGCCTACAACATTTTTTCATTAAGTTGGGAACTCTCCTTGCTCCTTGGGGCTATTCTTACCGTCTCTGGACCAACAGTTGTTACCCCACTCTTGCGCCACATTCGCCCCACTCCCCCACTCGGTAATATTCTAAAGTGGGAAGGTATTCTTATTGATCCAGTTGGAGCACTCCTTGCCGTTTTTGTTTTTGAAATTATTTGGGAGGGCTTTGCTGATTCACATTGGACGCTCGTTGTGCTCGCAGTCCTCAAAACCCTTGTCGCAGGTGGACTCATTGGTTACTTCTGCGCAAAAGTCCTTTCTTTCTTTATCCAAAAGCACCTTGTTCCAGAGAGTCTCAACAACTCATTTACCGTCATGTTGGTGCTCCTCTGCTTTATCGCCTCAAACGCATTTCAAAAGGAAGCCGGGCTTCTCGGTGTGACAGTGATGGGGCTTATTTTAGCGAATACAAAATCACTCAACGTCAGAAAAATCCTTGAATTTAAGGAGAATCTCGTTGTTTTTCTCATCTCGACTCTTTTTATTCTCCTCGCTGCGCGAATCACTCCAGAAGACTGGCAAGAACTCCCTATTACAGAGAGCCTCTCGTTTCTCGGCTTACTGATCTTTGTCATACGCCCAGCTGGAGTTTTCATCTCGACGTTCTTTTCATCGCTCAATTTTAAACAGAAACTCTTTATGGCGTTTCTCTCGCCACGAGGAATTGTCGCTGCGGCCGTAGCTTCTCTCTTTGCGTTAGAGCTACAAGCTGCTGGCGTTGAGGATGGCGGTTTACTGATCTCATTCACTTTCCTTGTGATTGTTGGAACAGTCACATTCTACGGCCTCTTCTCATCACCACTCGCTTCTCTCTTACACCTACGGCAGAAAAAACCTCAAGGAATTCTCTTTGTCGGAGTAAACCCATTCTCTCGAGCACTTGCTCATGCCCTCGAAGATCTCGGATTTACGGCCCACTTAATCGACACGAACCCACACCAAGTTACCACCGCTTGGCTTGATGGGCTGCCTGCAACACTTGGAAGTGCTGTCTCTGATCAGATTATTGAGGGCTTGAACTTAGATGGCGTTGGAAAACTCTTTGCCGTTACCCGCAACCATGAAGCTAACGCTCTTGCTGCTATTCGGTATTCGGATGTGTTTGGAGAACAAGAGGTGTACCAACTTGCAGAACCCGAAAGAGACTTAGAGATCGTACGTGCTCAATCCCTCTCTGAAGAGCTCCAAGGACGTGCGCTCTTTCATGAATCACTCACATACGAGAAAATAGAAACTCTTTACTCACTTGGTTGGGATGTGAAAACTACAAACATTACCGAAGAGTTCACCTACGAGGATTTCCTAAGTTTTCATGGCGAAGGCACCTACCCACTGTTTTATGTCGACAAAGAGCAAAACCTTCATATTGTAACAGCCACAACCACCCCCTCACCCACCGCTGGCTCCAAACTCATTACACTCTCAGAACCTAACCAATAGGAAATTTTCGTATTTTTTGCGCACCCAGAAGCACATAAAGGGACTCACGTGACATAAGTATAGGTGGGTTTGCACAAAATCGATGGGGAATAAATTTGGGCTCTTGTTGATGCTTTTAGGGTTATAGGGTTCTCATATGGAGAATCACTATGACGTATAATAATCTCATCCTTTCACTTCTTTCTCTCTCTTTCACTCTTGCTCCGGTTTCAAGCTTCGCAGGAGAAGGTCAAGAACCTCCGCGAGTGGATCTCAGCTGTGGAATATCTGTTACTCCTCAACATCTCGAGTGCGGCCAAGGCACTGCGACCCTGCAACTCGATGCTACGACCACAACGTGTAGCGATGAATACGGAACTCCTAGCGCTGAGCTATGCCCCGATCTCCTTCTTACGTGGCGAACAGATGCCCCGGGGCCTAACGGAGAAACCCTACCAGTCCTTGAATATCAGGGAGAGCCCCAGCCAACCCTCACCATAGCAACCCAGGTCGATGGAGTTTCTATTGGAAGCGCTTATATCCGTCTCATTGCTATCGCGTTTTCACATGATCTCAAAGTAGTATGCGAAGTTCCTATCACAGTAGGCGAATGCCACTATGACTGTAATGACGAACTTGGCGGGTCTGCTGAATACGACGACTGTGGCGTATGTGGTGGCGATAACTCATCATGCACCGATTGCGCTGGTGAGGTTCATGGTACCGCAGAATACGACGAGTGTGGTGTGTGTGGTGGAAATGGTTCAAGTTGTATCGAGTGTGAAACTCTCGATATTACATCCGAGCAATTCGAGCTCGATGGAGTCGCGCAAAACATAAAGGACCTAACATATCAAACGGTAAAAACACTCAGAAGAGTGAGTGGCAGAAAAAATGGCTTCAAGAAGTACAACACAATCGCCAACGAAGCCGCTTCTGTTGCTTGGTCCTCCATCTGGACACTCGAGCAAGTTCAACAGTCGAACTGTTCGAACACCATTCTTTGCACACAGAGCGACAACTTACCTGTGATAGAAAGCTATACAGGTGCGCTTGATACACTCAAAGAAAACCTCGATAGGCTCGTAAAGAAACTACGGCGAAAGTATAACCGTAAGCAAAAAGCTCGAAAGATACGAAAAGAGGCAAACGGGCAATATGAGCTAGGCATTCTCGGAGCTCAAAGCTTACCTCTCTCCCAAGAGTCATGTGACCTAGGAACTTCATAAGCTTACCAAGCGTACTTCAATAGGCCAGCTGGCGAGTGCCATGACACAGACGCCTGTTGCTCGCCAGCTTATTGCTCCAGGGGAACCTCCTCGACCTCAAGACGGAGAAGTATGAGGAGCGGTTCACCGAAGAAAGCATTGACTCTGTGGGATCATTCATCTCACAGGAGTCAATCCTTCCTCACAATTTATGCCCCGAGCAAACGAGTCATTTCTTCAGCGTGGTGAGCCTCATCAGCCGCTTGCTCTTCCATCTTCATTTTAAGATCAATAAGCCCAGCTTGCTCTGCTGCATCAGCAAGCTCTAAGTATCCTTGCACATCAACCTTCTCCTGCTCGATATCATTTTTAAGCATCGAAGGAACATCACTTGGAGGTGGTGTGAGATCTGGATGAAGGATTGGCGTTCCTCCTAACATTGAAATTTTATTGGCCAAGTACTGAGCATGCCCAACTTCATCGGTCACCTCTTCCATGTACATTTGACGCACCGCCTCCCACTGAGAGCCTTTGATCTGAGAAGCCTGCAACATATATCTTAGAAACGTGGAAACTTCTCGGTTCAGTGCGTGATTGAGTTTTTCAATTACTTGGTTGGTAGTCATGTCATAAGTCCTCAATTAAAAACGTTTAGGCCTGTCCTTGTATCTATAGTATTACTTTACTGAGAGCTTATTAATATGTAAAATCGATTATATTAATTATCATAATAGATTTTATC
>JAUIBK010000020.1 GCA_030428205.1 bacterium
ATAATCACAAACGAATTCACTCGAGCTTGAATTACACTACCCCGGTGGAGTACCATTTGAGGGCAGCGTGAGGTGTACGCAGATTGGGGGGAAGATCAGGAGCTCAAACCTTCGGTTTTCGCCCCCTCACTTACAACGTTATCTTTCAGTCCCCAAATCCTATTTTCATTTTTTTCTTTTTACTGACTGGCATCATCAGTTGCTTAATAGCTTCAAAGAGACCGGCTATTTCATCATCGTGTTTACTAAGGCGATACTCAAGTTGTTGGATTTTTTGCGATAGCTCAGCATGAGCACTGATGAATTCGCGCATTTGAACAAATGCTCTCATAATCTGAACATTTACCAGCGCAGCTTTCTTACTTCTAAGTACGCTCGATAACATAGCTACACCTTGTTCCGTAAAAGCATAAGGTGGAGTTCTACGGCCTCCCCAAGAACTTGAAATGCCAGATTGGCATTTCAAGTTCGTAAACTCCTGATCAGACAGCTGAAACATAAAATCACCGGGAAATCTCTCGGCATTCCGCTTTACAGCTCTATTGAGTTGCCCAGTATCGACAGAGTAAAGCTCAGAGAGATCTGAATCCAGCATTACCCGCATTCCACGTATAAGATAAATCTTTCCTGAGATTTCTTTCTGCAGTAGATGGTTATCCATACTATTCGTTATTTCTTAATAAAAATGATTTCTACCTCTTAATCGATTTTTATAGGAAAATATTACGTGAGTTTTGAGTTTTGTTGAAAGATAACTACAAAGTCAGCGGACCTTCGGCCCGCTGACTTAAATCGTTCAAAAGCCGCCTAAAACACTTTTATAGCCACAAGATCTCCCGTATACTGCTCCCTACTCCATTTGGTAGCGCAATAGTAGTTCAGTAGTAGTTTGATGGAACCAGTAAATAACCCCGAAGACCAGCATCGCCCAAAACATCCAGAGGCCAATGCTGCTCACACCTTCTCCCCTGAAGCCGAAAAAGCTTTTTCGGAGATTTCTGCAAAAACATCTGAACCTAACCTAAGATATCCCTATGAAGGAGTTTTTCAGGGGTTTGGAGCATGGTGCGCTCACCTTGCAGGAAAGCGTGGATCCGTTACGGACCTTCGGGTCGTTTCGTTTTCTCGCCCCCTCGTTGACTCAGTATCAAGACTCTTTGTAGAAGGCCGGAAGCTTTCTCAAGCAGGAGAGCTCAACACCCCACCGCTGCTCATCGCAACCAAGCGAATAGACACCAATCGTGGGGCAACAACTGAGGTAGCCCTCTTTGAGGCAAAAACCCCTGATGGATTTTATGCTATATGCGAGGAAGACTCTATCGAAGTGTGTCCTGAAGGTGTTGTTTTTTTTGCACTTTCAGTTACCGAAGATACCTCGTATGTACCGCCACTTGATGGCATTCAGTACGCAACAACGGTCTTTTATTCTCCTGAAGCACTCGACGATAGGCTTACAGCAATTCGAAGACGCCCCTTTCAGTTTACTGACGATCAATACTCTTATCTTCTTGAGTCCGCCGCTGATGAAATCTGCGCGATACTTCTTGAGCAAACCGGTGAAGACACTTTTCTTTACGGGACCGACTTGGCCATTGAGGAAGATAGGGGGCAAGATCCAACATTTTTCAGAGTTTCCTTTTCAGGTGGCATGGCAGGCTTTACTATTAAGCGTCGCTCTAATGGTTCAACAAAGCTCATCGTAGAGTTTATTGAGGGAGATAGCTTCTCTTACCACGCTGATAGAAATGGGTAGTTTTTCAGGTCCTATACAACATATTGCTCTTCTCTTTGCCATGGAGGGAGAAGCAAGGCCACTCCTCGAAACTCTTTCACTCGCTGAGCAAACCAATAAACCAGGCTCTCAATACGGCATCCGATATTTTGAAGGGACCCTTAAAAAACTAAAGGTTACTGTTGCTCTTAATGGCCAAGACCCCCACCACAACGTTGATAATATTGGCACTGAATCCGCAGCTCTTGCTGCTCACTGCCTTATTGAAGCTTATCAGCCTCATTTAGTAGTTAGCGCCGGCACTGCTGGTGGCTTTGTTCACCACGGGACAAAGATAGCCGATATTTTTCTCAGCCAAGAACACGTTGTAAGGCACGATCACAGGATTGCCATTCCTGGATTTGATACTTACGGGCAAGGGCGTTTTCCTGTTCTGACACTCAATCACCTTCCCAATCTACTCCAGGCTAAAACAGGCATTATCACGACGGGAAACTCCCTTGATGCTACCGAAATGGACTTAGATGTTATCTCTGAGCTTAATGCCCATGTAAAAGAGATGGAGGCTGCTGCTATTGCACGAGTAGCCCAGAGAAACCAAACGGCATTTCTTGCAATAAAAGCCATAACAGACTTTGCGGATTCCCCTGAAAATCACGATGAATTTATTCAGAACTATTCTGCTGCTTGTACAAAGCTAAAAGACACACTTGTTTCTTTTCTCACTTTTCTTAGTGATGGAAGAAGCTTTGAAGAGTTATAATCTCCAAATATACTGAACGCATATCAAAATGCTCGCATTTTGATATGCGTTCAGTATCCCCCGGAGGGAAGACAAATACTCCCCGCGTAATCAGTAAGGGCCGATCAGGCCCTTTCCACGGCGCGCTTGATAGTGTTGCAGAGCTTCGAACCGGTATTTTCAAGTGCGGGGAATATACCCCGTGAACTCAGGTTTGTCATACTCTCTGGGGTTCTTTGCTACTCCTCGTGGTGTGAAAGCTGATCGCTTTCACGCGTATTTCTACACGGGGTATATTTGTCTTCCCCAGGGAAATACGATGCTCGCGCATCATATTTCCCGTGCGGCGTCCCCGAGGACGCCTCGCAGCTGCTACGCAGCTGATATACTCAGTGAGTTTTTCTTCGACAAACCTGTGGTCACTGAGTATATACTACTCAAAGACGGAGGCTTATTATCAAAACAAAAGAAGAGATCGTTTCAGACTGGCTCCCAAGATACACAGGCGTAGAGCTTGGTGACTTTGGTGAATACATTCTCCTTGTTAACTTCCGGCAATATCTTGATATCTTTGCTGAGCGTTTTGGCTGTGCTCCTCCTGCCGAAGGCAAGCCTATGCAGGTGGTAACAGCGAACAACATCAGCATCATCAATTTCGGTATGGGTAGTGCTATGGCTGCCACCATGATGGATCTGCTCTCTGCCATCTCTCCCAAAGCAGTTCTTTTTCTCGGTAAATGTGGTGGACTAAAAAAGAAAACCCAGGTGGGAGATCTCATCTTACCCATTGCTGCTATCCGAGGAGAAGGAACAAGCAATGACTACCTTCCAGTAGAAGTTCCAGCACTTCCCTCTTTTCAATTTCAACGAGCACTCTCATCTGCGATCGTAGATCACGCTCTCGACTATTGGACCGGCTCTGTGTACACCACAAACCGACGGGTATGGGAGCATGACGAGGACTTCCGTAAGTACCTCCGCTCTACACGAGCAATGGCAATTGATATGGAAACAGCAACAATTTTTGTCGCTGGTTTTGTAAATGAAATTCCACGTGGTGCCCTTCTTCTTGTTTCAGACACGCCCATGACCCCTGAGGGGGTAAAAACTTCAGAGAGCGACGCAAAGGTATCGAAAAAATTCCTACAATCACACTTTGATATCGGCCTTGCAGCCCTAGAAGACTTAAGGGACTCCGGCGAGTCGATAAAGCACCTGCACTTTGGTGACTCTGGGGACTATGACGACTAATCAATAGGAAACACCGTGTAATTTAAAGCACATAACAGGGACAAAGAGTTTTTTCTTAGGTTCTTAAGTAGCCCTCATGCCAAGGTTTCGCGCACTTTCACTTGCCCTATCCTATATCCGTATACCGAGGCTCTTTCTCTCTCTCTTCTTCTTCCCTCTTCTCCTAAGTATCGTCTTAGTTTCGGTGCAGCTCTACGTCACGCTCCTCTATATATCGACTACAGATCGCGACGCAAAAACGCTTTCTACCCGAATTGAGACTGCAAAGAAAAATAATCCTACAAAGTTCCTTCTCTTTGGTTCGATGGAAGACCTTGCTCCTCTAAAAGTCTGCCGTTGGATGAAACAAGACGGACAAGAGGTGCCCCCGTCACCAGACTGCGCACCTGATAGGCTTGATATCGCTCTTCACGTACCAAATCCCCAAGATTTTGATGTCACCTCATACTCAAAACTAATTGATGGAATTTCTGAAAGGCTCCATGTCTGTGTCAAAGACTGTGTGCCTGATATTGTCATAGAGCACGGACAACGCGAGCAAGTTGTGACTCACTTTAGGAGCGTACAAGGTGGTCTCGTACTTAGCCTGCTTCATTTCCAAGAGGATGTAACAGAACACTATATTACTATTGCTCAAAGCCTGGATGAGATTCAAAACCACTTTGGCGACTACCTCTTCTTTGCTCCTGGGTACTCAAAACCTATCAAAATTACTGGTATTTTACGCTCATTTGCTCTCCTGCTGAGTATCGCCTCCCTTGTTGTGATAGCTCTATGGCTTGCAGTAAAGGCACACCGAAAAATTCTCGACTACTTCTCAAAAAGTGGTGCACTCCTGCCCATGGTTGCAGCGATTGGCAAGCGTGAATTCTACGGCGCTCTCTGGCTGCTGACACTCTTTCGTGTTCTTGCTTTTTTACTCGCATCCCTTCCGATGCTTCTTGTTGCATTTACATTGTCTGAGGAAAAAGAGGCGTTTTATGAGCTCTTCTCCTACGACCTTTCCTTTTTTGCCCTCTGGCTCACCTCCCTCTTGGTGAGCTTTGGTCTGGCTAGCATTGTGGCCTCTATTGCCGACTTGAAACACCGTCATCAATTTTTTAGCTTCCTCTACCGTTATGTCCCCCTCTTCCTCTCTTTTGCAGGACTTCTCTTTTGGGCCATTAGTTTTTTTATTCCTCTTGAGAGTATGGCTCTCTTTCGTACTCTTCTCAGTGCGTTACCCGTGATTGGGAGTGGTCCCATTTTGATCGCTCCTCTCTTTCCCCCTCCACTTTCAGTGCTCTTCTTTCACTCTGTGCTGACAATACTGATTGCCATGAAGTTGTTACGACAAAACTCCCAGTGGTTCGCTGCTCATTTGGAGGCGCTGTAAATGACGCAAGCTCACCTCAAGCGAATTGAGATTCGCGCAAAGTCGTTTAAAACAGGATATGAGGGCCATAGTGTACTAGAGTGCAATTCTCTTGAGCTTACCGGCTCAATTGTAGCGCTCATTGGCCATAACGGTGCTGGAAAATCGACTCTGATGAAATCCCTTCTCGGCCTTCTTCCAAGCTACTCTGGAACGCTTGATGCTTTCTGCACGGAGACACAGCGCAAACTTATTCCTGAACAAGATATGGCTTTTTGTCCTGAAACCGGCGCTGTCTTTGCTGACATCTCCGTTGAGAGCTACATCTCGCTGTGGTCTCGCATTAAATGTGGCAGCGCTAAGTACTACCTCCAAGAAGGAGCAAGATACATAGAAGAGCTTGAGATCGGCCCACTTCTTAAAAAACTAGGGCGTGAACTCTCAAAAGGAGAACGAAGGCGCGTTCAAACAGCTGTTGGATTTCTTACCACCCCTTCATTTTTCCTCTTTGATGAACCGTTTGATGGTCTCGACGTTCGTAAAACCCATGAACTCTCAACCCTTCTCCAAGCGCATCAAGAAAAGATGTCATTTCTCGTTACTTCTCACCGTATGGATGTGATTGAAAGAATTGCTGATGTTGCTATTGTGCTCAAAGACGGTGCTGTCGTATCTGCTGGTGATATTGATTCGGTCTGTAGCGACTTAGCAGGTCACTCCGTTGAGATTTCTGATATTGATCAACCCGAAAGACTCTACGCTGTCTTAAGCAACGCGCTTCCTGATTATCTTATTGAACATATTGGTGCCCGTATTCAAATAACGGGAAAAGAAATTGACGTTGAAATGGTTCGTAGCACTTGTGCGCAAATTGATGAGGTGGGTATGACGTTTCAGAGGAGTCAGCCAAGCCTTGTTGATGCCATGAATTATCATCTACAGACATCCTAATCCGCGTTACTCATGAATAGTGCGGGCTATTCTCCTTGCGATGTAAAAAGAACCTCTCCTCTTCCAAGCAAAAGCGGAAGCACCACTAAGTCCGCAAAAAGCCCAACAAAAAGAGTAAGCGAGAGCAGAACCCCAAAGTGCATGACTGGTTCTGAGCGCGCAAGAAGCATTACAGAAAAAGCGGCAATAAGAGAGAAAGAGGTGATAAGAAAAGGCCGCGCAGTAAGCTCAATAGACCTCGCTGTTGCCCTAGATAGATTCAAGCAAGCACACTGCTCTTTCCAACACAGAAGAAAATGAAAGGTATTATCAACGGCAATTCCCAAAGCAGAAGTAGCAACGAGACAAGAGCCAAAATCCAGTTCTTTGGAAGAATACCCAAGTAATCCAAAAACACCCAGGAGGGGCATCATATTTGGGACAAGTCCTATGGAGGCAACTCGAAAACTCTTAAACAGAACGAGTAACAAGAGAAAGACTGTTGTAATTGTTGTTGCTAATGATTGTAAGAGCCCATGAACAATATGTTGTGTTTGTTCTGCTAGTATCAGCTCAAGAGATGTCACTCCAAACTCAACACGGGAAGGAGAAAAGAGATTCGAGGCCGCCTTCTCTATCTCATCTCTGAGACGGAGGAGGTGCTTTCCTTCAAGGTGAGTCTCGAGCAAAAGACGACCCTTTTGGCCATCTGCACTAAGAAATTCTTCTGGTATATGAGAGGATCGAAGCGAAAATCCCGAGAGAAAATCGGATACTCCTTTGTGAGAAGATAGCTCAGCAAACGTAGTTGGGCCAATAACATTTTCTACGCCACGTAGGCCCTTTAATGTATCTTCAAGAGCTTGAAGCTTCTCTCGTGAAAGTCTCGTCGTTGAGTCAAGGAGGAGTGAAAGATAATGGTTGCCGGGAAAGATCTTATTTACTTGTCGAATACTTGTAAGTGCCGTGCTTGTTTTAGGCAGGAACCGTAGAGGATCGGTGTGTACTTCCAATGAAAACAAACCGAAGGCAAGAAGCACTGTTGCAAAAAGAACGATACCAAGAGTGGTTCTTTGAAAAAGAAAATAGTATTTTTTAAATGGAATCAATGACTGCACCGTTCCCAAAGGGGGCCTTCCCTGAAGAATTGGCTCAAGAAGGTATAGAGACGAAAAAGCCGACAAAATAACTCCACAAGAGGCCAAGAAAGCAAATCGAGTCACGTCAGCAACATCAAGAAAACAGAGACTTAAAAGGCTTAAAGCCGTTGTACAAGCAGCAAGCCCAATACCTTGTCGAAGCTCTCCTCGCAGCTCATCTCGTTCGTGCAAAGAAGATTGAAGATATCGAGATGCAAAGTGGATATGAAACGACGACCCTAACGCAAGCATGAAAGGTGGAGCTAATTGTGATACGGGCCCTAGTGGATAACCAAGCACGGAGCAACCGAACAGAACCGTACCCAGCGAAAGTCCTGTGCTGAGCAAAATAACAATTGTGAGCCATACGCTACGAAAAAAAAGAAGCAAACAAACGCATAGTACAACAACAATCCATGGAATAACCCGTTCGGTTTCCTTGCTAACTGCTCCTGCAACTTCTTGCGTAGTATAAAATGACCCGGCTCTCAGTGGAGAGAGTGCAGCAAACCGCTCGAGGACTCCTTCTATCTCGTCGTGTAGCGCTTTGCGATCACTTTGAGAAATGGCTGATTCAATTTTTACAATGAGACGGAGAGACTTATGTATAGGATCTCGTAAACGAAAAGGATCTTTCCCCGTTTGCAGCGGAGGCAAAACGATTGCCCGTATACCAGAGAGCGACAGGAGTTCTTCTTCGAGTTCTTCAAGTTGAAAAGGATCGAAACCTACATCACCCTGAATAACAATAGTATCAGTATAAACATCTTCAAAGTTCTGCCGCTCTTGAAGGAGCCATTCGTAGGTATTGGAGTATTGAGGAAAAAGGAGCTCTACTTCCCCGCTTGTTTCAGGAAGTTTTCCAGAGGAGAGAAAACAAAGAGAGAGAAAAATAAAAAGCCATAGAACATGAGGAAGAAACTTCCGAGTGGGCTTCTCTAATTCTACAATCATTCTGATTTGTACTCAGTATATATCAATTGTATTTGATCGCAGAGACCTACGAAGGAACACAGAGGAGGGAAAGTCTCATTCTCTGTGTTCCTTCGTACGCCTCTGTGATCAATAGAAAAATAGAGCATAGGAAATGACAGTATTCTATACTGAAAAGCAGAGCCCGAATAACTCAACAGAGATTCAACTAAGCTTCAAGCAAGAGGAGTTCCAGTGTAAGCCCGGGGCCAATACCCATCATCACAACACTTTCACCACGCTGAGGCTCAACATCTTCAAAGAAAGCCCTGAGTACGTAGAGAATGGTAGCAGACGAGAGGTTCCCATGATCCCGTAGCACATCATAGGCCCACCGGCACTGTTCGTCACGCAAGGAAAATGTCTCTTGAAGAAAATGGAGGATTTTTATTCCGCCAGGATGAAAGAGCCAATAATCGATATCTTCTTTCGTTTTTCCATTTCGCTTAAGAAATGATTCTACTACAGATGGAGCTTTTTCAACGAGCGCACTAGGAAGGGCCCTGTCAAGCCTAAGGTGAAATCCATCATCAAAGATGTCATACCCCATAAGGTGTCTGGAATCAGGAAGAAGGTGTGACTCCGTATCAACAAAAGAAAGCGAGCCCTGCTCTGGGGATATGACCGTAGCGGCAGCACCGTCAGCAAAGATGGCTGCTCCAACAAGGTGTGCACCACAGTGATTTTCAGGTTGAAACACGAGCGAGCACAACTCAACAGACGATACAATATAGGGTTTTCCCAAAGAAGCGAGCCGAGAACCAAGCGAAAGGCCTATCACGCCGCCTGCACACCCATGTTGATACATCGGAATGCGTTTCATTGTATTTGGCAACTCCGTCTGAAGAATGGCAGCTGCATCAATGGCTGGAATACTTGGTACACTACATGAAGTAAAAACAAGACCTCCAATATCAGCTGGATCTTCTCCTGAAGAAGCAATTGCTTCGGAGAGGGTACGCACCAAGAGCTTGGTTGCTTCACGTTCAAAGACTTCAGCCCGCTGTTTCAAGCCGCTAAGGCCAAGAATGTTGTCATGTGGCAAAGCATAGCGCCTTGTTGAAACACCTGAGTGTGCACAAATACGTAAGAATTTTTCTTGAGCGACTCTATCGTGCGCGAGCCACTTTTGGCTTACGTCCTTGACCTCTTCCCTTCCGACGACAAATTCTGGTAGAGAGGTTGCAACCTGAGATATACAAGGCATACGGTCCTTATCCTTTTTTCTCCGCCCGATGAGCGAGAGTGGTCTTAAAAAAAACGGTAACAACAGGGTTAAGGTGCGCTATAAAAATTGATGGGTCTTCAATGCCATACTCTGCCCACCGAAGAGACAAGCTTCCTTCTACGACAAACTCTTCATTTTCACTCTCTTTTATCAAAAGTGGCAAAACAACTTCTTTGGTTGTTGCCAGTAGGGTGAGTGTTCCTTTGAGCTCATCACGGCACTCCTTATCTCGGCGAACGATAGCAGGAGTGCACCCTTTTTGAAGTTTTTCTCCTACAAAAGTTACCGATGGATACTTATCTGAAAACATGACCTCGTTCATTCGTTCATCGCGTGATGAGCTATTCGTATCAAACTTTGAAACGGGTAGAGAAAGAGAAACTTGTACGCTTGTGGGATCACTTTCCTCCTTCAGGATTGCTTTTCCTGTAACTCCAGAGGTATCTCCATGCACCAGGTGCCAGGTCGAATCAACCTCAAAACGGATTGAGGTATTCCTATCATTGAGAGCTTGAGGAAGGTACCACGTCGATAATACTGGCTCAGCAAAACACCATGAGCTCGATAAAAGAGAAAAAAAGACCACCCGTAGGAGTCGATCGAAATATTTCATACTCGTTCCTCATATGTAGGTGAACTGAAGTAGGCTTTGGTACAACTTCTCACCTTTTCTAATTCAATAAAATCATGATGCTGTGGTTTGGGGAATTTTCCTTTCAGCATATCCATCACCTGAAAAGCCATCTGCGGCGCACGTCGTATAAGCTGATAAAGCATCCAATCTTGTTTTACATTGAGCGCATAAGACATAGAGGTAAGCTTTCGAATAACAGATGCTCCCACCTCTCGTTCGTTTATATAGTGTGAGGGAGGTTCCCCATGAGAGATCGCTGAAACAGCTCTAGAAGCAGAGTACAAGGCATGTGCCATTCCCATTCCACTAATAGGATCAAAACGTTCTATGGCATCACCAATAAAATAGGCCCGGGAGTTACCATGCTGTAGCCGGGCTGAATGAATCTCTGAGGCCGCTAGTGTTTCTGACTCGACAGTAGTGATAAAACCAGCTTCTTGTAAAATCTCTCGAGCACGACGGATAACTTCTTCCTTTTTCAGAGAGCACGTTTTGTTTTTTTCCAAAAGTAAGCTCATATTGACCGAGCTTTCTCCTAATGGAGTAATAATGTATTGCCCTTCGGTACGATTAAAGATCTGTACTGTGTCTGGAGGACTCTCTCGCCAAGCCCCTTCGCACCAAAACGCCATTCCAAACCGAGGACCAGCATGGTCTCTTACTGAAAGACCCGGGAACAACTTGGATACACTTCTAGCACCACAGGCAATAATGAGATGGTCTGAACTAAGTTTGCCACACTTCTGAGTCTCAATGTATGCTCGAGAGCCTTCAAAGCTCACTTGGTGTACAGCATCATTCATGAGAGTGACATTAGGAAGCTCCCGCACTCTGTCGTGTACCGTTGTATCAAGTACAATACGAGATATTCCATATCCTTGAGGCTGCTCTAGAGGAGACCTCGTTAACTCAATAGGTGATTTTCGAGAAGAGAACTGCAGGGTATATCCGTAAAAGGGATAAGCATGGTTGCTAATCTCTCCCTCCCATAGACCCATAGATTTCAGGTAAGAAACTCCCAGGGAGGAGAGCCCTTCGCCACAGGCCTTTTTCCTTGGAAATTGTTGAGGATCAATCAAAGAAACTCTTTTGCCTGCTTTCCCAAGAAGAAATGCTGCCACTACCCCTGAAAGGGACCCACCTATAATAGAAACCTCGTTATAATCGTTGGACATTCCTGAAATATGCTCACCGAAAGACATTACTGTTGACTCTATTATGACTCAATGAAGACCGATTTATTCAGGGATCAATGTACTATGGTCCTATTTATCTATTTATTGAAAGGAGTTACACTCAAAGCATATGACACTCCTCCAGCCTGATGACAATGTCTCCTCGCTCTCAAAAAACGAGAAAGCGAGTATCATTGCTATTCTTTCACTAGCTGGCGTCTTAACAATTATTGATGTCGTCGAAGATTGGATAGATGGCGCCCCACTATCTCATATCATTCCAGAGGTTCTTGTCATCTTTGGAGTAGTTGGTATTGCTCTTTATATTTTTCGTGGCGTCCTCCACCATCGCAAAGGAGTAATTGAACAAGCAAAAAATGAGGTTCAGTCCGTCAAAAAAGAAGCTACACAGTGGCGCGCAAAGGCAGACTCCTTAAGAAGCGGAATTACAGATGCAATATCCAATCAGCTGATTGAATGGGGGCTTACTCCAGCTGAACAGGAAGTGAGCTTCTTACTCCTTAAGGGGCTAACTATCCAAGAGATTTCGGAGATCAGGCAAACCTCTGAAAGAACCATCCGCCAACAAGCCTCAGTAATCTATAAAAAGAGTGGACTTACGGGTCGCGCCCAACTCTCTGCGTTTTTCCTCGAAGATTTATTTGATCGGTAGATATACGAAATCAGAGTGTAAATTATTTTTGGTATCAGCTTCCGCCTCAATCTTAAACCCCACAAAAAAAAGCCGACACCCTCACCCCTATTACGAGACGAAGGTACCGGCCTTCATGCCCAAGACAAAAAGTCTTGGCAACCTTGAACTTTCGTTACTAGCTGCTCAAGAAGAACGCAATAACGAAGGAAAGAATCACAAGTGATTCAATAAGAGCAAGTCCAAGAATCATTGGAGTAAAAACCTTTCCGCTTACAGAAGGGTTTCTTCCAATTGAATCAAGTGCAGCTGAAACAGCACGACCTTGAGCGAGTGTTCCGCCAAGAGCAGCTACTCCAATCGCAAGTCCGGCTCCGATAGCTGAAAGGTTTGATGTTCCAGCAGCAGCGCCTTCTGCAAGAGCTGAATCAGCTCCAACAAGAAGAGCTAGGAGGCAAAAACCAGCTAGGTATACGAAGTTTCTCATCGTCATTCCTCTAAGTATTAGTCAGGTTAGTGGTCCTCTTCATGCTGTGTAGCAAGGAGAAGGTAGACCATAGTTAAAGTTGTAAAAACAAATGCTTGCATAAACGAAACAAAGGTTCCGAGTACGTAGAAAATGGAAGCAACAAATGTAGGGAAGTCTTGTCCAAAAGAGAGAAGCTTCGTGAATTCAGCAAGCACAATGTGGTCAGCAGAGATGTTCCAATAGAGACGCAGATTGAGCGTAAGCACTCTCATCGAAATACTGAGCATCTCGAGGGCAAACATAAAGAGCCCCAAAAAGATCCAAGCACCTTTGTAAAGTGGTCCCATAAAGTGCATCAGGTAATGCTTGAGCCCTTGAGACTTAACACCTTGCACATTGAAATAGATAAAAACGACAAGCGCCATCCCAACATTTAACCACACTGTTGCTGTTGCCGCTGGCATTCCTGGGACAAGCCCTAAGAGATTGAGACCAAAGATGAAAAAGAAAATTGATGCTGTAAATGGAACAAAGCGGCGCCCCTCTTTTCCTAGAAGCGAGTCGTGGTAATTCACAAACGCTTCCATCAAAAAGTCACACCAACCAAAGAGGTTGATTTTCTTGCTTGGAATAATGGCAGCTTGAGTCCCCTGCTCTGTTCGAAGACGCGCGGTAAGAACCGAACCGAGTAAAATAAGTCCGAGACCGATCGCTAAAGCAGTAGATACCTTCTGAATATCTGTGTTGTGAGCGATGTGAAGACCATTTTCTACCTGAGGAAGAACGTGGTCGAGATATGTATAATGGGCTCCGCCAGCCATAACATCCTAATCTAACGCTAGTCCCACTTTCCCCGAAAGAACTTAGTCTTATAATGTTGAGCAGTTACGAAACTACCCTCAAAAAGCGGGTTAGACCTTTACGATAGTAAACGGAGCTTTTGTATCCGATCCGTGGCCAGAATGCAAATAAGAAAAAGGGGCACTGCCTAGCATAAGACCCTTAAATTAATGGAATTTTCTTGGGCTAAGAAGATATTCCAGTTCAAATGGCATCAAACAGCGAAATTCCTCCCCTCTTTAGTGATCCTGCCCCTGAAAGGCTGCTGATAAAGGGGCTGTCACCAACACCCCAAGCCCGACTACAAATCCCAGGACAAGTTGGCTATGCATGAGATAGAGCCCATACAACACCAGCAGAACTATGGGTAATTTCAGAGGGATAAGAACAAAGGCAAGTAGGTTCTTCTGTGTTTCACTTACAAGACTTCTCACGACACTATAGAACAACCACAAAGTTAGTTTTGCGTATACAACACCAAGTGCCGCCCCAAGGCCTAAAAAAAGATCTCCAGAAGAAAAAAATGAAACTATAAGGAGAAAAAGAATAACAAAAACACCATGCAACAGAAGTGCATGTTCAATGTTCTTTTTATACTCGATCTCCATAGTGTGATTTATCCGATAAATTACGAGGCAAAATAGCGGTTTTGTATTTCCATTTTTTTACTTTTTGTCACAAAATTTTTCGACAAAAGATCATTTTTTACTTTAGGTAATTTATAGTAAGAAATTTTTTATAAGCAAAAAAGTTCTGATATTACTTGGTATACAACGCATTGTAAGTTTTTTGTCAGAATTCGCTTGTAATAAAAACCGCGCGCAATATACATTCTCTCTCCGCTGGACGGGAAAAGTCTTACGTTCAAAAACGTAGCCTCTCTTTTTGTTAAGAAAGAAGGTTTCCGACTTTTTTCTCTGATAGCTTCTTTCTTTTCATTACTACATGTTAGCAGTAGTAATTTAAAAATAGAAAAACAGCATTCTGTTTTTCTTTGCAGGGCTATTATCTTTAACAACCTTATGGAAGACTCTACGGCACAAGGATCTCCTTCTCGACCAAATCAAGGAACACAACAGGGAGCGCCTTCTGTAGATGAAAGAGTTTCTTCGGCTCGTCCTCAAAACACCTTTTGGGAGGTCGGCCTCGAAGAGCTCAAAGATCAACTCGATCCTCATATCTATTCTGCATACATCAAGCCCCTAAAACTTTCTTCTTTGAGCGATGACCAGTCTGAACTCCATGTCGTTGCCCCCTCAAAGCTCATTTGCTCTCAGGTTGACACACAGCTCCGCTCTCAAGTTCAATCAGCTTTTTCTTCCTCAACAGGTAATAAAGATTTACACGTTCGCTTTTCGGTTGATTCCACTCCTTCAACAGGCAGCGTTTCTGAAGACGGCCGCTCCCCATACATCGTGGTCAAAAAATTACGGCCAAAAAGCTCAACCCACAGCACAGCGGCTCAAACCAACAATCTCAACCCGAGATATACTTTTTCGAGCTATGTTGTTGGTAACAACAATCAGTTTTGTCACGCTGCGTGTAATCATGTCGCTGAAGAGCCGGGGGGGGCGTATAACCCTCTCTTTATTTACGGTGGGGTGGGACTTGGTAAGACTCACCTTTTACACGCTATTGGAAATGCCGTTCTTAAGCACAACCCAAAAGCACGCGTGCTCTACATGTCCTCTGAGACATTTACAAACGAACTCATCATGGCCCTCCGTTTTGCCAAGATGGACGAGTTCAAGAATAAACTTCGTAATATAGAAGTTCTTTTGATTGATGATATTCAATTCATGTGCGGGAAAGAGCGCACGCAAGAAGAGTTCTTTCACACGTTTAACGCGCTGTATAATGCAAAGCACCAGATTGTTATCACCTCTGATAAACTTCCCCAAGAGATCCCAGGTATTGAAGAGCGTCTCCAAACACGTTTCTCATGGGGGCTCACTGCTGATATTCAAGCACCCGATTTTGAAACCCGAGTTGCTATCTTAAATCGCAAAGCAGCTCTTGATGGTTTTGTTATTGAAAAAGAGGTCAGTCATTTTATTGCTGAGAAGGTTTCATCAAACGTTCGAGAGCTCGAAGGTGCACTCACGAGATTACACGCGTTAAGTAGCTTACAAAACGTTCCTATTACACTCGATCTCACAAAGACAGCGCTCAAGCCTCTTTTTAAACCGAAGAAAATTCACGTTACTGTTGAAGACATTCGAGCGGTTGTAGCTGAGCACTTCAGTATTACCGTTTCAGAGATGATCTCAAAACGACGGACCAAAAATCTCTCCTTTCCGCGGCACATAGCGATGTTTCTCTGCCGAAAACATACAACAGCTTCCTACCCTGAAATAGGAGGCCATTTTGGTGGACGTGATCACTCCAGTGTCATTCACGCTGCAAATGTTGTTGCCGCAAAGCTAAAGGAACTTCCTGAGGTACGTAATCATATAGATGAAATCGAACAGAAACTGTTCGATCGCTAATGGTCGACACTCGTTGTCGACAACTGTACACAGGCATTTTGAGTACTGTGCACAAAGATGTGCATAACTACCTTTGAATACTCGTCTTTTGTGGATAAGAGGGGTAGATGCCTGACAATACTATTAAAAATCCGGTAAAAGTTGTGGATATCCTCTTGTTAGTCGTTGGTAAACAGCTCGCTCAAAAAGATAATTTGCTCATTTCCACCGCCACTTCACAGTTCTTAACGAAATTCTTGCTTGTTGCTCACACAAAGAATCAAAAAGAAGGTGAGCAATTTTAGGGAAGTTAAGTCGGTTATCACGATATCAACAGTCACTACTACTACTACTACTAAAATAAAAATAAAGAAGTGTGTGTAAGTTTGAATTGTGGAGAAAGAGTAATGACCACCTTGGTAATCGAAAGAAGTATTAGAAGTTTGTCCGATCTACGCTATTGGATTTAAAACAACGCACAACGAACCTGGTCCAAGATGAAGACAAAGATCAGGGTCAACAGCTTTGGTCCGCTTTTTTTGGGAATCGTGCATGAGAGGGGGAGATAAATATAGAATTTCAATCCCTGTTTGTTATATAGTTTTCTCTGTTTTCAACGTTTCTCTTTTCATTTACGTATCGTACATCCATGAACATCATTATCTCAAAATCAGAACTCAATCGTGCACTCTCAATGACGCAAAGTGTTGTAGAGCGAAAGACAACAATGCCTATCTTGGTTAATGTTCTTCTCTCTGCCACAGACAACGCATTAAAGATCTCAGCAACAGACTTAGAGGTAACGGCCGTTGTGCTTGCAGAGGGAACAGTGAAGTCAACTGGAAGCACAACAGTGAACGCACGAGTGCTCAACGACATCGTTCGTGAACTACCTGAGGGCGATGTTTGTCTCAAACTCACTGAGGGCGAGCGTCTTCAGGTTACAGCTCATAATTCCAACTTTGTGATGGTAGGGGTGTCATCAGAAGAATTTCCAAGCTTGCCCGGTATAGGGCTTGAGGCGAAAGGGAAAATAAATGCCCTCGCACTCCGTGAGATGATCGATAAAACAATTTACGCCGTAAGCCACGATGAAACCCGTTTCAATCTTAACGGCGTTTGCTTTGAGATGGACAAGAGCGATACGTCAAAGCTGCGCATGGTGGCAACAGATGGCCATCGCCTTGCCCTTATTCACCGCCCGTTTCCAGAGCTAAGCTTTGAGGGAGGAGCAATAGTACCAACAAAAGGACTGCAAGAACTCAGACGTGTACTAGATGAAGAAGGCGATAAGGAAGTTGGGATTGCTATAACCGACGGCTTCTTTGTAGTAGAGAGTTCAAGAGCAAAGCTTGCTATGCGCCTCGTTGATGGAGAATTTCCTGATTATAAACAAGTACTTCCAAAAGAAGAAGGTGTGCTTGCAAGTATCTCGTGTGATCTCTTTACTCAAGCCATACGTCGTGCAGCTCTTATGGTAAGTGATAAAGGAAAGTGCGTAAAACTTGATTTTTCTGATGGTAAACTCCGTTTTTCGAGCTCATCACCTGAGCTGGGTGAGGCAAGTGAAGAGATAGAGATTGATTACTCTGGAGATCCGGTAAGTGTCGGCTTTAACGCAAAGTATCTCCTTGATTTTGCAAATTCTGTTGGTGAGTCAAATGCTCTGCGAATGGAGATTTCAGGAGAGCTTGGACCTACACGACTTATGGAAGAAAGTGATGATTCCTATTTTGGAATTGTTATGCCGATGCGCTTAACGTAGTGAAACGGCACGTAGTCCATGTACATTTCAGAGCTTCGTCTCTATCACTACCGAAATTTAGAAAATAGTACGGTACGGCTTAGCCCTGGGGTTAATTTTGTTGTTGGGCAAAATGGCCAGGGAAAAACAAACCTGCTTGAAGCAGTACATTTTTTGTCCACAACACGGTCTTTTCGAACAACAAAAGTCAAAGAGCTTATTGGATGGGGCCATGAAGAGGGATCTGTTTTTGGAAAAATAGAGAGAAAGGATTTTGATTTAGAACTTGGCCTCTCCTTAGAGAAAAAGAAACGCCGTGTGTTTGTAAATGGCGATGAAACAAAGTCTTACGCTGACTACCTAGAAAAATTTGTTTCGGTATCTTTCACCCCAAGCGACTTAGAGATAGTTAAGGGAGGGCCACCAGGCAGAAGGCGCTTTCTCGATCGGTATCTCTGTTTTTATTATCCACACGCCTTTGAAAAACTGATCTCCTATCAACGCGCATTAAAGAATAAAAACGCACTGTTAAAGCAACAAAGCGCAGACTCCTCGCAAGTTCAGGCGTGGAACGAGGTACTTATCCCTCTGTCTTTTGAAATATCAACCTTACGTCGAGAATTTCTAACAGCACTCCAACCACGAGCACAAAGAGCCCTCGAGGAACTAGCACCAGCAGATGGTGCAATCGAACTTCACTTGGAGACGACCACCTTTCCTAAAGAGTGCCAAGAACATGTGGTTGATGCTGTTCGAGAGAGATATAACGAGGTTCTTTCTCGGGAGATAGCAAGCCAACGGTCACTGATCGGAGTTCACCGTGATGATGTTGAGATTATTGTCGGAGGAAAATCGGCACGATCTTATGCCTCCCAAGGACAAACAAGAAGTATCGTGCTTGCACTCCTCCTTGGAGTAATAGAGCTGCTAGAAGAGAAAATTGGAGAACCGCCTGTAGTGCTCCTAGATGATGTAGAATCTGAGCTAGATGAGGGTAGGACACGAAGCCTTTTTAACTTGGCTTTCTCTAAAGGATGCCAGGTGTTTATTAGCGGCACAGATCAAGCGTTTGTTGAGCAATGGAGTAACAACGAAAATCAGCAGATTATTACCGTTTCTAACGGTGCATTTTCTTCGTCAAACAATCAAAATGAGCACCAGAATATCTGCATGAATAGTTGATTGTTTAACCTCAGAGGGGGGCCTTAAAACCACTTCTTTGTAGGTAGAAATCAACAGTATATTTAGCCCTCTAGAACCATCAAGAACAGTTGCTAATAGGGCTTAACATGTCTATAATATTTAAGTTTCGACGATGAAGCCGGCCGAAAGCTCTTGCGCATTTCTTGACGAGATTTTCGATTCTTAAAACAAGAGCAAGATGAAGTGCAAGAACAAGAGATTATTCACGGGATAATCGGAAAGCTTGCAACGAAGGAGTTATATGGACAGTACCCCTGTAGAGGAAACAGCACTCGTATACGACTCGGATCAGATTAAAGTCCTCGAGGGACTTGAGGCCGTACGTAAACGACCAGGAATGTATATTGGGGATACGTTTGACCGTGGATATCACCACCTTGTTTATGAAGTAGTTGATAACTCAGTTGATGAAGCACTTGCTGGATACTGTGACACGATAAATATCACCGTTCACCTCGACGGCTCGCTTTCAGTTGAAGATAACGGACGCGGAATTCCTACAAGTATTCACCCGGGTGAAGGGGTCAGTGGTGTTGAAGTTGTTATGACCAAACTTCATGCCGGCGGAAAGTTTGAAAAAGATGCCTATAAAGTGTCTGGTGGGCTGCACGGGGTAGGGGTCTCTGTAGTTAACGCTCTCTCTGAGTGGCTCAAAGTAGAAGTCAAACACAACGGCGCAAGACACTTTATGGAGTTTCGCCGTGGGGAACCAGTTGCTCCGCTCAAAGAGCTCGGTGCAAGCGAGGATACAGGTACGAAGGTCACCTTCTATCCAGATCATGAGATTTTTAAAGAAACAGAAGCTTTCAACTTAGAGACAATTATTCACCGGATCCGTGAGCTTGCGTATCTTAACGCAGGGCTTCGATTCGTTGTAGAAGATGAGCGAATTGATAAAACCCAAGAGTTTTGCTTTGAGGGCGGCATCAAGCGTTTTGTGACTGATGTGAACAAGAGCAAATCACCTCTTTTCACCGATCCCGTTTACATTCAAGCAGAGCGCGACTCAGTAACCGTAGAGGTCGCTCTTCAATATAACCAAGGATTTCAGGAGAACATTTTCACTTACGCCAATAATATCAACACCACTGAGGGTGGAACGCACTTAAGTGGGTTTAAAACAGCTCTGACACGAACCATTAATAACTACGCAAACAAAAACGGTCTCTTTAAGAATTCAAAAGAAGAGAGTGTTCAAGGTGATGATACCCGAGAAGGTCTAACAGCAGTCATTAACGTTAAAGTGCCAGAGCCTCAGTTTGAGGGACAAACAAAAACGAAGCTTGGAAATAGCGAAGTAAAAGGGTTTGTAGAGCAACTTGTTGGAGAGCACCTTGCTCGCATTCTCGAAGAGCAGCCAGCGGTTGGAAAAACAATAGTAAGTAAATCACTTGAAGCAGCAAGGGCACGTGCAGCAGCAAGAAAAGCCCGTGAACTTGTGCGCAGAAAAGGCGCGCTTGACTCTGCCTCGCTCCCAGGAAAATTGGCAGATTGCCAAAACGAAAATCCAGAAGAAGCTGAGCTTTATCTGGTGGAGGGGGATTCTGCTGGTGGTTCTGCCAAGCAAGCTCGAGAAAAAGCAAACCAAGCTATTTTACCTCTTAAAGGTAAGATCTTAAACGTTGAAAAAGCCCGCTTTGATAAGATGCTTGCCTTTGAAGAGATTCGAACCATTATTACCGCTCTTGGTACAGGCATTGGCTCTGATAATTTTGATATCAGCAAGCTTCGTTACCACAAGGTTGTTATCATGACCGATGCCGATGTGGACGGAAGCCATATCCGCACACTCTTGCTTACATTCTTCTACAGACAGATGAATGAGCTCGTAGCACGTGGACACCTCTACATCGCACAACCTCCACTCTATAAAATTAAACGCGGAAAAAGCGAAAAATACATTAAAGACGAGCACCAGTTTGCTGACATGATTGTAACTGGTGGAACAAATGAAGCAGAGCTTATTTCATCAGATGAAATTTCAACAACTGGAAGTGCACTGAAACAGCAAGTGCTTAACTTGCACCGCATTGCTCCGCTCCTTGATGTGTTTAAAAAAGAGCGAAAAGATCCTCGTGTTATTTTGAGCCTTTCAAGAATAGCAGACGAAGAAACAACTATCTTTCAATCTGAAGAAACGCTCTCTTCATTTTGTGAGGAGCTCAAAGGTACTCTCGAAAAGAAGATAACCACAGGTGTTGAGTTTACCATCAAGCAGGTAAAAGTCGAAGAAGGCGAAGACCTACTGTATAAAGCAATTTTTCATACCCGCCTCAAGGGCGTGATGAAAGATACTACGGTATCTCTCGCACTTTTTCAGCGTGGTGACTTTAAGCGGTTGTGTAAAATCATGACTGAAGCACAGAAACTCGGCATGGCGCCTTACGTGTTTCGTGAAACGAGCACACAAAAAGAGATTGCCACAATCGAGGCACCAGAAGAGGTCGTTAAAGTTGTTGATGCGCGCGGAAAGAAAGGGCTCACTATATCGCGATTTAAAGGTCTTGGTGAGATGAACCCTGAGCAGCTCTGGGAAACAACTATGGACCCAGAAAACCGCACGCTCCTTCAGGTGCGTGTGGAAGATGCTCTTAAAGCTGACGAGATTTTCACCGTGCTTATGGGCGACCAGGTTGAGCCGCGTAGAAACTTTATCGAAGAGAACGCACTCAATACGAAGAACCTTGATATATAGCGTGGCTACACCTCTACTAACCCGCTTGCAATATAACAACAGCGAGACATCCAAGGCAGCAAGCCAGGACTTTTCGATGTCCTAGCGATTCAAGAAAAAAGACTCTCGCGCTGATAGTGCTTGCTACGAGGACACCAACACTGGTGATAGGGAAGATAACGCTACTTTCGAGCCCAGAATCACCGAGAGCGCGAAGCATAAAATACACAGCTCCGAAATTATTCACTCCCAAAAGCAGACCCCACAAAATATCTTTTTTATTCGATCGAAGAGTTTTTCGCTTCATAACTATGGATAGGTAAAGAGAGCTACACAAGAGGGCAAAGAGAAACGAACTTGCTATGTATGCTTCATAATCTTCAGGTGTAATAACATACCCTTGAACATATTTGAGAAGAGTCAAGTAACATCCACCATTAATAAGTACAAGAATTGCCGGTAGATGCTGAAAGCGGTGAGTAGAATCTGTAGAGAGATCAGGAGTTCGAGGTATAGCGAGTAGTAGGGCAGATAAGGCCAGAATGATACCGACAATTTTAGGAAGAGAGACATGTTCACCGAAAAAGAGAAATGCCACAACAACAGGAATCAGTAGATTAAGCCTCGCGCAAAGAGCAGTAATAGATACTCCTGAACGAACGGTTGCAATACCAATAAGAGCCATACCACTAAAAAGCATAAGCCCTTGAAAAAAGCTGTAGATAAGGAAAGACGGCACGGGAAGCTTACCACTGAGCGATACACCTAACACCACACAGATCACATAGTTTGCAACAATGGCTGAGAAGAGGTGTACCTTCTTGATATCAAGCAGCTTGAGAAGGATATGATTGAGCGTTCCACAGCAAATTTGTAAGAGTAAGAAATGCAAGGAATAAGCTCGCCAAAAAACGTTAGCCTGGATTTTTACACTGGTAAAATATTTGGATGGGGCTCACTTAAAAGTAAAAATAGAGAATATCCTCAGTGCCATCACCAGATGTGCCAAAGAGGATATTTCCACCAAAGAATGGATTACCAGATGCAACTCGTGTGAGACCAAGCCTGATATTTTCCGTTCCAGGAGCATTGTATACTCGGATAATTCCTTGGCTTGATACTTCTACGGGAAGATCCCCACGGGCGGTTCCAGTCGCGGTTGTTTCAAAAAATCCTAGAAGACCATTTTCTTGTTCAAAATCGATGGAGAATAAGACTTGAGGTAGAGACTTTGTATCTTTGATATAGCCTGTAAAAGAGATATCACCAAAAAAAACATTACCGACAAGAGAGAAGGTCACTGTAACAAATCCAAGCACAGGTTTGTCTGTACCGTGACGATAGTCAGCAGTATATGTCCCCACGAGCTCTTGAATACCATCGGGAATATATACGTCGGGATTAGGTGTGCTCGGTGTATTTTGATAATCACCGTTATTACACTTCTTAATTTTTCGTTTGAGTTTTTTTTGTTTTTTGAGCTTTTTCTTAAACTTTTTTTGTTTCTTTGAAGATGACGCAGACGAGAGCTTCTTCTTCAATTTTTTAATCTTCTTACTGATGTTCTTGGGAGTAAGTTGTATGCCGTTAGAGTTTACCGCAACGGTATTGATACAATTTACACCACTAGAGATCTCAACGGTCTGTGCTTGGATTGTTGTTGCAAGGAAGACAATGCTAAAGAGTGCAACACTGAATATGCATTTGTGCAGAGATGAAAAAAGAAGATTCATGTTGGATCCTATAAATGCGCTAGTGAGAGAGCCTAGACTATAAAATAACGGTCTTAGTATTGGTATGCAAAAGAGACTTCAACATTGATACAGAGTAGTTAACAAGGAGTGTTTTCAGGTGCTTAAGATATCGAGGACCTTTTGTGCAACTATCCGATTTCCCTCTTTCGTAAAGTGCCCATCACGTCTCAAGCTATAGAGCGAAAGGGGATCATCAAAGGCATCAAGAACAGGGAGGAGGTCGATAAGATCGATATCAAGATCCTGAAAGATCTTCATAACATCACGTCGAAAGGGGTGCTCAATGTGATGACTAAAATTTCTGTGTGCAGGAATATAAACCACTGTCAGAGATGCGTTCTTTCTTTGTGCAAAATGCTTAAGCTCTTGAAGAATAGTTTCAAAAGACTGAAGAAGCTGCTCTCGGGAAACGTCATTAGACAATCTGTGCAACCTCCACTCTTTCTTTAAGTCCGATAGCCCAAGAAGGTGCCTTGTTTTCCAAAGAGTAAGAGCAAGCCGTAGTCCACCACTTGCTTGGGTCATTGAACCAAGAGCGCCAAGCTCCATATCACCACTTATAACGCGCTCGGTAAGCTTTTTCATTTCTCTATCTAATTCTGGCTGGAACTCTTTGAGATTTTGACGGTACGATGGATCTAGGAGATAGTTTTGTAAAATAGAGTGATTTATCCGTTGTGAAAGGTCCTCAATGTCGTTTCCTTCGTACATAAACCAGAGGACGTGTTCGACATCGAGCGTATCGGCGTATTCACGAGCGCTTGCTAAGGCCAGGAGGGGGCCATTGCCGTTTATCCCTAAATTTATGGAGTTTGGAAGTTCTCGACGGATTAAATCAGGATAGAGAAATCCATCTGGCATACAAAAGCCTTGCGTATATGAATCTCCAAGAATGAGTGTCGCGGGCTTTGTCGTGTCCCAAACAGCATCAGGGTTACGAAATCCAAACCGATCGCTTGTATAGCTTTCCCATCCATCACCTGTTTCATTACAAAAAACAGTATGCACTCTACTTATGCCTGAAAGAGGTACGACTTCAGTGTTGTCTATAGTAAGTGGTTGTTTGAAGAAGAGAGTGGGATTAAGAGCAGGAACTGTTTGAGGATCTTTGCTTCGTTCATCAGCAACGGCTTCAAGGTGTGTTCGTGTATCTTTTCCTCCTAAAAGCCAGGCTGGTTGGTGGATAAACTGTAAAATGACCTCAAAGAAAAAAATTGAGCTCCCGGTGCTTATCAAGAGGAATAGAAAATTAACTTGTGCGGAATGGCTCTTTTGAACGAGGAGAACGAGGCATGAAATGATGATGAGAAAGGGGAGGGCAAGAAAAACAATGAGCGCTCCTGTTTCCCAAATGAGGTCATCACGAAGCACAAGAGCTGTAAAAAGGATAGCGAGCGAGCCAAGGAAGGTAAGCCAAATGAGAGATCTAACCATAATTCCATAACAGATTAGCATGAAAAGCTAGTATTTTAAATACGTTATGATGCTTCAATTCTCTTTCTAGAGTTTGACCCTGTGGAAAACTTCAGGTAGTATCTCTCGCTCCACTACGGATAATAGATTTTTGGTAGTCGTTATTATGGCAAGTCTTCGAAAAGTAAAGAAAAACCGCCGCGGTCGCCGCGATGAGAAGAAAGCTCAAAAGCGTATGAAAAAGACGCAAGCTCGTGAGCGTAAGATGAAAGAGTCAGGAGCTCTTTTTCTTTAATTCCCTCTCTCGCTTTTTCTTCGCCCACCCACCAATAGATTTCTGATCAGCTCTTGTTAGGGCTAGTGCATCTTCGTCCACATCTTTGGTTATGGTCGACCCTGCTCCAATGCTTGCGCCATTACCGATGTTTACGGGTGCAACGAGTGAGGTGTTACTTCCGATAAAAGCGCCTGCTCCGATGGTGGTTTTGCTCTTCTTATAGCCGTCGTAGTTGCATGTAATGGTGCCTGCGCCAATATTGGCCTCAGCTCCTACTTCACAATCACCGAGATAAGAGAGGTGGCTTGCTTTTGCTCCATCGTGAAAGGTAGCCTTTTTTGTTTCAACGAAGTTTCCAATCTTTACATCGCTTCCTAGTTTTGTGCCTGGGCGTAGGTGTGCAAATGGGCCAATAGCAGTATTTGCCCCGATCACGGCTTCTTCTGCACGTACGCCAAATTTGAGGAAGGCCCCTTCTTTGACAACTGTATCGATCAGACAAGCGCTTCCTTCAATGACGACATTCCCTTCGATAGTTGTTTCCCCCTTAAGAATAACGTTTGGTCCAATACGTACGCCTGGAGCAAGGGAAACATTCGCACCAATCGTAACACTTGATTCGTCTTCAACGAGCACGCCTTGGCTCATAACCGCCTCAACTCTTCTGCGGTGAATTTCTCGGTTCACCAGCATTAAGTGATAGAGCGTATTTACCCCTTGGGTTTCAATAATATTTGGCAAGATATAGGTGGAAACGGTCTGGCCCTCTGTTGAGGCTTTTTCAACGATATCGGTAAGGAGGTATTCTTGTTGTGCGTTGTTGGTATCAAGGCTCTCAATAGCTGGATGCAGAAAAGAAGAATCTACGGCGTAAATACCAATGTTAGATTCCATAATAAGATATTCGTGGTCGGCACAATCTTTGGCTTCTCGTACGCAAAGCACTTTCTTTGTCTCTGAGTCGCGAAGAACTCGACCGTAAAAACTTGGTGTATCGGTTGTGGCTGAAATAAGAGTAAGCGTTGCTTTTTCTTGGCGGTGCTTTTCAATGAGGCTTTGCAAAGTTTCAGGTCGCACGAGCGGCACATCACCGTAGAGGATAATGACGGTGCCAGAGAAGTCTTTTAAGTTGTCGAGAGCAGCTTTTACTGCATCCCCTGTGCCTTTTTGTTCTTTTTGAAAGGCGTACTCTACAGGGATGTTCTCGTAGCCAAAAGCAGCTGAATGCTTCGCTATTTCTTCTTCAACAAGTTCACGTTGATATCCAGTCACAACAACGATTTTCTCGGGCTTAACGCTTGCTGCGGTTTGCAGCACGTGGTGGATCATCGCACCTTCACTTGTCTCAACGAGGACCTTTGGGATAGGGAGCCCCATTCTTGTGCCTTTACCAGCAGCTAAAACAACGATCGCAAGAGGTTCCATATAAGAATTCTTCCTATTTTCTAGATGGTCGTAAGAGAAATGAGCAACCGATTCTCATATTCTCTCTTAATCTATCGATATAGCTCTTTAGGAGCAAATATCGAAGTCCCTATATTTGCATGTAGAGAGGTATATTCATGCAACCACCAGTAAATAAGCCAAAGAGCGTATTTCGACGAACCCAAGAGGGAGTCAATATCAGAGAAGAGCTCGCCCGGCTTGATACGATGCTCGAACAGCTCAAAGTAGAGTATGAGCAGTTTTTCCTCGGTCTCTTCCCTCATCCACCTGATAGGCTTCACAATGAGGTAAAACGCCAGATGAGGCTTCTTACCAAAGCCCCCTCAAAGAATTCCCAGATGACCTATACCTTTCGGACCCTTCAGAGCAGGTACCATAGCTATAACAACTACTGGATGAGAACTAATAGAGAACGAGATGCTGGCACGTATTTCCGCGATGTCTTTAAAGCAAACTTACGTGAGAGACAACTCCGTGAAGACCAGGAAGCAGCCTCAACAAGAGGGCAGGTCAAAAAAGGCTTTGAAGTGCTCTATAACAGCTACTGTTCTGCACTAGAAAAACAAACAGGCCAAAAGCAAGATATAGACTTTGATCGTTTCCATAAGGCGCTTATGAAACGAGCCAAACAGTTCCGTGAGCAACACGGCAAACAGAAACTTACCTTTAAGGTCGTAATGAAAGACGGGAAAGTCTCAGTGCAGGCTCGGGCCAAGAAAACGGCACGTCCGACGCAAGCAGCGTCTCATCAAAGAGTGCAAGACGAGAGAAGCCCTGTAGAGCGCAGAGTCGTAACCGCGGCATCGTAACCCTAACAGTGAGATAATGTTTCGGTTGGAGATCTCTATCTCTTTCTTAGGCACAATTCATTATTGAACTCCCAGTGACTTCGTTATAGCCTTTGAAAACGATATTTGACCACGTCACGCGGGAGAAAAAATGAGCAAAATTAAGGTACAAAATCCTATCGTTGAGATTGATGGCGATGAAATGACCCGGATCATCTGGGAGTTTATCAAAGACAAACTCATCCTTCCTTATGTTGATGTTGATCTGAAATACTACGATCTCTCCATTCAAAGTCGGGACGCAACAGAAGATCAGATAACGGTTGATGCCGCAAACGCCATTAAAGAGCATGACGTTGGAGTGAAATGCGCGACGATTACCCCCGATGAGGCACGGGTTGAAGAGTTTGGGCTGAAAAAAATGTGGCGCTCCCCAAACGGTACGATCCGAAACATTATTGGTGGAACAGTTTTTCGTGAAGCAATTATCTGTGAGAATATTCCACGATTGGTTCCTGGTTGGACTGAGCCAATTGTCATCGGTCGTCATGCCTTTGGTGACCAGTACAAAGCCACTGATTTTAAAGTTCCTGGAAAAGGAAAGCTCACAATGAAATTTACCCCAGAAGATGGTGGTGAGGTTCAAGAGTATGAGATTTTCGATTTCCCTGGCTCAGGCGTGGCTATGGGGATGTATAACCTCGACGATTCTATTCGAAGCTTTGCGAGAAGTTGCTTTAACTATGCGCTTGGAAAAAACTATCCAGCCTACCTCTCAACGAAAAATACTATTTTAAAGGCCTACGACGGACGTTTTCGAGATCTCTTTCAAGAGATCTATGACGCAGAGTTTAAAGAGACTTTTGAGTCAAAAGGTCTTTGGTATGAGCACCGTCTCATTGATGACATGGTAGCCTTTGCTATGAAAACTCACGGTGGGTACGTATGGGCGTGTAAGAACTACGACGGAGATGTGCAATCAGACACCGTGGCACAAGGTTTTGGCTCGCTTGGTCTTATGACTTCAGTCCTGATGACAGAAGATGGAAAAACCGTTGAAGCAGAAGCTGCTCACGGTACGGTAACGCGCCACTACCGCCGCCACCAAAAGGGCGAAGAGACAAGCACAAACCCTATTGCTTCTATCTTTGCATGGACAAGAGGGCTTGCTTACCGCGGACGGTTTGATGGAAATGATGAGCTCGTCAATTTTGCAAACACTCTTGAGGATGTTTGTATTAAGACCGTTGAATCTGGAAAAATGACCAAAGACCTGGCTATTTGTATCCACGGTTCAAAAGCAGGGCGTGAGACATATCTTAATACCAACGAGTTTCTTGAGGCATTAGACCAGGGGCTTCAAGAGAGGCTTTCCTAAGATCTGATTTTGGCGTAACGACCAGGGTTTAAAAGTTTATAACGCGAAGTACAGAAGGACGCGAAGTAGGGATCTTCGCGTCCTTCTGCACTTCGCGTTATTTGATTTCAAGCTATATTCTCTGAGAATAAAGGATAAGGAGCTCCTCGAACCTTTTGAGAGAGTTGCAGCATACTTCGCCTCAAAGCGACCCGGAATAGCTCTGCTGCTTTCCGGGCCGCCCGAGTCTCAGATAGACTTAGCCACATTATAACCTTCGACACATATCTAGTATTGACCAGTAAAGTAGTATGCCGGTTGCCATTGGCAGTGCTAGTTCAATCCCTAACTCCATCAAAGCGTGAAGTGAAAATTCACGCTGATAAATAAACGAAGGGATAAGGATATTCATCCAGAGTAGAAGAAGTGGAATAGGCGATTCTGTTACATGCCACCTGTTGGGTAGAATCCAATGGAATCCATTGTGTATCAATATGGTTAGAGCAAGTAAGGTGCAGCAAACAACAACTGATGGTAAGATCGTCTCGAAGTAAAAAGGATCTTTTAGGAAAGTCGTTTGCTCGATTGCTATAATGCAAAGACACCAGATCAGAAGCTCGATAAGAATACACGCCGCAGGGAATGAGAAATTTGCCTGAGAATCACGGTGATCCATCGCCGACTCCTTCTCCATTTTTGGAGAAATATTGAAAAGAACGCGCAAAGCGGCCTGACGATTTTTCGTCACGAAAACCTTGTGAGGATTGCTCCTTGTCTACACCATACAGTGTACAGCAAGATTTCCAACCACAACCAAGAGCCTCAATCGGCACTTCTTTTATAGCGAAAGGAGGGAGTGAAAAATAAAGCTAAGGAATGTCCGCAGCTTTTACTTTTTTCTTATTGAAGAGTTTAAAGTTTAAAAATAAAAAATTTGAAAACTATCTTCTTGGGTGCCAATTCCAGAGCGTATCGTGTGATTGTAACCCTTCAGAGAGAGGAGCTGAGAGCTCAGAGAGCTCTTGGTGCATAGCGCTTGGCAAGCTCCATCCGCAAGCGCCACAGTTGTCTTCTATCTGTGCCGGAGAAGATGCGCCAACAATTGGTGCGCTAACACCTGGTTGATCGAGTAACCAACGAAGAGCAACTTGGCTTGGTGTTTTCTTGAGCTCATTTGCGATCTCTTGGACTCGAGCAACAACACCAAGAGCTTTTTCAAATACACCAGAGGCAAAAAGCTTGTTCTTTTGGCGCACATCTTTTGGTACATCTTTAATGCTTTTAAATTTACCAGTGAGTAGACCCTGACAAAGGGGTGAGTAGGGAATGACGGCAAGATTGTTCTTTTGGCATAGCGGAAGAACAGTCTTCTCCACAGAGCGCCAAAGAAGGTTATAGCACGGTTGCAGGGAATCTATATTCGCAGGCTCTCCATATTCCTCCCACTCAGGCTCCATCCAATTGGAAACACCAATGGCTCGAATTTTTCCCTCTTTTTTAAGCTCTAGCAGAGCGCCAAGTGAATCTTGAAGTGGGGGTTTCTTTGGCGGCCAGTGTTGTTGGTAAAGATCGATATAATCTGTTTGTAGACGACGGAGAGAACGCTCAACGCTTTTTCTGATCTGATCGGGCGCCGATTTTTGAAACGGAAACTTTGTAGCTATGATCACATCATGGCGCTTGCCTTTACATGCACGCCCCAACAAGTGTTCTGCATGACCATCTCCGTAAGCTTCTGCGGTATCAAAGAATGTTACTCCACAGTCGAGAGCTTTTGAAACGGTATCAAGGAAGTTTTGATCGAGCTTCGTATCCCACCCCGCAAGGCGCCATGAGCCGTAACAGATACGACTTATGGTGATATCAGTGTTTCCGAGTTTAGTATATTCCATTAATAGTCTATCGCTTTGTCTTTCTTTCGATTCTTCCTCGAAATACGTGATAGTAGATAGTGGGCATCTTGCTCAATACCTTTGGGAAGAACAAGCTCGAGAGTTGTCATTACATCAGTAAGATAGTTCAAATCTATATCACTATTGTGTTCAAGCATAAGAGCAATATCAGGGATATCAGATTTTTTATACCTCCGAATCGAGCTTTGCTTAATGGCGTACAGTTTGGAGATGATGAGATCTTCAACCGTCAGGCAGGGAACGAAGCCAAAGCCTAGGTCAATAGAGTTACTTTGAGCTCTCTCAAGAGCATTTTTTGCCCAAGGAAAGGTGAGGAGCAGAAAATCAATACCGTATGGTTTCTCTGGAGCACGTCCTACGAGGAGTCGAGGTTCTCCTTTCTTTGCTTTTCTTGAAAAGCGAGTATCGCCCCTTAGCATCTCTTCGGTAGTGATACTTGGGGTATATCCGAGAGCGGAGATAATCTTACTTCCTTTTTCGATATCTGTTTCGTCAATTGCAACAACAAAATCAACGTCATCAGTTGCCCGAGGTTCGTTTCGATAGATATCCGCTGCGATTCCACCAGAGAGAGCAAAGAGGATCTTGTGCTCTTTCAAAAGATCACAAGATTGCTCAATGAGCTCTGCAAGTGAGAGGTGGCTGTTCGTCATTTATTCGCGTTCTTTTGCCAGCTAAGCATGCGTAGCTCATGGATGCGAGTGAGTAGAGAACCTTGATGAGTGTACTTTTGAGAGCGCTCTCGAAGTTGCCTTTTCATGTCGTTTTGGAAAAAATTTTGCAACACTATGGCGTATGGGTTTTTATCATTGAGCTTGATGTAGACGCGATTGCTTTCCTTGCTGAGCGATAAGAGCTTTTGCTCTGTGAATGAATGTATCGCTAATTGAGCGGAACGAAGTGGAACGGCGGTAACATCAACGAGTGCGCGAAGATGAATAGGGGAGCTTCTCGTACTCAGTGTACGCAGCAGCTTATACTTGGTTGTTGAAGAAAAGAGATGGCTGATGTCCATATAAGTATTGTATAAATAATTATACAAAAAATCAAGAGTTTGCAGAATAATACAGTTATATAGAATAGTTGCATGATGCTAGCCCGGACATTTCACCAGAAATCTGCTACGGGAAGCGATAGCACTGTTTTTTCGGGCCTTCAAACTTCGATCCGACCTTGTTGTGTTTCAACACACCGTCGTCCGGATCGAATCTCGAAAACCCGAAAAAACAGCACTCTCACTCCCCTCGCGACGAAGTCTGGTGAAATGTCCGGGCTAGATAAGCATTTCGAGCGTTGGGATAGATTTAAAAATTAGAACGCGAAGAGCACGAAGTACGCGAAGGAGAACTACCGTTGCTCTGCATTAAGGAGGTAGGAATGTTTGCGAGCGTAGAGCGTTACCTTATGTGAATTATCATAGCGAAATGAGAGTCGATAGGGGTGGGCTCGCCTTGAGGACTCGGGCAGTACGAGGGAGATAGTTTCTTTTTCTCCACTTGCTGGAAGTTCAAAGGTTGTAATCGGTTTTCCCCCAAAGTGATCGTGCTCGATTAAGTTGATAGTAATAGTTGGAGAGTCAGTTTCATACTGACCTTCAAGCTCAAGATCGAGAAGGCCTGCTGGGTATGAAGGTGTGCGTAGATAGAAAGAGTCACGTAAAACAGAACGGGGAGTATAGCGAAAGAGAACTTTATTTGCCTCGTCACTTGTTATAAACGACAGCTCGTCAGGATAGCCTTTTGCCTTTTCTAGAAGTGATTCAAGGGTCATTC
Source organism: bacterium (assembly GCA_030428205.1). Taxonomy (GTDB): domain Bacteria; phylum Bdellovibrionota_C; class UBA2361; order UBA2361; family RFPC01; genus JAUIBK01. The sequence goes on from JAUIBK010000020.1 coordinate 31,928, forward strand.
CTGGAAAAGCTCGCAAGTCATACACAATGTATTTTAATCCAGGGATAAATTGCAGCGTGTCCATACTCCTTCTGTCGGGAAAGCCGCTCATCTTCCTCGGATATTTCTTCATAATAGAAGAACGTTGACCACTGTAGCCGTTTAACGTTGAGGCACCAATGGTAAAGGCCGCATTCATATAGTCTGTATTTCGGTAGGCAAACTCTCCCCAGCTTTTAACGGTTTCATGAGGAGTAAGTTCATCTGTCCAGGGCAGAAAGAGGATCACGTCATCACGGGAAAGGTCAGTTTGGGCGAGGTGTTGTACAACAGCAGAGGGGGTATCGAGAGGCTCAAGAGGATACGTGGTATATGCATTTTCTAGGAGCACAATGAGTAGGGCAACAAAACAAACTCCCGTAGCAGACTTTTTATAGTACCGCAGAAGAGGAAGGGTAAAAGGTATCAAAAGTGAGAAGCAAAAGAGGGCAACAAGAGAAGCTCGAGATACGGCTCGCAAGGAATCAAAGCCTGGGACAACATAGAAGAGCAGAGAAAAGGGGCTAAATGAAATGTCTCCCTTAGCTGTGTTTCCAAGCGGCCCTAAAGAAACAGCGATGAATGAAATAGCAATAAAGAAAAAGATTCCAATCAGAGCACGATTCGTTACAACTTCAAAACCGAGCCGCTTTTCAAGCTCTCCCATCTGTCGGAGGATTTTTGCAAGAAAAAAGAGAGCGCTCCAAAGAGCGAGCGTCGCTAAAACATGAGCTACCTGAACATCAGCTCTTGAATTGGTCACAATGAGTTGAATGAGATCTCTTTCAGAGCAAACAAGTGCAACGATAAAAGAGATCAGAAAGAAACGACTTCGCTTTTTAAGCTGCTTTGCCTCAGTGGCTCGAAGATAAGAAACACCAAAGAGAAAGAGAAGTAGAAGCCCAGGAAAAAAGTAGGCTTCTGCGTGAGTCCACGAAGAGGTGAAAGAGTAGAGGAGGTGAAGTGGTCCGGCGCTGACATACGAGAGAGCAGATGCTGCAAAAGCATATGGTTCATACAAACCGCGGCTTCCAAAAACATCTTTTACGTCTAAGTAGGGAAAAAGAAAGAAGAGAAGAGGTGAGAGTCCCAGTGCTGCTGTAAGTCCAAAACGGAGGAATTCACCAACAGAGAGCTTTGCTGGTCTTAGAAGCCAAAAAGCGATGAAAAAGAGAAGTCCTATCAGACAGAGAAAGAGAGAGTAGTAGACAGTGGTAAGGAAAGCACAAAGCACGGTTATCCCAAACGCAAAGCCCGAGAGCAGATCTTTCTTTGCAAGAAAGCGAAAGAGGAACATCAGTCCGAGTGGAAAAAAGAGTGTGAACTGGAGTTGTGGATGTCCAAGTTGAGCTGTGAAGTATCCAGCTAACATAAAAGAGGCACCAGCAACGAGCGATGGGAGTATGAGATCGCTCAAACGATAAGCAAGGTAGAAAGTAAAAAAGCCACTCAGAAATTGCGCCAGGAGTAGTGTAAGATTATAGGCAACAACGTGAGACGCACCGCATGCTTGAAAAAACCAAACAACAAAAGAGGGCAGGATAAAGTTGTCACTCCAAGCCAGAGTGCGTGTATATGGATAAAAGGCCGAAGTAGTAAACCAAGGGAGTTCGAAGAGATCTCGAATGTTTGATTGTGTCAGCCAAATGTAGAGCCCAGCGTCTGCGTGAGCACCACCAATATAGGCCTCAGATAGTGAGAGAAACGCTTGAAAGCGAAAGACAAGGAGTAAGACAAATAGCCCGCCTGCTCCTACGAGAGCTTGTGAGAGACTAAGGTGTGAGAAGTAAAGAAGAGGGGTTGGTTGAGGCTGACTTGGAGAAGCCTCTTCAGATGAAGAAGATGTATCTTCAAGATTGGTATCGGAAGACGTGTCACTCACTATCCCAATATCTTCCTCGCTACAGCACTTGCTGCTTTGCCATCATATTGCCCAGCGTAAGAACCTTGGAGGAACTTCATGAGTGCTCCGATATTATCTCCTTGGCCCTGCTCTTTTGCATCAAGCAAGATTTTTTCAAGTTCTTCTTCAGAAAGTTGAGCAGGAAGAAAAGACTCAACGCAAGAGACTCGAGTTTTTGCTTCCGCAATAAGATCTTCACGGCTATCTTTTTCTGCAAATTCTAACGACTCTTTTTGTTTTTTTAGTTCGCTTTTTAGAACTGCTATTGCTTGATCGTTGGTGAGAGAATCAACTTTTTTGTTCATCTCTTCGTATTGAATGGCGCTAATAAGAGAGCGGATAGTTTCTAGAGCGATCTTATCCTTGGCTTTCATCGCCTCTTTCATCGCGCTTTTAAGTTGGTCTTTCATCGTTTACTCCGTGAAAAAGGATGTTCTTACCTTATAGAACACAGTGAGGGAGGAAGCCACGGAGTATTGCCGAAAAAGGCGTATGGGAAGTATCGGTTAAGCCGCTTTTTGTGATTTGCCTAAGAACATTTGAAGCTTACCAGCAGTTTCGCCGCTGATGAGGTGCTCAGTTTTACAAGCATCAATTTCTGCTTGTTCAGTTGAGACTCCAAGAATGTCTGTGAGAAATTGATAGAAAAGCTGCTTTCGTAAAAGCACCGCTTCAGCAAGAGACTTGCCTTCTGGCGAGAGCGCGAGGAAGCGATTATCGTCTTCAACCACAAGCCCCTTATTTTTAAGGTTCTTTAGGTTCGTAGAGGCGCTACCTGTCGTAATGTTAAGGTACTTGGCAACGTCAGTGACCCGTGCGTATCCCCGAGATTCACGCAGATCTTTTACCGCAAGGATGTGGTGAGCAGCGCTGTGAGTAATATTGTTTTCTTCAAACTGCTTCCAGACATCTTCCATGGGATTTCTCCTTTAATAGTTGAAGGTAGTAATCATAAAAACATTTAGCCACAAAGTCAAGGAAGTGTTTGGTATGCCCAAAGAGGTGTTTGGCTGTATAAGTTGTTGTATATAATTGGGAATTCAACTTGCGAATTCGAAAGTGGACTTAAGGTGAGTTGTCACCGCACGTTTGCTTGAGCAAGGATAGCTGACTTGCCTGCTGGAGAATCTGTTGGGAAACAAGCTCGGTAGAGTCAGCTGCTATGATTCTTGGACTGGCAGTAGTGTTTTTCAGCGCGTTGAGTTGAAAGGAGTCGATTTGCTGACTCAAGCTTACTAGGACCAGCGCTGAGAATATCACGCAGAGGCGATCCTAAGGGTGTGAGGGAGAGTAGTCAGAAGGAAGAGGGCTGTGGTAGTGGGCAGGCGCTTGCTGTGCGGGAAACTCTGAAAGTGCCATCATCTTTGTATTGCCAACACAGATATCAACCATACGTTTAAAGCGCATAAAGATGTTTTCTTGTTTATAGGGAATGTTGTGTTTTTCACAAAGCGCTTTGACCTTTGGTTGAATCTCGCGGTACTTCGTCATTGGAAGGTCTGGAAAAAGGTGGTGCTCAATCTGGTAGTTTAGCCAGATGCTCATATAATCAACAAGCTCCGAACCACATCCATAGTTTGCAGAACCGAGAATTTGCGTTGCGTAAAATTCTTCCTTTTTGTCGTAGTGAAAAGAGAAGCGATAGAGATCGTCGGCGGTATGGTTTGGAGCAATGACAAGAAACGAGTGAAGATTGGTAATGCACTCTGCCAAGAGTTTGTTGAACAGCACAATGAGCATTACTTCTTTTCCTAGCGGGAAGAAAAGTAGCGGGATGAAGCCGAAATGAAAGAGCCCATAGGGCAGGTAGCAGCTCCCCCACAATTTTCTTACATGAGCGCGCCTAAAATCAAAGATATTGAGAATGGTGATAAAGACAATGTGTCTCTTCGGGATTTTATCTTCCGAAGAAGGATCGATAACGCTTACTGTATTTGGAGCATAGTAGGTGTACTTCCAAGTGAGCCCGGCAATGCCGATAAAGATATATTTCAGAAATTTTGGGACAGGCAAATTTCGTAAAAACTCGGTGTGTCTTTCTACAAGGTCTGGATCGTCATCTTCTCCCGTGTGGTAATGGTGAAGATAGTTATGTTCGTGATCCCACGCCCTTGGATGAATCCAATCAAACCAATCGATGTATCTCCTCCAGCCCATAGCGAAGTGCTTGCTCGTATACCGTTTGGGAACACCAGGAACATTATCGTATCCCCGATGAGTAATGTGGTGAGCTAAGAGCCAGCGGGTAAATTGACCGAGGCTTAAGAGAAAAGCCGTTATGGGATTAACGGCTATCCAAATGGTGAGATATCCGAGGATTGTTGAGATACGTCCGTACCGCTCAACGCGACGGAGATGAAGGTAATCTTCGTGGCAGAGGCTTGCATACGTCTCTTTGCGAAGTACTTCTAAGTCTTCGCAGAGGCCGTGTGGATCCATCTCTTTGAGTTCTTCGTATGTTAGAGTGCTTTGAGTCATGCAGGAGAGAGGCTACCTCGGACGAGAGTTTGTGGGTAGAGCGCATCTACGGCGATGAAGCTTCCTTCTCCTCCCCCTCTTCATGTGCCTGTTCCAGCGCCAAAACCTCCTCTCGATTCTATAAGAAAATGAGGAAGATAATGATTCCGGTGGAAGTGCAGGAGAAAAATGAGGAGAAGGAGGAGGAAAAAGGCCTCCCCGTTATCGTTGGTATGTCAGATCGATTCTTTATTCCTGGGAGCTGCTTTCAGAGACTTCAACTGGACTGTCGTCTTGCACAGAGGAGGCGATATCAAGCCCATTTCTCGTAGCCGTTTTCATATCCTCTTGTTCTTCTTCGTTTTCTTTCTGCTCGTTTTCATCACGATTGCTTCTTGGTGGTTCAATCATCAGTTGGGTGAGAACAGAGGGATCGGTAAGAAAACCTCCGCCTACGGCTCGTAAGAGATCTTTTGCTTCATACGCTCTTAGGGATAGTGCGAATTCACCGGCGGCTCGAAAAGAAACTTCTTTAAGCTCAGGGGCTTCAATAATTGGTATACTGTTCTTTTCTTGCTGTTCAGCCTCTGTTTCTTTTACAGGCTTAGCGCTTCTCAATCTGCCAAGAACATCCTTCCCAATATCGAGGATCTTTGAAGGAAAATTTTTGAGGTCGTCGGGAGAGAGTCGAGAGAGTTCATTTGCCTGTTGTGAGATAAGAGAAACGGATCCGTAAGCACCAGAAGTTGCAAGATTAAGAAACTGATCACCTAAGAGAGACGAGACACTTGAGAGCGCTCTTCGTGATATTGCTCCTTGTTGAAGGGAGGATTGAACGGCATTTAAGGCTTCGAGTGTTCTTTGAAAAGGATCGCTTGAAATAATTTCCTCGACCTCTTGTGTAAGCTTCAGAAGTTTTTCCTCAAGGAGTGGGCTTCGGGGATCGTTCTCATCTTCTGGAATCTCGTTACGTACATCGTCTATCTCTCCTGCAAGAGTCATGAGTCGGCGGAGTGCGCTGCTGAGATAGCCACTAACTTTTATTGGAGAGGAGTCATCACTTTCTACCTCTTCGATATTTTCAGTTTTTTCTTCGATTGATTTGAGAAAGGCATCATCACCTTCTCCGGCAACTCTTTGACTGAGGGAGAATGTGCGGGTGTGTCCCTGTCCAAGCGATAACGGGGAGGAGGCTCTCAAGTAGGGGCTAGACGAGCTGCCAAGGTGCTGTTGTGGTACCAAAGGAAGTGTCATACCTTTTAAGGTCGGCATGTTCTGTGGATCATACAAGGGGAAAGACGAAGGCGTTCCTTAACTACGAAATTTTCTTAGAGTGCTGTGAGAGGTCTCACACGTTAACTTTGGTTTAGGGAGGGGGACTCGGAGGATGAAAAGTTGTCATTGGAGATAGCGCTTCCCTTGCTCTATTGTGTCCCTGATGTTTTTAAACGTAGGCAATAGCGATCCAAGGAGCTCTGTGAGGAAATAGAAAAAATACAACCTCTTAGGCGAAAAAGAGTTGTCTCTGTACATCGAGTAACTTGAGCCTCTGAGTAGTTGGTCTGGTATTTGCATAACGGATTTGCGTTGTGTTGTTTGAAGTATCATTGGGGTTACTATGGGTTTACGAAGTGCATTTCTTGTTCTTACTTTTTCATTTTTTTTCTCAGTCTATTCCGCGTCCGCTCTGGATTGTTCGCTTTTCACTTGTGAGAATGGATATTCTCCAAGTGACATAGAGGGATTGATAGAACGTTGTGAGCATTACCTTTCAATTGCAACCAACGATTCTCTTGGTGTAGGAGCGTGTAAAACGCGACTAGAGATTAACTTAAACACCTGTCCGGGAACTCTCGCGTATGTTCGAAAATATTCACTCGAGCAAGAGGGGGCTATGCTTATTGATACAGGTTCTGATGGTATCAATGCGACAGCAGTAGGAGCGGTAAGCGTGCCTGGCCTCGAAGGAGCTGCTCGACAGTTTGACGGAACGCATCGAATAGAAGCCGCTGGTTTAGAGCTTTATGGGAGCAGTCTCAGTGCATCAATTTTTGTTTATCCTGATCAACTCACTGGGGAGCCACGAATTTTTTCACAATCAACAGGAATCCAAGAGGCAGACCACGCGTTTATGGTGGGCCTTATTAATGGAGGATTTCTTCGAGTTCGACTGAAGACTTCAACAGGAACAGATACATTTATAAGCTCACACAGGCTGCAAGTAGGACAGTGGCAACATGTTGCTGTGGTCTATGATGGCGCCGAATTGGTTCTTTACGTAGCTGGGCAGGAAGTAGATCGTTTTACAAAAACAGGGACTCTCAACATTTCAAATAATACTCCAATCGTACTTGGAGATAATCTCAATAACGGTGGTTATCAGCAGGGGTTTTATGGAAAACTCGATGAATTTCAAGTGACTGAAAGTGTGCTCACTGCTTCTGAAATTCAGCAGCTTGCAGCACCCCCGTATGCAATGCTTTCTCTTTCGCCACCAGATGATTTTACGGTATACGCCTCAGAAGGCGAGCAGGCTCCTCAAGCGAGTAAAGCTTATCACATTTTGAACTCTGGCTCTGAGCCACTCGAGTTTGCAATCGAAGAAAATAGTAGCTTCTTTAGTATTTCAAGTGGTCTTACGAGCGGTACTCTTGAGCCTGGGCAAGAGCTTGGCTTTCGAGCCCTTCTTGACCAGAGTGTCATTGCACAACTCCCAGCGGGGGTTCATCAAGGAACACTTCGAGTTGTAAATATCACCAACGACATCGGCTCAGTCGAGCTCAATGTCTCTGTCACTATTTATCCTGAAGGCTCTGGGTTGGGAGACCGCCCAGGACCTCAAAATACCGGGCCGTTTGCTCCGTCTCTCTTGCAAACAGTTGGGAGTATGACCATTACTCAGCCAGGGGCGATTATTGAAAATGTTCGGGTTCAAGGAACTATAATTGTTCAGGCTCCAAATGTAACCATTAGAAACTTTATCGTTGATACTGGCTATAACGGTTCTAATCCAGGTGGAACTCAGTATGGTATTAAAACCTTTGACAATGCCAATGTTGTCATTGAGGATGGGGAGATTAAAAACGTATCTAGCTCTGGAATTTTGGGTAACAATTTTACCGCGCGACGCCTGAATATTCATGATAGCGGTGGTGATGCAATTAAGGTTCAGGGAGACAACAGCACGGTTGAGAGTTGTTGGCTTCACCACCTCGGAATTGCTCCAGGTGCTCACGCAGACGGGGTTCAAATGCGAGTTGGTAGTGTGTTTCGAATGGTAGGAAATAACTGTGATATGCCAATAAATGCCGGTCAACCCTACAAATCAAATGCATGTGCGATTATACAAACTGGAGATGGTCCAATTGACGATGTTGTTATTGAGAACAACTGGTTAAATGGAGGTAACTTTACTGTTTATCTGCAAGATAAAGGAGCTACCAATGCTTCTCTGCCGCAATATGGTCCTGTGACAAATGCTCGTGTTATCAATAATCGATTTTTGAGAGATTATCGCTATGGAACTCTCTCTCAAAATGGAGGAAGTCCTTTGATCTCTGGTAACATCTGGGATGATACTGAAGAGCTCATGGATATTAATAATCAATAGTCTATTGATTCATGTATGCTCTTTGAGGCGTAAGCTTCAAAGAGCATATTTGTGCTGAAGGCCCCGACGAAAATGAGGGAGATTGCCTCTTCAGTAAAGAGGATTGAATCTCCAACTGAAAAATGCGGGCTGTACAGCTTGTACGATAATTCAGTATTACGTCCTTTCGAGAGAAGATTCTGCTTTTCCTCGTAGAGTGTAATATGTGGCACCCCAGAAGAGAGTGCTCTCTTAAGCTTAGTTCGTTATTGTGTAACATCCCTTTCTCATGTCCGTTCCAGGATGAGATGGCCTCCATATTGTATACCCCCCGCAAATGAAAATACCTGGCTCCGATAAGCATAGGCACTACTCATGGAAAGGCCCTGATCGGGCCTTATCGCTTTCTGCGGGGGGTATGTGTTGTCCCTCGACTCGGCTGAGCTCGTCGCAGGCTGGGAGATACTCCCCGCCCTCGGTGCTCAATCAACCGGGCATCTTCAAGTGCGGGGAGTAGCTGTAGACAGACGAAAGTTTGTGGCAGCGAGGCGAAAGTCTTGAATCTCGCATAGTCCCTGTTGACTCAGTTGCTCGCCGGATTGAGTTTTGTTTTGGTGCCATCGAGAGAGCTTCGTGGTATATGAAACCTTAAGCTATATCAGCAAACTGCATGAGGTGCTTATGACTTTGATACGGCGGATAAGAAGAGCCGTTCTTTTTACACTTCTTTTCCTTATCTCTCTCCCTTTTGCCATAGCACAGTCTTGCAATCCAGGAACCTCTAGCGAAACAGGTTCAGTACCATGCACAGACTGTGAGATAGGAACATTTCAACCTTCCATTGGTCAAACGTCTTGTCTTGCATGTGAAGCTGGAACTTTTCAGGAGAATATTGGAGCTATTGCATGCAACGATTGTCCAGCTGGCTTTGGATCGCTCCAAGGTTCATCCTCTTGTACCCAGTGTGCAGCAGGTGAGTATGTTCCAGCCGAAGGAGGTGCGTGTACTGACTGTCCTGCTGGAAAGTACACAAATGTTGTCGGTCAAACGGCTTGCTTCGATTGCCCCGCTGGTGAAGGCTCTGAAGAAGGAGGAACCTTTTGCGCAGCCTGCCCAGCTGGAACTGCGTCTCAGGAAGGAACAGGGTGTCAGGACTGTGAGGCGGGTTCATTCACTTCAACATTTGGGCAAACAGCTTGTCTCAACTGTGAGGCTGGTAGTGGTTCTGAAGCTGGAGACACTTCTTGTTCGCTGTGCGAAGTCGGTTATTTTTCTGCGTCAGCTGGTGATGCATGCACAGCGTGCCCTACTGGAAGCTATTCGACAGAAACTGGTTCAACGAGCTGCACAGAGTGCTCCCTTCCCTATGTAAGCTTCACTGGTGGCACAAGTTACTGCCAACGCTGTAAAAGGCTTAAGAAGCTTAAACTCGTAGTGCAAGATGTAGAGAATCAAGAGACCCAAAGAGTTACGTTTAAAGGACACTTTTTTACAAGCAGGAGCCAGTATTCGGATTTTACACCAAACTCTACAGGGTTTTCAGTGCTTTTCTACGATAGTGATGGAAATCAAGTTCTCGACCTTTCTCTTCCAGGCGAAGATAATGATGGGGAGTGGATAGTAAAGAACTCTAAGAAGTTCAAACGCTTTACGTTTGTTCCCCAAGAGTCTTCGGTCGTCAGTAGGTTTTTTGTAAAAGCAAGAAAACCCGCGAAAGGAGCAAAGTCAAAGGTAACAATGACTCTGATTCTCAACGATAGCCTTTCCTTAACCTCTGAGACGTCTTTTTCATCTTTTGCTATAAGCTATGGTACTGATGAGGGTTCCTTGTGTGCGTATAGGAGACTCAAGACAAAGAGCTGTAAGTATAGTCAAAAGAAAGACAGAACACGGTGTAAGTAAGAACAAGCATGCGATACTTTATTTTTATTCTCCTTTTTCCTTCTCTACTCTATGCCCTCGAGGATCCGGGCCAAGAACTTGAAAAGGTGGGGCTTTCTACAGAGCTTGGCGCTCAGATAGATCTCTCTTTGCAGTTTCAAGATAGCACGGGAGAAACGGTCACCCTGCAAGACTATGTTAGTGGAGGTCGTCCGCTGGTGCTTGTGCCTGCTTATTACGACTGCCCGAGACTGTGTGGGCTACTTTTGTCAGGTGTGGTGGACGCGCTAAACCGACTCAAGCTTACTATTGGTGAGGATTATCAGGTTGTTACGGTGAGTTTTGACACCTCCGAAAAACCTGCCTTAGCTGCCAAGAGGCATAAAACGTACACGGATCGGTACACTGGAGAGGGGAACGCAGCTTTAGGATGGCGGTTTTTAGTAGGGGATAAAGAGAACGTTTACCCTCTCATGAATCAAATAGGGTTTCATTTTAAGCCCGATGAAGGCGAGTTTGCCCATACTGCTGCGATAATGTTATTGACACCTGACGGTAAAATCTCCCAGTATTTCTCAGATGTAACCTTTCCTGCATGGGATGTCAGGCTTGCTCTGGTTGAGGCGTCGCAGGGGGCAATCGGGTCGGCTATGGACCACGTTTACCTCTTTTGCTTCCGTTTTGATCCGACGAAAGGAAGGTACACCTGGGCCGCGTATAATGTTGCACGCGCTGGCGCAGGGATTGGTCTGGTTTTATTGGCCGCATTACTTATTGGTCTCTGGAAGCGTGAACGTTTACGCGGTATTACGCCAAAAGATCAGTAATCACATTCAAAGACTTTTTTAGGGAAAGTGCTGATGTTTCGTTATCTTCCTGAGCAGGCGTCGGAAGTAGCCCCTCGTATAGACTGGCTTCACAATCTTATCACCGATATCTCTGTGTTTTTTACGGTCGTTATCTGTGGGGCGATGCTCTACTTTGCTTTTCGTTACCGTAAGCGTGACGGCGTTGATCACGAAACTCCACAGATCCGTGGAAGTAATCTCCTGGAGGTCATCTGGACAGTTGTTCCTACTATCATCTGTTGTTACATCGCCTACTACGGGGTGATGATCTACAAAGACATGGTCGCCTTCAAAAAGGACGCGGTTGTCATTAATGCCGTTGGGCGTCAGTGGGCTTGGGATTTTGAGTATGAAAACGGCAAGAAGACCAATAACGAGTTTGCTGTTCCTGTTGGTAAGCCCGTAAAGCTTATTCTCTCTTCGACCGATGTTTTGCACAGCTTCTTTATCCCTGCTATGCGGGTGAAAAAAGATGCTGTCCCAGGGATGTTTACCTCTCTTTCTTTTACCCCAGTGAAAACAGGTGAATACACCTCTTTTTGCACAGAATACTGTGGAAAAGATCACTCAGCCATGTTGGCAACCCTCAAAGTTTTACCCGAAGCTGAGTACGAACGCTGGCTAAATGATCGAACCGATGAGCTGCTTGCTGCAGCAATGTCACCTGTTGAGTTAGGAAAAAAGCTCTATGCGGAAAAAGGTTGTAACGCATGTCACAGTTTAGATGGAGCAAAGATTATTGGCCCATCTTTCTTAAAGCTTTATGGGCAAGAGAGAGAATGTGAGAGCGGAAATACTTTTACTGCCGATGAAGAGTATCTCCGAGATTCAATCCTTAATCCTCGTCATGAGATTGTAAAAGGATATCCTGCTCAACTCATGCCTGTGTTTGAAGGGCAGCTCGACGAGAGGGAAGTCAAGGGACTTGTTGCGTTTATCCGATCGCTTGATGGCTCTGCTCCGGTTGTCGAAGAAGTGGCTCAAGAAGAAGAGGTTGCTGTGGTTGATCCAAGCACCCTTTCTCCTGAAGAGCGAGGAAAGTGGATTTACGAAAATAAGCTTTGCATAACATGTCACACCCTTGATGGTAGTCGACTCGTTGGCCCGAGCTTCAAGAATGCTTATGGCCGACAAGGAAAGCTCGCTGACGGTAGTGACTACGAAGCAAACGATGAGTACATCACTGAGTCTCTACGAAACCCAGGAGCTAAGGTGGTCGAAGGGTATGCTCCGGCAATGCCTCCGTATGGCGCAGGCCAGTTGAGTGATGATGACATCGCTGGACTCATCGCTTGGATGAAAACGGTTAAATAACGATTTGTAACTGAATGAAAGGAACAGCTTCATGAGTGCGCACGCAGCAACTGCAGAAGGTGAAAACTACCTTAACTGGCAAAAAGGTATTTGGTCGTGGATAACGAGCACGGACCATAAGCGTATAGGATTGATGTACCTCTTCTCCTTGGTGACGTTCTTTATTATTGGGGGAATGGCTGCACTGGTTATGCGCCTCGAGCTTGCCCAGCCTGGAGCTCAGTTTCTCGATCCAAACCAGTACAATGTCATGTTTACGCTTCACGGAGCGATCATGATCTTCCTCTTTATTGTGCCAGGTATTCCAGCTGTATTAGGAAACTTTCTCTTGCCGCTTATGATCGGCGCCCAAGATGTTGCCTTTCCTCGTTTGAACTTAATGAGCTACTACGTGTACCTCCTTGGTGCCGTGATGGCTCTTATTGCCCTTCTCAATCCTATCGATACAGGTTGGACCTTTTATGCGCCCTACAGCATGCAGACCGCTACCGGGGTAACGCTTATGACAGCAGCGGCCTTTGTGCTTGGGTTCTCTTCTATCCTTACCGGTCTGAATTTTATTGTTACAGTTCATAAGCTTCGCTGCCCTGGGATGACCTGGCACAGAATGCCAGTGTTTGTTTGGGCTACGTATGCAACAGCGGTTATCCAGACGCTTGCTACTCCAGTTGTCGGTATGACACTCGTCCTGCTCCTCGTTGAGCGTTATTTTGGAATTGGTGTATTTGATCCGAAGTTGGGCGGTGATCCAGTCCTCTTTGAGCACCTTTTTTGGTTTTACTCTCACCCCGTTGTGTACATCATGGTGCTGCCTGCCTTTGGTATTGTTGGTGAGATTATTCCTGTCTTTTCTCGTAAGCCGTTGTTTGGTTACCACATGGTGTGTTACGCGACTCTTGGAATTGCCGTTGTTGGTTTCCTCGTTTGGGCACACCATATGTTTGTGGCAGGGATCTCCGATGGTTCTGCGATGTACTTTTCTATTATCACTTTTGGTGTCGCGATACCTACTGCCATTAAAGTCTTTAACTGGGTCAGTACGATGTACAAAGGCTCCATTAGCCTGACTACGCCGATGCTTTATGCAATGGCTTTCGTCTTTCTCTTTATGATCGCTGGAACCACAGGTATCTACCTTGCAACTCTTGCCGTTGATGTTTTCTACCATGATACCTACTTCGTGGTGGCGCACTTCCACTACACCATTCAAGGTGGCGCGGTGATTGGCCTCATCGCTGGGCTCCACTTCTGGTTCCCGAAGATCACCGGTAAGATGTACAACGAGCATGTTTCTAAAGTTGCATTCCTCTTAGTTTTTGTCGGATTTAATCTCACTTTCTTGCCTCAGTTTGTTCTCGGAATGGAAGGTATGCCGCGACGCTACTTTGATTACCTTCCACAGTTCGCACCGATGCATGAACTCTCAACGATTGGAGCCTTCATCAATGGCTTTGGTTATACGTTTGCTCTTGTGAACCTTCTCTGGTCGTGGGCGTTTGGAAAGAGAAAGGCGGAGAAAAACCCCTATGACTCACTTTCACTCGAGTGGAAGTGTGATTCTCCACCAATTCATCTCAATTTTGAAACTGTGCCAACCGTTGATGACTATCCGTACGCGTACGGAACGCCAGTAGAGGGAGGTGGGCACTAAGTTTCGGAATGTTTTTTGATTTGTAAACGCATAAAGGTACTTCGCTCATGAGTTCACATGCAGCCGTTACATCAGGTCCTCCAGAAGCACACCACTGGGATCCGCAAACAGCGTACTCTGGTGCTAAGCTTGGAATGTGGCTCTTTCTTGCCACAGAGATTCTCCTCTTTGGAGTTCTCTTTACCTGCTTTGCACTCTATCGCTGGGCATTCCCCGCTGAGTTTCATGAAGCAAGCGGACACCTTAAGATTTCTGCCGGTGCTATTAACACGGCCGTCCTTATCTTTAGTAGTTACCTGGTCGCCTTAGGCGTGGGGGCGGCTCAGCGAGGAGATAACGAGAAAGTAAAGAAAATGACATTGATCTCCGTTGTGTGCGGACTTCTCTTTCTCGTTATTAAGTCTTATGAGTACTTTGGGAAATTTTCAGAAGGGCTTTTTCCTGCAACGCACGGTGCTGACTGGGTGCTTTATTTCCCGGCCTTGGTACTCGGAGTTTTTCTCCTTATCGCAGCTGCTTTAACAGCTTTTGCTTTTGCTGCGTTTCACTACCATGAGTACTCAAAGTTCTATAAGTACCTTGGTGGTGCTATTGTGGTGATGGTGCTCTTTCCTTTTCTTGTATCACCGCTAGCTGATCTGCTCTCTTCAATCATCGGATCAGTAGCAACACTCCCAGAGCACACACACTATGCTTGGCGAGGAGATGGGCTAACCCAGTCCTACAAGATGTACTTTGGCCTCTACTATGCAATGACGGGGCTTCACGCGCTTCACGTCATTCTTGGGATGGGGATTCTCTTTTGGGTATATCTTCTCGCTCGCCGTAACCGTTTCTCCTCTGAATATTTTACTCCTATGGAGATAGGAGGGCTTTACTGGCACTTAGTGGATCTTATCTGGATCTACCTCTTTCCACTTCTCTACTTGATTGACTGATAGAACGGAGGCAACCACATGGCTCACGATACGCATGATGATGGAATTTACCTTAAGATCCTTGTTGCCCTTGGAGTCTTAACTGTTATTACTGTTCTCGCTTCTTCAAAGGCAGGCTTTGCAGATTTTGGCACGTGGAGCCTAGCTGTGGCGATGATTATTGCTTCTGTCAAAGCAGGCTTAGTTGCTGTTCATTTTATGCACTTAAAGACTGAGCGTCTTGATACATGGATTTACGTTATCTTTCCTGTCGTTCTTCTTGTGTTGATGATGGCTGGAGTTTTTATCGATAATCCATTTCGAACGGGTACGGGGCAGCCGGATCCTGGGGTTGAGGTTGCTGCGGTAGAAAAGCACGACAATCATGGTCATCACTAAAGAACATAGCTTGTTGCTGTGAGGTGATCCGTGCCTAAATATTAGTTTGCAGATTTTATATTTATAACGCGAAGTACGCGATGTACGCGAAGGATTTTGATCTTCGCGTACTTCGCGTTATTTTTTTATTGCCCAACCAAGAACCGTATGAGCACCATCTGCATCCTCTCTGACACCCACGACAATACGGATATAACCAAAAACGCCGTTGAGCAGATCAAAGCTCTTTCCCCGCTGTGTGTCTTTCACTGTGGTGATATCACAACGCCTGATACCTTGAGCCTCTTTGAAGGACTACCGCTCAAAGCAGTTTTTGGAAATTGCGACTGGGATACAAGCGCGCTCCTTGAGGCGTGCTCAACCTACGGACTCGATCCCATCGAGCATACTCAAGAAGGTACAATAGAAGGAAAGCGTATCTTTTGTGCGCACGGCGATAGGCCAAATGTGCTTCTCCACGCGATTGCCTCAGAGAGTTTTGATTACGTCTTTCATGGACATACTCATGTTTACTCTGATTCTTTTGAGGAGAAGACTCGAGTTATTAACCCGGGAGCCCTTTTTCGGGCAGAGAGGTACACTTTTGTTGCCATTGACCTGGAGAGCGACTCTCTTGAGCTCATTGAGATTACAAGCAAGAGCCGCTAACTCTTCAAAAACTTTCAAAAAGCTCAGGCTATACAAGCTTTTTGCCCCATAAGAACAAATAGTATCGTATACTCTCCTCATGATTATGTCAGATAGAGAGATCTTTCTTGCAGAAACGTCGCCTGAGGAACACGGCCCCTCAAGTCGTACCTATGGGGAAGGAGCACAACAACCTTCAAAAACCCCTCGCCGTAATCTCAATAGCGATCGCGGTGAACTCGTTTCGTTCTTTCGTTCTCCGATAGCACTTGCTCCGGGGATGGCATTTACGATTGTTACGTACCTTATCGCAATTTTTTATATGTTGGAGTATCCAATTACCGTACAAAAGATAACGCTCCTGGGGTTGACCATGAGTATTCCTCTTACTGGTATAGTGCCAATTGTGTTGAGTTTCGTCATGCTCCACTACCTCTTTGATAGTCACTACATTGTTGGCAAGGACTATGTTCGTAGCGTCGATGGGGTTCTTTCCTTCAAAGAGAACGATGTTGTTGTTGAAATGCAAGACATTCGTGCGATTGAAGTTGATTATGGTCTTTACGGTCGGTTTGCTAACACTGGCTCAATCAAAATTGGAACTGCAGCTCATGAGGCTCAAGAGATAGTCATGCGCTATATCTATAACCCTGAATTTTATCGAGATATTATCGTTGCGAGACGAGCTCTGTTAGAGCCTGGGACGATGCGCAGTATTGATTAATTCTCCCCTCCCCTGGAGGTTGACTAGCCCTCGAAATCCTGATACTTTAGTTGAATAAAGTGTGTAGCCTCTTACCGGTATTCTTCTCATGAATAGTATCCTTCTTTCCCTTTTTCACACTGCTCATCGCGATGAGCATCTTCATGCAGCGTAGTTAACGCATTTGTTCTCTTTAAAACTCTCTTTGTATTTTTATCGCTTCTTTGAAGCGTTTCTTTCGTTGTTTGTGTTATGGAATTTCAACCTGAAGCTAACTTTAATAAAGGGCCAGAAGTCGAGATTACTCGTATGCGCCCCCTACCTGCGAGAGAGCTTGCTCTGGCACTTGGACGTGCTGCAGAGCAAGCTGGAGCTCGCCTAGATGGAATAAGCTCTCTTTACTCCTCAGATGGTATGCTCCGCCGTATTCCAGAGCTTGAAGAGCTTCAGTCCCTCTTTGCTGTAGGAAAACTCATTCGAGATCTTGACGAGGAAATGGGCTCTTGGCCTAACTCACCTCAGACGGCGAATGAAACTACGGAGCTGTTTCAAGGGCTTCGGTATTTATTGAGTGGAGACCCTTCGATAAATTTTGGGCAACTCTGCCAGGGAGGTCGTGTTGTTGCTGATTTCGCCGAGGAGCTACCAACATTCTACGAGCAGCTTCCTCAAGATCCCTTTAGAGAGAAAGCACTGTCGTACATCCAGGCTGCGAACAAGGCAGCTACTGAGCTCTCAGAGGTCACTCAAGAGTCTTTTGGTGCTCTTGCGAGATTCCTTCTGGTCCGTATGAGGGCTTGCCGTGTTCCGGATTATCTCTCTCCATATTCAGATCGAGATGTTGATGCTATTGCGGTTTCTACTGAGCTCATAAAGAGCTGGCTTTCCGAGGAACAAAGAGTGGAGGAGGCGGGAGGTCTCTCTCAAGGAGAGTTCAAGGCTTTGCTTCAGTCCGGGATCGAACAGTATCGAAGAGATGTTTATCCCAATCTTTCATATCGTGGCCAAGTTGGTCGAGAGAGCGAAGGAGTTCTTCTCTCTGCTACAGATTCGTTCATTATCGCACGCATTGCGCGAGATGCCATTACGGCATCTGGAGAAGAAGGAGTTGTGCCGGAATTGGGAGCGGGTCAGTACGAACTCAACTTTCCTGTGCAAACTCTCGGAGGTAGGGTTTTCTCTGATTGGTTAGATTTTGAAGAGAGAAAGCTTGCTGCTGTAGAAAAAGCCGCCCAGGAGTTCTGTCGAGGAGTCATACCTGTTCCTATAGCAATTGCTCCTACCTTAACTCGAGAAGATCTCCAACGGGTTGCGCTTGGAGATGGTGAGAGATGGGACCGTTTGGATGCCGCGTGGCAGCGTGCTTTGTTTGAAGAGATTAAGCGTAGCGGGAAGCTTCCGATGATTGATGGATATGTGCCTGAAAGCATCGCAGTGTCCTCTTCAATGTCCTCTTCGCAGCTTCACGTTGAGCTACCGTTTGATGAGAGGGAAGCTGCTAAAGTATTTAATGCTTGTGTTCTTGCGACCATTCCAGTGTTAGCTGCCTCTGGAGCGTCCCCCTTCTTTCTTGAAGGACGAGAGGGGACTTCAGAGGTTCGTCCCCAAATATGGGAGAAGCTTGACGATCTCGGTCGAAAACGAGTGTTTTTTGGGGATGGATGGATAGAGTCTCCGTTTGAAATTCTTGAAAAATACGCAGAAGTAGAAAGACTCGATCTTAAGCAAGATGAGAATGAGGATCCGCTCACGCTTCTACGAAGGCAAGTTGATAGTGTTTGGCCACACTTTCGACTTATTCCGGAAGCCGATCACTGGAGATGTGAAAATCGGGTCTTTTCGTCGGAGGCGCCTCTCGATGCGATTGCTACTTCTGCATTTTACTTTGGCCTTGTGCGAGGTCTTTCTCAAGAAATGGAAGCTAAAGACTTAGCCGCATCGGTTCCTTTTGAGAGTGTGAAAGAAGCTTTCTACGGTGTCTGTGAGAATGGACTCGACCAAGATGTTCCATGGATTGGGGTTGGGACTATCAATGCTCAAGAACTGATTCTCGACAAGCTTTTGCCGCTTGCTCGCAAAGGCTTACTTGATTCAGGAGTCCTCCTCGATGAGGTGGAAACCTTTCTTGGTGTTGTTGAAGAACGGGTCAAATCTGGTCGTACGAACGCTCAGTGGCAAAAGTGTGCATTTGCATTAGCTGAGGCAAAAACTGTGGAAGAGAAAATGAGTGAAGTTGCTCAGCGATATGCCATAGGAGTACTCAGCGGATTGCCAACTGCCCAGTGGTCTGAGTGGAGAGAGGAAAGAAGCCTCAGATAGAGCTCTTTCGACGATTCTTTAACGGTATTGAGTATTTATACTGACCTACTCCGCCCCTCCTACGCTAAAGCTACGAAGCGTCTTCGACAAGGCTATGTTTCCCTATAGTGGAAAGCTTGCCCTCCGTAGCTTCAGCGAAGAAGGGGGGATACAGCGCAAGTGCACTTTCATATGCCCGGCATCTTGTGATCATAGTCCATCCTGGAGAGCATTATGAGGTGCGCCTGGTTTAACTGATTCTTAACTTGAAGAAATTGCATCTTACCGCAGAAGATAAACGGAGAAGAACTTCTGCAGGTAGGCTTATTCATGGGTGTAGAATCAAAAATTGAGAGGATCCGGCTTCCAAAAGGCGAAGCACCTCCATTTTCCCTTGAAGCCCTAAATGCTCTCGAGCATCCCGGAGCAAGCTTGGCGCAATCCGATTCTCTGGAGCAACACGCTGATTTTGAACACGAGCTAGAACGTGAGCGTCACTATTTTCTCCCACGAACTGTACTTGAAAACCTTGTTCCTCTCGAGCAACTTCGCTCAACCTTCATTTCTCAAAGTTACTTTCCAAAGACGTTTGCCAAAGGCGCTTGGGCGATGGTTGCCATGACTCATAGCGATGTAGCACTTGATGGAACAGCAGAGATTACCCAAGCAAGACTGAGGAGCTCAATCAGTAGTGAAGGTGTGACCTCCTATGAATTCACTCTCAAATATAAGGAGACTGACGCAGGGCCAAGTGAGAGACAAGAGCTCACCATTTCTCTTACCCAAGAGATGTATAACGAGCTTCTTCCCTTTGCTACTAACGGAACGGTAGAAAAAAAGCGGTATTTTCTCGAAGTTCCTGTGGGAGTCCTCTCAGGGTTTTCACTCGGAACGAACTCTGCCGGTTTGCGAGGAAGCGTAACCCTTGAAATCGATCTTCCTCTTTCTTGTGAAACAGATGGCAACACTTATAGTCTTCGTCCATTCGATGTTGCGCTGATTGATGTTGAATGTCCTTCTGAGGCTCTCATGGACGCTCTTCGAGATGGTGAGCATGATGTTGCTCTCCTTCATTCTTGTATCGATATTTCAAGTGATTGCGCTTCAACACACCACTTGCGTAAACCTCTGAGTTGGAAAGAGATAGCAAAGTCTGGTTTTAAAAAGAAAGCGCAAAAGAGTGTTCAAGCTCTCGCAGATCTCCACCGCAGACGAGTGGCGGCCTAAGGTTTTTTGGGGAGCAGGATACTCGTCTTGCTCTGAAATCTTATGACAAAGCTCGAACATACGGGCGCTCAGAGAGAAACATGACTTCCTCTTTAATCGAGAGCACCCTCATTTCTTTCGGTGCAAAGTGAGCACAACCGTCCAGAGGCGAAACGATCTCTCCCTGATCACCTTGCGCAAGTACTTCGTCCTTTGATATCTCGCAAAAATTTGGAAAGTCACGTGCTAGTTTATAGGACTCATCAGGAAACCAGAGGGTATCTACCATGCGGTAGACATCAAACTCTGAAGGTTCTTTTGATTGCTCAAGAGCAACCATCTCCATATTCACAAGTGTCTGGAGAGCAGATTCAATGGCTATCCGTAAAGAGCTTTCTTCTTCATGCCCACCGGACTCAACCTCAAAGACAGGAATGTCCCGGTCATGACCGCCGAAGAAAGTGCAAGCTGGTAGACCAAGCTGTACTTTCTCTACCTCTGTTAACACCTTTCGAAATGGCATATGGCCCATAAGGGTGTGAGCTGTTTCACTCATAGCAAGGCCGAGCGGATCGGCGTTTTGAGAGGTGGTGTGAAAATCAATAACCGCATCGGCTTGCTCGTGAACGGGCCGGAGCTCTTGCATTCGCCCAAATTCGTACTCTTTTGGGTTTGAAAAAGAATACACATCTTCTGGCATCCGGTTCATGTTGTAATCAACAACACGGCAGAGGTCACGCTCATCATCGGAAGAAGCTTCAAAGTAGCGCTTTGCGGCTTCAAGATTGTTTGCGATAAAGAGCACCCGTCCTTTGAGAAGAGAGTGCTCCAGCCAATCGTCTTTGAGGAAATACCACAGAGGAGCTAGGCCGCTCGGTTCGTTTCCATGTACGAGGCAAGAGATTGCAAGGGTTGGGCCGGGCGTAGAGGCTTTATACTCATAAGCCCCACATACTCCCTTGACCTTTGAATGCGCAAGGAGCTCAAACGTTTTTTTGAGATCTTCTTTTGTTGGGAGAGAGAGATTCTGTGGTGTAAGAGCGAGACGCATACTGAAAGCCTACATTACGAGTGGAACCTCTTATGATTGCTTGTGTGTGATGAGATTGCAAGAATACAAAATGGAGAGGCGGAGGCTGATACCAAGAATAAGACCAAGGCCAAGATATAGACTAAGACTAAGGATAAGAAAAAGAGCCTCTTAGTTTTTGTGCACCTCTCGGCCTTCGCCTTGGTCTTATTCTTGGCCTCAGCCTACGAAAGCAACTGAATCAATCACCCGATATCCTGAAAGTATGAGATTTGATTTGACCCGCAAGAACAAGATCCGCTACCGTCCTCTCATATGAGTTTATGGCGAAAAAAGGAGCTTCAAGAGCTCGCGCGTGTCTTTCTCCTCCTAGAGACTGAAGAAGAGTCGAGAGCTTTTCTGCGTGACATCCTTACAGAAACTGAGCTTGTTGAGCTGAGCAAGAGGTGGAGAGCCGCTCGCATGCTTGACGAAGGCAAGCCTTATACGACCATTGTTCGTGATACAGGGCTAAGCTCTACCACCGTGGCTCGGATTTCAAAGTGGATGCAAGAAGGAGAAGGAGGGTATAGAATCCTACTCGACCGCCTTTAAGGAGATTTGAGTGAAGGAAAAGCTTACCCACCTTGTTGAAGTTCAGCTCGTTTTCCTTCTTTCGGCCCTTTGGCTTATCTGGTTTCAGTTTGTCTCCCCTTACCTTCTCGGCTTTGATGCTTTCTATCATATGAAAGTTAGCTACCTGATGCGCTTTCATGGTGTTCTCTACGAATTCCCGTGGACGGAGCTTAGCACTTGGAAAGATTCATTTAGTGATAAAGACTTCCTCTTTCATGTCTTTCTGATTCCATTTACCTACTTTGAAGATATGGAGGTTGGAGGGAAGTACGCCGTTGTCGTCTTTGCAGCTCTTGTGCTTGCTTCGGTGTACTCCCTTTTGAGGCGATATAAAGTTTCGTATGCAGCACTTTGGGCGCTTGTGTTGCCGCTCATGAGCATCGATTTTTTCTACCGTATGAGTTTAACGCGTCCGCATATCCTTGGCGTGTTGTTTCTCTTATGGATTGTATTTGCTGTTGTTGAGCGAAAACTTCTTCTCCTCGCTCTTCTCTCGTTCTTTTTTCCTTGGGCGCATACCTCTTACATCCTACCGGTAGTGTGGATTGGAGTACTTTGTGGAGTGAGCTGGCTCTTCTCTGGACCATCTTATCTTAAAGTTCTCTTGGTGAGCCTTGCTGCGACACTCGCTGGCACAGTTATTCATCCTTATTTCCCGCACAATTGGGAGATGTTCTATGTGCAAAATATTGTAGTAATGCAAAAGGGGCTTGGTGCCTCTGAAGTTTTTCACCTCGGACAAGAGCTCGGCGTTCATTCAACCAAAGTCTTTTTGCTCCATAATATAGCTTCTCTTTTTCTCATGTGTTCGGCTGTGATTGTGCTTGCTTCTGGGAAGGTCAAGCTCAATGAGAGGCAGAAAACTTGGTGTTGGTTTGCGCTCTTTGCCCTTGGCATGACTCTTCTTATGCGGCGTTTTGCTGAAATTTGGGCTCCTATAAACCTTATCGCGTCCTTACAAATTCTTATTCCTTTTCTACAAGAAGAGAGAAAAAACATCTCTTACTTACGTGGAGCAGGATTTACAGCACTCCTCTTTCTTATCGTTGGGGGAGGTTTTTGGCTCTCATATACGACAGTACAAAAAGAACTGGTTGGAAAGCCTCCGTTTTTTAAGGAAGCTGCGCAGTTTTTTAAAGAAAGGGCAGAGCCTGGCGAGCTTATCTTTACCTGTGATTGGGACGATGCCTCAGGGATTTTCTTCTATAATCACCAGAATCACTATCTCGTTATGCTCGATCCAACATTTGCG
Source organism: bacterium (assembly GCA_030428205.1). Classification (GTDB taxonomy): domain Bacteria; phylum Bdellovibrionota_C; class UBA2361; order UBA2361; family RFPC01; genus JAUIBK01. The sequence continues at coordinate 54,636 of JAUIBK010000020.1, forward strand.
ATGCAGTACGACGAGAAGAAAGCGACTCGGTGGCGGGCATTAGCGCTTGGAAGAGAGGGAGCTAATACGTTTCCTGCCTTACGCAAAGAATTTGGCACTCGCTTTGGGGTTTGTACTAAGGAGTTTGATGCCTTTTATCAGATTGCTAAGGCAGATCCCAATGTCGTGATTCATGGCGAGACGCCTTATGTCTATTGGTTTGAATACAAACCACTGCAACAGTGACCCCGGAACGGATTCTCCTGCTCCTCGACCTCGATCCGGTCAATCCCTCAATAGAATTTACAGATATCATTGTTGAAATTCTAAAACGCGAAGGACGCGAAGAGCGCGAAGAAAGATGAGCTTCGCGCTCTTCACGTTATAATTTTTTTAGGGTCGTCTACAGAGAGATGCTCTCGCTCTCCATCGGTGAACGATTGAACTCATCAGATCCGGATAGTTTCGCTCCTCAAGTGGCTATCTTGGGTGTAGACTGATTCTGAGGAGAAGGAGGGCTTGAGGGAGGGGCCTTAGATGGGAAGGAAGGGAGGCACCCGAATAGCCATTCTACTGCTCCTCTAAGTACTTGAAATTACCGTCTTTCAGACTCTTTTTTTTCTTGCCTCGCTACTTGTGTTACCACTCGGGTCTACGACGCGCTTGGGCGCGCAACGTGTTCTTTTTTCTCTCTTTTTCAAGCTTCACAGGGAATTTCTCTTTATCCCCGGGATAACTTCCGGGTTTGTATCCTCCCCGTGAGTGAAAACTTGCAGATTTTTGGATCGGCAGGAGAAACGGAAGAAAGTGGCGATTCTGGTGGAAAGGCCTAATCGGCCTTGCGTTTTTTGCGGGGAGTATTTGCTCTCCCTCCGGGGGATCGGTCTCTGTAACTGCTTGAATGTGGAGTGTGTATGAAAGTTCAAGTGAACGATAAAAACATTGAAATAGAAGAGGGGCTTACCGTTGAGAAGTTCTTCTCGTCGTATGCCCAAAAGGAACCACGTGGCGTAGCGCTTGCTGTCAATGACAGTGTGGTTTCTCGGAAAGATTGGTCTGCGACCGTACTGCAAGAAAACGATCGTGTGTTAATCATAACAGCAACTCAAGGTGGGTAAACTGGCTCAGTGATACTGTGTCAATAAGGGAGAGACGTATGGGTAAAAATGAACGGATGCCGTCGAAGAGTGTTATTACTCGAGATCCGTTTCCAGCATCGAAAAAAATCTATGTTTCTGGTAGCCGACCAGATCTTAAGGTGGCAATGCGTGAGATAGAACTCACGGATTCTGCCCCTCAATTTGAAGGATTTAGTGGAGAGTCTAAGAGCGCCAATGCTCCCCTGCCCGTGTACGATACCAGTGGACCCTTTACAGACCCAGAAATTGATATCGACATTTATGAGGGTATTCCTCGCCTAAGAGAAGGCTGGATACAAGAGCGTGGTGATACTGAGCAGCTCACTGAATTTAGCTCTGAGTATGCTGGCGAAAGAAAAGCAAAAGATATTTCTTATCGATTTCAAAATGTTCCACTCCCTAAACGAGTACATTCGGGCGGTAACGTGTCGCAGATGCATTATGCCCGAAAGGGCATGATTACTCCCGAGATGGAGTATGTTGCCATCCGCGAAAACCAAGAACTTGAGCGCGTACGAGAACAAGCACCTCACCTGCTTGCCAGACACGCTGGACAAGGGTTTGGTGCTGTTATTCCTGATGTTATCACGCCTGAGTTCGTTCGTGATGAAGTTGCAAGCGGAAGAGCTATTATCCCAGCAAATATCAATCACCCCGAAGCAGAGCCGATGATTATTGGCAGAAACTTTCTCGTAAAGATTAACGCTAACATTGGAAACTCTGCAGTGACTTCTTCGATTGAAGAGGAGGTTGAAAAAGCCGTGTGGGCTTGTCGGTGGGGGGCAGATACCATTATGGACCTCTCCACAGGTGAAAATATCCATGAAACGCGAGAGTGGATTATTCGAAATTGTCCCGTTCCTCTTGGTACCGTCCCGATTTACCAAGCCCTAGAGAAGGTAAACGGAGTTGCAGAAGACCTCACTTGGGAGCTCTACCGAGACACTCTTATTGAGCAAGCTGAGCAGGGGGTCGACTACTTCACGATTCATGCTGGTGTGTTGCTTCGCTACGTACCTCTTACAGCAAGGCGTGTAACGGGTATTGTCTCTCGTGGTGGCTCAATTATGGCCAAGTGGTGTTTAGCTCATCACAAGGAGAACTTTCTCTATACGCACTTCGAAGAGATCTGCGAGATCATGAAGGCTTATGATGTGGCTTTTTCTCTCGGTGATGGGCTTCGTCCTGGTGCGCTTGCTGATGCAAACGATGAAGCGCAGTTTGGTGAGCTCGAAACGCTCGGTGAGCTTACAGAAATAGCCTGGAAGCACGATGTACAAACCATGATTGAGGGGCCGGGTCACGTTCCTATGCAGCTTATTGAAGAGAACATGACCAAGCAGTTAAAGCACTGTCACGAGGCGCCTTTTTACACGCTTGGACCACTCACGACCGATATTGCTCCAGGATATGATCACATCACTTCCGCAATTGGGGCAGCGCAAATTGGTTGGTATGGCACAGCTATGCTTTGTTACGTTACTCCTAAAGAACACCTCGGCCTTCCAAATAGAGAAGACGTCAAACGAGGAGTTGTAACGTATAAGCTTGCAGCACACGCTGCGGATCTTGCCAAGGGACACCCCGCAGCACAGATTCGTGATAACGCTCTGAGCCAAGCTCGTTTTGAGTTTCGCTGGAATGATCAGTTCAATCTCTCTCTCGATCCAGATACGGCAAGAGAATACCACGATGAAACCTTGCCATCTGAAAATGCCAAGGTGGCTCACTTTTGTTCCATGTGTGGACCAAAGTTTTGTTCAATGAAAATTTCACAAGAGGTTCGAGAGTACGCCGCAGAGCGTGGCATCTCTGATGAAGAGGCTCTCACAGAAGGTCTACAAAAGAAGTCTAAAGAATTTACTGAATCTGGTGGAGATATTTATCTTCGCCCTTAACACAAAAGGAGAGCGCTATGGAGCTCACTGTTGTTTCTTGTCATGCAGAGTATGATCCAGAGAAAGCTTGCGAAGAGCAGGCAGTGTTAGCAGAGCTTTTTTCTCGTGGCCTTGACACTTTTCATCTTAGAAAACCGACTTATTCCATCACTGAAATGCGGGCTTGGATGGATGCGCTACCGCAAGAGTATCACTCTAAGATTGTTGTTCATTCTTTTCATGACCTCGCACTTGAGTATGAACTTAAAGGGATACATCTTACCACACGCCAACGTACAAAATGTATGCAGAGTAAGCGCCAAGTTGAGTTTCTTATGCAAAAGAGGCCAGAGCTAGTGCTCTCAACTTCTTTTCATGATCTCGATGAGCTTCGTTTTGCACCGAGCAGATACCGCTATGTGTTTTTGAGCCCGATTTATGACAGTATCTCGAAGCCTCACTACCGTTCTAACTTTGAAAATCACAAGCTCTTGGGAGAGACTGTGAAAATGTCACGCAATCATGTGTATGCTCTTGGTGGGATCACCGGCGACAAGATTGACGAGGTTCGTACTATCGGCTTCCACGGTGTTGCTCTACTTGGAGCTATCTGGAGAAGTGATCATCCGGTTCAGTCCTTTGAGGATATACAGGCAAAATGTCAGAGCCTTCAGAATGTGTGCTCAGCATAGCTGGATTTGATCCTAGCGGTGGGGCTGGGGTTCTCTCCGACGGTAAAACTTTTGAATCTTGTAGCGTGCGTGGACTTGCTGTCTGCACGGCGTTAACGTATCAGACAGACTCTAAGTTTTTCGGACTGCATTGGTGTACACAAGAAGAGATCTCTGCTCAGCTCGATCCCCTTCTTGAACGGTTTTCACCGAAAGTAGCAAAAATAGGAATCATAGAGAATCTGGCTGTGCTCGAAGCGGTTCTCCATAAGCTTGAGCATGCAGGTGTGAACTTTGTCCTTTGGGATCCCGTGTTCAAAGCTTCTGCTGGATTTGCCTTTCACGATTCATTTGAGCAACAGCAGCTTGAGCGAGTTCTTTCTCTTGTCAGTTTGGTTACTCCAAATTGTGGTGAGTATGAAGCGCTAGGAGGGGGAAATCTTTTAACCCCTTGTCTTGTCACAGGACGAGAAGAAGGAGGTGAGGTAAAAGACACTCTTTTTCAAGGTGGAAAAGAAGTTCGGAGCTGGTCACACAAAAAACTGGATTCATGTGAAAAACACGGCTCAGGTTGTGTACTCTCGTCAGCACTTGTTTCTCGTGTAGCACGTGGTGATTCTCTGGAAGGTGCGTGCTCGTTTGCCATCGAGTATATCTCAACGTACCTTCAAAGCTCTTCAGATCTCCTAGGGTGGCATACTTCTCTTCGAAAGATAGGAGAAGCATAATGTCTGTTATTGCACGTTTTCAATTTCTTACCCACGACAGTCCTTTGATGACACATGCTGAGCAAGCGGAGCTCGTATGTTCTGCAGGGGGAAGGTGGATTCAGTTTCGAACGAAGGGTAAAGAGTATACCGAGTGGCGCCGTTTGGCGTGTGAAGTGCAAGAGGTTTGTCGATCGTTTGGTGCAACATTTCTTATTAATGATAATGTTCGGATTGCTAAAGAGATTGGTGCAGATGGCGTGCATCTTGGAAAGCTTGATATGCCACCACGAGAAGCGCGCACTATGCTGGGCGAGGATTTTCTCATTGGTGGGACTGCGAATATCGCCGACGATCTCCTTTATTTGCACGATTGCGGAGTAGATTACATTGGGCTAGGCCCATACCGTTTTACACAAACAAAGCAAAATCTGAGTCCTGTGCTTGGCTCAGGAGGAATTCAACGAACAGTGACAAGGCATCGAGAGTCCTCTACGATACCTGTTGTTGCTATTGGAGGCATAATGCATACGGATCTTATGGATCTTGCATCAACTGGAGTGCACGGTGTGGCGCTTTCTTCGTCTATCTTATCTCATGAGAATCCCCTGGAAGCCGTGATAGAATTTGTAGAAACAATGAAGGAGTGGGACGTATGAAGAAGCTTTCATTAGGAGGAAGGGAGTTTGACTCTCGACTCTTTTTAGGCACAGGAAAGTTCTCTTCTCCTGCGCTTATGTGCCAAGCTATAGAAGCATCGGGAACTGAGCTTGTTACTGTCGCTTTAAAGCGTATGCAGCTTGCTGACGAGCAAGATCAAATGCGAGATTTCTCTTCCCTTCCTGGAGTGTCACTCCTTCCCAATACATCAGGTGTACGTACGGCAGAAGAAGCTGTATTTTGTGCCAAGCTTGCAAGAGAAGCACTTGATACAAATTGGCTCAAACTTGAGATCCATCCAGATCCGAAGTATCTCTTGCCCGATCCTATTGAAACACTTCAAGCCGCTGAGCTGCTTGTCAAAGAAGGGTTTATCGTTCTGCCTTATATACATGCGGATCCGGTGCTCTGCAAAAGACTTGAAGAAGTTGGTGTTGCAGCTGTTATGCCCCTTGCTGCCCCAATTGGAAGTAATAAAGGTCTTCGCATGCAAGATATGCTTGAGATCATCATTGAGCAGAGTACGGTACCTGTTGTCGTGGATGCTGGTATTGGAGCGCCCTCACATGCAGCCCATGCGTTTGAACTTGGCGCTGACGCCGTATTGGTCAATACAGCTATTGCAGTTGCCGATGATCCGGTAAGCATGGCTGAAGCTTTCAAGTTTGCTACTGAAGCTGGAAGGCGAGGATTTGAAGCAAAACTGGCACCTGAGCAACGTCATGCTCAAGCAAGTAGTCCGCTGACGGCATTTCTTGGAGGATAGCACCCGTGAACTTTGACAAAGTTTTTGATGCTCATCCTTGGGAAAATGTTGAAGCCTACATACGAGGGATAAGCGTTCGCGATGTCGAAAGTGCGCTTTCACGTGTCGGCAAGATGTCCCCTTATGATTTCTTAGCGCTTCTTTCTCCAGAAGCAAAGCCGTATCTCGAAGAGATGGCGCAGCTCTCCTTTGCCCTCACCCGTAAGCGATTTGGTAAGACTATACAGATGTATGCTCCTCTGTATCTCTCCAATGAGTGCAGTAACATATGTACTTACTGTGGTTTTCGATACGATAACGACCTTAAGCGAAAGACGCTCTCTGATGAAGAAATTCTTGCAGAGGCTCATGAGATAAAGCGCCACGGCTTTGATCACCTCCTTCTTGTTACTGGCGAGGCGCAGCGGACAGTAGGAATGCCCTATTTTTTGAGGGCCATTGAACTTCTACGCCCACTTTTTTCAAACATTTCTTTTGAAGTTCAGCCTCTTGATCAACCTGAGTACGAAACGCTCTCCAAAGAAGGAGTTCACTCGGTGTTAGTCTATCAAGAGACATATAACGAAAAACAGTACCGCGTGTATCACCCAAAAGGAAAAAAATCGAATTTTCGCTACCGACTTGAAACCCCTGAGCGGATAGGGCGAGCAGGAATTCATAAGACCGGAATTGGAGTTTTGCTCGGCCTTGAAGATTGGAGAGTTGATAGCTTTTTTGTTGCTCTTCATTTAGCATACTTGCGGAAAACATTTTGGAAGACGAAGTATTCTCTGTCGTTTCCACGGCTTCGCCCGGCCGAAGGTTACACTGCGCCAAATTCACCGTTAACTGATAGTGACTTCGTGCAACTTCTCTGTGCTTTTCGACTCTTTGATGAGAACGTAGAGCTCTCTCTTTCAACTCGCGAAAACCCGACCTTTCGTGAACACCTCCTTCCACTTGGAATAACAACAACAAGCGCTGGATCAAAAACAGAGCCTGGTGGATACACCGCCCCTTCTAAGGCACTGAAGCAGTTTGAGATATCTGATGAGCGAAGCGCTGAGGAGTTTGCTGAGGTGATTCGTAGGCAAGGTCTTGAGCCTGTTTGGAAAGATTGGGATAGAAGCTTTCAGGGGATATGTGAGGAAAGTTTATAACGCGAAGTACGCGATGTACGCGAAGAGAGAAGAGCTTCGCGTACATCGCGTACCTCGCGTTATAATTTTTTTGTAAGATTAGCGCGATGACATTAACGAAAGAAGAACACCAACGCTACGCTCGTCAAACGATCCTTCCGGAAGTTGGTAAAGCCGGTCAAGAGAGACTTAAAAACTCAAGCGTCATATGTATTGGTGCTGGAGGGCTTGGGTGCCCAGCCTTGACGTACCTTGCAGCAAGTGGCGTTGGTGCGATTTTCATCGTTGATGGTGATACTGTTTCTGCGTCAAATCTCCACCGTCAAACTCTTTTTACAGAAACTGAAGTAGGAGAGAGCAAAGCACTTGTAGCCGCGCGAAAACTTCAACAGCAAAATCCACACATCACATGTAAAGCTGTCTGTGAATCTCTTACGGCGAATAATGCACAGAGTATTCTTGCAGGATATGATCTTGTACTTGATGGAAGCGATAACTTTGCAACTCGCTACCTTGTTAATGATGCTTGTCTTACACTAGATCTGCCATTTATCTCCGCATCTATTTTTCGCTTTGAAGGGCAAGTAGGGGTATTTAATGCTCCGATGAGCTCTGGAAAACGCTCAGCGAGCTACCGCTGTCTTTTTCCCGAGCCTCCTTCTCTCAAAGAGAGGCCCCCGTGTTCTGAGGTTGGGGTTCTTCCTGTGGTGCCTGGTCTTATTGGTGTCTTTCAAGCAAGCGAGGCACTTTCGTTTCTTCTTGCAGGAGAAGTGACTTCCTCAAAAACTTTTTTCAGGTACAATCTCCGCTCACACGCTTTTTTCTCGTCAGTAGTTCCGCGAGATGAGGAGCTCTGTGAGAGCACAAGGATTTTATCGCAAAGTGATTATGAGGCCCTTATGAGTGATAGTTGTGGATGTGGTTCGGATCTTTCAAAAGTAAGAGAACGCAATGCGCAAGAGGTAGTGTCCTTGGCTGAGAAAGGAGCCGTCCACCTCATCGACGTACGAGAGCCTTTCGAGCGTGAGGCTTTTCATATTGGTGGAGAGCATATTCCCTTGGCGATGCTTGACGGTTCAGTAAAGCAGATACCGCAAGATAAAGAGGTTGTTCTCTATTGCCACAGTGGTATACGTAGTTTTCAAGCAATACAATTTCTTCAGCAAGAATACGGTTTAACCAACTTAACAAATATGAAGGGAGGAGTTGCTGCTCTCTAAAGGATGCTCTATGTCTCGACTTCTTACTGTCTTTCTCAGCTTGTTTTTTTTCACTTCGCTTCTGTTTGCTCAAGGCAAGCCAACCATAGGAGTGCTTTTGCCGCTGACTGGAGATGGAGCATCAATTGGAAAAGCATTTCAAAACGGAATTCAGCTAGGATTTGAGCGGTTACCTAAAGCCCTCAAAGAAAACATTGCGATTGTCTTTGAGGATGATGCAATGCAGTCTGTAAAGACAGTTGCTGCACTAAGAAAACTACAAAGCACTGAAAATCTCATCGCTGTGCTCACGTTTTCCTCAGGAACCTCACACGCGATTGCGCCAATTGTTGAGCGTGCAAAGTTACCTCTTGTTGCAGTAGCCTCTGATCCTCGGATTGTTGAGAACAAAGAGTGGGTTGTGAATTTTTGGGTTACGCCCGAAGAGGAGAGTCGCGTGCTTGTTCCTGAAGCTGTTCGACGAGGGTATAAGAAAGTCGCGATCATATCCGATATTCATGAAGGAGTGTATTCTGTACGGCGTGCATTTGACAGACTCAATAGTGGTCAAATGGAGGTAGTTTTTGATGAAGAGGTTCCTCTTGAATTGAAAGATTTTCGTACAATTTTAGCGAAACTCAAAACAAAAAAGTATGATGCTATTATGCCCCTGCTCTTTCCTGGGCAGCTCTCTGTATTTGCGAGACAAGCCCGAAAACAAGGTATAACGGCTCCGTTTTTTGGGTATGAACTCTTTGAAGATCGAAAAGAAGTTGAGGCTTCGGAAGGAGCGCTTGTTGGTGCTTGGTATGCTAATGCAAACGATCCTTCCAAGGAATTTTTGGCTGAATACGATCGCCGTTTCCCAAATGATACATTCTACACGGCACCAAATGGTTACGACGCTATACATCTCATTGCATATGGATTTGCAAAAGGAGAGAGTCGCGAGTCGGTGCGAGATTTTCTCCATTCCGTAAAAGACTTTCCGGGTGTTCTTGGGAATATCTCAGCCTCAGGTGATAATCGTTTTAATTTGCCGGCGGCGATTAAGCTTGTAACAAAAGACGGCTTCGAGCTGCTATCCAGCGCAGGATAGTTTATTACTTTTTTGCTCTCTTTTTGAGAGGCTATCAAAGAGAAGGGCTCCAGAGCTAAAAACGAGGAATCCACAAAGAAATCCTGCGGTACCACTACCAAATGGAAGCCGCTCGCTTAGCGATGTGAGCTTTAGGGCAATGATAGCGACGGTGCCACAAGACATCGCCGCGATAACTGTTCGTGAGCTTACGGACTTCACATAAAACATTCCAATCAGAGGCCAGAGAAACACAGTGGCAAAGCTTGCACCAAGGGTAACAAGGGGAGCCATGGCACCACGGCCACTTGGAGTAAGTGCAAAGAGAGTCACAATAGTTAAAAAGACAAGAGCTGTTAATCGAGCAACTTCATATTGATCCTTCTTCTTGAGGTGATTTGGAGAAGCGTGTTGCAATATGTCTCGATGAACAATTGAGCTTGCTGTAAGTAAGATGCTATCAACGGTGCTCATTCCAGTTGCAAAAACAGCAATCACGATCATGGCTCCTCCAAGCGGAAGAAACTCTTGATACATCATCGCTACTATTTGGTCTGGATCGCTTATTTTTCCATAGAGCATCCCAGTTGCCATGATACCCATCGTCATCGTGCAAAAAACGACAAGATTAAATAAGAGAAAGTTCCAAGGAATAGACCTTCGAATCACCTGTTCTGAGCTTGCCATAAACATCCTTTGAAAGAGCTGCGGCCAAAGAAAGAACGCAAATGGCCAGGACAGGATGTTATCAATAAAAAGCGAAGTGTTTTGTTCAGTGAAGCTTAGTTTGTGAGGGATAGCCTCTTGAAGACGCTCAATGCCGGCTGAGTAACCGCCTGACCAGGAGGTAAAGAGAATAGCGCTTGTTACTATGATTATGAGGAAACAGAGTGCCTGAACAGCATCGGTCCAAACAACGGCTCGAGCACCGCCAAGGTAGAGGTAGAAGCCGATTGAGATGGCACTTATGATGATTGCCACTTCATAGCTTATAGCTCCTGAGGTTGTGGCACTTAACACCTTTCCAATAGCTGAGAGTTGAATTGCCATAAATGGAAAGATTGCAAGTAAGCCTATGAGTGCTGATAAGAACAAAAGTGTACGTGAGCGGTAGTATGTTGCAAACATTTCCCCTTGTGTCATTACACCGTGTTCTTTTCCGTACCTCCAGATTTTTGTACCAAAGAGTGCGATAAGTGATGGAGCGATAACTCCAATGAAAAACATTTGTGCGTAAAGAATTCCTCCTTTGTAAACGAGAGCGGGTACTCCAGTAACAGCGAGCGTGTTAATGACGGTTGCTAGGATTGTACCAACGAGCATGAAGGAGGAGACGCTTCTGTTGGTAATAAAGAAGTCGGTGAAGCTGTGCTCGCTTTTTTTGTGGGCAAAATAGGCGACAATCTTCACACCAACCAGGTAGAGGACGACGAGAAGAAGTGAAAGTGTTGATACTGACATAGAGTGGCCTCGCAGAGAGAGTTGTTTTTCTCTAAGATACGAGGGCCACTAGGCTTGTCAAAAATACTTTACGTTTTAAGTAAATTAACGATCTTAATTATGTAAGATGCCTATTATAAAGGATTTATAAGTGCTAGAATGTGTAGAAATTGTATCTACACTTTTAAGTATATGCTCAGAAAAAGTGATAAAAAGCGCATTCTCCAAGAGCTCCAACATTTGGGGCATACAGAGCGAGAGTCGTTGATCTATCTCACGGCTCTCCAGTCTGGCCCCTCAACGGTACAAGAGCTCTCGCACCGTCTTGGTGAGAATCGAGTGACAGTTCACAGTGCGATCGAACAGCTTATCAAAGGTGGGGTGCTCTTTGAGTCACGAAAGGGAAAAAAGCGCCTTGTTGTAGCACACGATCCAAGTGTCTTTGATCAGATTCTTGGAGCAAAGGAAAAAGAGCTTGAGCTGCAACGAGAAAGCATGAAGCCCATTACAAAGCTCCTTCAATCAATACAAGCTTCAGAGCGTTATACTCCTTCTGTTGAGTTCTATGAAGAGGTTGATGGTTTTAAAAGGATGCTCGAGCGTACCCTCGAGGCACGAGGTGAGTTTCTCGCCATCGTCAATGCGGGCCTTTTCTCGGATCTTGTCGGTCATAAATATCTACTCGATTATTTCTCGAGGCGCTCAAAAAAGAAGATCTATTCACGTCTTGTCTTTCCAAACGTTGAGTGGGCAAATGTTATTACCCGCCGAGCGAAAGAGTTTAAGGTACAAGTGCGCATACTCCCCGATCATCTTTGGCCTTCTGGGATTTTTTCGTGGAATAACTGCCTTTCTATAAAATCACTTACGGAAAATCACCTCACCTGTACGATTATAGAAAACCCGGATATTGCAACGTTTTTTCGTACAGTGCTCTTTGAGATTGTGTGGCAACAGGCTGAACCTGTGAGGCTCGAGAACTAGTGTGGCGACAACTTAATTTTTGACGGTCAGGCGAAGAGCCACACTTATTCGCCGGATGGCAAAAACCCCCGCCCCTCTTCGCCAAGGCTACGACGTGGTCCTGAGAGCTTAAGTCACGACGAAGCTCGAAAAGCGTAGTCGGAGAGGGACAATACAGCTGGCTAGTGCACTGTTATGCCACCAAAATTCATATGCAAAAAAACATAGTTTACAGTGTACTAGTAATATTTACTGCTCTTATCGAGTATCACTTGAGAGGTTTGTTTCGATGTGTGTAGCTTCGCCCTATCGCTTTCGTTCCGAGTAAGAGACTCGAGAAGACTATCAAGCCCTTGCCTGTCGAGCTTTTCGAATGCTGCAACAGCGAGGGGTTGTACTGATTTTTGAGGAGTCTGAGCGAGAGGTTGAAAAATCTGTGCGACAAGAGGCATCTGGGAGGAATCACCGATTTGGATCTCGGGCCACTTGTCGTGAGTCGGAAGAGAGATCGTCTCGAGAGCTTGATCAATGACGGGGAGAGCTTGAGGGAAGAATAGTCCCACTTCTGAATAACACCAGCGGGCAACCACAACCCAAAAAAACATCGAAAAAAACAACCGCAACACCTGAGAAACTCCTTTCTCGCTACAACACACAGATAGGTAATCGACAGAGTGCAAAAAAAAGTGAAGGGGATCTTCTTGAGCTGTAGGAGGGGAGCTCGTTCTATAGTGATCTCGACGAGATACGAAAAACTAGTAACCATGCTATGCAAGATCTCCGTAGATTCTGGCATTTGATTTGCATAGATGTAGAAATATTCGGCTGTTGGTGTCAGGTGAATCGTCTTCTTTCTTTAGATGAAAGAGGCTGAGGGGAACATAGGAGAAGAGAATATGTCTGCGCCACCAGAATGGGATAATGATACTCAATCACGTATTTACCAGCCACTTACTGGGGGAGAGCCCCAGGAGCTCACAGCAATTTTGATAGACAAAGATCTTCCTCAAGCTTTTGGAGCATTTGGTTCACCACTCGAGAGACAGCCTCTTGTGCTTCCTGAACGTGACTTGTCTCAAGAAGAACGCGAAGATCTGCAGGTCATTCGTGCACTGGGCCGAAGAGGGGTGCTTCGGCGTATCTGGCACATTTTAGGATTTTAGGAATTTTCGTGCCTCTTACTGAGTGTTACAGTTGTTCCCATGCAGGAACAAGATACCGAAGAAAAACGCGCGCTACAGAAACTTCTACGAGAATATGACTCAAACAAGGGAATGGCCGCATTTGTCTGTGGCCGTCCAGTCGAGCTTATGCCAGCCGCAGAGCAAGAGCGAATTATCGCTGGGTTTTGTACGCATGAGAATATCTCTATCCTAGCGGCTTCTAAGCAGAAACTTATTTTTGCAAGAAACCTTCCCCTGACTCCTCAAGAAGAAGAGAAGCTTGATGAAGCTATTCCACTCTTAGAAAAAGCCATAGAAGCCTTTGGTGCGTATATGAGCGGTTCGCTCTCGTTAGGTGATTTAAGAGAGAGGGTAATGAATGCCGTTCAAAAACCTCTCCCACGGTCAGCCGAAGAAGCCGCTGATATGTTTCCCAGAACAGTAGAGACATTGCAATTTTTAAGTGAAGAACCGCTCGCATCAAAAGATAGCTGGGATCAGATGATCGATTGCTCGCAGATGCACGACGCTCTGACGCGCGCATCAAAGCTACTCTCTGTCATAGAAGGTCAAGAGAGTCCTTTTTCATCAGAGACGGTCTCACGGCTACAAGAGATCGTTTCAGAGCACCTTGCTTTTTATGAGGATTACTTCCGTGAAAAGAAAGATGCTGATGAGGTTGCGCTGCGATTTTCATCGCTTTCGAAGGAACTCTCTGGTTTGGTTCCTGTGTCATAGTCTAACGCTTCAGCACGTTTCACATTTTGAGCAAGAGCAAGACGAAGTGCAAGAGTAAGAGAGGACTTGATCCTGCTCTTTATCTTGCTCTAAGCAATCTGAGTAACGCCGCTATAAGAAGAAAAGCAAAAGGAATAATCCATTTGTACCTCTCTGCAGTTTGTTCTTCAGCGATAAGTTCTGGTGTTGTGTAGAAGATCCCTCTACGCGCTGGTCCGCTGTACATCTTTGAGAGATGTTGAGCTCTTTCGTTAGAAAAGCCTGTATCCACTAGCATCTGAATAACATTCGCTTGCGAAAAAGTAGGAGAGTTCTGATCGTATCGCTCTTCCCACCAAAGTCCTAGATCGGGATCGACGGTTTTCCACGCTCCATCCTTAAGTTTAACTTCAGCGACGTAGTGACCATTGAGTCGCACAAAGTTCGCTTCGAAGCCGAGCTCTCGGGCGTGTTTAACGAAGATCCAAACCGCTTGATGGCAATATCCTCCGCCTCGTTTCCAAAGAAGTGGTGCGAGTTGAGTGTCGAGGAGGAGTTGCTTTCTGACCGAAGAGGAGGCGAGTTGAGCTTTTGTCCAGAGCAGCCAGTTATCAAAAAAATTGAGACGGTACGATGAAGTGTGGAGGTAAGACTCTTTAATAAGACCATAGAGGGTAAACGGAGCATCATCTGTGATTGTCTCTTTGTGGGTGAGCATCTTGTTGTAGATAGTTTGAGCCTCCTGTGGCTCAAGAGATCTTTCGTAGTAATGAGTTGGATTCTCTGGTGTTTGGTAGGTTTCGATAGAAGAAACGGGAGGAAGAAAGAGTCCGGTAGTGGTAACGAGTAGTAGTATAATCCCTGCCGATGTAAAGAGGACCTCAAAAAAAAGGTAGAGCCGCTTTTTCATGATTACCGTTTCTTCGTTGCAAGAGAGATATTTGTGCCCCCTGCTTTACGGATAAGGTCCATCGTGGAGATAAGTCTCTGCACATCAAGCTCAGCATCAGATTTGAGCACGATAGGAGATGATACGTCGTGTGCGAGAAGCACCTGAAGCTCGCTGGTTAGATTTTCTTTCGTTGAGCTTTTGCCGTTGAGAAAAATTTCGCCAGCCTTGGTTAGGGCTATCTCGATTGGAGATTGCTCGATTTCGTCAGATTGCGATGAGCCGGGAAGGGCGAC
>JAUIBK010000021.1 GCA_030428205.1 bacterium
ACTCGCAGAGAGTGGGAATAAGGCAAAAAGCGAATTCCTCGCTTTAATAAGCCATGAAATGCGGACGCCACTACATGGCATTCTCGGCATGACATCACTCGCTCAGGAGTTTAGTGTCAATCCTGAACAACAAGAATGCCTCCATACGGCACTCGAATCGGCACAAAGTCTGTTTGAGATTATCGATGATCTTCTAGACTTTGAGCGCATTGAATCAGGTCAGTTCAATCTTGACTTAGAACAGTTTCGTCTTGAGCCAGTACTCTTAGAGCTCAAAGCGCTCTACACACTCGCCGCAAAAAACAAAGATATCGTATTTCATCTCTCTGTTGATGAAAATATTCCAACTCATGTGATTGGAGATCCATACAAACTGAAACAACTCCTTTCAAATCTGCTCTCGAACGCCATTAAATTTACGAACAACGGTGATGTATACCTTTCAATCTCCCTACAGAAAATACAACATGAAGAGGCTTATCTCGTTTTTTCTGTCAAGGATTCCGGCATAGGAATTCCATTCCATGCTCAACAAGAAATCTTCGATGCCTTTCAACAAGTCGATCTTAGTTCAACAAGAGCCTTTGGTGGCACCGGACTTGGACTAACGCTTTGCCATCATATCACTCGATTAATGGGTGGAGAGCTCTCTCTCGACAGCACTCCAGGACTTGGATCCACTTTTCATGTCACACTCCCCCTTCGTATCCCTCGTAAAGTACGACGGGAAGAACCATCTCAAAAAAATGAAACCATAGAGGAACCTCAAAGCTACAAAATCCTAGTAGCGGAAGATAATAAGGTAAATCAGAAGCTCATTCGCAAAATGCTAGAATCCGCCGGTCACTGTGTGGAAATCGCAGACAACGGCAAGGAAGCTCTCGATTCATTCGAAAAAAAAGGTTTTGATCTTATCCTTATGGACTGCCAGATGCCTGTCCTCGATGGGTATAAAACGACTGAAACAATTAGAAATAGAGAAGCCGAAAACGGGGGAAGAATTCCAATTGTAGCACTTACGGCAAATGCAATGTCCACCGATCGAGATAAATGTCTATCCTCGGGAATGGATGAGTACCTGAGCAAACCTGTCAAACGAGCTGAACTACTCGAAAGAATTCAAAGGGTAATCAAGGAAGCTAATAAGCGTTCGATCGAAACCCTTTAAAGAGGGTCAGCAAGATAATTTTTAGATCAAAAACAAGAGACCAGTTTTCGATGTAGTAGAGGTCACACTCTATGCGTTTATCGATTGAAGTATCACCACGCCAACCATTCACTTGAGCCCAGCCAGTCATACCTGCAGGAACTTTATGACGAAGCATGTAGCGTGGAACTCGCTTTCGAAACTCTTGAATGTAAACAGGTCGTTCAGGGCGGGGGCCCACAAGGGACATGTCACCACGTAGAACATTAAAGAGTTGAGGAAGCTCATCAAGGTTCCAAGATCGCAAAATTCGACCAAGTGGAGTAACCCGTTGATCCCCGGGGGTTGTCCAACCAGGGCCATCTTGCTCAGCATCGGTAAACATCGTGCGAAATTTATAAATTTGAAAAGAGGTTCCGTCGAAACTCACCCGCTCTTGGGCATAAAAGATCGGCCCTCGAGATGTGAGTTTTACCAAAAGTGCAATAAGTATCATCAAGGGAGAAAGGAGAATCAGGAAAAGAATTGCTAGGACACAATCAAGGGCTCGTTTTGTTACGAGGTTAAACCCATCAAGAGGGGTTGAGCGTAGATTAATAACGGGAAGTCCTTCGAACTCCTCAATCGCGCCACCTAAGGTCACAAACTGATAGATATCGGGTACAATTCGAACATCAACAAGACTATCTCCGATGCAATTCATTAGGGTTGGGAGGCGATCATTGTCTTCGAGAGGAAGCGCAATGACTACTTGATCAATATTGGTCTGATCGAGGATTCGATCGAGATCCTCATAACTTCCTAAAACAGGAATACCATTCGGCCCTCGACTCTCTTTGCCGTCTTTGGAAAGGCACCCAATAAGCTGAATACCGAGCTCCCGGTGAAGCCTCATACGCGTTGCAATATCACCGGCAACCTTACCTGCGCCAACGAGAAGCATGTAGCGCAGGTTATACCCTCGCCTTCTGAGATCTCGGAGCAAACTTCGTAGCGAGGAGCGCTGTACCATCGTAAAGAGTGTGGCAAAGATACCAAAGTACACGAACACAAGACGAGAAAACGGAACACTCTTCTCACGCAAAAGGTAGGTAACAGAGATAAGGAGAAGAATCGCTAATGTATTGGCATTAAGCAGGATCCAGAGCTCATGCCCACGGCGCACTCCTCTCATCGGCCTGTAGAGTCCCATACGTCGGAACACAAAAGCCCAGATCAACCAGATCGGGAGAAGCATAGTGGCATAGTGGTGAAAAGAGGGCACACCTTTACTAATAGGAACAAGACCTGACTCGAACCTCACCCAGTACGCAAGGAGCCAAGCACACGAAACAACAAGGAGATCCGTCCCCATGAAGAGGAATTCAAAGAGCTGCCGCTTTTGCTTGAGCATCATTCCTCCTAAAATCGTACTCCGCTCGGTGTGGAAACACCTTCATAAGAAGCGTATTCCAATCACGTTCAAATCGCGCAGGCGAAAAGAGCTGTGCACGAGCAGTACAGTGTTCAACAGTAAAGGCCTCTTCATGATCGAGAAAAAACTTGATACTGGCAAGAAGCGCTTCGAGCTCATCCTCGTCTTTTTTGGGCTCGATGAAAACACCTGTACAAGCACGTTCTGACAAATCCTTTTTTTCTGAATCAATCCAGTGCATTACTCCACTAAGTGACTCTCTTAAAGCGCCAGCATAAAGCCCTATAACCGGCCTCCCTGCCGCAAGACACTCAATGGGGATCATGCCGAAATCTTCCTTGCCAGGAAAAACGAGTGCACGACTGCGTCGGTAGAGCTCTGCAAACTTCTCGTCACTCACCCGCCCAAAGAATGTGACAGTCTCTCCAGCCATCTCTTTAAGCTGTTCTTCCATTGGACCACTTCCAGCGATCCACAGCGGAAGCCGCAAAGCATTACATGCAGCAACAACGAGGTCAGGTCGCTTATATGGGACAAGCGCTCCAGCATAAAGAAACGCCTCCCCTTTCTCACCCGACTTTGCCGGAGTGATCCAAGAGGTATTTACTGGAGGAAAGATAACTGCCGACTTTCTGCCATAAAATCGGCGAATACGGGAAGCAACAAAACGGCTAATAGCAACAAACTCTGTAACACCACAAGAACGAGCCACATCCCAACTTCGCAAGCGGCTCAGCACCGGCCAAAGTAGTGGCGTCAACGCTCCAAAGTAGCTTCTTGCTTGATCCCAGATATATCGCATAGGCGTAAAGCAGTAACAGATATGCGTGACTCCCTTAGGTACACGGATATTTTTTGCTGCAGCATGGCTTAGAGAAACAACAAGATCGTACTCTGAAAAATCAAAGGTCGAGATCGCCTTCGGATACAATGGTAAGAGGAGCCGGTAGAATCGCTTACTCCCAGGAAACTTTTGAAGAAAAGAAACTTTTTTGACACGACTATCGATCCGCTCACTTGTAGCACCAGGAACATGAAAGAGCGTAAAGATATCGGCCTCAGGATAGAGTGAAAGAAATGCCTCAAGACATCGCTCGCCTCCACGCATTCCATTTATCCAGTCGTGTACGAGAGCAACCCTCATGACGCCTTCGCTCCTCGAAGCGGATGCCCAAGCCAGGCATCTTGATACACCTGGAGGCACACGTCTGCAATCCCACCTCTGTCATAACGGAGCATCTGCTTACGACGAGCTTCCAAATCTGGGCGGCTTGAGAGGTCCCCTCGTTGACGACGC
Organism: bacterium; assembly: GCA_030428205.1. Classification (GTDB taxonomy): domain Bacteria; phylum Bdellovibrionota_C; class UBA2361; order UBA2361; family RFPC01; genus JAUIBK01. The sequence goes on from JAUIBK010000021.1 coordinate 3,859, forward strand.
TGCCAGAGACTCAGCAGAGACTCAACAAAAGACTGTATAGAGAAATCAGCCGCGACAACATCACGGTTTCCAAGGAGTTCTTGAATCGCAGGAACTGGGCGACACACCACGGGAGTCCCTACAGCTTGGGCCTCAATAACAGGCAGGCAAAAACCCTCTGCCTTCGATGGAACAACAAGCGCTTCGGCTGAGCCATAGAGCTGAAAAAGTTCTTCACGCGAGACGCTACCGAGAAGATGAACCCCCTTGATTCCCCCTACTTTGTTGAGCAAACGCTCAACTTCAACAATTGTCTCAGTGCCTTTACCTACAAGCACCAACTTTACATCAGGAAGATCTTCTGCCACACGCCTTTTTTGAAAAGCTTGAAAAGCCTCAAAAAGATCTCGCACCCCCTTATGTGGTTTGAGCATTGAAGCAACGGCAAGGAAATAGCTTCCACTGACACCAAAGCGGCTCCGTACAAAGTCTCCAGAAGGCTGACTCTCAAGGAAAAAGGGATCAAGTGCATTGGGCACAACGGAAATTTTTTGCATCAGATCTTGGCGACCGCCTACAAAACGGTGCAAGTCTTGAAAGGTCGCCTGACTTACCGTAAGCACTCGTGACGCCCTCTTAAGGGAGGAACGAATAAGAGCTGAGGCGATCCACGGATAATAGACTTTTTCTGGAAAGTGGATATGAATGAGATCGTGAATAGTAACAACCGTGGGAATAGCGATGCCGTACGGTAAGATATAGTGAGGTGTGTGGAAAATATCGTACTGCGAAAAATCAATTCTGCGTGAAAGCCCAAAAAGCTCCTCGAAGGAGTAGGACCGCGCAACTTCAGCAAGGCACTCAACGCTTGAGGCCCACGGCATCTCTTCGACCTTTTTCGGATCTCCGATCACAGAGACACGAGTATCACGATCAAGCAGACCATTAATAAGATTATTCGTGTAGACCCCTATCCCTCCATCGAGAATCTTCCTTGCATCAACAAGGACTCGAAGTCCCGGGGAAAAAGAAGCCTGACGACTTAATTCACTACTCTGCGGTTCCACGAACCATCCTCAGACGAATCAACGGGAAGAATACTTTTCCCAGATTGAAGCACCCGTCGTACAACATAAATAGGTTTATCCTGAGACTCGTAATAGGTGCGCGCAAGCACCTCGGCAAGCAAGCCAAATACCAAAAATTGAAGACCAATTATGACAAGCATAACTCCAAGCATGAGGAGTGGCCGGTTGCCCATAGGAATCTGGAAGAAGAGCTTCTGGATACTCATAACAGCCAGCAGAAGGATTCCTGCAAGCCCACTAAACATACCAAGTGCACCGAAGAGGTGGATGGGCCGCTTTGAGTAGCCAAGGAGAAACTTCACGGTTAAGAGATCAAGTAGCACACGAAACGTACGCGAGATGCCGTATTTTGAGGTACCGAACTGACGTGCTCGGTGATTCACCGGTAGCTCAGCAATCTTTGCTCCCATCTCGGCGGCAAGCGCTGGGATAAAGCGGTGCATCTCTCCGTAAAGCTTGATGCCGCGCGCGACCTCGCCAGTCATCACTTTCAGTGTGCACCCATAGTCATGTAGCTGAACGCTCGTTGCTTTTGAAATGAGCCAATTGGCACAGTGGCTCGGAAGCTTTCTCGTAAGGTAGGCATCTTGGCGATCCTTTCTCCAGCCAGCCACCATATCGTACCCCTCGTTCATCTTCTCGATCATGCGTGGGATTTCGTTGGGATCGTTTTGTAGATCACCATCGAGTGGCACAACGATATCGTAACGAGAATGTTCAAAGCCTGCTGCCATTGCGGCTGTTTGACCAAAGTTACGCCGAAACTCAATGATACGAACGGAATCATCCCCACGAGATATCTCTTCGAGACGCGGAAGTGTCTGATCTCTTGAACCATCGTCAATGAAAATGATCTCGTGCGGCATATCTAGCCGCTCACAGACGGATTTTACTTCTAGATAGCACGGCTTAACGTTCTCTTCTTCATTAAAGAGTGGGATGACAATGGAAATTCCAACCATATTAATACCAAACAACTATTAGTAGACGGCAGCAAAGTATAGCATGGGGCTTACTGCTAGACGAACGGAGAGATTATCGTATTAGGAGAGGAAAAGAAACCTTATAAGGCTCTGATATTACCGGACTTTCCGGGTCTTTAGAGCAAAATCAAGAGCAAGATACAGAAGAATCCTTGCTCCTGCTCTTGATTTTGCACTTGCTCTACACAAACAAGAAACATCCCATAAGAAACTCTCTCATACACCTAAGTTCTCCTGCCTCTTTAAGGATGAATTATAACGCGAAGTACGCGAGGTACGCGAGGTACGCGAAGCTCAACCTCCTTCGCGTACCTCGCGTACTTCGCGTTATAAAAATTCGGCCTGAAAATCTGCAGAGTCAACTAGGGGGGCTAGTCCGGGCTAGGAACTAACAGAAATGAACAGTTCTTCATACTGATCCGCAATCTTCCCCCACTCATAACTCTCAGAGGCTCGCTCTTTCGCTAAACTTCCAAACCTCTTCAGGGCCTCTTCGTCATCAATAAGCTCCTGCATCTTCCGAGCAAGCTCGTCGAAATCGTTCACATCATAAAAAGTGCCAGCGTATGAAAGCACCTCTCTATTTTCCGGTGTTCCATTCGCAATAATACAGTGCCCATAAGCCATCGATTCGATAAGCGCAGGATGCGTTCCTCCGACCTCAGTGGCTTGAATGTAAAGGCGCGCGTGGCTTTGGAGCTCTTGATAAGCCTCCCCAAATTGATACCCAGTAAAAACAACTCTGTCATCCGCAGCAGCATGTAGGCTCTCAATATACTCTTTGGCGTAGGGAGCATCACCAACGATAACGAGAGGATAATCGGTTTTTACTTTGCGGTAGGCTTGAATGACACCAAGAGCATTGTTTTCCGGTTCTAAGCGACTGACATAGAGAATGTACTTCTGAGGTGAGAGCCCAAGCTCACTTAACAAAGATGTCTTTTCGTGTTGCACCGCACGTGCACCATACGTAATGACAACAGGAGCAGCCTTAAAACGCTTACGATAGTAGTCTGCTATGACTTGAGCATCAGCAATAACTTTTGTTGCGAAAAGAACTGAACACAACTCTCCAAGCCGATACCACATTCGACCAACCGCATTCCACTTGGCACGCTTTCGCTCAATCCCATCAACATTGATCAAGACAGGAAGCCCTCGAAGACGCCCAAGCCACGCAAAGGGACTATTTGCAGCATTGCACAACAACACCACATCACACCGACGTCGAAAGAGGTCGAGAAAGCTCGTAAGAGCGTGCAGAGGTGTTTCTAAATACTTCTGCATAATTGTTGGAGTATACCGAACGGTGACCCCTCGATACTCTTCATCACTTTTTTGCTCTCCAAAAGAGCGCCTCGCATACACGGTTACTTTGTATCCTCGAGAGACAAGCAGAGTAGAGAGTTCTTCGGCAAAAGTTTCAAAGCCACCGTAGCGAGCGGGGATACCACGGGTGCCGAGGAGGGAGATATGGAGAGACTTTGATGACATAAAGCTGACAAAAATAAGGAGTAGATCCTCCTCCCACATGCTCTTGCACTTCATCTTGCTCTTGCTCTGAGGAACACATCAGAGCAAGAGCAAGATGAAGTGCAAGAGCATGTGGAGTACTCGAGGGTTATACCTATTCATCGCTCAAGCTACAAACGGCAAAGATCTTAACTCCTTACAAGCAAAGCAAAGACATAAAATAGTGTTACAGATTGCCCTCCTCTATCTGCTATACTCTTCCACAAGCGCTTCATGAAGCCTTAACCGCCCAATTACGATAAGGCTTTGATTCTTTTTTGCTCTTTCTGTTCACGAGGTATTCGTGGGGGATGTTCGAGACAACGACACCCAAGTAGCACTCACCTGGCCAAGTGTTCGGTCAGCCCAATCTATTTCAGAGCAGTGCGGTCTACTTCTCTTTGCATACTCCCCCCGCCTCAAGTCTCTCCTTTCCTGCTCTGGTGATTTTGAGTCCGTGCTCGGAGCCCCGCTTACGGAGCTCTCTCGTGAAGCGAACCTCTTTCTCCGTCACACACATCCTGACGATCGTTTTCCCCTGTTTAATAAACTAGAAAGCGCGCTCGAAGGCGAAGAAGCATACAACACCGTCTACCGGTGGATTCGGCCAGATACCGATCAACAAGTTTGGTTACATTGCCGTGCAACTCTCACAAAACAAAACGGCGAAAATGTCTTTGAAGGATTTATCATCGATGTTTCCTGTCAAATAGAGGAGCTTCCTGGTTCTCTCACAGCAAGCGTTCCCCTCCCAGCTGTCCTTGAAACTTTTCCTGCCTTTGTCTTCGTGCTCGATCTCGATTTGCGTATTGCGTTTAGTAATCGAAAACCGAGTAAAATACCTCTCTTTCTCCCAGAAAAACTTTTCAGGAGAGATAAGCTTGAGCAAGGCGCTCTCTTACGTGATTGCCTTCCTGAGCGTTCATTTCGCGATACTCTTCTCTCTCACTTTCGCGACATTCTCACCGGAGATCTCATGCACTACGAGCATCAATACTCCGAACAAGACTCTGTGAGCGCAGCAAACTTTCTCTTTGAAGCTCAGCCAGTGGTATTTCATGGAGCTCCGTGTGGATTGCTTGTCTCGGTTCGCAACATGGACCATGTCTCAAAACTCCGTGCCGAGTTAAATGAGCTCAAAAAATCTGAAGGATTTCGGCGCATTGCTTCAAGCCTCGCTCACCATCTCAACAACATGCTCCAAGCTGTCCTCGGCCATGCCACGGCCATTCGTATTCATTCGAACTCACCCTCAAGAGTTCGACTCTCTGCTGGCATTATCCATGAGCTCGCAGAAAGTGCAGCAGGTCTTTCAAGTCAACTCCTTGCACTGGATACACAGAGCAAACAACACGGCTCTTTCGATCTCAATCTCGCCATTATGCAGGCACTCAATCACTTCGAAGAGTTCTTTAGTACAACAAAAAATATCTCTGTAAATTTCGTCAACCTTCCGCCTATCGTGGGAAACGTCGAGAAACTCATGGGCATTGTGGGCCAACTCCTCGCATTCATTCACGAGCACCATAGAGAGGACTCAAATATTATTATTTCGACAACCGGAGAACACTCTTTTCAAAACTCTGGAGAGACCGCTTGGGTTTCGCTCTCGTTGGAGTGTGAGGTAAACCCAGAGATCAGTCGAGACACATTCGAATCGAATGCCCATCATTTGAAGAACTCTATTGAGGAGTCATTTGGAAAACTTCTTTTTGCCTGGGAAAAAAATCAGAAGGTAAAACTCTCACTCTCTCTTCCCGCGACCTCCTCTGCTTCGCAAACTACAAAGGAGTCCCTAACAGACGTCGAACACCTCAAAAATGCACCAACTATCTTGCTTATTGATGATGACACCATAGTGCTCGAAACAGTAAAAGCTATCTTGAAAGAGAAAGGATATCGCTGCTTAACGGCTCAAGAACACACTAGTGCTCTCTCAACTGCCCAAAAAAAGAGAGAGGAAATTGATCTCGTATTGCTCGACGCTCTTATGCCTGGCATGGATGGAGCAACACTGCTCAAAAAACTTTCAACTTTCCTTGATGCTCCAGTTATAGGATTTACTGGAGCTCCTCCTGCGGTAACACAATCTCTTCAAAAGGCTGGTGCAGTAGAGCTTCTCAAAAAGCCAATTGCTCCAAGTGTTCTCCTTGAGACTGTGCGAAAACATCTTTCTCGTAAAACTCTAAAAGCAGTTGGCAACGCATAGGGCTCCCTCGCCCCTCTCTTAACACTTTTTCAATCTGGGTAAAGAAGTGTCGATAGGCCCGCGAATCACAATTGTGCATCGCGGGACCATACTTACGAGAATGTCCTTTGCTCGCATATTCAACCTAGAAGACCCCTCAAGCTCTGTCTAAAAGCAGAGCCGAGTCGTTGCCCCGACCTCCTCAAGCTCTCCTTTGATTTGATCCTGGAACTGCTCGACAAGATCCTGCCTTCGAGCCCCTTCCTTGCATATCTTAGGCTCAAGGAGCTCCCCATTTTCATCACATTTGTGAAGACAATCAAAGACAGGCATTTTCGCTAAGTTTACGAGAAAATCAAAGCTCGCCTTCTCGGGGCCAAGCCCTTCGAAAGTAAACTGAATAACCGACGAGCGCCGATAAGCTGATGCATCAACGGGATTACGAAAGACCACGCAGTCAACCTCAAATCCCTCGTTTCCGGGAATAGCTCGTGTATCAAGTACCGCACTATGTACGCGCTCAAGGTAGTATCCGTGAATCGGGTCAGTGTGGCCTTGAGGAGCACGAAAAAACATATTCATACAATCAAGAGAAATGGTGGCTCCCTCTTCATCGATACTCATCATGTATGTCCCAATACCAGTATGGTGATACCTAAATTTCCAGTCGGGAGCACTGCTGACTACAGCTGAGCCTAAGTCTCCATCTATCAGACGGTCACTTCCTTTAAGAAAAGACGGCTTATATTGAGCTAGACCTGAGGTAATTTTTGAAGGAACAAGACATTGGATAGCATCACGTGCTTTAAGAATCCACGGGTGATCTAGAGCACACTCTGCAAAGTTGCCATCAAAAGGCACTTGATGAAACTTCTTGTCGAAACGCCTTTCACGCAACGATTCAAGAATCCCCTTAGGGACAACATCGTGAAGCTGTGGTAGCCCTGGAGTTTGGGCCCCATCTGCTCGTCGACTAATTGGAAATAAAGACACAGAAAATCTCCTACCAAGATATACAATACGCTAAGTACACTGTAGCGTGTTTTTCATCCTTACTCACCTCTCATAAAAGTAGTAAGAATTACAGAAGACTGCCCTCTAAAAACATAGCTAAATCAGATAACTACCTAAGATTGGAGCGTAATCAACTGGACTTTTCAAATTGAAGCAAGAATACTACTCACCTCGGCTATCTCTTTGTACAAGGCAACCAATGCATATCTCGTATCGCTTTCTCCTTACCCTTTTTCTGTGTTCTCCTACACTTTTGATAACCACACCTGCTCACGCCGCACGCAAGGTCTGCGTGAAAGCAAACGGCAAGGCTGTCGTAAAACGTAAGTGTCGTACGGTAAAGGGCGAAATCCAACTTGAACTCAGCTCTCTCGTATCTGCCTTACAGGGGCCCGAGGGCGCCCAAGGCCCTCAAGGACCTCAGGGAATACAAGGTGAGGAAGGACCAGAAGGATCCTCTGGAATCTCTGGATTTGAGCGTCTTGAAACACTTCATAGTTCAACCGTTGGTGCAGGCCTCTCTCGGGCGGTGTTCTCACCAGAGTGCCCAGATGGCAAAGCGATCATCTCAGGCTCATGTATGACGAATACCCTTTCCATGAACCTCACTTCCTCCACTAGGTGGAGCGGAGCAACTGGCAATAGATGGAGATGCGATTGGTATAATTGGACAATCTCTCCTGTCCCCGCGGATCTTTCTGCTGAAGTTGTCTGCGCCTATATCGACTCCTAACTCTTCTTGTATTCTACTCTTGAAGAAACGAGTTCCCCATTAAAGAATACAGGAGGGGTGCTCTGGTGCGCATACCCAATAATCTTCAAATAGTTTTCTTATGCTCCTTTCAATCCTGCTTGGTGTAAGTCTAGGACTTGCACTTACAAATCTAGATCACTCACTCGGCACCCTTCTCGGCTGGCTCTTTACTCTTGGTTGGTCCGCACTCTATCAAAGAACGAAAGGACAAAATTGGAAGGGGGCATTTATTGCAGGAATAGTGACGTTGCTTCTTTCTTGTCCCTGGCTGCTTGAAGTTATCCGATCCTATTTCGGTATCCAAAGTTGGCTGGCATATCTCGCTTATGTCCTCGTAGTCGTTCTTCTCGCCCTCCAATGGGTCTTTGCCCACTTCCTTTTCCACGCTCTTGGGAAATTCTCCTTTCTCTCCTCCCCTCTCAGGCTTTCACTCTCCTGGCTTGCCGCTGAAAACCTCTTTTTTCAATTATTTCCGTGGAGCGTAGCAAACACTCAAAGTGCATTTGTCTTTTTTATCCAAGTGGCTGATGTCGGAGGAACTTCATTTGTTTCCTTCCTTATGTTTTTGATTTCTGGCTTTATGGTTCAAGCGCTTTCATCCTTCTCGGCTCGAGACAATACTCCCTATCATTCTCCCACCTTCTCTTTTATCCTCGCATGTCTTCTCTTCACTCTCACTCTTTTTTATGGAAAGCACACCCTTGATGGATTGAAGACACGAGTCGATAATGCAGAAAAACTACATATCGGGCTCATTCAACCAGACTTCGATCCTACAACACACTTTCAAAAAACATCTGTCTATTCTGACTTGAAAAACCTTCGCAACCTGACACACAAGGCTCTCTTCAACACGAAGCTCGATCTCATCGTTTGGCCGGAATCAAGTGTCGTTTTTAATTACTGGCTACACGAAAAGTCCGTTGCTCGAAACAGTCCACGAGATCCCTTTCCCTATCTACAAATCCCACTCTTATTCGGTGGGCAAGTTCGTAGAGGAAATGAGAGCATTCAAGGAAAACTTCTTTACCACAACGCAGCTCTCCTGCTTACGCCACTTGGATTCCTTGACGAAAAGTACTTCAAACAAAGACTCTTTCCTTTTTCAGAACAGATTCCATTTGCCGATCATTTCCCTTCACTCCTTAAACTATCTCCAGATTCCTCACTTTTTGTTGAGGGAGAAGCACAGGAACCTCTCGAACTGCAGGTGATACACAATGGCAAAAAAGTAACACGACATATAGCTGTAAATATTTGTTATGAGGACATGACATCAGAATCCTATCATTCGATTTTCAACAATAGCCCTGCAGATCTTTTAATCGCCATTACAAATGACAGCTGGTTCCCTGATCTACTTTCCCATAGGCAGCATCATGTCATTGCTTCTTTTCGTGCTATCGAATTTCGCCGAGCTTTTCTTCGGGTTGGGGTCGATGGGATCACAGGGCTGATCGATCCTTCTGGAAGCACAACAACAATGATACCAGCCCTAGAAGCCGGCTATGTAAATGTTGAGGCTCCGGTGCTCACTGGCGACACACTCTATATGAATTGGGGTGCGAAGTTGATTAGCTTGATCTCGTGGATGATTCTTCTCATCGCCTTGGTGTGCTACCTCTTCAAGAGAGCTTCCAGAGTTCAAAATTGATGACCTTACACGCGAAGCGCACCTACTATCTTCTCGTAACACCACATTAAGCTTCCTTATTCTCATAAAAGAGGCCTGAAGCTTCAATCCTACGAGCACGCATCAGTAGCGCCAACATCCCTATAATATAGCACATTTTCTCACCACTCCCCTTGCTATCTTTTCAATTCAAATACTTGTACAATTTCGTCCTGGTTTTAGTTCAACGAAGAGCGCATTTTTAAAATACATAATCCTACATCTGAGGAGGTGTCATGTCCCATCTATGTAAGTGGAAAGCGATTGCTTTCCTTCTCATTCTCTCCTTTCCATGTACGCTACTCGCGAATGGCAAAGTTCTTACTTGGAATTGTAGTGAGTTTGGATCTGGTTGTACCAACGCCATTCCTGAAGTCGGCACCTCTGGATCAATGGTGTCTTCCGTTGTTACCGTCCAGTCCGCAGCCGATCAGTGTCTTCCGGGCTCAGACCTTGACGCAGAGAGTGTCGCAATACGTTTCAAGGCAACACACACTTTTCGTGCCGATCTTGAAGTCAGTGTCACTCACATTCCAACAGCAATTACCGCTGAACTCTTCTCTGATGTTGGTGGCTCTGGTGATGATTTTGACGTAACGATTGATGATGTCAATGGCGCGAGCAACATCGGAGACGGCAACTGTGCATCTGGAAGTAACTGTATTGGAACGTTTCGGAGTGAATCTGGTACAGCACTTGCCGTTTTCAATGACATGGACGCGACAGGAGACTGGCGCCTCGATGTTCTTGACGATGCGGGTGGAGATGCTGGCCAACTCGTAGAGTGGGGAGTATCTGTTTACCTCAAAGACTCTGACGGTGACGGCATAACAAACTGCTACGACCTTTGCCCTGAAATTTCGAATTACCTCGATAGTGATGGAGACGGAACTCCTGATTGTTCTGACCAGTGCTCAAGTGATGCTGACAAAATCTCCGCTGGAGCCTGTGGCTGTGGCGAGTCAGATATTGATGCTGATGGCGACACTATTCCGAACTGTTTTGACGACTGTCCGATGGACTCAGGAAAAGTATTTCCTGGAGTATGTGGCTGTGGTGTCTCAGATGCAGATGCAAACCTCAACGGCATTGCTGACTGCATGATCCAAGAGGAATTCAAAGACTTAGTTGCCCGCTCTCTTTCAAAAGTTAAGAGACTCCGTGCTGGAGGGGGAAATAAAGCACTGAAGAATGAGGTATCAGCTCTTGCTACTGAACTCGAGGAATTTGTTGCTCTTTCTGTGGCATCAATTGTTACAATTGACGCTTCTGTCGATGTTCAAGCAATGAGCACAAAGACAGCCAAGAAGATGCGCAAGTCTACGAAGACAACATCAAGCAAGTTTAAGAAGCTTAAGAGAAAAGCTAAGAGAGCACTCTTAGACCTAGCTGACGGTCTCGCTTAGTTAGAGCTTCGTTCATTCCCAACATTGCTCAAGAGCGCCCCTGTTCGAATATCGACCAGGGGCGCTTTTTATTTACTCCTCACACACACCCCTCACTCAGCATAAAAACGGGGAAAAAGAGAGGCTAGGAAGATTTCCTATTTCCGAATTCTTCTGTATTATCATGCAGATAGGGGATACTTCCTTATGTGACACCCCCACATGGAGTGCTAATAACATGGTTGAAATCTCTCTTAGTAGGTTAAGATAGTAATAGTTCCTCCAAGCAGGCACTGGAGGAGAGAAGGTTCCATAGAGGGGAATAATGCTGCAAGGCCTTGAAATAGCTCTTATTGAAGCGGTCATATCATTTTACCGCCTGGGGCCAGCTGTGGGCTTACTCTTCTTTGGTATCCCCGGTGTTGTTTGTCTTGTCTACAAATTCACAAATCCTGAGTCCTCAATCATTCCAGCTATCGCCTCTGCCCTCTTTTTCATACTCGCATTCTTACAAGTTTTTGCCGGCGGAATGGTTGCGAGCCAACTTTATGGCGTCATTGAGCTACTCAATACCGCCCACCCACCAAATCCAGTCTTTCTCCTAGAGCCTGTTTTTGCGTGGCTTGTTGCTCCCGCAGAGTATCGCTACGTACACGAGGAGTTTTTCTTTGTTCTGCTTGTTGCCTACCTCACAAGTTTTTCAATTATCGGATACCGTGAGTACAAAAAGACAGGGATCCTCATCGGAGACCTCAACCTTGTCAACTTTATCTCTAATTCAAAGGCACGTCCTGAACGGTCGAAGTCAAACGAGCTTGGCTCAGCCGATCTTGCGAATACAGAAGAGATCACTCGCTGGACCAAAGAGCGCACTGACTACACACACTCTCCACCATATACGAAGCTCAACGTTGAAGAGCTCAAAGGCTCAGAAGGTATCGCACTGAAAAGTGGTCACCTCATGGTTCCACAAGGTGAACGGAACCGGCACATGCTCATGATTGCAAAAACCGGTGGTGGTAAAACAAGTAAATTCATCTTACCGATCTTATACGATGACTGTCTCTGTCCCATTCGCTCTACTATTGTTCTCGACTCGAAGCCTGAAATGTGGGGAAAACTAGCGAATTTTACCCGCAAATATAACCCAGAAAAAGAGCTCCTCCTCTTTAACCCGCTCGATACTCTACGAAGCTTAAGCTGGAATATCCTAAGTAAAATTGAAAACGACACTGATGCTAAGCTTATTGCCAACACCATTATCATGGCAACAGACAACCCGTCGGCAAAATCTGATAGTCCATTCTTTCGTAACAACGCCCTTCAAATTCTCAATGGCCTTATGGTTGGCCTCCTCTCTGATAAAGAAGAGAAACTTTCCATGCCCCGTATTCACCAATTGGTGCAATCTGGGATGAAGGAGCTCGCCAACTGGATTGAAGCCCATCCTGAAGCACTTCGTACGACCAAAACATTTGTCGACCTTGCTCGTTCAGGTTCTCAAAATGCTGATACCATTATGTCAGAGCTCGGTATGCGTCTTGCTGCTTGGGACTTAAAAGCTATCCGATCTACCACCTGGCTCAACGAGCTCAATCCAGAGACACTCGTCGAAAAACCAACACTGATGGTCGTCGAACTTCGAGAATCTGAGTTAGAGATGCTCCGTCCGATGGCGAACGTCATTGTTGTTGAGCTTCTTCGCTACCTCACGAAACGGGCAGAATCATGCCCCGGCCACAAACTCCCTCGACCTGTTGGATTCGTTATCGACGAGTTTGCGAGTGCCCTTGGGCGCTTACCCGACATTCACGTCAAACTCAATACGTTGCGCTCTCGTAATGTAAGTATCGTGGCTGCAATTCAGTCTATTGCTCAGGTAAAAGCAAACTACGGTGATGATGCTGACTCGGTACTCGCTGGTTTTAGTTCAAAGATCTTTCTTCCCCCACTCGATCTACAAGACGCGGAGTGGGCTTCGAAAGAAACTGGGCAGATGACGATCCGCTTTCAGACAAAATCAACAGGAAGCAACAAGAAGAAGATTGAATTTTTTGCTAGCCAAAATGACGGCACACAAGAACAAGTACAACAACGTGCCGTACTCACACCTGACGAAATCGGTCGCCCACCAGACAAGATCACAACATTTTTTCTTCCTGAAACACCTCCGTTTCAGGGACATATCAAGTTCTACTTCAAGATCCCCGAAATGCTTAACCGCATTAAGGAATCAGAGGATGCAGATGAACTTCTCCTCCGCGAAACTCCTATTGAGATCGAAGAGGCTGCTCCTCAGGTCGTACCCGCACAGCAGCAAGGCGGAGCCGCTGCTGGAGGAGGAGCCGCTGCTGGGCCACCAGCAGGGATTACCGACACCAAGGGGTGGAACGACGATCAAGTCCGTGAAAAACTCGAAGAAGTCAAAAAAGTCCTCGACTGGGAAAACACTACGGGAAGTGCAAAAAAATGGTGGGAGGCTTTTGAAAACGAAAACAAACACCGCCTCGCCCTTGTCCTACGTTTAGCAGAAGAACTCAAGAATAGAAATGCGACTATTACCGAATTCTTCCTCGCGTATGTCTATAGTAATACGGATAACATCCAGGCGAACCTCTGCTACCTCGACTACACTCGCTTAAAGAAAGAAGAAGAGCGAAAGAAAAAGGAAGCTGCACAAAAAGCGAAAGCGCAAGCTGCGAATGGTTAATAGTCTCTCAGACAAGAAGTAATTTCCAAGATACCGCCATGCTCATCGTGAAGCACGAGAGAGCTCTCCGCATCAAGTGCAAACTTTCTTGCTAGATGAACAGCATCGTTATAACGCTGTAAGATCACGGAAAGCTTTGGACGCCCAGGAAAAAGCACGGCCCATCCTTTAGGGTGTGGGATAACATGGACATGAAAAAAGAGAGCTCTTGGGAGCTCTTCAGCAACGTGATAAACGCTCACAATACTTGACGCAACCGTCTGAGCCTCTTGAAATCCATACCCAGCTTCAACAAAGTCCATGGCAAGCCGTAAGGTTTCGACTTTTCCATCAACCGGCATCTCGTCTGGTAGTGGAGGAGTAAGTTTATAGGCAACATTTTCTGACATGACGTGATCCTCTCCAAGTGTGGGCTTCTACTCTTTCGCCCGCGTGGGAACAGCTACTCTTCTACGACCGAAAAACTGCGGGAACTCCTTCGCCAGACACTATCACCAATATGTACGGATTTTTCGGACAAAATCATCCTCCCTATGTAACCACCCCAAATAAGGGGAGAATGGTTATTCAAGATCGCAATAGAACCTGATTACATTCCTCAAAAAGCGAGGCGGACACTCGTTATCGGTGATACCTCAAAGATCTTGAGTGTTTTTTAGTTCAGTAATATTAATAAGTTACTTTAAGAATGAGATACATCCACGAGTTTTTCGCGCCCATTTCTCATGAATTCTCAGATTTTGCCGTTCCTTGTGATTGAGCACATTGGAAGTGTTCATACGGCTTGGATAAGCGCAAAAGGAATTGGTGGTATCATGACTCTTTCTCTCGCCAGTAATGTAGCATCGCTACAAGCACAACGAGACCTGGCAAATAACAGTAGACAGCTCAGCAAGACATTCGAACGCCTTAGCTCAGGTCTCCGTATCAATTCAGCATCAGACGACCCTGCAGGCCTTGCACTTGCCGATGGACTCCGTGCCGATGCCGCGCTTGCATCTGTTGCCATTCGAAACGCAAATGATGGACTCTCTGTTACATCAATTGCAGATGCTGCACTTGGTGAAATTGGAAATATCTTAACTCGTATGGCAGAGCTTGCCGAGCAAAGCGCCAATGGTGTCTTTACAACGACACAACGCTCAGCTCTCTCGCTTGAATTTACAGCACTTGCATCAGAGATTGAACGTATAGCAGTTACAACAGAATTTAACGATCGCGCACTCTTAAGTGATAGCTCAAGTATAAGCCTACAAGTCGGCTTCGATAGCACTGCAAATTCAAATATTACTATAACCGGAGTATTAGGGACGCTGAGTTCTTTGGGGCTAGCCTCCTCAGGATCAAGCGCACTCTCATACTCTATTAACGCTTCAACAGACCTCACTGCTCAGACCGCCTCACAGCTCGCGCTTGATGCAGTTAACGCAGCGATTACCTCGTTATCTACAACACGTGGGCAAATCGGAGCAGCAGAGAGTCGCTTGAACAGTGCCATCACATCGCTGGCCGCCTCAAGGGACAATTTTATTGAAGCAGAGAGCCGAGTCCGCGACGCGGACGTAGCGCAAGAAGTAGCCGAGATGGTTCGTCTCCAGGTACTCCAGCAGGCATCTGCTGCCGTACTTGCGCAGGCAAACCAGCAACCAAGTGTAGCGTTATCACTTCTTCAGTAGTGATGGCGTCACTCTAAAATGAGATAGCACCTCGCACACACACTGGGGAGGGGAAGTAGATTCTGGGGAGATACCAGGGAAAGAATCTGCTTCTCCTTTTCTTTTCGCTGCTCACGATCTCCAACGAACAAGCGTCATCGTACGGGTCAAAGCACAGAGATACCCTTACTTTTCGTTACCAATTTCTTGAACTTTTTTCTTCGTGACGAAAAACCCAGTAGTACACCAAAAGATCGTGCCACGAAGAAAAAAGTTCAAGAAATTGGCAGTTCAACCGGGTTAAGAAGCTACACCTCCACCTTCTGCTTATACTGCGCAACAAACGCATCCCACTTGAGCTGACTCTTAAGCGTATCGCAAAACGCCTCAGCGGAGTCTGGCTCACCGTGCACCACAGCGACTTTCTTCGGGGTCCCCTGCCCTGATGAGCACCAACGCATAAGCTCTTCACGATCTCCGTGCGCACTCAGCCCGCTCACACTGTCAACGTGTGCCCGGATATCAACCTCTTCGCCAAAGATACGCATAGTTGACGATCCTTTGAGCATCCAATCACCCCGTCCACCTGGAGGTTGATATCCAACAAAAAGGATTGCATTTTGCGGGCTTGAAACGCGATGAAAGAGGTGGTGTAAAATCCGTCCTCCTGAGAGCATTCCTGAGGCTGAGATAATAATCATTGGCTCATGAATTGAGTTGAGCTTCTTTGACTCATGTCGATCTCGAGTAAAGTAGAGTTTATCTGGTGAAAATGGGTGACGCCCTTCAGAGAGAATCCCTAAGGCTTGCTCATCATAATCGTTGGGATGATTTTTATAAATATCCGTCGCTTCGCTTGCCATCGGGCTATCGATAATCACAGGGATATTGGGAATCTTGTTTTGCTCTTTTAATTCCCTAATGTAGTACAAAAGAAGTTGCGCACGACCGACAGCAAACGATGGGATGACAACGACTCCACCCTTTTGCTCTGTGCGATTGACTATCTCTGCAATCTTCTCCTGTGGGGCGTTATCTTCATGTAAACGCGTGCCATATGTCGACTCAACAAGAAGGAGGTCTCCGTACGATACAGGCTTCGGATCGCGTAAAATAGGAATTTTATAGCGCCCAATATCACCAGAGAAGGTAATAACCTTTCCGCCAATTTCAAGACGAATAGCCCCTGCTCCTAAAATGTGTCCCATACGAGTCCACCGAGCTGTAACTCCTGGAAGCACATCATACGTCTTGTCAAACTCAATGGAGCGAAAAAGCTTTAGGGCATCATCGGCGTCCTCTCCCGTATAGAGAGGTTTTGGATCTTCGTGACGCGAGCGTCCTTTCTTTTTTCGCCACTCGGCTTCTTCTTCTTGTAGGTGGGCACTATCTGGCAAAAGCACCTTACAAAGATCGTGAGTCGCCGCCGTGCACCACACGGGACATCGAAGTCCAAGCTTCACGAGCCTTGGTAAAATACCGGTATGATCAATATGCGCATGAGTCAGTAAGACAGCATCAACATCTGAGAGATCCACGGGTGGTGCTTCCCAATTTCGTTCTCTCCACTCACGTCTTCCTTGAAAGAGTCCTGCATCAATCAGGATCTTCTTTCCATCTCCCTCAACAAGATATTTTGAGCCGGTAACCGTACCAGCAGCACCAAGAAATTGCACCGTTACTGACATTCCTACGTCCTTTTATCCCATATTTCCAAAAAACACTCCGAAGCCACCTGCTCCTAGACTTCGAGCTAGACCAACAATACTCACTGGTTCCTCGAGTCTATGTCGAGGAGCAAGTGGCTTGAGAATACTTTCGAACAGGTTCATGTCATACAACCACACACACAATCAGATGAACACTCAGTAAACATTGTTCAACCGGCAGGGAATGCTCATAGACGGCAAAATCTGCCGAGATACCGCCCTATAAAAGCTATGCATATCAATAGGTTAGCATCAACAAGCATGGCACCACGATTGCATTTTGCACTCTATGAAGAAGTTTATAACCCAAACCTCCTAATAGAGAGGGAGTAGAACAGCCATGCCGCTTATTAACTTTTCCGGTCTCGCTTCGGGTATTGATTCTGAAGCACTTATCGAAGCTACGAGCGAAGCCTCGCGAGCCGTGCGTGTTGTGCCGCTCGAAGAAGAGGTCACCGAACACGAAGAAGAAACAAGTGCTCTTGAAGAGCTCAAATCGATGCTCGATAACCTTAAAGATCTCGGTGAAGAGTTTACCTCACTCAACGGTGGTGTTGTTGCAAAAACAGTAACAAGTTCAGATGAGACCGTGGTATCTGCTGTTGCAAGCAACGCGGCTGATATCGCTAGCTATGAAATTGCCTCTGTAACATCTCTTGCTTCAAATGCGACGTTTTCCTTTAGTGAAGCAATATCAGATCCAGATGCAGCCATTCTTGGAACGGGAAGAAACGGCGCAATTGAAATCACCATTGGGAGTGCTTCTGGTGGAAATCAAGAAACGATTACAATAGATGTAACAGAAGATGATACCACCTTTAGTGAGCTTATTGCTGAGATTAACAACTCTACCTCACGTGCAACCGCTAGCCTTGTTAATGTTGGAACCGAATCGAGCCCTAGCTATAAAATGGTTATCACCTCAAATGAGATTGGTTCTGCAGATGCAGAGATATCTATCGATACGGATGTTGCTCATAGTGTGACAGCAGATCAACACCTTGATGACGATGCGCTTGATGACGCGACTGCTACTCTCGATCAAGCGACTGATGCTGTATTCGAAGTCACTGGTATTGGCACTATCACAAAGAGCAGCAACACCATTACCGATCTCTTTACTGGAGTCACACTGACGCTCAACGCTGAAAGTGGTACAGCAACAAACCTCCAGATTAAAAACGACGCATCTGCTACAGAAGCGGCGGTAAAGGAGTGGGTAGATGCTTATAATGAAATGATAGCGTTTATTGAGGAAAACGATCAGATTACCCGAGAAGAAGATGGCAGCGAAGTAACAAATATCTTTGGTCCCCTCGCCTCTACGAGACTCGATAACGGTGTCATTACCGCCATACGTGGGGACATCTCAGCTTCTGCTTACGATCCTGCCGGTGATGAAGAACTTCAATTTCGTATCTTTGCAGACCTCGGAATTACGACCGCACGAGATGGGACACTTGAGTTTGACTCAGATAAATTTCAAGAAGGCGTCAACAACGAACCAGAATCAGTCTCGGAAATTTTTAAAGCTTTTGGTGATGCACTTGCCACTACGGGTGGAACCATCGACCAGTACACCCGTTTTAATGGATTGATAGATACCGCCGTTGATGCCAATGATGCACGAATAGAAGACTTAAACGACCGAATCGCTCGAGCCGAGGAATTTATTCTCGCAGAAGAGCAGCGAATTCGAGCGCGCTTTGCTCGTCTGGAAAGTACGATTTCAGAGATGCAATCTCAGCAGCAGGCTCTCACCTCAGCACTAGCCGGCCTCCCTGGAGTCGGATAGTAAGAAGGGGGCAGCCTTTGCCCGCTGTTCGCTCCAACCGCCTATGGCGGTTTACGCGACCCTCTGCTTGCCGCTTTTCCTTTAGAAAAGCTACGCAGAGGGCTTCGTCAGGAAGATTTTTTCGTGCTCGATGTACCATACGTACGTCTCCGCGCGAAAATAACGCTGCGCTAGCTCGCGTCATATAAGGAAATTCGCTCTGTTAGAGCGATCTCGACACCGAACAAACTCTGCCCCCTTACAGTGCCTCATCAAATTCTGTAAGAATGCCATCACTACAATTCGAAGAGAAAAGGGGGCAGCCTTTGCCCGTAACATACTATAACTATTGAGAATTTTAAGATTATTCTCAAGCCATTCTCTAACCTGCCGATACTTCTATCTGAATGAGCAAAAGGAAGTAGCGCTCAACAGAGAGTACATGAGGTACAAGCAGTATGGCACTTATTCAGTTTCCCGGCCTCGCCTCGGGGATAGACACAGGCGCCTTAATCGATGCACTTATCGATCAGCAACGCGCTACCCGCATTGTCCCGTACGAAAATCAGATTACAACTCTTCAAGAAACAAACTCAGCCTTTGAGGAACTCTCTACCTATCTCAGCACATTACAAACATCAATTGAAGGATTTCGAGCTATTAACGGGGGAGCCCTCTCAAGAAGTGCAAGCTCTTCAGATGAAACAACACTTAGTGCTACAGCGAGTAATGCAGCAAATAGCGGGGTCTACGATGTGACTGTTACCCAACTCGCCTCAAGTGCAACCTTTTCGTTCGACGATCGTTTCACTGATAGTACAGATGCCATTAATAGCTCAATCAATGACGGTGCTGCAGAAGCAGATCGCACAGTGAGCTATACAATAGGAAGCGGAGATTCTGAAGAGTCTGTAGATATCGTACTCTCAAGCTCAACGACAGCAAGTGATTTTGTAAACGAGTTCAACGCTCAGAGCTCTCAAGCAACAGCCTCAATTGTCAACGTTGGCACGGACGCAAGCCCGAGTTATGCGATTATGATTAACTCGAACTACGAAGGCACCGAGCAAGGTTCCATTACCCTTGATAGTGTCGGAACAGAGGTCCAAACAGCTGGCTCTGGTGCGTTTACGGCAAACCAGCTCGATCAAGCCACAAACCTACAGTTTCATATCACTGGGATAGCCGGAACAATTGAACGCTCATCGAATACGGTAACAGATGTTATTGCTGGGCTCTCATTTACAGCAAACGACACTGGTTCCGCAACTCTCTCGGTAAGCACAGATAGCACAGCCACCGAAGCAAACGTTCAAGCTTTTGTTGAAGCTTATAATGAGCTCTATGCTTTCATCTCAGAAAACGATGCAATAGTTCAGGATGAAAGCGGCGGTGAAGTAACAAATATCACTGGACCACTTGGATCGACTTCACTCGACGAAGGAATTATTTCATCGCTTCGATCTGCCTTTTCAAACGCTGGAATTTCCGGCGAAACCATAAATGTACTTTCTGACCTTGGCATCACAACTCAACGAGACGGAACACTCACATTTGATGCTGACACTTTTCGAGATGCGCTGAACGAGGACTCTGTGAGTGTTGGTACTATCTTAGAGAACCTCGGCGAAGCACTTGGTGGGGTTGATGGAACGATTGCGCAGTACACCCGCTTTAATGGACTCATCGATCAAGCTGTACAATCAAACGATGACAGAGTTAACTCACTCAACGACCGTATTGCAGATTTAGAAACAAACCTGGCCTCTCAAGAGCAGAGCCTCATTGCACGCTTTGCTTCACTTGAAGCGCAAATAAGCCAATTGCAGAATCAACAAAACTCTTTGGCCTCCCTCCTTCCCAGCTAATTTATTTCAGTATTTCAGACAGTTAGTATTTTCCACTTCATTTTATACGTAGTTTTACGTATACATGGAGCGCTCACCCATCTCCACCTTTACCTACCATCTGGAGGCCCACATGAACCACGCTTCACTACTCGACCAAATTGGCGGAGTATCCGCTGCCCAAGGAATCTCTCGAAACTTTCTCTATGCAGTACGGATGAACCAAGAGCTTGGCAGCTACTTTAGGGAGTTGAGTGAAGTACGCTTACAGGAGATCGAGTTACGCTTGATTGACCTCTTTCTTGAAGAACTCGGAGGCTCAACGAGCTATAAGGGAGCGCCACTTGAGAGCCTTATGCGTAACCTCGGCTTAACTCACCGAGAGTGGACCTTAGCTATGGGCTGCCTACTAGAAGCTGTTCAAGCCCAAGGACTTTCGATAGCCTCACAAAATCTAGTCATGAAACAGATCGCGGTTCTCGAGCCAAAAACACTCATTAATCAAAAAGAAAAACAAAAAAAAGGGGTAGCTATCGGGTAATCACTACTTTATTAGAATCTTGCAGCTTCGCAAATTGTGGTCCTGGTGTTGTTTCCGCAAGTGGAGTGAAAGATACAAGCTGAGTGTTGACTGAGCCAATAAAAACATCACTCTTGATAAGAAGTATTTCTCTCCTTTCGTCAGCTGTTACGTAGATACGAGCCTCACGCAACTTACTCTTTCCGTCACCTGACGTAAGCTTAATAACTTTTGGAACCACAACCCAGACTGGACGGGTCTCTCCATTTACGTTCATCTCGGTGCGATCTTCGGCTGTTAAAGAGATGAGATAACGACTCTTTCCAGAAAATGTGTCAAAGTGTCGAGTTTGCCCAAGTTCCCAAGGAAGACTTCGCGCAAGAAATCCAGCAGAAAAAGGCTCAAGGGTAAAGTTTTGAGGATCAAAGACCTCATCTGTCTCTAACTTCCCTCGCTTCCAACGCACTGCATGTATATTTCCGTTTGGAAGAAACGCAACCTTATCTTGTTTCGTGCGAGAGTTCTCACGCTGGTCTATCTCCATACGCTTTGGAGTCATGTCTGAGGAGAAGATACCAGAAGCACGGTAACGAAGCTTATAGAAGACATCAATATAACGGTTCGTCCGCGCAGTAGCAGAGACATGATACTCACCATCAAGCTTTTCAACGTAGACTTTGACTTTGGCAGCCCCAATACCTTGCCAGCTGACACGGTACTCATAAACCCCGAGTGAAGGCTCATACGCAAGATTGGGCTCATACTGAGGGGTAGAGACGAGGACTTCTGCGGCAGAGACATCGCGAGGCTTTTCTGCATGTACAAGACACGGAAAAGCGATAACACAAAACAGAGAAAGAATAATGCGCAGCATGTTGTAATCCTAAAATGAGGCGAGCTTGAATATCCTGCTGCTATTGTAGCAACTCTGTTGTGCTTACGCACCCACTGGAGTCCGCACCCCTGAAGTCACTAAGCACCTGTATTTACTATATAAAGCAGGTAATTCGTAAGGTATAAGCTAAAGCCAAGAATTAAGATCAAAACCAAGATGAGAGACCAAGACTACAACGAAGCCCAAGGCTACAAAAGAGAGGCTTTCGCTCTCTCGTCTCTGTCTGGGCCTCCGCCTTTGCCTAGATCTTGGTTTTGGTCTTATTCTTGGAACCTGTCTCAAAAGTTAGTGCAACTCACTGATTCTCGGTGACCTCAATGTGCTCGATAGTTATACTCGACTTTAAAAGAACCACCGAGGTAACTGAGAGTTTTTGGAAAACTTCTTGGTATCAGCCTCCACCTCCACACAAAAATGAATGAATACGAAATGCCTCAACCTCCATCCTCACTCCTAGAACAAGAAGCACCGGGCCTCTTCGGCTCACTGAAAAGAAGTTGTTCTTGCCCTGAGGAGCTTGCTCTCTTGTGTGACTCTTACGAGCTCTCAGTGAAACACCGAGGAAAAGAAGAGGTTGGATTTACCAGAAAGGAAGGCGTCTCATATAACCCCAGACCTGCTCGGATTGGTGCCATACTCATTAAACACTACCCAACAAATTCACTAAGTGCCATCCAACGTGGAATACTCGCTTGCGCCTCAGAGCTTCCTCAACGTTATCAACGCTCTGTCATTTCTATTCTCAATCCATCTCCCGCATGCTCCGAAGAAGAGCTCGCTATTGCAGCAACCCTGTGTCTCGATGACCTGCGCCATCTCCACTTACGCTCAGACAAAGATGAAGTGATTGAAAAATTAAAATCTCGGGCAAAGACAATGATAAACTTCATGAACGAGCACGAAGCCCTAAAGGATCTTTACACCATCCTTTCTGCCGCGGTACAACGTTACGAAAGATGAGTAAAGAAACTTGCCCTGCCTCCACCATTGGCCGACCTCAGTTCCCTATCGCCTCTTGGTTGATAAGCCCTCTTCATTTCATCATTTTTTGGTGCATTTTGCTTGGATTTCATATACCACTCATGGTAGCGAAGCTCTTTGGACAACGTGCTATTGGCTTTGTGTATACCCTTCTTTGTGGGGCTCATGTGGCGAACATCAAGCTCGGGGGCACACGGATTAACTTTTTCCTTGCCCAAGAGCTTCCGACAGACAGACCGCTTGTCCTCGTCTCAAACCACCAGAGCATGTACGACATCCCGTGCCTCGTTTGGTATCTCAAACACCACCATCCACGCTTTATTGCTAAAAAAGAGCTCACCCGCTTTATCCCTTCCATCTCTTATGCTTTGCGCAACTGCAATCATCTCCTCATTGATAGAAACGACCCACATAGTGCCGTAGAGCAGATCTCTCTATACGCAAAAGGCGTTGAAAAACACCGCTCCACTATCTGCATATTTCCTGAAGGCACGCGAGCAAAAGACGGGGTGATGAAACGGTTTAAGTCTCGGGGACTAGAGACCCTCTTAAAAGAGATCCCCTCTGCTCTTGTGGTCCCTATAGCAATCGATGGCTTTGCTCACCTTGTGAAGAGAAAATTCTTTCCCTTTCCTTACGGAGAAACAGCTTCGCTTTCCGTGCTCACTCCACTTGAACCTTCTGGATACTCCCCAAAAGAGCTCACCTCTTTATGTGAGACACAGATACGTGCTGCCTTAAAACAAGAGCCAGCCATTTCATAGAGTTGAAAACTTCAGAATAATCTATTGAGTCCGACCTACTCACAGAGAAGAAGTGAAATTATACACGAGGTGTCTTGCAATGAATAAAGTGCACAACCTCTACAGCCCCCCTTGGAGAGCTCTCTAGGTACACGTAGGGCTCACCTGGAGGGTGCGAAACTGTTATACTTGCACCGTCCTCAAGTACACGAAAGACGGCCATTGTCTCTTTGAGTGATATAGCGGAACCGATCTTAGATGTAAGAGCTCCTCCGCACGGAAAGTGATACGAGCTTTCTAATTGAAGGTGGTACAGGCCTCGAAGCAATCCAGCTGCAATCAACGGTTCGTTCACAGCTTTACTCTCATCTCCATTCCAGCATCCCCGATAGATATCTCCTAATGCCATGTGAGCCTCTGGTAAGCTCATTGAACTCAGTGAGCACTCTACACTTACTTCACACGGCAATATTGCAGCACGAGGACCAACCTGTGGCGCAAGATTGTCCAGTATTTGTACTCCTTGTTCTTTGAGCAAACCATTATCAAAGGTCTCGGTCACAAGAAGATCAGGTGCACAAGGGAGCTCACAAGTCGTGCAATCTTCTAGGATGATATGAATTCGGTCTGAGAGTCCAAGGTTGTTCACCAAAGTAGTAGCTCGTTCGACTGAAGCTGGATTTCCTTCTATAGCAAGCACCTGTATTCGGTCATTTTCTAGAGCTAGAGCAAGCGAGAGTAGTGCAAAGGGACCACAACCTGCATCAACAGCGTAAAGTGGACCTTCGGATTTTCTTTGTGCCAAAGTTTGTACTGCAGAAGAAATTGCAGAGAGAAATGTGACAGTTCGATTCCAATCTTGCAAGCAATTTTCAGCCGTTTTCGAGTAGAGCGTGCCGGGGACAGCAACAGACTCACCGAGTCTATCACTTGCCCTACTGTGCTCACGCAGGGTTCGGACTAAATTCTCTTGAGCAAGCCCCCCTCTCTTAGGGTCCGCAACCTGTTTTAAGAGCTCGCCCACTCGGAGAGCTTCTTGAGAAGGAGGGTTTTGCTCAGCAGCAATGTCTGGAGTGTGATCTAACATGTCTAACCCGAAAAACACTGTATACTACTATACCCATATAATTTTGCTAAGATACCCAACCCTCTTGGCTCTGTAACTTACTGGTATTTTGACTTCATATGGAAAGTGGGGTAGACCACATCAGCAAGTCTCACACATCTCATGAGCACAGACTGACGCCAGGATGGTGGAATTGGTAGACACGTCGGATTCAAAATCCGATGCTAGCAATAGCGTGAGGGTTCAAGTCCCTCTCCTGGTATTTTGATATCTAGAGAATAAGTTAGGGAGGGACTTGAACCCTCTGCCCCGCAGGGAGAATACTGCTTCAAGACTGATTGCCCCGCAATCAGAAAGTCCCTCTCCTGGTATTTTGATATCTAGAGAATAATTTAGCTGCTTCTTTCTATAGTAATTGACGGTGTTCCGACAGGCTGCTCATCAAGTGACGAACTATCCTTCAACTTACTCCTAAATGCTTTGGCAACTTTTCAGCAATAAATGTTTCGACTGAAGTTCCATCCCACTTTTCAGGCTCATAAGCGTGGAGCGCATTTTGAATTCGGAGCATCTGCTCAGGAGTTATAAGACTGTGTTTCCCACGGGGAGAGCCACCAACGATATCTGTCACCCCCCATCTTTCGTTTTCAGTAATGCGGTCAGGCTCAAGAAGGTTTTCAGCTGCATTTAAGATTGCTGCTTCATCAGCGAGTGGGATGCTTGGACGATCACCGAGACGTCCAATGACGTACTGATACGTACCATCCTCAAAATCAGAAACAAGTCGAACATAGGGCGTGTGTTCTTTTCGTAAAACAAGTCTAGCAAGAGGCCCCATGTTGGCAATAAACGCCCAGCCCTGGGGTGTTTCATTGAGCTCATAGAGCTCATCTACTTTATCATATCCCGTTTCTGGCTCTGACCATTCCGCTTCACCATCGAGATAACACTGAAATCGTCGCAAGAAGGCTTCAACAACATTTGAAACATCATCAACACCCATCTTTTTACCAAGTGTCTTGGAGTACGGCTCAAAAAGCCATGTTTGCTGGCCGAGAAGTTTCCATCCAGCATCTCCCGCATACTCTCCAGCGGAAGCATCAAGGTCATTCGTAACTTTTACCAGTTGTGTGATTCGTGGATTGCACGGCTCTGCCATTACCATCTCATAGTGAACAAACTGGGCAATGCTCATCAATACATCTTCATCCCAACCATTTACATAGAGGTGAAACTCCGGTTGGCCATTAATCATATGGTGTGATGCCATCCCTTGGCGAAGTGCTTTGTGTACCTGCATAAGGGTAGCGTCGAGAAATTTACGGGGAAGATCCCCAGCTTCTCTGGGATTATTATGGTGATCAAATGCACGGTGTTTTCCGTTTTCAGTTTGTTTGGGAAGACCAGGAACGTATCCATCAAGAGCTATGGAATTGGGCGGGGCATTTTCAACAAACTCTTCCCAGTCGCGTTCCCTACCAGGTTCAATAATCACATTTACGTAACCGATCTTTAGAACCTTTCGCTCATAGTTGGAATCAATATCATCCGCAAGCTCGCGAAGCTCCTCAACAGAGAGCCTCCTTAACGTCGGGGAGGAAAAGTTGAGAGCTCCATCTGAACCTGGTGGAATCGGTGCTGAAGGCTCTTGAGATAAATGGTCTTGGGGGGTCTCCCCATGGTCAGCTGCAGGATCCACTTTGCATTACTTCTAAGAGAGGTCTACGTCAAACAATAAAATGTGACGACTATCATAAGCTGACTCGTATTTCTAATCAAAAGAAGCATTAGGCTTCCTAACCTCATCATATAAGGACATTTTTTCAGAAATCACCAGAGCACTTAACCTCCTCAGGCAGTTGAAACAGAGACTAAGTAAGAGCTAAACGGTAACAAGGATAGTCCCCAGACTCCCATAACCTAAGGAAGAAAACCCCCAAGCCACAAGAACCCGGGGACGCTGACACGCTCTTGCAAGCGTACCTACTACGGAACTAGCCGAAGATCAGCACACCCACAAAGGCGACTGAGAGGATCACCCCACCGACGAGGATGATCTTCGCGAGGAGAGGAGTCTTGATCGGCTCGACCACGGTGGTACCGCGCAGCTGCCCCTCTTCGAGGTAACTCCCGCGAGAGTCGCTCTGCTGCATGTCCGCCTGTGCCGGCTCGCTCTCTCTCGGCTCGACGTGACGACGAACCGGCGAAGCGAGCGGCGGCATGTGCTTCTTGCAGTACTGGTACACGCCCTTGGAGGTGTGCACCGGGACGCCGAGCTGCTCGTGGATCTCCATCGTAGACCCACCGCCGTTGACAATCGCCTGGGCCTGAGCAAGCACTTCGGGAGAGAGCCCGAACTTGCCCTTGGTAGTGGCTTGTGACAATAAAACCTCCTCGGTTTTCACCGATGTTTTGTAAGGGGATTAGCCTTACGACCTGAAAAAAGAGTCTGGATACTCATATGAGTGAGGAGAATCCCCACATAAAAAGGAACAGACAAATACCATATCGAACGAAATGAAATAATGTCAAAATGCGACAAAAAATCTGAGATCTTCAGCAGATTACCTGCGAGCTTCATATTGAAGCGCAACTCTCTCTTTTCCAGATAATCCAGAAAGTATTACTATAAAACCAGCAAATCCTGATTCCGAACCGCTTCATATTTAAAGTGTTTTCTATGAATACATCCCCCCCTCCACAACAAATACTTCTCTCAGGAGCAAGCGGCCTTGTAGGTTCAGCCCTCGCCTCCAAACTCAGAGAGCAAGGTCACACCATCTACCAACTTGTGAGACGTCCTCCGAAAAACCAGTATGAAATAAGCTGGGATCCCAACGAGGGAGATATCACAGAGCTTCCAGCATTGGATACAGCAATCCACCTGAGTGGCGAACCAATAGCAAACAAACGGTGGAGTCACGAACAAAAGACAAGAATTCTCACTAGCAGGGTTAACTCCACACGCCTGCTTGTTAGCAAGTTGTCCGAGCAGCCCACTCCTCCGAAATCTTTCCTTTGTGCTTCTGCAATTGGGTACTACGGGGAAACTGGCGATACGAGGTGCACAGAGCAGTCGCCAAACGGCAACCTCTTCATCTCTGAAGTTTGTCGTATGTGGGAGGAAGAAGCGAGCCGAGCTGAGTCCTTTGGCATGAGAGTCGTCTCTTTTCGAATCGGAATCGTGCTCTCAACTAAAGGAGGAGCGTTAGCAAAAATGTTACCTCCGTTTAAACTTGGGCTAGGAGGACCGCTTGGTAACGGCAATCAGTATATGAGTTGGATTACGCTCTCTGATCTTGTTCGTGCGATAATCCACTGCGCACAGACCACCTCTCTCAGTGGCCCCGTCAACTTCTCTTCCCCCTCTCCAGTAATAAATAAGGAGTTCACTCGATCACTTGGGAGTGCACTGCGTCGCCCTGCTATTATTCCTCTTCCAGCATTTATAATACGACTTCTTCTTGGCCAAATGGGTCAAGAGTTACTACTCTCAAGTACGGCGGTGACTCCCCAAAAGCTACTTGAGAGTGGGTTTGAATTTCAGCAAAAGACACTACAAGAAGCATTTTCATCTCTTTTTTCGTAAGCTTATAGTGAGACTTTTCACATCTTACAACGACCCGCTATACTCTCTCGTGTTACAACTTTTGAAACAAAGGCCTTCTCTATGCGTAATTCTCTCTTTCTTTCTCTTCTCTTTGTTCTGTTCGGCTGTAGCTCAGCAACCATAGATGGCGTGCCAGAGCACATTTCACCAACTGAAGTACGGTCAGTTGAGCTTTTCCTGAGCCGCTCATCAATGAATAAAACTGAATTTGAACAATTAAAACTCACGGCAGGTAATCTCTTTGCTGAATGTGGTCAGATCCGAGCTGGTCGTTTCTACTCCGAGTCTCAAGGGCTTGAACCTCTTGAAGTGTCAGATGAGCAAACCATAAAAGTGAAAGCCACCGAGCTCTTAGCGTTGATCCGAGAAAACGATCCTCAGCTCGATGGGCCCGGTAATAACGACTCATTTTTCGATCCCGGTCAATTCTATCTCACTATCAACGGAGATAAATCACAGACATCCATTAAAACAAGTCTCGATAGTATCAGTGAACCCACGACAGAAAGCGAAAAGACCTTACACGATCTCGCTACAACACTCAGGAGCATCGCTGGCTCGAGCCTGTGTAGTAACCGTACCTTTTACGGTATTGGCACCGAATATAGACCTTCTCAGCTCACATACGGCCCCTAGGGTCCTAGGGTCGCATAACCTTAACCCCTTGATGGCCATCGGTTTTCCACCGTAAAATAGTCCGTATGAGAAAGTCGAAGATCTATCTCTTGCAGTCTGGGCTCGCCCTTATCGCCGCCACGCTTGTAGGCTGCTCAACTCCTTCGTTTAAGGTTCACGACGGACTCATAAACCGGCTGAATAACCGTGGCCCTGTAGCACTGAGCTCTGAAAACCCTTACCTTGCGGCCAACCTACTTGTTTCACGTGAGATGAAAAAGAGCCCAGAGATTGGAGGATTTGTTCGGCACCGTGGAGCACCCTCTGCTATTGAAGTCCAAAAGGAATACTTCTCTCCTCTGCTGTTACAGTTTTACTACCCTGAAACACGTGAATACTTTTCGCTTGAGGACGCTGATGGTACTTGGATCATACGTGGCCCAATAGTCATTGGCCGTGAGAAGTTTAAAGAGGTGGCGAGGCTGACTCGAGGCTTGAGTGGCGAGCCACTTGTTCAGTTTCCAACTGAAGATCCCCTACCACAGGGAGAAACTCCTTTTACACAACCAACCCAACCTGCTCAAACTTCCCCTACTTCCTCAGATAAAAAAGATCCGTTTATCGAGCGACTCCAAGCTTACGAAAAAGCGCAAGCAGCTCGACAACAAAAGAGTGCCATGCAGCCTTTTCGAAGCGCATCAACTGCTAGCCCCTCACTTGAATCAATCATTACTCAAGAGGCAAAGTACGACGCCGAGCTCTCTCCGAAGGGTGATCTTGTGCACTACGTAACCTTTCCCGGTGAAACACTTTCGATGATCGCTCGGTGGTATACGAAGGACAGAAACAACGCTGGACGTCTTGCACGAATTAATCGCCTCGAGAATCCAAACTCTCTTGCACTTGGAGATGTCATCATCATCCCTACCTACCTTCTAAAGAACAAGAAACGACTTACCGAGAGTGCTGTTACGAAGCTTGCCTCCCTGGCCTCTAGCCAAAAATAAGCTTCGATTTTTTATAGTATTATCAGTAGACTAACGAGCAAACTCCAAGCGTGAGCACTATCTCACTCTCAACTCTCTAGTTTTTCTTCGATTCTTTCGACCTGTCTTCTGTCAAGTCTTTACTCACTTAGGGGGTGTTTGTAGTGTCGCAACGGTTATCCATTATCAGTATTCTTCTGCTTGCTTTCTGTTCATCATCTACATTCGCGGAGGTTCCAACAATCCCCGATGGGCCAGATGGGGCCTTTCTTCAATGCGAACAGGAAGAAGATGAAAGCTTTGGAGATTGTTGGGGAAGCATTATTCTTGTTCCAAAACAAAAGTACATCAACTTAAAGAAAGCAAAGAAAAAAATACGAAAGAAAATACGAAAGGCAAGAAAAAATAAGAAAGCTGCAAATAAAGCAGGCAATCCATCCCTTACAGATCAATATCAACAAGACATCCTCACTTGGAAGTCTGTTCGCTCCGGCGCCCAGGAATGCAACCAGTTCTATGAAGTTGAATGCACTGACTCCGGTGGGGGTGACAACGAAGGAGGCGGCCAGCCTGGAGGTGGGAGCGGAAGTGGTGGTGGTGGAAACTCAACTTTCGATGAGGCTTGCACTGATGCAGGAGCCACTTCAGTTTCAGTAAACAGTAAGATCTTTCCGAGAATCATCAACGGGGCTGTATGTACCCAAGGCTCAAGTCCTTGGGTAAAAATCACGGTCAACGGATCGGAGTACTGCACCGCTGGTATGATAGCGAACAATCTTGCTATAACAGCTGCTCACTGCGTAGAAGATATCGCATGTGGCAGTCTCACCTTTAACGATGGTCACGGCGGTTCCGCCAGTGGGCAAAATTGCACTTCTCATCCGAGCTATAGCTTTCCGAACTATGACCTAGCGCTCGTCGAACTTGATGGGACACTCAACACCGAGCTCTTAGCTGTCCACACCACTGACGATATTCAAGTTGGCGAACAAGTTCTCATGGCTGGCTTTGGTCGAAATGAAAACGAAACAGGTGAAGATATCGATGATGAAGCTATGCTTGCTGGGTATGCGTACGTCTCAAGTACAACCTCACAGCACATTAATACTGAATTTAATATTAACGACAACACCGAGGACTCTAATAGCTGTAATGGGGACTCGGGTGGACCACTGGCAGCTCAACGCAATGGCGTATGGAAATTGATTGGCGTCGTCTCTGGCGGTAATGCCGAAAACTGCGGGATGGAGCTCGGAGGAGAAGATGGTACGGATGACTCCTTCTGGACAAATGTTACTTCAGATTGGGCGCAACAATTCCTTGCTGACAATACAAGTGGAATTGTCGACTAGAAGATATTAGGAATGATACTGAACCCATGAAGCATAGATATCACGAAGAGATGTTTCGATATCAATGTCTGGTTTCCAGCCAAAGGTAAGAAGGGCTTTATCAAAACATCCACGGACTTCTGGGACCTCAGAAGGACGCATACGATCTGGATCTTGCTCAATGCGGACATCCAAGCCTGAGATATCAAGCAGAATATCGAGAATGGCCTGAATTGAAACAGAAGTTCCAGAGCTCAAATTATACACTCCAGCTGGGTGATCAAGGACAAGGTGATAAGCCCTCACCACGTCTCGAACATCCATAAAGTCACGAGCTGCTTCGAGGTTACCCACACGAATCACAGGCTCCGCCTTCCCCACTGAGATCTGCGCCAACTGTGAAGCAAAACTCGCAGTAACAAAGGAATCATTTTGCCCAGGACCAATATGATTAAAGGGGCGCATGATATACCCCTCAATCTTGCCACTCCGGTCGTAAAACTCTACGACCTCTTCCGCCATAAGTTTAGAGAGACTGTAAGCATTTGCCGGCCGCACGGGGGTATCTTCAGTAATAGGGATCTCTTCGGGAGCAATTTTTCCGTAGACCTCACCTGAACTGGCAAGCACCACTTTTACTGAACGATCCATAGCAGCCGCAGCTCGGCACACCGAATGAACGCCTCCAACATTAATTCGTAGTGTATTTTGAAAATCACTCGCTGCTAGTGGAACAAAAGAAATTCCAGCTAAGTGATAGATAACATCCGGTGAGAAATTCTCAAAAATCTCAAGACACTGCGTTTCGTCTGCAACGTCACATGTTTCAACGGGAAAGGGCCTTTCCGGGCTATTCTTTGCATCAAGTACTCCGCCAAGAACTTCTACGCCTTGACCGACAAGATACTCACAAAGATAGCCCCCAACAAAACCACATGCTCCTGTTACAAACGCTCGTTGCATCACAGAAAGAATTAGGCGGTGGTTTTATTGCCTTCAAGCCGAGCCATATCAGCATCAACCATCATATGAATCATCTGCTCAAAGGAGACACTCGGTTCCCAGCCAAGATCACGCTTTGCTTTCGAGTAATCTCCAACAAGGAGGTCAACTTCCGCAGGGCGTAAAAATGCTTTATCTACTTTCACATAGCGCTCCCAGTCGAGATCGACATAACCAAAGGCAGCTTTTACGAGATCACGAACAGAGTGGGTTTCTCCGGTAGAAATAACATAATCATCTGGCTTTGACTGTTGCAACATGAGCCACATGGCGCGCACATAGTCACCAGCAAATCCCCAGTCACGCTTCGCTTCGAGATTTCCAAGCCGCAGCTCATCGGCTAGCCCAAGCTTAATGCGAGCCACTCCATCTGTTACCTTACGGGTGACAAACTCTAATCCACGTCGTGGAGACTCATGGTTAAAGAGAATTCCTGAAGCAGCAAACATGCCATAGCTCTCACGATAGTTCACCGTAATGTAGTGACCATAAACTTTTGATACACCGTATGGGGATCGTGGGTAAAAAGGAGTTAATTCTGTTTGAGGGGTCTCACGTACCTTTCCAAACATCTCGGAACTCGATGCTTGATAAAATCGGATGGAGCGATCAACGAGTCTCACAGACTCTAACAGCTTCGTAACACCAAGCGCAGTAAACTCTGAGGTAAGCACAGGCTGCTTCCAACTCGTCGGAACAAAACTTTGCGCAGCAAGGTTATACACCTCTGTTGGCTTTGTCTCTTGAAGAATACTAATCAGGGAAAATTGGTCTAAAAGATCCCCTTGTACAAGCTCAATGCGATCCATGAGATGAGAGATACGTTCGAACTTCTCTTCTGACGAGCGGCGAACCATACCAAACACTTTGTACCCCTGCTCAAGGAGAAACTCAGCGAGGTACGATCCGTCTTGTCCCGTCACCCCTGTGACTAGCGCTACATTTCTTGTCATAACTGCTTATCCATCTATCAATAGGTTATAAGAACGGTGGCTATGATAACCAAGTGGCCAACACCATTACAAGCCTTGGAAGTCCTAATTATTAGGACGATCGCCAAAAGGAGCGCCTGAAAGGACATTCCCTTCGAGGATCACTCTAGAAGAAGACTCGACCCACTCAATGTGTTGATATTTATAACTAAATAAGGTCCTCTCGCCCTCTGGCTTTAAGCTCCTTGACGATCTTACGGACATCTTGAACCTTCTCACGAGGACAAACCATGACGGAGTCTCCAGCATCAATCACCACAAGGTCCTTTGCGCCCACAAGTGCGACCATACGGTCAGCCGAGTAGAGAACACACCCCTGGGAATCAATAGCAAGCGCATCACCGTGGAGCAGGTTTCCTTCATCGTCTGTTTCAAAGTGATCCGCCCAGGCATCCCAAGAACCGACATCATTCCACCCGTAAGGAAGTGCTTGCACAACGGAGCAGTTTTTCGCATGCTCCATTACACCAAAATCAACTGAGATGCTCTCCATCTTCTCAAAAGCAGCAAGTGTTGCTTCTTGCTCTCTCTCGGTTCCAATGTGCTCCTCAATAGTAAGAAGCGCCTCATAGACCCCAGGAAGATACTGCTCAAGTGCTCGAAGAAACACACGAGCTCTCCAGGTGAACATTCCGCTATTCCAGTAGAAGTCACCTGAATCGAGATACTTTTGGGCACGAACTTGGTTCGGTTTTTCAAAAAATCTGTTTACGGCATACGAACCGCTGTGACCCGGAACAGGCTCACCACGCTGAATATAACCATAGGCCGTATCAGGTCGTAGAGGTGGAATCCCAACAGTCACAAGGCTATCAACATCTTCTGCAAGCCCGATCGCCGCCTGAAGTGTTTCTCGAAGCTTCTTTTCATCACTTACGGCGTGATCGGCAGGGAGGCAGACCATCACCGACTCAGGATCGTTGTGCGCAACATGCAAAGCAGCCAGCCCAAGAGCAGGTGCAGTGTTTCGTCCGATTGGTTCACACAGAAGTGAGGCATAAGGAACGTGCTCACGGATCCCCTCTTCATGGAGTTTGTTGGTTACGATCAGCACATTATCTTCTCCAACAAGCGGAACGATACGTCTTGCAGTCGCTTGAATAAGGCTCTCTCCCGTTGCGCTTATTGAGAGAAACTGCTTAGGACGTTTCATGCGACTAATTGGCCAAAACCTCGCGCCTTGGCCTCCGGCAAGAATGACTACTTTTGTCGATGCCATATGTTATTCTCCTTTTAATCGCTTTATGTCTCGGAGGTGTCGTTGAAGCCCATCATTCCAGCTCAGAGGTGCTCTGCCAAGTAACTTCGTAAGTTTATCACACGACATAACAGAGTAGGCTGGTCTTGCTGCCGGACGAGGGAATGTTGAGGCTGGCACAGGTTCAAGCTCTACAGAAAAGTCACCATCAGCCAAACGTAAAATCTCTTGTGCAAAGTCAAACCACGAGACAGCCCCTCCACTACAGGCATGATAGATTCCTCCTTCCTTGATCCGACAGAGATCGAGTAGCACTCCCGCTAGCCAACCGGCCCAGGTAGGAGACATGATTTGATCGGTAACAACCGAGAGCGTTTCTTTTAAGGCAAAGAGCTCAAGCATTGTATGCACAAAGTTTGCACCGTGCTGTCCGTGAAGAGAGGAAGTTCTCACAATTGTCGCACTATCTCCGAGCACTTCGAGAATTCCTTGTTCTCCGGCAAGCTTTGATTCGCCATATACGTTTATCGGCAAAGTTGGGCTCTCTTCTGTGTAGGGTTCCTTCGCAGAACCGTCAAATACATAGTCTGTTGAAAGGTGTATCAACCGTGTCCCAGACTTCTTAGCGGCTTGGGCCAAGTAACGGGGCGCAGACGCATTCACAGAAAAAGCCCCAGGGCGATCTTCTTCAGCATCATCAACTGCTGTGTATGCAGCACAGTTCAAAATAATATCTGGCTTGACCTGGGCAACGAAACTCTCAACACCCTGCTCATCTGTAATATCAAGCTCAGACAGTACAGGTGAAACAACATCAAAATGAAGTTTTTCAGCCCGAGGAACAATCTCCGAGCCAAGCTGGCCACTACGGCCAAAAAGCAAGATCTTCATTGCTGCTTATCGCCCAGAGTAGTGGCGCTCGTAGTAATCTCGATAGTCACCGGATTTAATCTCTTCCCACCAACTGCGATTCTCTTGGTACCAGGCAATTGTTCTGAGTAATCCGTCTTCGAAAGGAACCGAAGGCTCCCATCCTACCGCCTGATGAATCTTCGAGAAGTCTACAGCATACCTACGATCGTGAGCGAGACGATCGGTGACGAGCTGAATAAGAGCGCTTGGTTTATCCAGTGCAGAGCAGATAGCTTCAGCGACAACTTTATTCGGAATCTCTGCGTCGTCGTCTCCCCCAATGTTATACGCCTGTCCAGATTCCCCCTGCTCACTGAGCAAAAGAAGTGCGTCACAGTGATCGGTAACATACAGCCAACTCCTCACATTCATTCCATCGCCATACAAAGGCAAAGACTTGTCTTCCATTGCATTGGAGATAAAGAGAGGAATAAATTTCTCAGGGAACTGGTAGGGCCCATAGTTATTCGTACACCGGGTAATAATCGTATCGAGACCATGAGTCTTATGAAACGCTTCAACAAGGAGATCGGACGAAGCCTTCGATGCGGCATAGGGACTTGTCGGATCGAGAGGCGTTAACTCTGTAAACTTCCCAGTTGCTCCAAGTGAGCCATAAACCTCATCAGTTGAAATGTGCATAAACCGCTTTACACCGACAGCAAGTGAGGCATCGAGAAGGTTTTGAGTCCCGAGGACATTCGTTCTGACAAACTCCGAGGCGCTGTGTATCGAGCGATCTACGTGGCTCTCTGCGGCAAGATGAAAAACCATCTCAAATTGATCTTTTTCAAAGAGCGCATGAACTGACTCCGCATCGGATATATCGCACTTCACAAAAGTCACTTTCCCCGCATCAACAAGCGAAGAGATATTGTGGAGATTGCCTGCGTAGGTGAGCGCATCAACGACTGTAATCTTCCAATCAGGGCGATGATCGTGAAGATAATGCACTAGATTACTACCAATAAATCCGGCACCGCCGGTAATAAGAACATTCATAGAAATAGTCCTTTATGAACTTTGTCTCTCTTCACCAAGCCCCATCTTTTCAGAGACATCCCCAATGCCTTTGAGTGTGAAGCTCACGAGGAACCGTTTTTTATCAGGATTAATCTCATCACTCACACCAAAATCAAGGTGCCAACAATCACACTTACTTCTCAACCTCAGTGCAGCTTGCTGCTCGATAAACTCCCCTTCCTCGTCATCATACCGAGCGTAGTATCCTAGCCCAAATCGTTTCGAGAGGCGAATCTCAAGATTCCCCTCCAACTGACTCACTCGATCATCGATAAATGTGTATCGAGCAGTCAACCTATCCCCTCTATCATCCCTGAGGTAGGACCCAACACTCCATGAGGAGAACTCCTCATCGTGAAAATCGTAATTACTCTGAAAAGTAAAGGAAAAGTCAGGAGTTGGACTTACACCAAAACGGAGTGCCACATCAGAAAAAGCCTGACGCGTAGGATCAAGGCTCTCTTGATCTTCAACATAGTCATAGGCTTGATAGAGAGATACGAACGCAAGCTGCCGGATCTCATTTTGCCCAGCACCAACGACAAAGGGGTCTTTCAACACTCCATTTGTTGCTGGGTCCCCACCGCCATCGATATCATCAAGCGGATCCGAAAAAGAACTTCCCCAAAAATCAGAAAGCTCAGGCGCGAGTTCTTCAAACTGAGTTCTTGCGCCTCGTTGAGTTTTAAAGCTCCCATACAGCCTCGAGGTAACTCCATAGGTAACGGTGCTTTTTTCTCTATAACGATCGAAGGAGTCAAAAAGGGGAAGGTCATCTTGATCGGTTCCTGGGACATAGTCGAACGCCACCGTTGGCTCAATAGTATGCTTGACTCTTTCGAGCATACGGTCCTGATTACGAGACCCAAGAGAGGTTACCGTCTTAAGCCATGTATCTTGAGGCAGATCATAAACACGCTCAAGAGCAGTAGACGCCTTGTAAGAGAGTTGAAAGAGGCTCCGTTCATTACTACTTTCAAGATCAGTGAGAGACCTCGGATCGTACGTTTCATCAAGATCATACTGCGTCTGATGGTAGGTAAGCTGCAGCTGAGAATTGAAGTAGTTTTGATAATGAAAAGGGATTTTCACATAAGGCGAGACGTCAAACCGCAGACCATCATAACCAGTATCACGCGCGAATTGAGTAGCGTTTATTTCTATTCCAGGAGTAACCTTAAGACCATAGGGGTTGAACCCAAAGGGGCGATAACTTTTGGAACCTTGGATAGTCAGCTCAGGAAGCCTCTGAAAGGTGAGATCCTGGTCCGAGAGAAACGCCTGATAATACTCCCCAGAAACATTCGCAGAGAAATAATCTCCCAGAGCCGCATTCATCAATACTCGAGAGGTGGTAAACCTCGAATTTGAAAGACCAATCTCCTCGTCTTCCATCTCACGCAAGAACAAGCTGTCGCTCACTAAGTGAATATCAGAAACTATACTAAGTGGTATAGCCGCAGTAGAAGGAGTACTCCAAGACTGCTTAAAAAATCCTCCGAACCGGTCTTCATCAAAGGTAGGATCAAAGAGATTAGTCACATCAGTGCCGCGAAGATCACCATCGCGCGCCGACTCATTAGAGTAAACGATCCTCCCGTTCATACTGCTTCTTGTGGAGAACGCCTTACGAAAGTCAAATCCTGTACCAACCCGAGTACGTGTCTCACCAAAGGGGGTAAGCGTTATATCACTCGTATCGTCTATAACCCCGAAGAGAGGGAGCGAGTACCCAAATCCGTCTCGGCTACTGTAGCTAAATTCAGGAACAAGAAGCCCACTTGTGCGCTCTTGTTTCACAGGAAAGGCAACCCACGGGAGGTACATCACCGGCTGATCCCACATGTCAATGGTAGCACCATAAGCGTGTGCATACCCCTCTTGGGTAATGTTAATGTCACTTCCTGAAATCTTCCATGGGTGCGACTCGTCCGCACAGTGGCAGGTGGAAAGCCAGCAGTCATCTAACTCATATTCCGTCTCAGAAAGCTTATCAACACGCGAAGCCGAAACATCATACGCCCCCTCTTCTAGGGTGAACTGCGCATCAGTAAA
This sequence comes from bacterium, assembly GCA_030428205.1. Lineage (GTDB taxonomy): Bacteria > Bdellovibrionota_C > UBA2361 > UBA2361 > RFPC01 > JAUIBK01. The sequence goes on from JAUIBK010000021.1 coordinate 42,058, forward strand.
TGTTCCAACCTCACTGTCGAGATTGAGCTCTATCTGCTCAGCTCTTACGGTTCCATCTGGTCCAGTAAGAATCACCCCTCCATTTAATCGAGCATCCTTTGATTCAACGGCAAATGTTCCTTCCTCAGCCTGAACCTGTATGCCATCACCAGACAGGAGAACGCCTCCTGTGCCCTTCATGACGTTCTCTTCTTGGAGAAACTCAACTTGAGGTGCCTGAAAGTCGACTTCATTCTCTATAACCTTATCGGTTTGACCAATCAGGCCACGCTCGCGCTCTTGGGAATCCTGAAGTTTCGTAGAATCTTCCTGAAAAAGAAACTCGCTCGTAGGAACCTGGGCAAAAACAAGTGAAGGAGTAATAGCTACAAAGAGAGCTGCAACAAGGAGCGAGCCACGCCCTCTTCGTTCCAGTTCACACCGCTCTTGAAAACTCCACCACATAGCGCCCTCATTTTGAGATTGATTAACGAAAGACAAGTAGCAGTCTGCCCTAAAAAAAGAAAGGGATAAAGCCAGAAATTTAAACTACTTAAAGTACGGCGCTTAACACCGAGTCTCATGGAACGAGACAGGTAAATAGAACGATGTTAGTGAACAGCTCCGAAGTTCTGGAGAATCTTCGCTAGCTCGTCGCGCAAATCTCCTCGACTCACGATACGGTCAACCATACCGTGCTCTAGGAGAAACTCTGCCCGCTGAAACCCCTCAGGCAGTTTCTGTCTAATGGTCTGCTCAATCACCCGAGGACCAGCAAAACCGATCAAAGCTTTCGGTTCCGCAAGAATAACGTCACCAAGCATGGCAAACGATGCTGCAACCCCGCCAGTAGTCGGGTCAGTTAAGACAGAAATATAGGGAAGGCCGGCCTTACCAAGACGCGAAAGGGCAGCACTAACTTTAGCCATCTGCATAAGAGAGAAAATCCCCTCTTGCATCCTCGCTCCACCAGAAGCGGAGACAATAATGACTGGGCGACGCTCATTAATTCCGTGTTCGATCATGCGGGTGAGCTTTTCACCAACGACCGAGCCCATACTACCGCCAAGAAAACTAAAATCAAAAACTCCTAGCATCACAGGAATATCAAGAATTCTTGCTCTTCCAGTGACCACTGCCTCTGAGTACGAACTCTTTTTCTCCGCTCGTCGAAGCCGCTCTTTATAGCGCTTGCTATCTTTAAAATTGAGAGGATCACTCGTGCGCAGCTCAGCATCCATTTCAACAAAAGAGTGTCGATCGGTAAGGATAGGGATTCGTTGGTCAGCACTCAATCGGAAATGATAATTGCACTTCGGACACACTCCAAATGTGCGGCGAAGATCTTTCGTGTAGAGAATCGAGCTACAGCCAGGGCATTTCGTCCAGATATCATCTGGCATCTGAAGTCGATCAGACGATTCAGCTTGTGGCTTCGGAGCCTTTCTTCGTGAAAACCAACTCATAGTATTCTTCAGTGTTTCTATACTTTGTAGAAGAGGGGCGAAGATATCGTTAAGTAGGTGGCGGTGTAAATAGCTGGGGGTATAGACACGATCGCCCCAGCCCCCTCCCTCCGAAAATGCACAATAATACTAATGCATTAGATCGTCCTTGCTCTTGCACTTGTTCTTGCTCTTGCTCTCCAAATCACTCAGTGCAAGAGCAAGAACAAGTGCAAGAGCAAGAGAATATATGCTACTTTCCGAGGGTATTTTCACATAAGGCACTTTGCAATAATGATCCAACTCCCATCTCTCCTTTCCTATCTCGACAGCCTCTTACAACCAAAACTCTACCAAGACGTAGCCCTCAACGGCCTCCAGGTAGAATCTGGCACAGAAACGATTCGCACAGTCGCTTTTGCGGTTGATTGTGGAAAAAGCATTGTCGAAGCTGCGGTAAAGAAAGAGGCCGACATGCTGATTGTTCATCACGGTCTTTTTTGGGGGACGGAACAAGCAATCACAGGACCTTTAGCGCAAAAAATCTCTCTGCTACTAAGCAACGGGTGCTCCCTCTTTGCCTCTCACCTCCCACTTGATGGAAACGCTGAGGTTGGAAACGGCTTTGAGCTCGCCCGCCACATTGGTCTTGAAAATATAGAAGGATTTTGTGAATACCTCGGGCAGACGGTTGGAGCACTTGGTTCCCTTCCAAAACCTCTCTCACGTTCTGAGATCGTGGGTAAGCTCAAAGAAATTGAGGGTGCACTTGAGTCCCCTCTTTTGCTCCCCTTTGGAAAGGAGGAAGTCAAAAGCATCGGCGTAGTCACCGGCTCCGGGGCCTTTGCCATCCCGCTCTGCAAAGAGATGGGCATCGATCTCCTTATCTCGGGCGAACCAAAACAAGAAGCCTACCATCTCGCCAAAGAGCTCGAGGTTAACGCTCTCTTTGCTGGCCATTACGCGACGGAAACCTTCGGCGTGCGCGCCCTTAGCCGACGAATCGAACAAGACTTTGATGTCTCTACGGTTTTCATCGAAGAACCTACCGGCATTTAACTCGCATATTGCAGGGCTACACGTACCCTCTCAATCCTTGCGACAACTCGAAATTAGAGGTATGAAAAGGCCTTAGATTATAATTCCACTTCCGTGTTGTGCTGTAGCTCTATGAAAAATCTTTCCGATCTCACTCTCACCGACAAACGAGTTCTTGTACGAGCAGATTTAAACGTTCCTCTCAACGACGAAAGAGCGATCACTGACGACAATCGTATTCAGCAATTCTTACCGACGCTTCGACATATTCTGGATCAAAATGGTCGAGCAATTGTCATGTCACACCTTGGGCGTCCTGCTGGAAAACCAGACCCAAAAGCCTCACTTGATACTGTGGCACGCACACTCTCAGAACATCTCAAAGTCGACGTACAACTCGCACCAAAATGTGTTGGTCCTGACATAAAAGAGATGACAAATGCCCTCCCAGCTGGGGGTGTTCTTCTCCTTGAAAACTTACGTTTCCATAAAGAAGAAAAAGCAAACGATCCGGCATTCGCTGAGCAACTTGCTCAACTTGGTGACGTTTATGTGAATGACGCTTTTGCAACAGCTCACCGTGCTCATGCTTCAATAGTTGGCGTCCCAAAACACTTTACTGAAAAAGCTCCTGGCTTGCTCATGCAAAAAGAGCTCGACTATTTTGAGAAAGCACTCCTGTCTCCTCAACGCCCGCTCTGTGTTGTACTTGGGGGCGCAAAGGTATCTACCAAGCTTAACGCGCTCATTAACCTTGCCGATAAAGCGGATAAAGTCATTATCGGTGGAGCCATGGCAAACACCTTCCTGGCTGCGCAAGGATTTCAAATGGGACGCTCTCTCTACGAGCCTGCTCTTTTCCCCAAAATAATTGAACTCATTGGAACACTTGCTCGAAGGGGGTGCCAGCTCTACCTTCCTGTTGATTGTATCGTCGCCCCCTCACTCAAAAGTGAAGGTTTAGGACGTGCCGTTCCAGCTCAAGAGATTCCTGCAGACTCAATGGCTCTTGATATCGGCCCAGCCACCAGCCTGCTCTACAGTGAAGCTTTGCAAAACGCAGAGACCATTTTGTGGAACGGACCGATGGGAGCATTCGAAAAAGAGGAGTTCTCAAAAGGAACTACCGATATGATCGAACACATTGCAAGCGCTCACGGACTCTCTGTTGTTGGTGGTGGAGATACTGATGCTGCTATCCATAAGATGGAACTCGAACATAAGTTTGACTACATTTCCACTGGAGGAGGAGCATTTCTAGCACTGCTCGAAGGAGAAACCTTACCGGCTATTGCAGCTCTCTCCTAACTGAACATACTTGCCTGCTTCTCTACGAGCTGTCTTTCTCTTAAGAAGAATTCCTATCGGGTTCGCCTACGAAAACTTCCCGTTTTGCTGTAACAAATGCCACCATTTGTTTAGAGGACACACAAAACCCCCGATCCTCCTATCACACGGACGTTCTTCGTATAAGCATTTCACGGATTGAGCCCTCTAAAGGACCCGAAGAATGGACAAAAAACGACTCTCAACGAGGCTCGCAGAACAGCTCGAGGCCGCACGGCAAAAAAAACTCAAAACACTTAAAGCACAGGTGCAATCTGGAAAGTATACGGTAAACAACAAGTACGTCGCCGGCTCGCTTATCCCTCAGCAAAAGCAATAAGGAGACAGAACCCTTCGAGTTTTCTATAACAGAGGTATGGGCCTCTTTTCATCAGCCAGAAAAAAGAAGAGAGAAAAACATGGGTGGATTGCTTTTTTCTCCTCCCTCTTCTTTTTGTTGTTCTTGTCTGCACTCAATCTCTTTCTCCTTCCTGGACTCCTTGATGGATACGCATGGACTCGTGCCTCTCGCTTTGTTGCTGGCGGCATTCTTGGCCTGTGGTTCGCTCACCAGTTCATCCGAGGGCATCTTTCCGTTCTTCTCCATGAATATAAGCACGCTATCGTCTCAGGACTCGTGGGAAACAAATGGAAGGGAATGAAAATAAAGAGAGACCATGGGCATTTCAAATACGCCTACTCCAAAGACACAGCAAGTTACAACGCTTTCATCTCCCTTGCCCCTTACTACACTCCCCTCTTTCTCACTCCGGCACTCATTCTTGGACTCATTTTTGAAGGCACAAATGCTGACATCGCACTTTTTATTGTTGGCGTTGGATATGGCCTCGATTTCCTGCTCAATATGCGTGACATTTCTCCGATCCAAACAGATTTTTCTGATCTTACGGGAGGATTTAAAGTTGGTGTACTCTATGTTGCCGCAATGAATCTTTGTATCACCACAACACTCTTAAGTTGGATCTTCCAAGGGAGCGCCGGAATAAAGCTTTTGGGGTATGGGTTGTGGAGTTTTATGACTCATGTGGCGGCGCACTATTACAACTAGACTCTTTCTTTGAGTTGCCAATTTCTTGAACTTTTTTCTCCGTGGCATAACTCTTTGGTGTTTTACCGAGATCATAGCCACGGAGAAAAAAGTTCAAGAAATTGGTTGTTCAACCCCAAGCTTTAGCCCGAATATTTCACCCAATCAAGACACAACCCATACGGCTGCGCAGTTTCCGCTGCCTTTCGCCGATCTTTCCATTCAAGCATCTCAACGACGGACGTATCCCCGTAACGTCCTCGCCCGAGAGCAACTAAAGTACCAACAATATTTCTCACCATTTGCTTGAGAAAACCACTCCCGACAACACGGTAGGTAAGATAAGGAGGCTCAACGATAAGCTCGCTCTCATAAATTGTTTTGACCGTTGTACGCGCTCCACACCCTGAACCTTGAAACGTTGTGAAGTCATGCGTGCCAACAAGTAAAGGAGCTTCCTTACACATTCGCTCAACATCAAGCGGGCCACTAATATGCCACACACGCCCATAGTCTAAGACTGGTGGATGTGGGCGGTAATAAATACGATACGAGTACTGTTTACGTACCGCATCACGCATAGAATGGAAACTGTCTGGAACAACTCGCGCATCTTTTATTGCAACCTCATTTTTTAAGAGACTACTTACGGAACGCACGAGTTTTCCGAGATCAGGAAGAGTATCAACATGGAAGTGCGCAACTTGCGCTGCAGCGTGTACTCCAGCATCTGTTCGACCCGAGGCTTGTAGACCACGAACCTTTTCTCCTAAACACATCTCAAGGACACGCTGAAGCTCTCCTTGAATGGTTCGAACATCCGGCTGAACCTGCCAACCGTGAAAGTTCTGGCCGTTGTATTCGAGGATAAGTCTTATGTTAGGCATGAGCGATCAAGCAGGAGTTCAACGATTTGCACAGCGTTCAGTGCCGCGCCTTTTCGGATATTATCAGCAACAATCCACATATTGAGACCGCAGGGAACACTCTCATCTTTTCGAATCCGGCCAACGTAAATAGAATCATCTCCTGCAGCATCGACCTGCATCGGAAATTCGTCTGCACGGGGGAAAGGGGTAATCCCATCAGCTGCTTGAAGAAGCTCAGAAAATCGTTCCGGCGTTAGCTCTCTTGTGGTCTCCACGTTCACACTCTCAGCATGTGCATGAAAAACAGGAACTCGAACCGCTGTACAAGTGATACGGAGCTCAGGGAGGCCCAGAATCTTTCGACTCTCATCAATCACTTTCTGTTCCTCTTTGGTATATCCAGAATCAAGAAAGAGATCGATTTGTGGAATACAATTAAACGCAATGGGGTGTTGAAATGCTTTTCTTTCCAACTCTTTTTGCGTAAACACAGCACGAGTATGCTCAAAAAGCTCATCAAGAGCAGCTTTTCCTGCCCCAGAGACCGCTTGATAGGTCGACACGACAACCCGTTCAATCCCCACTTCTTTCGCAATCACATTCAACACAGGCACGAGCTGAGCTGTTGTACAGTTTGGATTAGCAATGATCTGCGAAGATGTCTGCATAACGAGATCCCCATTTACCTCGGGGACAACAAGCGGAACATGTGGATCGAGTCGAAACGCAGTTGAGTTATCAACCACTTTCGCTCCAGCTTCGACGGCAATCGGAACATATTTCTCAGCGAGGCTAGCACTCGTAGCAAAAAGTGCTATATCAACCCCCTCAAAAGAACGATCTGTGAGCTCTTCAACCTGAAACTCATCGCTCCCAAGTGCGTATACCTCACCTGCAGAATCAGCAGATGCGAGAAGTCGAATTTCGGAGTAAGGCACCTTGCGCTCTCCCAAAATGGAGAGCATCTCACTACCAACAACACCGGTTGCGCCAACAATAGCGATACGTGGATCTTTCATTGTTTACTCTTTCTTAGAATCCTTCCATATTATCAGTACGGAGGAGATTCTCAGCTTTCTCTAGCTGACGCCGGAGAGCCTCGCGATCAAAAGGTTTCGCAATAACTCCTAAAGCGCCTGCGGTCGTCGCTTCTTGCATATTCTCAGGCGTAGGATCCGAAGTGATCAGAAACGCTATTCGCCCCTCTAGCAGGTCTTCAAATTGCAACTCTTGGAGGAGCCTCCCACCAGACATTCCACCTGGAAAGTTAAAATCGACAAAGAGAAGCTTCCAAGGCGCGTCATCTCCCTTAAGTCTTTCAAGAGCCTCTTCAGGGGAGTCAATCCATGTCACATTCTCATAACCAAACCCACTCGAAAGCATCTTCTGCAACACCGCAGTGTACTGCGAGCTGTCATCGACGATCAGGATAGGAAGTTGTGGATCTGATACGGTGTCCATAGAGACAAACAATATAGCACAAGGAGGAAGTTCTCAACACTAGTCCAACGTCACCAACTCATTTATCCTACCATTTCTTTGAACAAAATGATGACTTTGTTCCAAAGTCATCATTTTGTTCAAAGAAATGGCAACACACCCAAACGCCCTTCCTTCTATGCATTTCTCCCCCCCCCTGATATAATATGCCCCTATGAACCCCTACTTCACCACAGAACGTGGCGACGCTGTCCACGGCATTTCTCCTGATACACACGAGAAGTTGCTCTCTCAACTCGTTGAAGAGTTTCGTATACTTCCAGCACAAATTTCAGAAGCGGCCTCTTACAGCCTAGCTATGGTTGTTCGTTTTGCTCTCGGACTCTCCGCTCAAGAGGGGCAAGTCTGTGCTCTCATCAACCAATCATTGAGTAGCGCAGTTGCACTCTCATGCCTTCGCCACCTCGTAAACGCTGGCTGTGATGGGGTGGTGCTTATCCTTGGCTCTGAGCAAGAGAACGCTTCACACTCGAACGCCCAAGTCGCTCACGAACTACAGATCCTCGAACATATGGGAGTTGGTCACGTTTACTGGGAAAGCCCGGATCAAAACGATGGCGTTGCAGATGTGCTTCGAAACTGTCACAACGCAATTTGTGGCTGGTACACACCCGACAACTCAGAACAAAGCTCTCTCGAATCATCAGCCACGGATCTCCTCAACGAACTCAGCACACCAATACACTGCATATCAGCTCCAAGAGGCATTAATGTTGAAACCGGAAAAAGAGAAGGTAATCCTCTTTTTGCTTCATCAACCCTCGCGCTCGGTGTGCCATTTAAAGGATTTCCTAAGGCCCTTGATTATCTCGGTCGGCTCTACGTCTGCGACGTCTCTTTTCCTCGCGCGCTCTTAGAAGCACACAAGATCAATCTTCCTACTCTTTTCTCTGAGCAACCTGTCGTACGGCTTGTGCCTCCTGCTCCGACTGAGGACGAGTAAATGACAAATCACCCTCTTTCGGCAAAAGAAGTACGTGAACAAATTTGGAATGGAACCCTTTCTCCTTTACAACACCTAGAGTCCCAGCTCGCTGTCATTCACAAGCTCAACCCAAAGCTCAATGCACTACGCATCGTTGCCACTACCCAAGCCAAAGACAGAGCAAATGAACTCTCTCAAAACCGATCTCCTAAGGCACTCCACGGACTAACCTTCTCAGCCAAAGACCATATCGACATTAAAGGTCTTGGTCGTAGCAATGGCTGTAAATACGGAGCAAATGACAACGTTGCTCAAAGCTGCGCTGCCGCCTCTCTCTTAGAGGAGGCTGGAGCAATTTGCATTGGAAAAGGGAATCAGGCACATCACGGACGCTCTTATTTTACTTCCAATCGAGACTTTGGCACGACAGAAAACCCCTACCGCATCGGCTACTCTCCTGGAGGATCAGGAGGAGGAGACGCTGCAGCACTCGCGAGCGGAATGTGTGATTTCGCTCTCGGTGCTGACTCCGGTGGTTCTATCCGTGTACCAGCAAATTTTTGTGGACTCTTTGGACTGCTTCCTACCCAAGGCCTCATCTCGGACTCCGGGTTAAGCGCACATTCTCACACCTTTCGACGGCTTACTCGAAGCCTCGGCCCACTTACTCGCTCCCTTGATGACCTAGAGCTTCTCTTTCGTATACTCGCTCGATTTGATCGCACAGATGCAGCCTCCTATTCTTCGCCCTTTCGCTCCCAGACTCCTGAAGAACCAAAGAAAAAGTTCATCTACTTTACAGAGATGAATGGAACTTCGTGTGCAAAGGAAATCGAATCGAGCCTTATGAGCGCGGTTTCCCGCTTCGAGCAAGCAGGCTACACAGGCACAGCACTCACCCCGAAAATTTTTGAACAGTGCTTTGAAGTCTTTATCATTCTCTTTGGGCAAGCTGGGCTTATCTCTGAAGATCTCGTCCACTCCCTACAAGGTCTTCCCCCAGATCTCGCCAATGAAAGCGACGATCTAAAAACTCTCCGCTCACGCATCGCCTCCGAACTACCAGCACTCACCGTCGAAAGTCTTTTTCACTTCTGGCACATGCTTGACTCACTCCGTGACCAAAGCGCCTCACTTTTTAACGAGATTGATTTTGTACTCGCTCCAGTCTGCGCCATTTTGCCGCCACCACAAGCTCCCCGAAAACTCGCTATTGATGGCGTTGAAGAAAAATCTGAAAATATCTTTCAGTTTGCAGCCGTGCCAAACACACTCAACCTCCCAGCGCTCGCTTTTCCAACTGAGATATCAAGCACCGGTCTTCCTCTTGGACTTCAGCTGATTGGCGAGCGATACCATGAGCACAAACTCTTTCGTGCTCTCCGAGATGCGGGGTATACCTCATGCCTCTCTCCACGTAAGGCTTAAGGCATGTTGAGACGTCACATCTTTACAATCCTGCTCGTTCTCACCTGCTTAAGTCTACCGCTACGCGCTCTGAGCGATACAAAAGAGACTCTCACGATTGGTGCTTTACTCTCCCTCTCTGGTGGCCTCGAGCAGTGGTGTAGCTACATGAAAAAAGGTATGCAGCTAGCGCTTCTCGAACACCCAGACAGTGGCATCAAGGTGATCTATGAAGACGATCACTCACTTGATAGAAAGGCATCCCTCGCCGCGGCACAAAAGCTCGTCAATTTCGACAAAGTCGATCTCCTGACAACATGGACGGCCTCTTCTATTCCACTTCTTGCGCCCGTGGCAACACGGAGCAAAACTCCTTTTGTGGCTGGTGCCTACGATCGAAACGTCAAAAACGGGGGGCCTTATGTCTTTGGGACGCTCGTCAATTACGAACTCCTCCCCCGCCAGATTGCGCAATTTCTATTTCAGACCCACCAAGCAAAGCGCTATGCACTCATACTGGCCGCCGATGATTGGTCCCAGTCGTACGTCGCGCCGTTTCAAGAAGAGCTCTCATCTCTTGGCGGAGAAGTCGTTATGAGCGAAACGCTCTCCCCCCAAGAGACAGACATGCGCTCCATTGTGATTAAGCTTCGCGAACGTAAAGTTGACGCTGTACTCGCCCCTCTCTACGGTAGCTCTCTCTACTCATTTCTCAAACAAGCTTCACAGCTCCACTTTGAGGGCCTGATTCACGTTGGAGATGGGATGTTCGAAGAAGATCTTAAGATTGCAGGCAACACCGCTGAGGGCGTGTACGCTACTCAGATCTGGCTCCGCTCTGAAGAACTTGCCTCACTACTTGCAGAGCATTTTCCAGGAACACTCAATCCTCTCCAGCTTGGGCTTGTGGCAAGTGGGTATGACTGGATTATGCATCTCAATCATGTGAAGCAAGTTCTCTTAAAAGAGAATAAAGAACTCTCGAGAGAAAATCTGAGAGAGGCGCTTATGACCGTGCGAACGAAAGGATTTCTTGGGGAACAAATCTACGGGGCACCACCAGCAACGAGTGGAGAAATTAATGTCGTGGTTCAAAATGGCACGTATGTGAAGGCTGCTGAGAACTGAATTCTTAGCCCAGAGAGCTTCCCTCTACTCTTACTCTTGCTCTTGCTCTTGCTCTTGCTCTTGCTCTTGCTCACCGTTGGATCAAGATGAGGAGAAGGTGCAAGAGGATGATAGAATAGCTACACTATGCCTCTCTCAAGGCTCGACTTTTAAGATTTTTTATCTGTTGTCATTCTAAGAATTTTTAGAATCTTCTGATAATAGCTCACGGACTCGCTTGAGATCGTCTTGACTCCAGCGTGAGCCCATCTCACTTTCTAACATGTCGTCGAGCGTCTCAAGTTTATCGTTTTCTCGCGTATCAGGTGCCAAATAGATCATTTCATAAGCAATAGCAGCAAGCCTTCGCTCCGTTGGGGCTATCGATTCAAGCGAACGAATAATTGCTTCCTCATCAGTACCTAATCCTCGCATCGCTTTATCAAGTATGTTCGCGGTATCGAGGGCAGTCTCTCCGACAAGCGCTCGCGCTACTTCAACGCGGTTCTCCCGAGGAACCGCCCTTCCAAGCGCGGAACCGAGACCCAGATTGCCCCGGTGGTGAGTTTCTGCCTGAGCAGGCAAGAAATTTCCAACCCCACTCTCTTTAAAATACGTGGCAGCTTCTAGAAGTGCTTCAGGAGTAACAGATTTTGAGAGGTCCTGGAGCCTTTGAACGATTTCTATAGTCGACTCTTGGTAGATCGCTTCAGCGAGTTTTGCGGTGTCTAGAGTAGGACTTGATCGCAAATCATCAGGCGAACGCCCCTCCTCCTTGGGTTGAATGCCATCCACCCCTTCAACCGAGAGTAGTTCGCCATTCTTAGAATAATGAATGTGAAAAGCGGTTACCGCCATCAACTTACTATCCGGAAGTGTCGGCGCAAGCGGGGTATTGGGGACGCCGTGTTCTTGAACATGCTTTGCAAAAGCATCAATCTCAAAGGAACAGTTGAATGTACCACCTGGTGTGTCTGACGTTAGCCCGTAAACCACCAAATCCACACTTATTGATTCATCAGGATGGACCTGCGGCTCAGACATAGAAAGACTAACGGCTGGTCCATACCCACGGCCATTGAGCACAGGTATTGAGAGGACCTCGCCCGTCTCTGGATGACTCAACTCGAAACTTAGCCGACCCGGAAGTCCTGCATACTCATTAACTTTTAGATGAGAATCTGGGAAACGGACTGAAGAGGGACTTGTATCCACTGATACTCGAGGGAGCACGTCATCGAGACTGACAGAACGTGATACCAGGTCATCAAAAAGATCGGATTGGTTCGCCGAATCACGCTGAGCTTCATCACGAAGATCGGCAGTATCGGTAGGAACGGTCAACGTATCGATTTGAGATTCTACTTCTGACGAAGGCTCGCTTTGAACACGAGCTGCGGCGCTTTGGCTTAGATGAGTCACACTCAGTAATCTCCAAAAGCCCAAGAAAAACGCAGTCCATCTATACCCTGTAGGAGGTTATGGGTGATCTTTCCTCAGATGTCTCATTAATGCCATCAATCCGATATGCCTCCGATATGCTTCATATTAAAGGTATTGAACGAGATGTAGTCTGAAATGAGCTGCAGCTCCAGATTGAGTCGTTGGCTCATATTGAAGGTAAGTATGCATGGAGCACCTTGGAGGAACAAAGAGAGATGGAATACCAAGCTGTCAAAACGACGCGTCCACTCCTTCAGAAACCTCCCGCAACCTCTCCTCGAGCAAAACGCGATACTCTTCAACCTGTTCATCAGAAAGCTTTTGCTGAGGGACTCTCACAGGCGGAGCAAGTCCAAAGCGAACCTGAGAAAAAGGCTTAGGAAGAAACATCTTATCCCAGCTAGAAAAAACCCATGAAGCACTCGCACCAAAGGCAACCGGGTAAATCGGCGCACCAGTCATCTGGGCAATCTTAATAACCCCCACTTTGCATTCATAGATTGGGCCTCTTGGACCATCTGGAGTAATCGCAATATGCGATCCAGCACGGAGTCGCTTTACAAGCTTACGAGACGCCGAACGACTCTGGGCAGACGATGAGCCTGGGATATTATCAATACCAAGCCACCGAACGCACTCAGCTATTAATCTGCCATCTTTATGAGCTGAGATGAGAGTGTAGATCCCGTTTGACGCATCCCAACCGTTCTTCGGACACACCCATGACATATAGAGCTGACGGTTATGCCAGAAGCAGATAATGATAGGCACAGAGCCCACGTCATTAGGCAAAGGGCCATCTACAACAAGAGCAGGCTTCCAGCGAAATGTATATGAAAGAAGTCGTAAAAGAAGTGCTCCTACAAACCCCACAAGGAGCACGAAGTAATCTCTCTTGGGTGTTGAGGAATCCACATGACCGACCGTTGAAGCTTAAGACAGAAAAACAGAAGAAAAAACGCTTCTCCTACTCAGCGTTGGCTGGCTCCACGGTCTCCTCGACTTGCATGCCAAAGAAGGGAGAAGGTCCATGTCGAACATCACGCATCATCTCGGATGCTTCTTTCGTTTCAACAGTAGACCACTCAATCTGAGATTCACCACGTGGGCCAGGATCACCAATTTTTGTTGGAACGAGAAAAAGGTCTCCACTGATAGCGTCATGCTTTGAGATGAGCCGAACGATATTGACCGGCATTTTCTTATGATTCGCTGTACGATGAGCAATACGCTGTAAGTCCTCTACTTCTTCACCGATAGACCATTGGTTTCTTCCAACACCTGGGCAAGCAAAGTACTCTTTTCCGTTATCAATATCTCGCTCTAGATCATTTAACCAATCAATCGACATACCAATTCAGAGTCCTAATAAAAATTTCAGAATAAAAAAACTTAAGTACATTCCCATCCTATGCCTAGCTTAACAAGAGACACAAGGAAGGAAAATGTGTGCATCACGAAGGATGGCTACGCACCAGAGGCCGCACCGTCTCCAGCACCATCCTCGACACTGTCGATACGCTCCTTGAGCTCTTTTCCAACCTTGAAGAAAGGGAGCTTTTTAGGAGGAACACTGATCTTCTGGCCAGTCTTAGGATTTCGGCCTTGATAAGAACCATACTCCTTAACAACGAAGCTTCCAAAACCTCGGATTTCGATTCGGCCGCCATTTACCATTGTGTCTCTCATCTTTCTGTAGATAAGGTTCACAACTTCCTCAGACTGCATAACATTTATGCCTGAGCGCTCAGCCAGTTTTTCGATGAGTTCTGACTTATTCACTTGATCTCACATCCTTTGAAAAATACGCATTCATGGGGAGAATCTTGATAAAGACACAACCCACACTACGATTGTGCCAAACTCCTAACCTTCTAACTACCTAAAAAAAGGCCCTAAAGAGCCTCATTTATATCCGGCTCTTATTCTGATGTCAAAGCAGAAGAGAAAGATATCAATAATTTTCAGAAACTTGGCTCACCTCCCTCTAGAGAAACGCAGTTCTACCCCTCCTGAGAGGCCTTTAGCCCACCTCTCAGTTAGCCGATATAAGCAAAAGAGCTGTATTCCTCGAGCTGGAAGCATGAAAAACGAAGAGAAAAAGCATAAAAAGCCCCAAAGGCCGGAGTCTTCCGACTTCCATTCGCAGCTGTCTCACCTCGCCTCAATGATGGAACAAACCATTGTGGACGACGAGAAGAAGAAGGAAGACCAAGAGCTCGAGGACGAAAAAGCAAGAAAGCTCGCAATGCAGAAGATGCTCGCTACCGGCGGTAAACTTGCCCCAACCAAGAAATCAACGTTCAACTTCTCTCTCACCTCTCCACTGCCCATTATAGCTGTGGGTCTTCTCTTGAGCATGGTGGGCTTTGCCTTTCTTCCAACATTCTTCAAGCAAAAAGAAGCCGCCACCTCTCGCCTCGAACAGCTTATCGCCCAACAAGAAGAGTTAGCGCAAAAGGCTGAAACGATGAGCGATGATGAGAAACGAGAACGAACCTACTCTGTGCTAGAGGCCGCTCAAGATATCTCAGGCGGAAAAAAACTAGCAGAGAAGTCTCTTGAACAGCTCGCCAAAGAAAACTCCCCCACCGTCAAGCAGGTCATAGCAGCGGTGACACAAAAGCCAGATCAGACACATGAGATCTCATGGAAACCAGATCAACCACTCCTTCTCGAAGATCATCAAGAAGAAAAAGTTGAGGCGGTGATTCCTCACGAAGAGATCCTTCCTCTTGTGCCTGAAAGCGACAACCACAAGCAGAGAGAAGTTCAAGGTGAGGTGGAAGTAAAAGAACCTCTTCCAGCACCACGTGAGATCTATACCTTCGCTTTTCTTCACAAGCTTCGAGAAGAGAGCACTCAGATGTGTCTCCCATAGGAAAAACTCTTAGGGGTTCCCCCTTATTTCCGAATACAGAATGAGAAAAGTGCTCCCAACTATACAATTTTATGCCCAAACTACCGATCTATCTCCTTAGCCCGCATTATTCATGAGTAATCTGCTGCGGAACTATATCTTGCGAAAATCCTTCGCGAATTTGGAAATTTCGACTTCGGTGTGTCTCGACACACTGTCAGCCGAAATTTCCAAATTCGCTCGTCTTTTCACAACCTATAGCTCCTCGCGACGAAGACTCATGAATAATGCGGGCTAGCAGAATTTTCTATCACTAAAGATTGTACGAAAGATGAAGAAAGCAACTGGGACAACAGGAAGTGCCCGGGGGAACCGTAAGCGTACGGGCGATCGCTCCTCTAATCCCGCACGTAAAGCAAGCAACGGCCCTCGCTCACTCGAAAACATCATTGAAGAGATTACCAAGGAAGAGCCTGCCTCTAGAGACGCACAGCCTGAAATTATTGTCGCTGTCGAAGAGGAAGAACAAGCACCCGTTGTACTCCTTGTTGAAACTATTTTACGAGAGGCGCTCAAACGTGGGGCCTCTGATATTCACATTGAACCATTTGAAGAAGCTCTCAAAATTCGATTTCGTATCGATGGAGCACTGCAAGAGATCCAATCTCTCCCCCCAAAGCTTACCCAAGCTATTGTTTCACGACTAAAGATTATGGCGGAGCTCGACATCTGTGAACGACGCATTCCGCAAGATGGTTGTATCCGCATGCGTGGCAAAGACGCCGAGGAAGCTGACTTTCGTATCAGCACGCTCCCTTCAGTACACGGCGAAAAAATTGTGATGCGTGTTCTGGGCCGCACCAATCTCAATAGAACACTTTCAGACGTTGGGATGCCCCCTAAACAACTCAAGCTACTGAGAAACGCTATTGCTCGTCCTGATGGAATTGTACTTGTCACTGGGCCAACTGGATCAGGGAAAACCACCACCCTCTACTCGTGTCTTACTGAGCTAAGCGACCCCGAAAAAAGTCTCTTTACCGCAGAAGATCCAGTGGAAGGAACACTCCCAGCGATTACACAGGTTCAGGTCAATAGTGCTGTCGGATTAACGTTCGGATCAGTCCTCCGAGCTCTTCTCCGGCAAGACCCAGATATCATTCTCGTAGGAGAAATTCGAGACAAAGAGACTATTGATATAGCCATGAAGGCAGCACTCACAGGTCACCTCGTTCTCTCAACACTTCACACTAATGATACAGCCGCAACCATTCAGCGTATTCTCAACATGGGAGTTGAGCCATACCTTATCTCATCTGCTGTGAATCTGATTGTAGCTCAACGTCTTGTTCGTAAAATCTGCGAAGACTGCAAAGAACCAGCGATGATCGATCCTCATGTACTCGAGCGGTTCGGATTACTTGCTGAAAGTCTCAAAGATGCTTCTGTATATAAAGGAAAAGGGTGTCCAGCTTGTGGGGGCACAGGCTACTCAGGACGTATGCCACTGTATGAAGTGATGCCAATGAGCGATACTCTCAAAGACGCTGTCTTGCAGGGGGCATCTACCTCTGAGGTACGCGCCATTTCTCGCCGAGAAGGGATGACCACACTGAGAGAAGCTGGTGTTTACCTGGTCAAAAACGGGGTAACCACTCTTGAAGAAGTTCTTGCAAAAACAAATGAAGACTCAGAGATGGATGACGAGCCGGTCCTCGAAACAGGAGAAGGCGGTCACTGTAGTCTTCAAGAAGCAGGTTAAGAGAGGGAGTCGGGAGTATGAGTACAAAAGAACGAATTCTTGTCGTAGATGACAATCCAGATATTCTTATGGTCGTAAAGACCGTACTGGAATCTAATGGTTATTTTGTTGATACTGCAAATGATGGAGATGAGGCCTTGGAGTTTCTCGATGACGCCGAGCGTGCTTCTCAGCTCACAGCAATTTTTCTTGATATCCTGATGCCACGTCTCAACGGCCTAGAGGTGCTTAAAACGCTCCGTATACAGGTACACACACGAAATGTTCCAGTCATCATGTTAACCACCGAGGGACTCGCTCAAGATATTATCAAAGGGTACAACGAGGGGGCACAGTACTACATCCCAAAACCGTTTACCTCTCAGCAGCTCCTGTACGGCTTAAGTCTCATTCTTGAGGACGGCAAAGATCCTTTAGAACTTGATCTTGAAAAGAAGATTGCAGAGCTAGAGTAAGATCCACCAAGAGGTACTGGTTTTCCGTTACCAAATTCTTGAACTTTTTTCTCCGTGGCGAAGATCCTGGCAGAATACATTCGTTTTATGCCACGGAGAAAAAAGTTCAAGAATTTGGCTGTTCGACTATGCCTCTATCTTTCCTCTCTATAGGGTCTAAGAAAGCGCTAATAGTCCACTACAAGATACGGTTCCATCGCCACTCTCAATAACGCCGATCGGATAAACCGTGTGTGAGTGAGCGTTGTAGGCCTCTTGGATCTGAGAAACACTCTCTTTGGCAGCTACAATGATCATTCCTACACCCATATTAAAGGTACGGAGCATATCATCATGAGGCACACTGCCCTCTTTGGCGATGGCTTGAAAGATCGGCAAGACCTCAACCTTTGAGAGATCGATCTGCGCTGAAACCGAAGAAGGAAGAACGCGCTTAAGATTATCAATAATGCCCCCACCAGTGATGTGTGCAAGACCACAAATCCCTCCACCTTGAAGAGCTTCTTGCAGCGGCAAATTGTAGCAGAGGTGTGGGAGAAGGACCTGCTCAATAAAAGTGAGCTCTCCTACTTTTGTCTCAGCTAATGCTGGGTTGCGATCTAATAGACTGCGGACAAGAGTGTATCCATTTGTATGTACACCGTTTGAAGCAACGCCCAGAACAACATCACCCTCTTTGATCTGAGACCCATCAACAATCTTAGGCCTATCAACTACCCCAACGCATGCTGCGCTTAAGATATAAGAACCGTTCGGTATCACTCGTGGCTGCTCTGAAGTCTCACCACCAACGAGATCGCACTTTTGTTTTCGGCATGCATCAGCCATGGCATCAACAAGCGCTACCACAACATCTTTTTCAAGCTCACCGCAAATGATCGTGTCTTGAATAGCAAGGGGCCGTGCCCCCATCATGATGGTGTCATTAATGAGATGATGAATGAGATCATAACCCACACTTGCAAGCTTACCGTGCTGGGCGGCTAGCAGCTGCTTTGAGCCAGGCTCTTCCATTTTGAGCACCATGACCGGGGCTTCCATCTCTGGAAAATGAAAATCATAGAGAGAAGCAAAGGCTCCAAGGCTATTAATAACCCTCGGGTTGCTCGTTTCGAGACTCTCTCTCATCTCTTGTTTTGTAGCATCCGCCTTATCAATGTTTATGCCTGATTGTGCATAACTCATCGCCTCATTGCTCATGGCAATACTCCTCTGTCTTGATAAACGACCAAGAGCATCCTCTCTCAATCGCCCCGAAAAAGCAAGCATATCGACACGTTACAACAACCCTTGGTCAAATTGTAAATTATTTGATTAAGAGTAAAAACACTCTTATCCTTACTTCTTATGGAACCGGGTTGCGTACCAGAAAATGATCCTCAAAAGGACGTCGAAACAGAAGATCCTCAAGTACCTCATTCAGAGCTTTCTTCTGTCCAAGCAGATCTACCGACAATACCGCGTAATGTTGAAACGCGAATTATTGCTGCCGAAATTCAACAAAAAATCATAGCTCGTTTTCCCAATTGGCGCCCATCTGAGCATGCTAAGGGATTTGTAGAAAAGCTAAGGCAGCTCACTCTCACACTTCAACCCGAAGTGACACAAGCAGAGGAATCAACCGAAGCACCCCCTACAGGCACTATTGAAAATTACACCTGGGAATACCAAAAAGCCCTACTCACACTCGGTGCTTTTATGGATCGAAAACCTCTCTTCCCACTGGGGGCCACACCTCTTGAAGGCCTGAGTACTGATGATTTTCACGATTTTGCTGCTGGACAAAGTCAAGGTCATGAATACATCACCCAAGAAATTCTCTCTTCACATGCAATCCAACGTGGCGATCTTACTTACAACGATGACGGCATTTCAGCTCTCTGGGCAGCATTAAGCGGACTAGCCTTTTGTAAAGGAAATGCCACACTCATGGATCCGGTTCTTAAGCAATATGAACTACGAGCCGGTTTCACCAAAGATACTTTCCTCTCTCAAACCATGATCCAAACAAGCTCTCCAAAGAGCCCGTCTTCTCCAAAAGTGATCTCATTGAGATCAGCTCAACAACAAGTAGCCGACGCCTTCTATCAACTCGCTTTTAATACGACCGGATACCTCGCTCAAGACGATGGATGCCGGGCGGCTATCCTTGATTCCGATAAAAATCACTTCTTTTTTAAAACCCTCTTAGAAGACTTCTTAGAGCAAACCAAGCTTCCAAATACTGGCTCCTAACGCTTATTACGCGTTGCTGACAAGTAGCCCCTATGCTACTTCTTAGATGATGAACAACGCAGCTTTCCAAGAGAAACTTACTTCCATCAGGCGTGATTTTCATGCTCACCCTGAGCTCAGCCGGAAAGAGAAACAAACTGCCAAACGCATTACTGAGCACCTCGACGAGCTAGGCATCTCCTATACCACTGGCCTCGCTGGTAACGGCATTATTGCAGACATCCCTTGTAACAACCGAGAGGCTCCTTTTATTGCATTACGCGCTGATATGGATGCCCTGCCGATTGAAGAAGAAACCGGTCTTCCCTTTTGCTCGCAAAAGAAAGGAGTTATGCATGCCTGCGGTCATGACGCCCATATGGCGATCCTACTTGGCGCAGCAGAACTTCTCTTACAAGAAGAACGAAGCTATCCAATCCGCCTCCTCTTTCAGCCCGCCGAGGAAATTGGAGCTGGCGCGAAGGAAATGATCGAAGCCGGGGCACTCAAAGATGTAGCTGTAATCTTTGGGGGGCATGTTGACCTCTTCTACCGTACTGGAACTATGGTTGCCACCTCTGGGCCTCTCGGTGCTTCAACAGACGAGTTTACTATTATTATCAAGGGACGTGGTGGCCATGGCGCTCGACCGCACGAAAGTGTCGATGCCGTTGTTGTAGGAAGCCTTATGGTCATGGCTATCCAAACGCTCGTATCGCGCGAGATTGATCCAGCAAGTCCTTCTGTTGTCTCCGTCGGTCGCTTTCATGCAGGCACCAAATCAAATGTCATTGCTGGGCAGGCGCTTCTCTCTGGGACCGTGCGAGCACAAAAGCAAGAGGTCAGAACTCATCTGCGTGAAGGGATCTCTCGCATAGCAAAGTCTGTCGGTGAACTTCATAACGCTCAAATTGAGATTGATTTTCGTGAAGGCACTCCTCCACTCGTTAACCCAGAAGAGGTAGCTGAAGTCGCTCACGCAGCTGCCGCCAAGGTTGTTGGAGAGCATAACGTGGTAAAGCCTCGCGTAGTGAATATGGGAGGCGAAGATTTTAGCTTTTACATGAAAGAAATCCCAGGATGCTACGTGCGCTACGGCGCTCAGTCTCCCGGAAAACGGAGCTATCCAGCCCATTCAAGTAAATTTGATTTCGACGAGAACGTACTCCCGATAGCTGCTCACTACCTATCGGCTGTTGCTCTAAAAGCAATGGACTGGCTTGAAACAAAAAAACACTGACAAGTACTTCTACTATCAAATTCATAACTTGGCAGACTCCTTCTCCTTGTCAATGAACCAACCCTGGGATTACTACTTTGGTAAACTTATCACCTTCACCTGCGCAAACTGCCTATGCCCGCGCGGTCCGCTGTGAAATCCAATTCCTGATTCTTTCGCACCAACCCAAGGACACCCCTTTGCACCGTAAACACCTTGATTCACCCCCACCATGCCAGCATCAATTTGCTTTGCGACCTCTGTTGCCCGCTGTACGTCACGCCCATACACCGCCGCACCGAGACCAAAAGGAGTGTCGTTTGCTAATTCAATTGCTTGATCAACCGAATCAAAAGGCATCACACATAACACAGGGCCGAATGTTTCCTGCCGCATGATGTCCATATCATGGCTCACACCAGTGACAACAAGTGGCGCCAAGAACCGTTCAGAGTATGCATGAAGATCTCCTACTACCGTTGCACCTTGCTCCACAGCATTATTAATCTGAGCAACCACATGCTCGCGCTGCTTTTCATGAATAAGTGGACCAATAGTTACGCCTTCATCAGCCCCATTTCCAACAACAAGTTTCTCTACATTTTTTTGAAGCTGGACAAGAAAGTCTTCATAAAGAGCACTATCAACATAAACTCGTTCTGTGCTCACACATACCTGGCCTGCATTTCGAAATCCGTTAAATGTAGCGTATTCAGCGGCTTTTTCTAGGTCAGCATCCTCGAGCACAACAAGAGGATCTTTGCCTCCAAGCTCAAGGATAACGCGTTTAAGCCCTTTTGCAGCAGCTGCCATAATATGCTTTCCTGCCTCTCTCGACCCTGTAAACGAGATCAAGTCCACATGAGAAGAAACAAGAGCTTTTCCTTGCTCCTCGTCACCGTGCACAATGGTGACAACACCATCAGGTAAAAGATCTTGGAGGATATCTACATACGCTTGCGCAATGAGAGGAGTTTCCTCTGAAGGTTTCAAAATCACAGCGTTCCCTGCCATGAGCGCAGGAATTACCATCCAGTGTGGCATGTAAAGAGGAAAGTTCCATGGCGAGATCGCCACGCACACACCATACGGCTCACAGCTTACTTCTGAGCGCACATACTTATCTTCAATCATCTCTGTCGCGAGTGCGGCCTCAATCTCATCAAGATACTCAGCAAACGGCTTGCTTGCTCGCTTTACTTCCCCAAGCGCATCCGAAAGCGGTTTTCCCATCTCAGCAGTCAACAATGCGGCAAGCTCTTCTTGCTGATCTCTTAGCCGCTCGCCAAATGGGAGCAACAACTCTTTCCTCTGTGCGTGACTGAGCGCGCCCCATTTCGAGCAAGCCGTACGTGCATGCGCCACAACAGCCGGTATTTCTGAAACAGGGGTGACAGGCACATCACCGACGAACTCCCCAGTTGCGGGGTTGTAAGAAGAAAGGGTTGCATTACTCATGATTCTATCCGTTTGAAGACTCTAACAACGTCCGTTTGCGCATAAAGAGGAAGCCAAACACTACAATAGCAAAGAGACTTTGGAGCGCAATAGTCACCACCACGCCAGCGGTCAACTCACGCTGAATAGCAAGAGAGATGGCGATAACTGCTATCATAGAGCGTGCAGATAAAATAGGAGTGAACATTGACCACCGAGTAAGAATACCACTGAGCAGACCAAGCAAAATTGCTAAAGCCAGAATTCCAACATACCCAAAATTTGCATATGACTCATTTAAGAGCCCCCAACCAATAGTCGTACGTATTGATGACTCCCGAGTTTGCAATCCATAGTGGATGTTAAGAAGAACTGTCCCTTCGTGCGTTCGTGCTCTGTTGGGGTTAATAATTCGCGGAACCATAAGGGATGGAATAATAGAGTACGTGGCTCCCATCATATAGGGGATCTCCCGGGGAGTGAGTGACTGAATTTTTAGGAGAAGGTGGATCACACACGCTCGATCGATCAACGAAAAAAGCTCTTCTTTCTCGTCAGAAGCAATCGGCTCATATTCTTTGTCTTTCTCGCCAAAAATACTCGATAAACCATACCCAAGCCACTCCTTATACCAAGAAGCATAAGTCAGTGGATACACAGCACCAAGATCTGCTTCTTGAAACGGCGAGGCGCCGGGATATTGCCAGTATCGCCCCCTCATCTCTCCTTTACCCACGTGCAGAACCGAGAGAAGGACAAGAACAGCAACCAAAAGCTTCCAAGGGATGGCACGCTTTCCTACAACATACCCCATCACAGCGACAACAAAGGTTGTCACTGATTGAATAAGAATGAGGCCCGCAGCTGTCACCATAAGATAGACAGCAAACAAGAAGTAAAAAAGAACACGAATATTTCGAGGAAGCGAACCTCTTCCAAGCTTATACGAAAGCGCAAAAACCGCTATGATATTTAGCCCCAAGATTAAGGTTCGAATAAAAGGAATGATTGCAACTGGCACATAGTGGAACCAACGAGCATTCATTGTCACATAATAGAGGCAGGCAAGTACAAGAACCCATAAAAAAAGACCATTTGATTTCTCTTCGGGCAGCTCATAGTACTCCTTTGGAGGCTTAGCATCTGAAGCCGTTAAAGGAAACCAAACGAGAGTGCCAACAACCAAAAAGAACGCTACTTTCAGAGCTGCTGAAAGATGCTCAGCAGGAGAGTAGAGATCTACCACAGAGTGGCCAAGGACGAGGGGGAAAGAAAAACTCCATAAAAAAGAGATCCCCAGCAGAGGAAAGATGGGTAAACCTTTCGCGCGACCGGAAGACCAAAGATACGCCGGCATCAAAGCAGTCGCAGAGATGAGAATGGAGGCAAGCGCCCTCTGTAAATTCTCAGCAAGTGCAAAAGTGAGCACAAAAAGCACAAGGACTAACAACCAGTAGGAAGTAAGTAGCCAACGACGGTGGCGTGGGGAAACACTATAGGGTGAGTAAGAATATGGCTTGGCTGAGGCTGAGGTGCTCATAGCTGCTATTGTCCTGAAAAGATAAAGATTTCGCTAGGGATCAATTGCTTCCTTCACAGAAGAAAGAGCACCTCAATGCACAATGAACTCTTTACCTTCCCGTTCGAATCGGTCATTTTGACCATAAATGGCAAATTTCTTTCTTGATATCGACCAGGCTTCCCCCGTCTTTACCCTCCTCTTTACATTCGTAAGAGATAGCGCCTGCGATCACATCGATCTCTTCACCTTTGAAGACGCTATCGCCGAAATCTTTCTCGGCATTCAAATCCCGAAAGACGCTGAAACGAAGCTACGCAAGATATTTGAGCAGGCCACACTTAATAGAACCGAGTTCTCGCAACTCGTTGAACGCGTCGCTCTAGACTTCGAACAGGAACGAGATACTCTTTTAAGCATTATGAAAATCCTCCTTCGACTCTCTCTCGAAGAAGGGTTAATCTCACAACGCGACAAAGAGCGAATGCAGGAAGTTGTCTGTGCTTTTCGCTTTTCCGTCTCGGAGCTGCGCAGTCTCTCAGCCGTCGAACATCAATTAATTGATTTTCTTCATACCGATACGCAGTATTTGAACGCCCCCTATCACTCTGAGGAATTACTCGTCCAATACAAGATCCTCGGATGCACTCCGGGATGTAGCGATCAAGAACTGAAGACCGCATACCGTAGCCTCGCCAAAAAACACCATCCCGACGTTCGCGTAGAACCCCTGACTCCCCAGTCAACCCGATTTCAAGAGATACACGATGCTTTCCACGCTATTCGTCAAGCTCGCTCCTTAGGCATGCACTCATCCTGAACTGTTCGACTCGCTCTCTTTTCAACCTACCAAAACCCAAAAGAAGCTAAGGGAGGGGCAAGCCCCTACGAGTTGTTGCAGAATTTAAGGGTTTAAATTTATAACGCGAAGTACGCGAGGTACGCGAAGCTCAACCTCCTTCGCGTACCTCGCGTACCTCGCGTACTTCGCGTTAAATTTTTTTTCTTTTTATGCCCAGAAAAAAATATGGCAATTGCCGATCCATAGCCTTGACTCAGTTCCCAGGCTTGCTGTTCTGCTTTCCCTTACGTATCATCGTGCAATGACGTCCACACTTATCGGTAGCCTTCTTGCACTCGTCCTCGGACCTGTTATTTATCACGCCGTTGAGCGCAAGCGCGCACTCCTGGACGTCATTGACGGCTTTGTTTTTATCAGCGTCGGTGGACTTGTGCTCATGCACCTAGTCCCCTCTCTCTCTAGTGACAATGCGCTCATTATTCTCCTTGCTGCCTTCCTTGGGTTTTTAGGCCCTAACATCTTTGAAGGCGTTTTTCATAAAGCAGAACGAAAGATTCACCTTACGGCTCTTTTTCTTGCGGTCATAGGGCTGATACTCCACGCGGCAGTCGATGGTGCTGCTATAGCAACAAGTGGTAGCTCTCATGAAGGCCTGCTCCTTCCCATTGCTATAATTATTCACCGCTTACCAGTCGGACTAGCACTTTGGTGGCTTATCCGCCCACGCTTTTCGCTTGCCGTTCGCTGGGGAGCTCTTATGGCTCTGTGTGCTGCGACAGTTGTCGGATTTTTCGTTGGAGAAGAGCTCTTCCATTCTCTCGGGAACACCTTTCTTCAACTGGTTCAAGCATTTGTCGCTGGCTCTATCTTGCATGTTGTCTTTTTCCGAGTACACCTTGACGCC
>JAUIBK010000071.1 GCA_030428205.1 bacterium
TAAACCAATATAGTAACGAGGTGCTTTGCAGATTTCTCGAAAATAGAGCCATTCCAAAGAGAGGAAAGATCTACCACGTAAAATCTATCTAGCTTCCTACAGAGCAAGTCGGATGCCAGCTAAAAGATGTTTAGCACTTTTTTTTCTGCCTATTTATCAATGGGTTACAGCGGCGCGCCAAAAAGTGTCACCTTTGCTTAGAGCCAATTATCGTCACTTGTGACAAATATTGGCACCATAACTAACGTTTTAGATGCACCTAGTTACGAAAAAGCAGCAGATTTGAAACCAAGAACCGTCTTCTCTCTCTTTTATTTCTTCTTCTACGGATACCTCGTTATTCCCTTTAGTTTCTATCCTCTCAGACTCCGTGAAATAGGCTTCTCAGCCACCGAGATAGGAGTTGTAAGCACCGTAGCAAATCTGTCGATGATGATAGGGGCAATTTTTTCCCTCCAACTGGCTCACTGGCTCGGCTCAGAACGGCGGCTTGGCTACCTGTGGGGACTCGGTACGAGCGTGCTACTTGTACCTCTGCTCTGGTTTGAGGAGTTCTGGTGGATTGTTGCCCTCATGGGCTTAGCTCACTTTGCTCACAAAGGATGTGGAATCCTCATTGATGCATGGGCTGTGAGAAGCGCCGCTGAGCAAGGCACCTTTCAGTTTGAACGCACGCGGCTTTGGGGATCGATAGGATTTCTCCTGCTCTCTTTAGTGACTGGTGTCATCGTCGATCTCTTGGGCACAGCAATTATCATCCCGCTCGGTATTCTTCTCGGAACTCCAATATCTCTTATTGCTTCAAAGATTCTCAAGACAAAACCAGCTCGTAGCGAGCGGATAGACCCCCAAGACAAGCAGGCAACCACAAGCAAAGGGGCTGCAAAAGCTCCCATCTCTTGGCTCTTCCCGTTTACCGCGCTTTTGCTCTCTCTCGCTTTAACATTTGGCTCATCCGCCCCAATGACTATCTATCTCAGCGTGTATCTTGAATCCCTTGGATGGAGCGCAACGTTCATTTCAGTTGCCTGGGTTGTCGCTGTATCAGCCGAAGTGGTCTTTTTTCAGTTCTTTAAACATCTCGAATCACGCATTTCACTTGCAACCCTCTTTCGAATCAGTGCACTTTTCACTGCGCTACGGTGGATACTTCTGTATTCATATCAAGAAAGTTGGATTATTTTTCTCTCTCAGGCACTGCACGCTTTTTCATTTGGTGGACTCTACCTCTGCTCGGTGAAGCTCGCATACCAAATCCTTCCTGACCATATGCGTGATAGAGGCCAAGGGTGGCTTGTGGTTTTCGGCTCGGGACTTGGCATGTTGCTCGGCCGTTTTATTGCAACATATGCCTCACAAACTCTAGAAAACTTTCAAGCTGCATCGACTCTCTTTATGCCTGCTGCCGTTGTTTCTCTATTGGGATTTATCGTTTCGTATGGGATTGGAGTGAACGCCGAAGAGGGCACAGGCGGAATTATACCAGATGAGGTTGAGCAACCATTTTCCTGATCTGACTCCGCCTGGTTACAAATTTATAACGCGAAGATCTCTCCCTTCGCGTACTTCGCGTTATAAAATTTCACCGTGGTATCTGCATTTTCTATAAGATTGCCCCTTACCCGTGGATCTGGGTTTAGTCAAAGTCACGAGAGCTCTTAGCGGTCACTCATCACTAATCCCAAACTTCTGCAAGCGATAACGAAACGATCGAAAGTTGATCCCCACAAGCTCTGCGGCTTTTTTCTTCGCTCCGCCGGTTTGGTCAAGTGCAAGACGTAGGTATTTCTGTTCGATGCTTTGTAGAATGTCATCGAGATCAACGGGCAAAGAGATATCGTCAAATATAAATATATCAGTTTCCCTACCCTTTCTTTGAGCCGTGCTCTGCTCTGCTTCAAGGACGCTCTCTGGAAGATGCTCAGGAAGAATGGCTTCTCCGCCAAGCACAACGGCCCGTTCCAAGATATTTTCTAGCTCACGGACATTCCCTGGATATGAATAAGTTTGTAACTGTTGCATTCCTTGAGGAGTAACAAGAGGAAGGGGGCCATCAGATGCTAAACGCGACAAAATAGCGTTAATAAGGAGAGGGATATCTTCTTTACGTTCTCTTAGCGGTGGAAGACTGAGAGTAATCACATTGAGGCGATAGAAAAGATCTTCTCGAAAAGTTCCTGCTTGAGCGTGTTCTTTCAGGTTCTTGTTTGTTGCGGCAATGATTCGTACATCGATAGGAATAGTCGTTTCGCTCCCTACGGGGCGCACACATTTTTCTTGAATGGCTCGAAGAAGCTTTGCTTGTGTTTGCAGAGGCAACTCACCGATTTCATCGAGAAAGATCGTTCCTCCTTCGGCTTGTCGAAAGAGACCTGTATGCTCTGATACTGCGCCAGTAAACGAACCTTTACGGTGACCAAAGAGCTCACTTTCGATGAGTGTTTCTGGAATCGCACCGCAGTTTACCGGAATAAATGGGCGGCCAGAACGATTGCCACTTGAGTGGATGGCTTTTGCAACAAGCTCCTTTCCTGTTCCAGACTCACCAGTGATAAGAACCGTTGCGTCTGAGGGGGCAACCCGCTTAATGAGTTGAAAGAGTTTTTTCATCACGGGGCTTTCGCCAACAAAGCCTTGAAAAGAAATCGGGTCTTCGTCTCCTAGATCACGTTCTTGTTGAAGCAATCTTGCCATCCGCTCTTGCATGGCAAGTTGCTCCTCGATTGTTCTCAAGTGAGTAACATCTTGGAAAAGATACATCGATCCGATCGGTGTCTTATCACCAGAAAGCACCTGTTTAATATGAAATTGAATCTTTTGCTCGTTCTCACCGCAAAAAAGGGCAAACTCTTTTACATCCGATGCTCCTCCACCTTGCTTAAGGAAATCACAATCAATACTCAGCGTACTTTTGAGAGAGTCAATTGACTTGCCCAATACTTCATCGAGAGAAAGTCGCAACATCCGGCTTGCTGCTGGGTTCATCGTTGAAACGGCCCCTTTAAGATCGGTCATGATGACTCCATCAGGCATCCCTTCAATTAATGCTTGACGCTGCTGGATAATTTCTGCCAATGATTCTTGGGCCATCTGCACAGAAGAACTGAGCGATTTTCGGAGAAAACTCGTGCCAACGGAGACAAGAATCATGGCCGAAGATATTCCGATCCATTGAAGCAAAAGGCCTCCGGCAGGAATGCTCGTTAGCTCACTCCCATCTGCAAGAGGAAGAAAGCCTTCCACCATGAAATACGAGAGCGCGCCGTAACAGGCACTTGCTACGGCAGCGGTTATAAGCGCTCCCTTTCGTGAAACAAAAATGCTCGCAGCCATTACCAAGGGTAAATAGAGAAAAAGAAATGGACTAACTGGTCCACCAGACAGGTAAATGACCCCTGTGATAATCACAGTATCAATAACAAGCTGGCCGCTGGAAAAGAGAGGACCAACTTTCCTTCGCTGAATCCACAAGGCAGACAGTGCCGTTATCCCAAAACAAACAGCAAGTGGCACATACGCTGCTCGGTACATCTCACTTGTAGAAAATGTCAGCGTACAATATGAGAGTGCAAGCAGAACAAACGAAAGGGTGGCCAGACGAACAGAGAGAATCCACACCTCGCTTGGTTCATGCGAAGCATGTAAAAAGCTTGATTGCTCTACAGCAAGCTTATCTGTGTGAGCTCTGTCTATCATTTAGTTTCCGACAATCGATCCCATCTTAAAGATTGGAAGATACATGGAGACAACAAGACCACCGATGAGTACTCCAAGGAAGAGAATCATAAGCGGCTCAATGAGCTGCTTCATCGCAGCAACAGCGTTATCCACCTCATCTTCATAAAAATCAGCGATCTTTTGAAGCATCGCATCAAGTTGTCCTGTCGACTCCCCTACGCCGATCATCGAGATAACCATCGTAGGAAAAACAACGGATTCACTTAACGGATCCACAATGCTTTTTCCTTCAGAGATAGACACACGACACCGCTGTACATCACTCTCAACCACTCTATTTCCTGCTGTCTTGGCACAAATATTCAGCGCGTCGAGAATCGGAACACCTGAGCTAATCATCGTTCCAAGTGTACGTGTAAAACGTGCAACGGCTACCTTACGAAGGATATCACCAAAGACAGGAAGTTTAAGTGAAATGGGATCGAGTACTTCTTGTCCGCGGGGTGTCTTCTTAAACTTAAAGAAAAAAGCAATCAGCGCTCCCATGGTTCCAAAGATAATGAACCAATTCGCAAGCACAAAGTTCGACATATTAATGACGATTTGGGTTGGGAGTGGAAGCGAAGATCCAAAATCAGCAAAGAGCTCTGCAAAAGTTGGAATAACAAAAATGAGCAATACGGCCGTCACAATCACCGCGGCAGAAATAACGACCGCTGGATAGATCATCGCCGTCTTTACCTCTCGCTTAAGCTTCATGGATTTTTCCATCTGCATGGCAAGACGCTCAAGGATGATATCAAGAATACCGCCATTTTCACCTGCGGTAACCATGTTGACATAGAGCTCATCGAAAGCGTCTGGTGATTTTTGCATACCCTCAGCAAGTGTTCCGCCGCTCTCAACTTGCTCCTTAACACTCAAGAGAACAGCTTTAAATGCTTTGTTGTCATTACTCTTTGCGAGAATATCAAGCGCTTGAACAATAGGCAGACCAGAATCGATCATCGTGGCAAACTGACGTGTAAAAATAACTACGTCTTTGCCAACAACCTTTGGCCCCATACCTGGAATGGTAATCTCCATATCCAAGCCTGTGCCTTTTTCGCGAATCTTCTTCGCGTTCGGCATAATCCTCTGGCGCTTCAGAGCATTAAAAACTGCCTGGACGTTCTTCGCCTCTATCTCACCGGTAACCTTTTTGCCTTTGGCATCCTTTCCTTCCCAAACATAAACTGGCATTGGTATTTCTCCTGTGTTCTTTGTACCTACCTATAATTCGTTTCTTGATAGAAAAAGTTTCTTCTTACGAAGCCGTTACACGAAGAACCTCTTCTACTGTTGTGATTCCATCTTTTAAACGCGCTAAGCCTGATCCTCGAAGACTCATCATTCCAATTCGAGCTGCTTCACGCTTAATATCTGTTGTTGATGCTCCGTTTAGAATGAACTCTCGTAACTCATCTTTCATGGGCATCACTTCATAGAGTGCAATCCGGCCTTTGTACCCTGTGTTTGAGCACTTATCACAACCTTTGCCTTCGTAAAGCTTCATGTGACGAGCCTCAGCAGCAGGAATACCGATATCGACAAGTACTTCCGGGTTCAGCTCTACCTCCTCTTTACAGTTCTCACATATGCGACGTGCAAGTCTCTGAGCTAAGATCAAGTTAATCGAAGAGGCTACAAGAAAGGGTTCGACTCCCATGTTTAAAAGTCGCCCAATGGTTGATGGCGCATCATTGGTGTGGAGCGTGGAAAGCACAAGGTGACCAGTAAGAGAGGCCTTGATAGCAATCTCTGCGGTTTCATAGTCACGGATCTCACCAACCATGATTACATCTGGATCTTGTCTCAAAAATGCACGAAGGGCAGCAGCAAAATTATACCCAATATCATCATGCATCTGTGTTTGGTTAATCCCCATGAGGTTAAACTCAACTGGGTCTTCTGCAGTGCTTATATTCGTTGTCGTTTTATTGAGTTCAGCTAACGCGGAATAGAGCGTTGTCGTTTTACCAGACCCCGTTGGCCCCGTAACGAGTACCATACCGTATGGGTTTGAAATGGCTTCTTGAAAATCTGCTAACTGGCTCGGTTCAAATCCAAGCTTGGTCATATCGAGTTGGAGATTTGATTTATCAAGAAGACGGAGAACAACCTTTTCACCAAAGAGGGTAGGGAGAACGTTTACACGATAATCCATCTCTTTTTTATTGCCGAGCTTCAGCTTAATTCGTCCATCCTGTGGTAGACGACGCTCAGCAATATCGAGCTCTGCCATAATTTTAATTCGCGAAGTTATCGCATTTTTTAGCTTCATTGGCGGCTTCATAATTTCATAGAGCACACCATCTATGCGGAATCGGACACGAAAAGCCTTTTCATATGGCTCAATATGAATATCTGAAGCATTCTTTCGAATTGCGTCTGTAAGAATAGCGTTCACGAGCTTCACTACCGGTGCGTCTTCGGTAGCTTTTTCAAGGTCCCCGATATTGAACTCATCTGTGTTTTCAACGACTTCAACATCTTCATCTTCATATTCATCAAGAATATTTTCGTAAGAGACCTGGTCTTCGTAGAGCAACTCTTGCTGGTGTTTGAGTTCGCTCTCGCGCGCGAGAGCTACTTGTATATCAAGTCCGGTTATGAACTTAATGTCATTTAAGGCGACAATATTTGAAGGATCAACCATTGCAATGGTAAGCGCTTTGCCATCTTTGGAGAGTGGTATAACCCCGTGCTTCACGGCTAGGTTATAGGGAAGAAGTTTTATAAGGTCATCATCAAAGGAAATTGAATCAAGCTCAATGATTGGCACGCCATATTGCTGGCTCATAACTTGAGTAAGATCATCTTCAGAGACGCACCCCATCTCTACAAGGCACGAGCCGAGAGAGGTTCCACTCGACTCTTGCTTCTGTGTTGCTTCGACTAACTGTTCTTCAGTAATTAACTGCGTTCGGAGAAGAAGTTCACCAACACGTGATCCCATGCTATTCTTTTCCTTTCCCGACAAAAATTGCGGGAGGTCTCAGAAAAAAGTAAGCAGCAAAACTGCCTCTTACCAAATAAAATCCGAGAGCGTTTCTATAATTGTGAGCAGGAGATACAGCTTCCCAGGCACCACTTCAAAGCACCTTACTGACAATTATCGGCACCTTAGAGTGATTACTTAAAGAACTGTGACGAATTTCGGCACCTTGTAAAGAATGCGGCCGTTCGGTGGCACGGCTACGATAACTCGCTGAAGATATTGTGTTACTTCTTAGAGCTGCTACTATAATGCTCAAACTGATTTTCAAACTTATGTAGTGGTATCACATTGAACGACAACCCAACGGACACTACCAAAAAGACGCCGGAGGTCGAAGTCATTACCGATTCAGTCGAGGTTTCCGCCGATCAGAAAACAATAGAAAGCAAATTACCGGCAAAACTCCCCAAACCATCTACCTCCTCTCGGTCCTCAAAAGGGCTTGTTCCCTATGACGCACTCAGTGCCTACCTAAGAGAAATTCGACAATATCCTAAACTCTCCCGCGAAGAAGAGCACGATCTTGCTCTTCGTTACCGCCAAAACAAAGACATTGATGCTGCCTACCAACTCGTTTCAAGTAACCTTTGGCTTGTGGTCAAAATTGCGCGAGACTACGAGCAAGCGGCTCGAAATCTTTTAGACCTTGTTCAAGAAGGGAATATGGGGTTGATGGAAGCGGTCAAGAAATTCGATCCTTACCGTGGGGTACGCTTTCCATCGTATGCAGCATACTGGATTAAGGCATATATCGTACGATTTATTATCGCTAATTTTCGGCTCGTAAAACTTGGAACAACCCAGGCCCAGCGAAAACTCTTCTTTAACCTCAATAAAGAAAAAGAGAAACTTGAAAAAATGGGCATTTACCCTGGGCCAAAGCTACTTGCTGAAAAACTCAACGTCAAAGAAAGCGAAGTCATTGAAATGCAACAGCGACTTGGTTCACCCGATATGAGCGTCGATGCTCCGGTGCAATCCACTGAGGGCGATGTCACTATGCATAACGTGCTTCCTTCCGAGCAACCAACCGGAGAAGAGCTTGTGGCTGCTAAACAGCAGTCTGAGTTTATTAAACAGGGGTTTGAAGAGTTCTCCTCGACCCTCAAAGATAAAGAGCTTATAATACTTGAAAAACGTATGGTCAGCGAGGACAAGGCAACTCTCCAGGAGCTCTCAGACGAGCTCGGTATTAGCAGAGAGAGAGTCCGTCAGATAGAAAACCGCATCAAAGAGAAGCTGAAGACCTTCTTTGATGACAGGCTTCAAAATCTCGGAGGAGAACTAGAGTTATAATGCGCACACAATCTAGAATCGGAGCGGTCTCAAAAGGTCTCCTCATTATCGTCATTGGTGTTGCTGCGCTTATTCCCGTTGCACTAGTTGGTTGGCGTGATCTCTATAGCAGCCTGCTCGAAACTTCCGCACCAGAAATTCGCATCAGAGAGCTTCCTCGTGGAGTTGGACTTACACCTATTTCTCTTGAGATTGAAGTTACCGACGATCTTTCAGGTCTTGATGAGGTTGTTGTTCGAAGTAGACAAAACAATCAAACAAAAGAGCTGCTCCGGCAGAAGCTTTCAGGAAACAATGCTGCGAAGCTAACCGTTAACTTTCCTGGAAAAGAGTCAGGTCTCGAAGAGGGCATGGCTCAGATTGAAATCCGTGCTTTTGACAAAAGCCTCTGGAGTAATACGGGCGAGAAACTCATCAACATTCCCGTTGATTATCGGCGCCCTAAGCTAGAGATCATTTCAACTCAACATAATGCACGAGAAGGAGGTTCTCAGCTAATCTTCCTCAAAGCGTTTGATGAAGATCTGGCTGTGGCAGGGGTTAAAGTTGGTGGATCGACTTTTCTCGGCTATCCCGCTCACCTCTTCGATGAGACGCTAACAGAAAAACACCTCTTTGCTGCCCTATACGCTGCGCCCTTACAAACCGGTGAGCAGAAGCAAAAGCTTGAAGTTCGTGCTTTTGCGGAAGACCGCGTAGGAAATGCCGTATCTGCTCCATTTTATAACAAAATCGCTCCACGAAGATTAAAGCAATCAAAGAAATCTCTACCCGAAGTCTTTCTTCGCACCAAAGTGTCCTCTCTTGCACAGTCTATCTTTCCAGAGCTTCGCGCTATTGCGGCTGAAATAGGAGAAAAGCTTGAATACACAACAGCAAACGGAACACCTGAGCGACTCGTTGAAGAGTTTGTGCTCGTCAACGTGCAAGGTCGCTCACTAGACGAGTCAAAGCTCTTAAAAACACTAAGCAATACTCGACTCGACCGCCTCTGGGATGGATTCTTTGAGCGACAATCTGGTGTTGTACGGAGCGGCTTCGGGGAAAACGTGGCTTACTTCTTTCAAGACCAGCCCATTGGCCAAGACATTCAACAAGGCTACATCTTAGGCCCTCGTTCTGGAAAAGCAGAGGTTCTTGCCGCTAACAGCGGTGTCGTTGCTCTTGTAGATCGCTTTAGTGTTCTTGGTCGAGTAGTCGTTATTGACCACGGGCTTGGGCTTTCGTCCGTCTATGGCTCTCTTGGGACAACTCTTATACAGCGTGGCGACCAAGTAGATGCGGGCCAAGTCATTGGCACCATGGGAGATAGCGGACTCACGGGAAGAGAGCAGCTCTTCTTTCAAATGCGTATTTCAGGAACTCCCGTCGATCCAACGGAATGGCTCAGCCGCACATGGTATCGGCAACACATCACCTCAAAAACAAATGAGGTCAAGCGCGCTTTGGGAATCCCCGTGTATCAACCATTTTCATAACTAGAGTACTCTTCCGAAAGAGCTTCGAGTTAGTCGTAGGAATAAAATCACTTAAGCAAATTTCGTAGAGAGTCGACAAGTACTCAGCACACAATAGTATAAGATATTCCAAGAAAGGATTCTCATGGACGGCATAGGGCTCTCATCGCTTCTCTCATCACAACTAGCCAATATTCAAAGCCTTCAAGCTGCTATAGCCGTTACGGCTCAGAACATCTCCACAGGCGCAGTTGGAGGCGGTGGTGGTTCAAGTCATACACCCCAAGTTTCTCACCCAGATAAAGGACACAGAGTAAATACCGTCGCCTAACCACTAAGTCCGCATTATTCATGAGTAATGCGGGCTAGAGCCCATACACTTCTAAAAAGTGTGATTTAATATCGTGCTTTGCAGGACCGATAAATTGCAAGATCTGCTCTACAACCGAAGATTCTGCAAGGAGTCTCTGATGACCTAATCCCTCAGTTGAGATGAACTTTGCATTTGAACACTGAGCCGTCCACTTTCGAGCATCTTCCCACGGAGTCATTCGATCTTGACGATCGTGAACAACAAGAACCTCTGTGCTTAGATGAGGAGCTAACTCAAAGAAATCACAGGTGGTAAACGGTACTCCTGTTTTCTTTTCTAACCGAGTGCGCATCCGCTCAAGAAGTGTCCGTGAAATACCTGTGAGATCAGAAAAGGTATCAAGTGCTTGTACCGCTTGCGAGAGTGGACTGACAAAGACAAGTTTTTCAGCAACTCCAACATTAACCTGCGCCAAGCCTAGGGCCATGGCACCAAGAGAGTGAGCAATAGCACATGCAAATGGACCAAATTCAGTTCGTGCGGCTTCAGCTGCCTCTGCAAAATCGATCAGAGTCGGACGCCATTTCTTTGATTCGCCGTGGCCAGGAAGATCAAAACCAATCACACTATAGCCAGCGTCACAGAGCTTTTCGGTGATCGCGTAAAACTGGAGCGGGCTTCCACTCCACCCATGGAGGAGAAGAACCGCAGGGCCTTCTCCCCAGCGCCAGCCATGAACGATGTGTTTTCCCACTGAAAGTGAGAGGGAATGTCCTTTTTGCCTCATACCTCGTTCAAGG
>JAUIBK010000022.1 GCA_030428205.1 bacterium
CACAAAAAAACCTACAAGTGTACGCTTAGCGCCTTCTGCTTTTTCTTTTGCAAGAACATCACGCCCAATGAAGTCACCTTTTTTGAGCTTGACTGTCCATCCAATTCCAGACTCAATCGCCGAGATATCATCGCCTAATTCATGCCCGTGCAACGGGTAACACGCTTCGAGTCGGAGCGAATCACGAGCACCAAGGCCAGCAGGAAGGAGCCCCTTGTCACCACCAGCTTCAAGCAGTGCTTGCCACATATCAGTCGCCGCAGCCTGAGGTATAAAAAACTCCAGCCCATCTTCTCCCGTGTATCCCGTTCGTGCTGCAATAATCTCAGCTCCAAAAAGCTCACACGTTGCAAAATGAAAATAAGCGATTTCATCGAAGGAGATATTCGCACCAAGCTGATTTGCGATTTCAAGAGCCTTGGGCCCTTGAATCGCTATCTGGGCATATTCATCGCTTCTGTCTTCAAACTGAGCTTCAAAGGTGTTGTGCTCTGTAAACCAACTAAAATCTTTCTCTCGATTTGAAGCGTTCACACAGACAAGAAATTTTTCTGGGGAAAATCGATAGATGATAATATCGTCAACGACCCCACCGTTTTCATTGATGATCGCAGAATAGTGGGCCTTTCCATCGACTAACTTTGCCACATTATTACAGGTCATATACTGGAGCGCATCTTCCGCCTGTGGGCCCGTAACAAAGACCTCTCCCATGTGGCTTACATCGAAAATTCCAGCGTGGTTACGAACCGCGTGGTGCTCGTCAATAACACTCGAATACTGCACTGGCATCTCAAAACCAGCAAATGGAACAAATCGCGCACCAAGCTGCTCGTGACACTCATAGAGTGGGGTTCTTCGTAGGGATTCTTCCATTACGCAGTTATACTCCTTAAAAAAGAATTGAAAGTATTTTCCATGAGCATCGCAACGGTCATAGGACCAACGCCACCGGGGACAGGGGTTATCGCTTGGCAGATTGGGGCTACGGCATCATAATCTACATCACCAGTCAGAGATCCGTCCTCAAGCCGGTTAATTCCAACATCAATCACAATGGCCCCCTCTTTGACCCACCCACTCGTTACAAGGTGAGGGCGTCCTACAGCGGCAATAAGGATATCAGCACTACGACAGATTTCTTCAATTTTTGCCGTACGCGAGTGAACAGTTGTTACCGTGGCGTTTCTCTCTAGAAGAAGCTGGACAAGAGGTTTTCCGACAAGTATCGAGCGCCCAATCACAACGGCGTGCTTAGCAGAGAGATCTCCCCTTGGGAGACCGTGTTTAGGGAGCTCCCCCTCTCCACTCTCGATATCACTTAAGGCGAGATCGACAAGATGCATACACCCTAATGGAGTACACGGTTTGAGAAGAGCATCACCACGTGCGAGCAATCCTTGGTTATAGGGGTGAAGTCCATCCGCGTCTTTTTCGGGGTCAATGAGATCAAGGAGTTTATTTTCAGGAAGGCTTGCTGGGAGAGGAAGTTGTAAGAGGATTCCATGGATATTCGCATCCTCATTAAAACGAGTCAGCACAGCAGCAACATCATCAAACGAAGCGCTTGCAGGAAGTCGTTCATCAAAAGTTTGAAATCCACAACGCGTAGCGACCTTAGACTTCGTTCTGACGTAGTACCCTGAAGCTGGATCCTCTCCAACGAGAAGAACTGCTAAACCTGGAACAGCCCCTAACTTTTCTTTTTCACTCACTACCCGCAAACGGAGCCGTTGTTCGAACTGCTTCGAAAGCCACTTTCCATTCAATACCTTAGGACTCAAGCTGGGGTACCTTCATTTGAGTTTGGGCAGATTTTGACCCGAATTACACACTGATATATATAGTAGTCTCTACGTAAGAAGTAAACTTCGATGTTGCTCAACGACCTGGGGGAAACTGTCGTTCATCAGCTCTAGCTTCTTGCTCTTTACGCTCGACTTTGACTTTGACTGATCCCACAAGCTTCGGCAGAGATCTGCCGAGTCTCAGGTCAAGCCACTAGACAATAGAAGAGGGAAAACCCCTCACGGGAGGATTCTTTAGATGATCATAGGTGTACCTCGAGAAAGAAAAACGCTTGAAAAACGGGTCGCTCTGACTCCAGACGGTGCTCATCAGCTCGTTGAGCACGGCCATAGAGTTCTGATTGAAGAAAACGCTGGATTAGGCGCCGACTTCTCAAATGATGCTTTTCACGAAGCAGGCGCTGAGATTGTGTCCACACTCAAAGATGTCTGGACCAAAGCTGAGCTCGTAGTAAAGGTCAAAGAGCCCCACGAGACGGAGTATGAGTTTTTTCGGCCTGGCCTCGCTCTCTTTGACTACCTCCACCTCGCCAGTATGCCTGATGTGACCAAAGCTATGCTTGACGGCGGCATGACTGGGATAGCCTATGAACTCGTGCAGCTTGCGGATGGAAGACTCCCCCTCCTTGAGCCTATGAGTGAGGTTGCAGGAAAACTCTCCGTTCTCAATGGTTCATTTTACCTTCTTTCTCAAAACGAAGGACGCGGAGTTCTGCTTGGAGGAGCAGTCGGTGTGCCTCGCTCAAATGTTACCATTATTGGTGCGGGTACCTCTGGACGAGCTGCTTGTGAAATGGCTTTTGGGATGGGAGCCCACGTAACCGTCCTTGACGTCAACACTGCTAAGCTTGAAGCTCTTAAGTTCGATTTTAGCAACCAGATAACAACGGCTTACTCAACACCTGCTGCAATTCGTCGCATCCTCCAAACCACAGACCTTCTTATTGGCGCTGTACTTGTTCCTGGCGCCGCAGCTCCTCGGATCATCACTCGAGATATGATCAAAGAGATGCCAAAAGGTTCTGCCTTCGTGGATATCAGCATCGACCAAGGAGGATGCGCCGAGACGATTCGGGCCACTTCACTTGAGGATCCAGTGTATATCGAAGAAGGGGTACTGCACTACGGCGTATGCAATATGCCAGCTCAAACAGCGCGCACCTCAACTATGGCACTCACATCGGCTACACTTCCTTACATTACCCAGTTAGCCGACACCGGCATACAGGAAGCCCTCTTGAAATACCCTCTCCTACGAAACGC
The DNA here is from genome assembly GCA_030428205.1 of bacterium. Taxonomy (GTDB): domain Bacteria; phylum Bdellovibrionota_C; class UBA2361; order UBA2361; family RFPC01; genus JAUIBK01. The sequence goes on from JAUIBK010000022.1 coordinate 3,072, forward strand.
TCTGAACACTCACAAGGGAAAGCTAACAAACCAAGCAGTGAGTGATGCTGTGGGAGTAGAATATACCTCTATCGACGCGGCGCTAGGTTGAGAATCCCCGCATCCTTTAGCTAATGACCAACCAAATGGGCGGACTTTTTAATGAGCACAAGTGCTCATTAAAAAGTCCGCCCATTTGGTAAAATATCTGAGACTAAAATTACTACTCAAACCCTAAGCAGTGCTTGCGGCTTGCGATGCTCTCTGATCCTTTCGCTTTTTGCGAGAACGGCTCTTTGCTTGGTGCCGAGCGCCGGCAACTCCATGAATAGCATCCTGACGCTTCACAACGACTGGAGAGTTAATGAGCAACGTTGTCGTATCACCAGCTCGCTCATAATCGATATCAAAACCTTGCTCATCAATTACGAAGTACCGCTCAATAACGTCAACCAGCTCACGGCGAAAAGAAGCCATCTCTTCATTCGTTAAGCCAGCTCGATCTTGAACAAGTACAAAATGGAGTCGGCTTTTCGCAACCGACTTACTACGACTAGCTCCGAACAACTTTTCTTTTAGGGCTGTAAACATAGGTTTCTCCTCAAACTTTGAATTCCCTGAGAGTACAATCTATTAGCCGATACCAAGTCGCCGACCCAGGCGACCAAAGAGCGAATTCGAGCGCCCGTCGGGAATAGGGATAGCCTCTCCTCCAATACGGCGAGCGATACGGCTAAAAGCCTCACCAGCCGCTGATTTTGTGTTATAGACGACCGGCTCACCGCAGTTTGCCGCAACAATAATGGTCTCATCTCTCTCGACAACACCAATCAAATTAATGCCAAGAATATCTTGCACATCATCAATAGAGAGCATATCGCCCCGACGAACCATATCGTAATCGATACGGTTAACGAGGAGATCTGGATCGATCCCACGCGCACTCAAGAGACCAACAACTCGGTCAGCATCTCGTATCGCCGAGACCTCAGGGGTTGTCACAATAAGTGCCCTATCTGCACCAGCACAAGCATTCTTAAAGCCTTGCTCAATTCCAGCTGGAGAATCGACAAGGATATAGTGAAACTCCCTACGGTACTTATCGATCGCTACCTTCATCTCCTCTTCACCGACAATATCTTTATCGTCAGTTTGAGAAGCAGGAAGAAGGTAAAGGTTCTGGGATTTTTTAGAACGGATAATCGCCTGGTTGGGCTTACACAAGCCTTTTGCGACATCAACTACATTAAACACAATGCGGTTTTCAAGCCCGAGAATAACGTCAAGATTGCGCAACCCTATATCTGCATCAATAACGAGCGTCTTTTTTCCCTGAAGCGCAAGAGCGGCCCCAAGGCTCGCTGTCGTTGTTGTTTTTCCGACCCCCCCTTTACCAGAGGTAACAACAATAACTTCACCCGCTCCCTTCTTCGCAGACGATCCATTTCGTAAATCCATATACTCTCCTCGCTTCCTAACGATTAAAAATCTTCAAGCACCACGCCGACACAACGCACTCGAACGCGAACGATAAGGCTCAACTACAATAAGGTTCCCTTCTACTCGAGCAAGCTCTGGAGCTCGACCACCATCTTCCGCTCCTCGAGATATAACTGTCCCAATACGAAGCTGCGTTGGGCGTAAATCTTGTGCAAAGATATACCTCCCACCACCTGTCTCATCATATGCACCTGCATGAGCAACGCCACGCAATGTGCCAAGGACAAAGATGTCTCCCCCAGCCACAATCTCTGCACCAGAGTTCACATCTCCACACACAACAAGGGTATGCTCTGTCTCAACCTTCTGCCCCGATCGGAGAGTTCCGTAGATTACTCTCGCATCGGGGTCATCAAACAATCCTGCATCCGTTGAAACCCCACCAGCCTGCCGCTCGGCTCTCTGAAACCCTCCATCGTCAAAGGTGTCAAGGTCATCATCAAACTCAACGGCACCTATGCCATCAAAGAGACTCATTGGCTCATGTGACTCCTGGTCGCCATCTCTGCGCGCGCCACCACGGGCTCCGTGCACAGGGTCTAAACGCACCCCCCGCTTACTGGGCGAAATCTCCTCGCTTCCTCGAAGCGACTCCAAGTGCGAAGAAGAAGAAAATGGGTCCTCCTCTACCGACTGGTTAATCTTGATGTCGAAATCATCCTTCATCATCGAGGCAACTCGATCAACAAGCTCCCCAGATGGCTTTTCTCCCAACCACTCAAGGTGGACACTATTTCCCTTCAGAAACCCACTCCGCGAAACAAGAAACTCTCTCAGCGCATCTTCAAGTTGTTCATCTTCCACTCGAGCATCAAGCCGAATTACCAGGCCATCTGCCGTCCCTCTCGCAGTAACAATTCCACCAGCCGAGGTCATAGATCCAGCAACGTCTCCGTCTTGAGGACCGAAGGGAACTGCTTCCTCATCACCACCAGTTCCTGAATTACTTCCCGTCATCTGCTACTCCTCAATTCTTGGTTGGCCGTTTCATAACAAAAGCCACTCCCAAGTGCCCCAAAAATCCTCAACAGGGGGACACGCCAAACACAAACAACTCCCAATGGAACGCTTCTTCACATAATTCTGATAGAGCATTTACAAGAACAAAACACTCGATCAAGAAGAAGTAATAATCATAAGGGGTTAGTCGAAAGCATTACTTTAAGTAACTTATAGCAAAGATGGCTCAAGCGCGTCAACGATGAAGTGCGGACAATCTAAGAAAAAATAACGAGAACTATAGGCTCTTAAGAACTCTCACCGAGTCTGGGTTTTCGTTGCAACCTGCCTCACTCTCGCACTCATCAACCACCAAGCTATTACGTTCTCCCCTACTCCTTGACCTCGACTTCGACCTCGACAAAAATAGAGGTAAGGCGCATGCAACACTTCCCTCCTGGACTGTGGCATCTGCCTAAACCACTAAATTGACTCAATTGTGTTGGGATACGAAGATGAAGCTTTCTCGTTTTATTGCATCAGGTTTCTTCAGTGGCTTCTCCCCAATCTCACCGGGGACCATTGGTACCGCCATCTATGTGATACTCTGGCTGGCTCTCACACTCACTTTTCCTGGTTGGAGCACCATCACCCTACAGATTTTGCTCCTTTTTTTCCTTACTCTGACTGGACTGTATGTAAGCAGAGTCTGCCTCCAAGGCGAGAGACTGTCTCCTCAATACAGCAAAGGAGAGAAAGAAGATCCTCAGTACATCGTGATTGACGAGTGGGCTGGCATGCAAGTGGCACTTCTGCTCGCCTCACCACAACAACCCCTTGCTATTATTTGTGCTTTTGCACTCTTTCGTTTTTTTGACATACTCAAACCTGGGCCCGTAAGACGAGCTGAAAAGTTGCCTGGCGAATGGGGAATTATGCTCGACGATATTATTGCAGGGCTTCTCTCTCTAGGAATATGGGTTATAGTCTCAGCACTTCTACCCATCTAGTGTCATTGCTATGAAAGTACAAACCCTGCTCTTACTCCTCTTGCTTACGCCCCTGGCTATTTTTGCACAACCTCAGCATGAACAAGCTCAACGCGATCTCGCTCAAGAGCTCATGGACACCCCACAAGCCACCCAAGAGATGGAAAAACCTGAGTCTGGCAAACCGCTCTTTCCAAGACTCGACCCCTCTGTCGCCCTCAATTTCACGATCATGAATGTCCCCAAAAGCCGAGGAAGAATAGCCTTCTCAGCCAAAGTCGATGGATATGAGCGAATCTTCGTAGCCGATCTCCAATCCAAGAGGGTTTCAACGCTGATTGACGGCCCCGGAAACAATTCTTTTCCTGCCTGGTCACCAGATGGACACCAAGTGGCATTCGTCTCTGACCGATTCGGCAACAACTCCATTTTTGTTGCTGACTGGGACGGATCAAATCAACGTGCTGTAACAAACGGCAATAAGCCAGCTGGCGATCCCTCCTGGCACCCGAACGGAAAGTCAATTACCTACTACCAAGAAGAGGAGCACTCGAAACACACCAACCTCTGGAACACTAATCTCAAATCTGGAAAGTCTCAGCGAATTACCAACTTCTCTGGGCGAAATAGTACTCCAACTTTCCACCCTTCAGGTGACTCTCTTGCTTACTCAACAAACCGATTCTGGCCTGGCTGGGACGTCTGTGTCTTTGACCTCACAAAACGACAAGAAAAATGCATTCTCAAAGGGAAAAACTCTTACTGTCGACCTGAGTGGACCAAAGACGGTAAAGAAGTTTACTTCTCTTACGGTGGTGGAAAAGAACTTGATATCGGAGTGGTTACCCCTGGCGCCAAACAACTCAAAAACATTACCTCGCATGACGGGCGTGAATACGATCCTAAACTCTCTCAGTCTGGCAAAGAGCTGATCTACTGTTCAGACAACAACACCACCGGATCATTTCATATATCAATACTCTCTGAAGACAAGGACAAGGAGCTTATTCTTATCGATTCTCCCTACTCTATCCGCTTTCCGAGCTGGACCGATCAAAACACTCTTGAACTTGAAGTAGCTCGCATTAAAGCCGCCCAGGAAGAGCAACAAAAGCAACGACCTTTACCTTCTCACTTGGAGGAGTAGCCAAAAGTGAGTTCTCCTCGACGACTCATTCGAGCTTTCACCCTTCTCATACCAATTGGGCTGATTGCCTTTGCCGTCTTTGCACTAACCTCTTGTAGTCCATTCTATGTTCTTCGAGCTGCTTACGAAGAGAGTAAAATCCTCCTTGCACGCGAAGATATTCAAGACGTGATTGATTCAAGCCCATCAGACGAAGAGGAGAGAGAGAAGCTTACTCTTGTGCTTGAAGCGAGAGCATTTTCAGAGTCTATTGGCCTCACTCCAAAAGATACTTTTACAAAGTACTCTAAAGTCGATCGTGACATTCTCGCCTGGGTCCTTCTCGCCTCCGAGAAAACCTCATTTACGATGTACACCTGGTGGTACCCCATTGTTGGAACGGTGCCCTATAAGGGGTATTTTGAGGAAAGAAATGCGCAATGTACTGCAACAAGGCTCGAGCGAAAGGGGTATGAAACATGGGTACGTCCGACCGAAGCAATAAGTACACTTGGTTGGTTTAACGATCCTATCCTATCAACAACCCTTCAACATTCACGGGAGCGAATCGCCAATACCGTTATTCATGAAACGTTTCATACGACCTATTGGATTCCAGACTACGTTGATTTTAATGAGAGTGCGGCAAATTTCGTAGGCTACCAAGGAGCAATCGATTTTTTTTCAGCTCAACTTTCAGCCTGCACAACTTCCGTATGTAAAAAAGAAAAAGAGCTCCTTCTCTCAGAAGCCGTTCATTCCCGAGAGCGCGAACTCCTTGTCGCAGATATTGTCACCTCTCTCTATGAAGCCCTGCAAACAGTCTATAAGAGCGATCTCACAGAAGATGCAAAGCTTCAAAAACGCCAAGCGGTCTTTGCGGAGCACATAAATCCTCTTCGAGAAAAATACCCCAAGATGACAGCTTTCCAAAAAGTAAATAATGCTGAAATCCTCCAACTCAGGCTCTACCTTACAAAGCTACATATTTTTGAAGACGCCTTTGTCTCATGTAAGAAATCTTGGAAATGTTTCTTTTCTAAGATAGAACAAACCCAATCAGCTGTTGAAGACGAGCAAGCCAATCCCTTTATCTATCTTAAGGAACTCCAATGAACTTTGCCGACTATCTCCATGAGACCTCAATGCAAAACAAGAGCTTTCTTATCGCGGGATTTGATCCGCGCCTGGAGAAGATTCCTACGGTATTCAAATCAGAGGCGAGTAGCAAATCCTCCACAACAGAAGACGAGCTCTACCACACCCTTGTTGACTTTCATCTTCACGCTCTTCAAACCATCGGTACTCAGGTTGCTGCGATAAAACCAAATATCGCCTTCTTTGAGCAGAACGGACTAGCTGGAATACGAGCATTTCAGTCAATCCTCTCAGCTATCCGTGAATACAAGCTCCCGATCGTTGTTGATGCCAAGCGGGGAGATATTGGCTCAACAGCAAATGCCTACGCACAAGCCTTTCTTGGTGGCCAGGCTCCGTTTCCTGCCGACGCATTAACCGTCAACCCGTTTCTCGGTTTTGATACGATCGAGAGCTTCCTTGAAGTCTGCGAAGCACACGGAAAGGGAGTCTTTGTGCTCGTGAAGACATCGAACCCAGGCTCTGGCGACCTACAAAATCAAAAAACAGCAGATGGTCGCACTATCAGCGAACGTCTCGCCGACTGGCTGAGTGAGCACTCCCACCGACTCCGTGGAGAGCACGGCTACTCTGGGTTGGGTGCTGTCATAGGAGCCACGTACCCTGAAGAAGCCCGAGCGATGCGAGAACGGATGCAGAATAATTTTTTTCTTATTCCAGGCCTCGGAAGCCAAGGAGGCAGTGCACGTGACGCTATCGCAGGCTTTTCAGAACAAGGCGGGGGGGCGATCATTAACGTCTCTCGTGGCCTTCTGTCGTCCTTCTCCACTCCCACACTCTCTCGTGAAGAGGTAAGTGCGGAGCTAAAACAGAAGCTCATAGGATTTCAAAGCGCTATAGACCTCGCTCTCAACTCACAGCACTAAGAGCTTTCCCCTTGTTGTTGCTGTGCTCGCTGGCGTGCGGCAGCGAGGTCTGCAGAATGAGGCGTGCCATATCTCCCCTCCTTCCACTGTGCAATAAATCCTGCGAAATCAGAGAAATCCCGGTCGTTACTCGTGTCATAAAATTTCTTTTGCAACTCAGGGGAGAGATAATCTTCTCCTCCCACTGGCGTATATGTATCACCACTCTTAACAAAAAATTGAGCAGCCATCTTCTCGAGAGTATCTTTTGCGGCACCAAGAGCAAGGACTTGTACTTCTTCATGACCATCTCGGGAGACGACCGTTCGTGTAAAGTGAAACTCACTCCGATGTGAAGAATTGAGAAGTCTTTTCGATGGTCTCACCCTCGTCCCACCGAAAGTATTCTCCAGCCTCTCTTCAATCTTACTGTAGTCATCATCTTGAAAATGACTCTCTGGATTTCCCCTGTGAACTCGAGTAAATCTACGATCTGCCCAATGCTGCTTATCACCCCAACCATAGGCAGGATCATCGCCGGTATAGAATGTTCCCCCCATCTGCCCAGCAATAGCCCAAGCTTGTCGAAAGCTTCTTGACCATGGCCAATTCTGAGGAGCAAGACGCTTTAACCAAACACCGGTCTCTTCGTAGTTTTTCCCAAATTTATCAAGCTTATCGGCATATCGAAAACAGTCAAGTGAAAGAGAAGAAATGTTTGAGTAATAGAGATCTGCTTTCATTCTTGAATCATGGAGATCCGCACCTTCCCAATCAGAATAGTTTGCTTTGATCTTAGAAAACTTCGATCTCCAAGCTTGAAATCCTCTCGCCTCAAGGTGATTACAATATTCACACCGTTCAATGACAAGACCTTCTGCACGAGCATTGTTGAGCTTTACCCGTGTCAATCTCGTGCGGGTAATATCAACGTCCTTTATTTGAGCAGATGACATATCAACATTGGAAAGATCGGCTTTAACAAACGAAAGGTTCTCGAGCGAAGCAATCCTGCCATTTGATTGATTTTCAACAGCAGACTCCGCCATGAGACGCTTCCATACCCTCGACTCTGTCTTCACGACCCCTCGACCTCCTCGAGATGATGGTGAGATAATAGAATCATATTCAAGATCACTTAAGATCTCATCAATCTCTGCTTCACGCTCATTTCTTGTTTTATCATCAAGCCTAACAATAAAAGTAACTGTCCCTCCGTTCTGTGAAATAGAAACTGAGAGGTCACCATAGGTAGGATCGACCTTATAGGTCACATCAACGTCTCTTCCTATTCTTTTCTTCGTCTCTCTTTGGTCTGCCTCCTGGGCAAGAGTGCGAATAATGTCTCTGTACCCGCGTGTAGCTTCTTGTGAAGCAAGTGCGTGCATCTGTGTTGTCACATCCGACAATTCTTGCCTCACCTCTGGGGAGGTGTCCGGCGAGAGTGAGTCTTGTAGATCTCGATCGTAGCGCGCAACCGCATCAAGCACGGCGTCAGATTGATCAAACCTCCGCTGCCTTATGAGCTCTCCAACACCACGAACCCCTTCGGCTAGCTCCTGAGAAAAGAACTCGCTCGCTTGCGCTCTCGTCTGAGTCAAAGAGTCACTCCTCCGGGGCTCAAGCTCTGGAGCCTGTGCAAGCGATCCATTCAACTTTAAGTTAAGAATGGTAAGCTCAAGCAAGAGAGACTTTTCAGGTGAGATTCCTTCAGCAGGAAGTCCAACCTTTTCTCTTAATTGGGCATGTAGAAGTTGAGCAAACTCTCTTTGACCTGGCTCTTTCGTAAATGCTTGAAGAACCCCTCCGAGCTCATCTATTCCCTGGGCAACTTTTTGGAGTACCTCAGGGGGAAGCTCTGTGCCGCTACTTGCAGCGTCAATCGCAGGGGCTAGTCTTTGATACATCTGCATTACGTGATGGACAACACCCGGACTAGACGTTTCCAACGCAAGAGTAATCAACTCCTCAGGAGAAGGTTGTGAAATGCTGCGTTCTACTTCTTTATTGATCGCTTCAGACAAGGCCTGTGTGACTGCGAGGATAGCGTTACCTGACTTTTCTGAAAGCTCTCCTGATTTCATCCCAGATACAACTTGCATCGAGCGTTCCCCGAGCCCTTCTGAGGTCCGACGGAGCGCTTCAAGCTCCTCACTTTCTATCTCCTCCTTCTCTTGAACTCGAGAAAGTAGACCGAGATTCTCTCGAAGATATTCAATTTCAACACCAATTTGTCCAAGATAGCGAAGACCTTCTTCATCTATCTCATCAATAAGCTCTTCAATTGTAGAACCATCTCTCTCTCGCTCCTGCCCCACATCAACTACAGGTGCTACTTTAGATTTAGGCTCTTGCTCTTGCTCTTGCTCTTGCTCTTGCTCTTGCTCTTGCTCTTGCTCTTGCTCTTGCTCTTGCTCTTGCTCTTGCTCTTGCTCTTGCTCTTGCTCTTGCTCTTGCTGAGAAGCCCCTCCTAGATCTTCCCCGAGATCTTCGTCAAGAGGCAATATGTCGCTCTCAGCCAACTCCTCACGAAGCGGTCCAGTAACTTGATCAACAACTTGGTAAATTCGATTCAGCTCCTCCGCAAGAGGCTTATCCCACGGAGTACCGTCGGAGACATTTGCATCCGCCGCTGCCGCCAAATCATGGAGTTTGCTTAGTAGACCACCGTCTGTACCATCAGCGCTCCCATACAGAGCTCCCAATGCATCTCTTTGTACTTTTTGATCAGAAGAAAGCGCAGCTAGCATCTGCTGCTCGACTTCTTCAACAAGTGCATGCACCTGCTTCACGGTTGCTTCGACTCTATACTCACCACCGTCCTCAGAAATTACAACAGGATCATGAGTACTTCCTGAGAGCCGTGAACGTATATGGTGTGCTAAATCAGGAAGGCTGCCATCTTCAGGAATATTGAGATCAAGAGGCCCTTCATCTGCTGGCGTTGATATGCTGGTTGAAACTTTGGCGAGATTCATTGATGACATGGGGCTTGTAAACTTCGCTTGAGAAGAACGGAGCACGGCCAAACTCTCATCGATCCTATCAAGTGAAAAATCGGTATCCGCAAGTCGTTCTCTAGCTTGTCCAGCAAGCTCAAGAGCTCGAGTTCCTTCTGTATCAAGCTTTTCATAAAATGAGTGAAAGAGTTCTTGCAGTAGTGGGTCTCTCACAATACGCTCACGTTCATGATCGGAAAGGCTCGCAAGTTGATTGCGCCCCCTATCTAACTCGCTCTCCTTACCTCCATCGGGAGTAAAATATCGTGCGGCATTTTCTATGCACGATTGCAACTCATGTGGGTTCACAACAGGCCGCGACAGAGCCTCCTCTAGACTTTGGACCTTCTTCTCAAGTGACTGAAGGCTGGTACCGTGTTCGATAAAGAAATTCTTCACGGTATCTAAGATTCGTTTACGAAAAGAACACGCGGGAGAGCTGTATGACTGCAGCTCTGAAGCTCTTTCTACTGCACCTTGGAGTGATAACCCTGCTGATGTTGGATTTATCGACCGGGATCCACGGTTACCACCCTGCGAACCTGGATCATGTAGATCTTCCATGCTGCTTCCTCTCTCCCATTTCGTACGTTATTACATCTGGCCCCTCGGACTCTTAACCGTACGAATACTTTACAAATAATGTTATGAAAGCGATCACAGTGAAGTAGCATAGGTAGTTATGAGCAAAGGGAAATATACCTACATAATATTAACTACTTAGAACACCTCTTCTCTTTTTATTTCCTAAGTGGTTGTATCTGCACTATGTCATTACTCCCTAAACCCCCATCATCAGAGAATAGCTCCCCAGCATACCGCACTGGCACACTTGTCATTTTTGACCAAGACGGTGCCAGCCAAACTGCTGTTATTCTGGAGATTGCCAAAAACAAAGCAAAAATACTCACTATGCGAGAGCGTCAGATGGATCTCGCCTTCGGTCGCATCTCACTTCTTCCTGGTACCATCCCATCAGATCATCAATCACACTCTGAGAAAGCCACCTACCTACTCTCTCTGCGAGACACGGCGCTCGAAGCATCACAGACTATTCCTCTCGAAGAGCTCTGGTCCTTTGTAGAAGAAGAGTCACGTGAGTTCACCTGCGATGAACTGTGCGAGCTCTACTACGGTGCAAACGATCTCACTCATCACCTCGCACTACGCTTTGCGCTCCAAGAAGACCCTGTCTATTTTAAGCGCAAGAAACACCACTTTGAACCACGTCCAAAAGCAACCATCGACGAACTCAAAAAGGCAGAAGCTACAAGAAAAGAAAAAGAACGCGCACTGAGGCAGTCAGTTGAAGCCATGAGTGCGCGCCTTGAAGATTCTTCTTATGAATTTTCACAAGAAGTTCTTGCTCACCTTCGTCTCCTTGAAAAAGTTGCTGCTGGGGCTCCCCACCTCGACAACGCTGAGCACAAAGAAGCGAAAAAGCTACTCGACCTTTTCTCCGAGAAACTCTCTCTTCAACTTGGTGGGGGAAGGGAGGAACGAGCTTACGAGTTTCTCCGCCGCCTACACCACTTTCACCGAAATACGAATTTAAGCTTCCTCCGCCACGGCCTCCCTGAGCCTTTTTCTGAGGCGACGTGCCAGGAAGCAGAAGCTCTATCCTCTCTGTCCTCATTTTCTGCCCTTACTGCTGAAGAACAAGCGTTTCGTGTCGATCTGACTCACCTTGACTCACTCACGATCGACGATGAATCCACAAAAGATATGGATGATGCTCTGAGTATTGAGCGAACAGAGGATGGGTATCGTCTTGGTATTCATATTACAGATGTAGCAGCGTGCATTCCCACAAACTCAGCACTTGATAGAGATGCAAAGGAGCGCGCCACCTCGTTGTATTTTCCTGAGGGGACATACAACATGTTTCCCGAAATCCTCTCGGAAGAGAGACTCAGTTTACGGGTCGGTGAACCACGAAGAGCGCTTAGTATCCTTATTGAAGTTGATAGGCTCTTTGAGATTCAATCGCACTCAATTGTACCATCAGTCATCGAGGTCAAGCGTCGCTTGACTTACGACGAAGTAGATCAGGCACTTCTTCTTGAACAAGGCGACGAGTTTCTTCTCTATCAGATTGCTATGAGCTGTGAAGCTCACAGACTTGCAAACGGTGGAATGAATATTCCCAAGCGCGACGTCTCTGTCTCTCTTGATAATCCAGGAAATCTCGCTGAAAGTAGTTTTGATCTTGCTGAGCTCGACGAAAAGGGGCCAGCAAGAAGTCTTATCGGTGAGATGATGATCTTAGCAAATAACTACTACGCTCTCTTTGCACAACAACACAATTTTCCCCTCCTCTTTCGCTCACAAGAAGATCCAGACGAAGAGAAAAGACCGGATCTCTCCCAAATTCCACCTGGACCCGCGCAAGACTACGCTATGCGGCTTGGGTTAAAACGCTCTGAAATTTCCGTTACTCCAGCTCGACACTCCACGCTTGGCCTTGAAGCTTACGCACAAGTGACTTCTCCCATTCGAAGATATGGAGACCTGTGCAACCAACGTCAGATCCTCTCATTTCTCAAAGAGGGGGAAGCTTGTCTTTCAGCCGAACAACTTGAACAAGCCATGGCAGAAACAGCCGAGACAAACCAGCGCGCGCGACTCCTCACCAGAGAGACAAAACGCTTCTGGCTCCTCAAATACCTCAAGAAGAAAAAATCTCGCAAAGAAAATATTCAGGCAACTATTCTGCGTGATGATATGAAGAACTACCTTGTTGAGCTGGAGGAAATATATATTCCAGCCTACCTCAAGAAGAGTACGAAACTGACTCGGGGGGACGTTGTGGAGCTGGAGATCACGGCGGTAGATCCAAGGTATGATTATCTGAAGCTTGGATTTCGAAAGAAGGTCTAATCCGAGAATGAACAACCAATTTCTTGAACTTTTTTCTTCGTGGCACAGCTCATTAGTATAACGAAAAAACTTTCGCCACGAAGAAAAAAGTTCAAGAAATTGGCAACGGAACGACTCTTCAGTCTTTAGTGAACGACACCCTGGCTCGGCAGATTATCAACTTCAACATAAGGCGCTGGTCGAGATTCGCAGACCTCTGAGATGAGATCGAATGCACGTGTGAGTGTTTCAAGATCGTTAGTAGCAAGTTCGATGATTTCTAGTACGTCTTGCCCTGTGGACTTGTTATCTGATCGCTTTGACATGTGGCTCCTTGTAACCTTTCTCTCCCAAACCTGTGTGGTACTACCAATCCTTGAACCGTACGAACCCGCCTCTTCATTCCTTAGAGAGAGCACAAAGTGGGCCAAGAGAAAAACTCGACAATCAGAGGCTAAAACTTAAGTTTTTTCTCTGAAGAAGCCTAAAATCAAGGGGTTACAGAGGAGTCAATTCTTGCCTGCGTCAGGATATCGTCAACGGGATCGACAAATTTTCCGCAGGAGGGGCGTTATTTTTTCCGGATTTATCCTCTTACGCACCTCGGCGACGAAGGAGAGACTACGAAAAATTGCTACTTCTGGAAGAAGGAGATGAGTTTTGGTTGAAAGATTTATAACGCGAAGGAACGAAGGACGCGAAGATCAACTCCTTCGCGTCCTTCGTTCCTTCGCGTTATAAATCTTTCTCAAAGCAGGCTGATAGTTGAGAGCAAGACAAGGATAAAGACAAGGCCTAGGAGTCCATAGCTCCTTATCCTAGTCTTAGTTCTGCTCTAAAAGGAAAAATCCTACTCGCCTATCACTGGAGAAACTTTTACCGCCAGCAGAAGCCCCTGCTCATGATTCTCTTCTAACCCAGTCAACATATTTTCATCACAACTAAAGTGCATACGGGTATCGATAATTTCCATATCTTTTTGATCGGTCCACTTCATCCACATCCCGATACGTTCATCTTCTACATAGAGAGGGCGGAGTGTCAGTTTATGGCCATCGGAGAGAGGTATGACTCGTTTGGTCGCAATAGGAACAGTCTCTGTTTTAGCCGCAACAAGCTCGAATGAACCATAGGGAAGTTTCGCAAGTTTCGGGGCGAGATCTTGTAGTCGCGGAGAAAGTGGTTCGTGTTTTCCACCTGCTCCTGTACCACGCAAAATGCGAACATCAATTTTTACATCGTGGCAGACTGGGCTTTTCTCTTTCGCAAAAAGAGGGTGTGGTGCCACAAGCAGCGCAGAAATACAAAGCATAGAGAGCAATCGGATCATAGAAACATTCCTACAGGAAGAGACAATCCTACCTTAGCAAAAGAACGTTCAGAGCACACTATGAGAGTCGAATTATAGCAGGGCTCACTCAAAATCATTTACTGACAAGAGTTGCTGTAGGAATACGTTGCTGAAGAGACTGACTTTGCACTCCGTTTCTTCGTCGTCGGCTTGAATTACTTCGGTAAGAACTTATCTGAGGAAGATTCGATCTCCGTTTTACCCAAATAATAGGGGTACGCCCGGACGTATCATGAATCATACGCACGCTCCCGTCGCTTTTCATCCAATCAACTTCAACTGGGCGATTATGCGTGGAAACTGTTGTCACGGTTGGCACCCTTGTTGATGAGCGGAGGACTTGAGGCGCAGTTGAAACTAAGGCAACTGGAGACGTGCTACCTGCTTGAGAAGAACTCCCCGATTCTGTTGCTACTTGTGGCGCACCTCCTGGAGAGAGTGCAAAAACAAAAAGAAACGAGAGCGCTGCTCCAGCACCACCCCAGAAGAACTCACGCATACCAAAGAAGGACTCTTTCTCCTTAGAAGAAGAGGCTTGGGTGGAGTCTCGCTTTCCTAGGAAAAACGCTGCGCGTTCTTCCTGATCTATTCGGGTGCTCACACGCTCCCAAAGATCCACTTTGGCGAGTTCGTGAGTTTGCCTTCGATCATTAAAAAAAGATTGCAAGGAGGATTCACTCAGCGAGGTAAGGGCTTCGAGGAAGGTTTGCGCTTGAGCGTTTCGTCTAAGAAGTCGATGTGCACGCAACTTAGAAAGGAAACCACACTCTCCATCAAAGTAGGCGGTCAGAAGAAGTTCTTCTTGCTCGGCAAGCTGGGAACCACCTGGCTTTTTGTGTGTAGGAGAAAGTGATTGTTCTGACATACAAAAGAGTCCTTACGTTAGGCTAAATCACGGAGAGCTTGTTGAAGCTTCTTACGTGCGTAGTGCAACCTACTCATAACCGTTCCCTTTGAAACCCCAACGATCTCAGCAATTCGATCATACCCAAGACCTTCAATCTCTCGGAGCACAATCACCGCTCGATGCTCTTCAGTGAGGCCTTGGAGGGCTTGCTCAATCTGACTCCCCTTCTCCTTTCTTAAGAAAGCATCTTGAGGAGATTCCTTTGAGCCTCCCAGGTATGACGTATCTAACTGCTCAGAATTCAAAATTTTTTCATCAAATTCTAGCGCATCACCACCACGGCGGGTACGTTTGCGCTGCACATCAATAGCCATATTACACACAATTCTATATAACCATGTGTAAAAACTAGACTTTCCGTGGAAATCTTTGAGTTTCAGGTAGGCCTTTACGAAGGCTTCCTGCACGATATCTTCGGCGTCTTCGTGTCGCCGAACTATTTCAAACGCAATAGAAAACGCTCTCTGCTGGTACCTCTCAACCAACTCTCGGTAAGCCTCTCGGTCCCCCTTTTGTGCCTTGGCCACAAGCTCACGATCGCCCTCCTTGGAGGAGTCGTCACGAGAGACAGCTTGCAGATGAGAGCTTTTGGCAGTCACAAGATCCTTTTATAGTGGAGGGGCGCAGACTGTATTCAGTGTGCCTCGTCCCAATTTGCTCCCCAAGAGATATCAACTCTGAGAGGAATAGTTAGCTCAACGACCTCTTCCATCTCTGTGCGAATCAGCTCAGCAGCTTCTTTAGCACGCTCTTGCTCACACTCAAAAACGAGTTCGTCATGTATTTGCATAAGCATTGAAAGTGGATATTGCAACTTAGAGCACTTTTCTTCGAGCCGTACCATAGCTAACTTTATGATATCAGCAGCACTTCCTTGGAGTGGGGCGTTGAGTGCGGCGCGTTGGACAAACCCTCTATCCCTACCACTCGAATCAATCTCACTTGGAAGACGCCGACGCCCGTAAAGTGTTCGTACCGGCTCATCTTGTTCAACAAGTTGTTCGAGATGATCAAAATACTCTCTCACCTTGGGATACCGTGCAAAGTACTGCTCGATATATTCGTTTGCCGTAAACACAGGAATATCGAGCTGTTTCGCAAGTCGAAATCCGCTCATCCCGTACACAATGCCAAAGTTAATCGTTTTTCCAAGACGACGATCGGCCCGATCGACCTCTTCATTCTCAGCAAGCGAGAGAAGCTCGCGGGCTGTCTTAGAATGAATATCCTCGTCGTGAAGAAAAGCACTCTGAAGGTTCTCGTCCCCACTTAAGTGGGCAAGTAAGCGAAGTTCTATCTGAGAGTAATCAGCAGAGAGGAGCACGTGCTCAGGTTGAGCAATAAAAGCTTTTCGAACCTTCCTTCCCTCTTCTGTTTGAATTGGAATATTTTGTAAGTTTGGATGCGAGCTAGACAATCTGCCTGTAGCAGTGACTGTTTGATTGTATCGTGTGTGAAGTCTTCCAGTGACTGAAGACACCTGATTTGGCAGCGCATCAACGTACGTTCCACGGAGTTTACTCATGGAGCGATGCGCGAGGATAAGATTTGGCACCTCGTAATTATCTCGCAGCCGTTCGAGTACTGATTGGTTAGTCGAGTACCCGGTTTTTGTTTTCTTAATTCCCTTGGTGGGAATACCAAGTTTTTCAAAAAGAACTTCAGAGAGTTGCTTTGGAGATTGAACATTAAACTCACAACCAGCAATCTCGTAGATCTCTTTTTGAGCTTTCTCCATACGCACGCTTAAGTCTTTTGACATCTCTTCGAGAAATGGCACATCAAGACAGACCCCTCGCCGCTCCATATGGGCAAGCACTGAGACAAGCGGCATCTCAATAGCTGAGAAAACTTCTGTAAGCTCAGCCTCTTCTATGAGCGGAGCAAGCTTGTTCTTGAGCAGCCAAGTAACGTGGGCATCTTCACACGCATACGTTACTGCCTGATCAAGCGCTACGTGACCAAAGTGCTCAACGTCTCCAGCCACATCATCGAACTCAATCATACGGTGTCCGAGGTGTTCTTTTGCAAGAGCACTCAACCCGTATCCTCCCTTATCAGGGTGAAGGAGGTAGGCAGCGATCATCGTATCAAACGCTACACCACCAACGGTAATACCGTTCGTGAGGCACACCGCTGTATCAAACTTGAGATTTTGCCCAATTTTTTTCACGGCTACATCAGCAAAGTGAGCACCGCACCGCTCTTTGAACTGCTTCAGGCTTATCTGATCCTCTACTTCCGTGTGAGCCACAGGTACGTAGTAGGCTTGCGAATCGGACCAGCAGAGGGCAATTCCTACAATTTGAGCTTCGAGCACATCGAGTGAGGTTGTTTCAAGGTCAAAACAGAATTCTTTTTGTGCTAAGAATGAGGCGCAAAACTCATCAAAGTTTGCTTGGGTAACTGGTGTATAGGTAGCTTCCTCTCGAAGAGGCGCAGAACGAGGTGTGGTTGGTTTAAAATCTTTAAGAATTGAATGAAAATCAAACCGCTCCATGATTTCATGGAGCGAATCCATATCAGGCTCTGTACGCTTAAGTGCGCAATATAAAGCGTCCTGATTGAGTTCAGCTGCTCGCACTTCCTCTTGCCCAACTTCTAATAAAACCGGAACATCTTTGCGTATTTCTACCAACTGTCTACTTAGACGTACGATCTCAGGCTCTAATTCAATCCTTTCTGATAACTTTTTTCTGCCGCGAATAGCTTTTTCTTCAGCGATAGCCTCTGCGGACTGGAGGATCGTCTCAACGTCGCCAAACAACTCGATAAGTTTCGCAGCTGTTTTTGGGCCTGCTCCTTTGAGGCCAGGGATATTATCTGAGCTATCACCAGCGAGCGCGAGGTACTCAACGACCTTTTCAGGTGGAACACCAAATTTCTCAACAACTTCTTTGGGGCCATACGTTTTATCGCGCATCGTGTCCCACATAGAAGTGTTCTCTGTTACAAGTTGCATCAGATCTTTATCTGCAGAGACGATCACGGTCTCAAGCCCTGCGTCTTCACAAAGGTGTTGCAGTGTGCCAATGATGTCATCTGCTTCAAATCCAGGCTCTTCAAGGAGGGTAAGACCGAGAGCTTTTGAGATCTCACGGAAAAAAGGCATCTGTTTTTTAAGATCTTCCGGGCACTCATCACGGTTGGCTTTATACTCTGGATACAGTTCGGTACGAAAAGTTTCGCGGCCTGCGTCAAAGACCATCACGGCATGCTCAGAGTCGACGTCTTCAAGAAGCTTGAGCAACATGCGGGTAAACCCATAGAGCGCGTTGGTTGGGAATCCTTCTTTATTGGTGAAATTTGGTGGGGTGGCGTAGTAGGCACGGAAGATATATCCCGAGCCATCAACAAGATAGATTGGTTTTTTTGGTTCAGTCATTGGTTGTGCAGATTGTAAGGCAGTCATGTGGAGATGAGAACATAAGGAAGGAATAAAATCGACTGATTCAGCTAAGTTCCATTACAGAAGACATTCTTACTATTGGCGATGTGAGAATAACTTGCTGGATATATTTAAGGTTTACTAAGATTATGCATGGAGATTCCTTGAGTAAATGGACTGAGGTAATCGTACATACATGACCTAGCACCCCACTGGGATAATCAGCACCTGACTCTATGCCCTCTCGATCTATCTCCAGGCAGCTGAAGTACAGGATGCTGAACATTTTCATTCTGAATTTAATACTTACATTAGAGCTGCTGAGCTTGATAGAATGTTTCTATGGACTGTTTCGACCATCGACACAATCAAAAAACTCCCGAACGAGAAATCACGACTCGTCGGGCAACCCCGAACGATGCAGAAGGTATTGCCCTCGTTGCTCAGTCACTACAAATCGGTGATGACCGTCCACCTGAGGCTGGGGACACTGGCTTTCTTTTATGGGCTCAAGATCCCGCGACGTATGCTGCTCGCATTGAAGCATCAGATCACTTTGTTGTGGCAGAAGAAGGTTCCCAAATCGTTGGATTCATCATGGCCTATCCATTACGAACGCTACTCTCACTCTCTGAGAGTATGGGATATGAGGATAAAGTCTTAACTCTCTTTGACCA
This sequence comes from bacterium, assembly GCA_030428205.1. Classification (GTDB taxonomy): domain Bacteria; phylum Bdellovibrionota_C; class UBA2361; order UBA2361; family RFPC01; genus JAUIBK01. Next base: position 21,789 of record JAUIBK010000022.1, read on the forward strand.
AAGATATGATCCCTCTCTCATTTATCCCGATCAAATTGGGGTGCTCCCTTCATTCAAGAGAAGAGGAATCGGAGGTTTAATGGACGCCAAACTACAGTCGTTTACACCTGGTGTCGGGTACGCAACAGTTATTGGACATGCTCCAATTCGGAACCTAGCCTCAATCGGCTATTTTACTAGTAGAGGATTTGAATTTGTCGAGGAAGTTCAGCAAGACGATTGGACCCTGGGATTGTATGAACGCAATATTACACAAAAGTCCGACGGAGCTTAGCACCTAGGCACCATGCAAAATAAAGAAACACCAAGGAAGAACAGCTACAGAAAAGAAAATTCCAGAAAGAAATCCTAGAACAGGACGGAGCCATCTTCTTGTTGTCGCTTGAAATGTAAGCCAAGCGATCATGGCAATAGCGAACATCTTTGTGAGAAAAAGTACCCAAGCAACTGAACCACTACGATGCATCATCTCACGAAGCATGGTGTTTCCTTCCATCTGTACACCGAAGATATTAAGCCCTGAGTAAGTAAGAAGACCATCAGCTATCTGAAGAAGTATAAGCGAGAAACCGAGGAGAAGCGCTTTTCGAGACACAGAGAGTCTTCCCATACGGATATGAACCGTTGGTTTTCGTACTCTGCCGTGCTGCACATAGGTGTGGTGAACGTACGCACCGAGGTCTATCTTACCTGAGTCAGGACAACGCTTGATGATTCTTACATCATCTTCTTGCGCCTCGTCGAATGTTTGTAGTGCTGTTGCCGCTGCCATGGATACCTACCTCAAAATCGTCCTCTCTCGTGATGAAGAGAGCACATTACATGCCATCACCGCCTTCAAGGCGGGAACTCATAGGTGACCAAGAAAGAGGCGGGATAACTATCTAGAATTAATTGAAAAATTAAATCTGTAACAGAAAGCTCAAGGAATCGACTGTCGGTTCTATAAGAGGCAAGGTAGCTTGTACTTCTAACCTTGCAAAGCTCGTGTTTCGGGAATCTACGAGATTTTCGTAGCACGAATATGAACCCTTTTGGAGGACGAATGAAAACACAAAAACTTGCAAAGCTTACGGTTGCATCACTGCTTGCTGGAATACTCTCTCTGCTGACTGCCAGCAATGCGTTTGCATCCCAGCATATCGATTTTTCTGTTCTCAGCGATGGTGCACAACAACTCGCTGAGCTCACCGTTGATACAACGAATCCTGAATACTTCGCGTGTGGCGAAGGAAAATGTGGGGAAGGAAAGTGCGGCGACGGTAGTGATGAAACCGAGGAAGAAGCTGCTGGTGACGAAAAATGTGGGGAAGGAAAATGTGGTGACGGCGACGATAAAAAATGCGGCGGCGATGACAGCCATGAAAATGACAAAGACGGCGAAGGCCACAAATGTGGTGAAGGAAAGTGTGGTGATGAATAGTTAAGACCTCCCCTTTTCAAGGTGCGAGTTAGAGCTCTGACTCGCACTCCTTATCTTTCCATCAATTTTTTCTCAACAGTTTCTTCTTACAATGGTGCGGCTATGTTCGTAAATCTAATGCGCTGGGCGCAACAAAAGCTTGAACTCTCTTATCCCCTTATTTTCCTCGCCCCACTCCTGCTTCGGGCATACTTGGCACCACTTTTCTGGACAACGGGGATGACCAAACTCAACTCATTTGAAAGTACGGTAGCCTGGTTCGGAAACCCTGATTGGGGGCTTGGGCTCCCCTTTCCTGAGTTAAATGCTGCTCTCGCCGTAGGAGCCGAAGTAGGTGGCGCTATCTTGCTCGTGCTCGGACTCGCTACGAGGTGGGCATGCATCCCGCTAATGTTCACGATGGTTGTGGCAGCTCTCACCGTGCACCTGAAAAACGGATGGCAGTTTATTCATGATGCTAATAGTGCTTTTCCAGTCGAGCATATCGGAGAAGTTGCCGAGAGACTCTCACGCGCAAAATCAATTCTAAAAGAGCACGGAAACTACTCGTGGCTTACCGAATACGGAAACTTTGTTATCTCAAATAATGGCATAGAGCTCGTTGTTAGTTATTTTATAATGCTCTTAGCGCTCTTCTTTTTAGGGGGAGGAGCTTACGTAAGTGCTGATTACTGGATTGCTAAGAAGTTTAAGAAACCAAAGGAAGCTTGAGACCTAACTCTTTGTTAAGTGCTGAACGAAGCCTGTTTTTTGCACCAAGAGACATCTGAGGTTGCTCTTTGCCAATCTCTCCTGCGATGGTGATCACCTCACGGTAGAGCTCTTCATTCTCGCGACAATACTCGCAACAATCGATATGAGCGCTCAGACGTTCGTCCAGCGAGGGAGCCAGACTCCCTTCAACATAGTCATCTAAAAGTGCATCTACATCGTGGCAACTAATCACAGGCTTTTCAAAAATTCGTAGTTCATCTTGAGACATCTGGGTCATGGGTGACGCTTCCTTTGTAAGGCTTATATGTTCGTGATCAAAACCCCTTGCTCCCTAACGGCCACAACCTCAAACCCCCTCGACACTCTTTACTTCTTTAGAGAAAGGACGTGTCTTTCGGGTCTCTGTCTTATTTGATTCAACGGGGGGAAAATGGATGCAGAAATGTGACAATTATTTTACATTTCTGGGACATTTGATGTAACTCAATAAAAATACAGTCTTTTTCTTGTTATCACTCAGCCGTCTCTATGATTGTACCTCCTGCACAGTAGGTGTCAGGGTTTGTTCGTTGTCGAGAGCCCCGACGGGGCGAAGCTCCTCACACGACGCGAGCTATCACAGCGTCATAGACGAGTGGAGACGTATGTAGGTACATCAAGCACGAAAAAATCCTCCTGAAGAAGCCCTCTGCATAGCTTTTCTGTAAGAAAAGCGGCAAGCACAGGGTCACGAAGAACCCCACGGGCGGTTGGAGCGAAACAACGGGCAAGGGCTGAGCGCTTACTTGGTCTTGCCGCTTGAGAACCAGTACCCACCGATATCAACGAGATCAAGCAGCCGAACAAGCGCTTTAGATTGCGCTTGCGTCAAGGAATCCTTTTTGAGCCAAGAAAGAAAAAGCACTGCTCCTTGGTCATGAAGACGGGAGATGTGATAGATGATAGCCCCAAGCAGCTCAACAGGAAGAGACTTCACGGCAGAAAAGTCGACAATCCAGTTGAGGTTACCTTTGACCTTCTCAGCGACATCATCAAGCACATAGGTCACACTCTCTAAGTGCGCAGACGATTCGATTCGGGGAAGAAGGATTACAATATGCTGCTCAAGCTTTGCATATACAACTCCAGAAGGCTCGAAATGAAGCGATGAGCTTCTTAATGTCTGCTCAGCACTCTCGACAGAAGTGATCATATCAGAAGAATCGGTAGAGCTCCGTACTCCCATTGCAGTAGCAATGATCCGAAACCGTAGCTCTTCACAGCCACGTTTAAGGAAATTTTGCTCCTCTGGGGTAAGTGAAGATTCCGTTTGATTTTTGTTTACAAGATCGTGAAGCTGGCCGCAGATTGCTCCTATGAAAGAGTCGTTATGCAGGAGGGAGAGGGAGTTACAAGCTTTTAAGCTCTCAGAGAGATCTCCTTGGGAGTCTTCAGACGTGAGCCTAAATAACGCTTGGCAAATTTGCTCAAACTCACTTTGCAGGAGACTTTCTTGAAGTGTGACCATAAGTGAAACCAGATACATGCAACTAAGATATAAATATATCTCAGTTACAGAGAGACGCTAGACCTCAATAACAACTCAGCCTTTGCCAACGACCCCATCCCGGCACGACCCAACATATAGAAATATACTTGAGTGAACAGCTAAACTATAGATAATTCTAAACCCTCTAGGTTCTAGTTTATCAAATAGTCAGAGAATTATGGGAATGTGAGGAGCACTTTCACTCTTTTTGAGGAAAAAATCAGGGTTTTTTCCGCTCAAACAGAATTCAATTTTCGACGAAAAGGAATACGTAGGGGTTACCACTACAAACGTCTGGAGAATTTTGGTACTAAAGAGTCAGAAGAAATAAGATCATTGATGAAGCGCAGACGAACAGAACCAACACCCTCTAAGACTAAAGGCCGTATGATTCACATCCGGTTGACGGACTCTGCACACAAAGACTTACGTGTACGTGTTGCCGAAAAAGATACAACCATCCAAGAGTGGGTTGAAAAACTGATCGAGAAAGCGCTTAAGGGAAAAACCTAAGAGACAAATTTATACCCTACCCCATGCACGGTAACGATGTGCTTGGGGACGTTTGCATTTGATTCTACTTTTTGACGAAGCCTTGCAATGTGGTTGTCGACCGTTCGTGTAGAAGGATAAGAATTATACCCCCAAACCTCATCAAGGAGCTCATCTCGAGTTACCACGGATCCATTCTTGGCAACAAGATAGCGAAGAAGCCTATATTCACGAGCAGAAAGCTCGAGCGGCTGTGCATTTCTCTCAGCTTTATAAGCCTTAAAATCAATAACAATGTCGTCAAACTGAATCTTATCAACTTCAGCCGTGTTACTCGTACGACGGAGCAACGCTTTAACACGTGCAACTAACTCACGCATACCAAAAGGCTTTGCAAGGTAGTCATCAGCTCCAAGCTCAAGGCCGAGCACCTTGTCGACTTCAGCGCTACGAGCGGTAAGGAGAATAAGTGGAGTTGAAATTCCAGCATTCCTGAGCTCTTTACACGTTTGAAGCCCATCTTTCTTTGGCATCATAACATCTAAGATAATCAGGTCAGGCTTGTGCTGCTCAATAAGCTCGAGGCCAGCCTCGCCATCACCAGCTGAAACAACGTCATAGCCCTCTAGCTCGAAATTGAGCTCTAGGCTTCGCCTGACACTTTCGTCATCTTCGATAATAGCGACTAGAAATTTTGAAACGGATCCCATAGTTAACGATGTTTCACCTCAGGCACACACCTTCTCACTAGCCTACCATGTAACCATAGCTTACTCACCTTGAGAAACACCCTTTCGAGGAAATATCCAGCTCAAGAACTTGATTTCCTATGGAAGAACAAGTACCCTGGCTCGTCTCACGGCTAGTGTTACCGTGAAAGTATGCCAATAATTAGGTAGTTATTCAACTTTTAAATCTGCTGGGTAGTCCCCAGCCCATGTAATCTCAGGTAGTTATGGCAAGCACAAATGATTATGCCGTTATCAAAACTGGCGGAAAGCAACAGAGAGTAAGCGTAGGCGATAAGATTTGTATCGAACTCCTCGGTAGTGAGCCTGGCCAAGAGGTCAAATTTGACCATGTACTCGCCCTTCGGACTGACGGCTCGCTTCAGGTTGGCTCACCAAACATCTCTGGTGCTTGCGTGAAAGGCACCGTTATTCGCAACGGCAAAGGTGAAAAGCTCAATGCTTTCAAAAAGCTTCGCCGTAAGGGGATGAGGAAAAAGATAGGACACCGTCAGAACTTCACTGAAGTTTCTATCGACTCACTAAACTAATACTTAAATTTTTTACTGAGGGAGCAGACTCCGAAATGGCACATAAGAAAGCTGGTGGTAGTTCTAAGAACGGTCGTGATTCGATTGGAAAGCGACTCGGCGTGAAGAAGTATGGTGGTGAACACGTTCGAGCTGGAAACATTCTTGTTCGACAACGAGGCACAACATACCACCCTGGTCTTAACGTAGGACTTGGCAGCGACTACACCCTCTTTGCTCTCACTGACGGCATCGTACAGTTCAAGCAGGGTAGAAAGCAGACAGTGAGCGTTCTTCCCGAAGCTGTATAACTCCAGTTTCACACCCATCACACTCCCCCTCTTGCTCTGGCCCTTGCTCTTGCTCTAAGGAGGTAAGGAATAGATCATGAAGTTCATCGACCAAGTATCCATCCGAGTTTTTGCAGGAAACGGCGGCGCTGGGTCGAAACATTTTCGGCGCGAAAAATACGTACCACTCGGTGGCCCAGACGGCGGAAACGGTGGAAACGGTGGTTCTGTCATCTTCGAAGCCGACGAGAACAAACACACTCTCCTCGACTTTCAATTCCACCCCGAGTGGAAAGCCCAACACGGAAAGCCTGGCGGGCGGAGCACCAGCGATGGCGCAAGTGGTGAGGACCTGATCATCACCGTTCCGGTAGGAACTGAAGTATTAGACGGCAAGGACGAAAGTCTCGTTGCCGATCTCACCAAGCATAAGCAACGGTTTGTTGCAGCTGAAGGTGGGAAAGGTGGCAAGGGCAACGCCTTTTTCAAATCACCTACAAACCAAGCCCCTGAACACGCCCAACCTGGCCTCCCTGGTGAAAGCGGCGAGTTCATTCTCTCCCTCAAACTTCTGGCTGACGTGGGACTCGTCGGTCTCCCAAATGCTGGCAAATCAACTCTTATCTCTCGAATCTCTGCAGCAAAACCAAAGATTGCTGACTACCCTTTTACCACCCTCACCCCCAATCTCGGAGTGGTTCAGGGAAAAGGAAAAACCTCTTTTGTTGTTGCAGATGTTCCAGGGCTGATCCCCGGTGCCCACGAAGGAAAAGGGCTTGGCACCCAGTTCCTCAAACACCTTGAGCGCACCAAAGTCTTGGTACACCTTGTCGACGTACTGCCACCTGCCTACCAAGACGAGGAGTCAAATTCTGATTGGGATCCACTCTCTGACGTAGCCACGATCCAACAAGAGCTCAAGCTCTTCTCACCAACCTTAGCGGAGGCTCCACAATTCATCGTTTTCTCTAAGATTGACACCCTTACCGAGAGAGATGTTCTGAGAACTTACCACCAGAGAGCAAAAGAGTTGGGATACGAAAGCTTTGAGATCTCAAGCGCAACAGGCGAAGGAATTGAACAGCTCATAGACACGCTTACAGCTAAAGTTTGCGGCTAGTCAGAACACCTATTCTACCCCTTTTCATCCCTAACCATTTCAAAGAGATAACACGATTTTCACAAACGCAAACAACCTTCTCCATTGCTGGGTAGAAGTGATTTTGATACAATTGAGGTATAAGCTAACTAGTTGTATCGACCAGTTTTTTTGGTCAAGAAGTGGAGCAGACAGACGAATACTTTAGCCCGACACTTTTGCCCCCCCACCTATCACCATCAGTTGGAGTCGTGCGGTCAGCTAGCTCCCTTCAACTACGAGTTTCCCTCAACTTTCAGTTCAAATATTCCGATTTATACATTAAGCGGCTTGAAGCTGAGATCGCTTGGAGCCTGTGTGGTGAATATAACGGGAGCTTTTTGCTCTCGAGCAGCATCTATAAGAGAAATGCTGTTATACTCTCCACTATACTATAGGAGGAAGGCCTATCAGTAGAACCACCGGCAATACGACTCTCCGTTTCTCACCCTCGGATAGTGCCAACTACCCCGTTCTACCTACCTCTCTGCCTTCTTCTGCCCACGACTGCCACAGATTTATCTCTACCAAGATGTTTTTGCCTTTCAAGCGACTTGCTTTCGAGCGAGGAACTTGCGAGTTAACCAATACCTTTCTCAAGGAGGTACGTTACCTATATGAGCAGAAAGCCTAATGTTACAGCTCTCACCGAAGAGCTCACTTCGCAGCAGGTTGTCCAACACGTCCTCGACGCTTGCCAATCTGCTAAAGCCCAAGATCTTGTCGTACTCGACATGAACGAAGTCTTCGACATGTCCGACTACTTCGTGATTGTCAGTGGACGCTCCGATCGCCAGGCGCAAGGAATCTGCAACAAGGTACTCGCCGAACTCGACAAACGAGGTGTAGAACCTGTGATGGTTGAAGGTTTTGATGATGGACACTGGATCCTCGTAGATCTCGGCGACGTCATCCTCCACGTTTTCTATGAACCGCTCAGACAGCACTACGATCTCGAGGGCCTCTGGCTCAAGGCTCGCAAATACACCGTTGAGGAGTCTGACCAAGGCCACTACGAACTCAAGGCTGCTTAAGAGGAGAACAGTCACTCCAACGATCTTTACATCTTCGCGTGCATTTCGCATGATAGGAGGCACTTAGCCCCTGTTTTTTTCGGAGGCCAAGTGAGGCTATTCATCTATCCTTCTGCCCGTACTTTCTTATGCTCTCGCGAATTGTCCGACTCTCTCTCATCTTCCTTATCATCGCCCTTGCTGTTGGCGTTATCGTCTTAAATAAACACGAACTATCGATTACCTACCTCCCGGGGCAAACAACGCAGCCAGTCATGGCTGGTGTTGTACTACTCTTTACGTTCTGTGCTGGGATTGCTGTAACGGTACTCTTTAGCCTTATCCACGGAGTAAAAGCCTACTTTCGGGAACGGGCTTTTAAGCACCGTGAATCTAAACAGCAAGAGTTTTTACAGATCATGCTTGAAGCAAGGAGTGCTCTTGCCTCAGGAGAGTACGACCGTGCGCAAGATCGTTGGGAACGGCTTATACACCGGGACCCGACGAACATCATTGCACGAGTTGAACTCTCACGTTCAATTGAACAAGCGGGACACCCAAGAGAAGCCCTCAAAGTTCTCGACAAAGCACGCGCTGTAGATCCGAACAACCCCGAGGTTCTCTTACGAGCCGCCGATCTCAACATAACTCTTGGTAACAAAACAGCTGCGCTTGATAACCTCGCTCTGCTTGTTTTCGATCAACCGAGCATGCATGCAGCAGCCCTCGCCCGTGATCTCTCTGAAGAGCTTGAGCGCATAGGAGATGCACTTGAATACCACCGACGTTTTTGCGAAGTCGGTGGAAAAGACATCGAGGCTGGAAAGCGGCTTGAATTTAAGCGAATTTCTGAGGTTGCCAAAGACGAAGCTGAACACCTTTCGCTCCTCCGAAAGTTTATCAAGAAGAACCCTGAATTTGGCCCCGCACTCTCTGAGCTGGCTGCTCACGAAGCAAAAAACGGCAATATTGATGCCGCGGCGGATCTCCTCCTGAAAGCTGCTCGTGGACTCGGCGAAAGACGCTACTGGCTTGAGGCTATCAAATTATGGCTCTCTGAAGATCAGGGAGAGCGAGCAATTGCAGCTGCACGCACGGCAACTCGAAACACCAAAGGAGAGCACCGCATCCAGGCCGAGCTCGATCTCGTCCACCTCCACCTAGAACTTCACCAAGGCGAAAAAGCACGCGAGCTTCTCGACAACTTCACCTCTCTGCTTGAAGAAGAAGGAGTCACTAGCTCTCCTGAACTCACCCGTCACCACTTAACGCTTCACGGACTGTGCCTCAACCAACTCGGAGACTACCAGGGAGCATCTACGGTATGGGAAAAACTAGCTCAGTTTGATGGGGCAACTATTCATAGTGGCGTGTGGAATAAGATGGCTCAAAATACATCAAGCAACAGCCGCCCAAAGAATACAGCCGCCCCCTCGCCTACACTTTCAACTCCGTAATGATAAAGACAACACTCCTGTGCATCCTTGACGGCTTTGGCCTGAACCCTAAGAGAGAGGGAAATGCTGTAGCTCTTGCAGATACACCCTGCTTTGATTCACTTCTCTCCTCATACCCCAACACAACACTGACAACATTTGGGGAACGTGTGGGGTTACCGCACGGTCAGATGGGAAACTCAGAAGTCGGCCACCTCAACATTGGAGCTGGCAGAGTTGTTGAGCAGTGGCTCATGCGTATCACTCGCGAGCTAAAAGAAGGAGCTCTTGAACGAGAAGAAGTCTTTCAAAACTTCCTGTCTCAAAGCAACAATACCATCCACCTCGTAGGCCTCTACAGTAACGGAGGGGTGCATTCGCACGGAGAACACCTTCACGAGCTGATTGAATACCTCCGTCAGCACTACAAAGGCACCGTTGCACTCCACCTCCTGACTGACGGAAGAGACACCTCTCCAGAGGGAGCTGCCTCATATATCAAACAACTTGAAGAACGGATCGCCGACTATTCTAACGTTCAGATCGCATCTGTATCAGGGCGGTTTTACGGCATGGACAGAGACAAACGGTGGGAGCGGGTCGAGCAGGCGTATAACGCCATAACCGGCAAACTTGATTCAAGCTTTCCCACTGCATCTGAACACCTCACTGCATGCTACCAAGAGGGAGTAACTGATGAGTTCATTCCACCCTTTCTCGTATCTCAAACTCCCGTAGCTGAAAACGACTCCTTTCTTTTCTGGAATTTTCGAGCAGATCGCATGCGTGAAATTGTAAGCGCACTTTGCTTAGCAGGTTTTGACTCCTTTGAACGCCACGCTCCTCTTCCAGCTCCTGAACGCGTACTCTGTTTTACTGAATACGACGCAACGTTTAAGCTCCCCGTTCTCTTTTCCCCTCAACCCATTACGAATCATATCGGTGAAGTCGTTGCTGCCCAGGGATGGAAACAGTTACGTACTGCGGAAACTGAGAAATATCCACACGTCACCTACTTTCTTAACGGTGGGATCGAACAAGAGCTCTCAGGCGAAATTCGAAAACTTGTCCCCTCCCCACGAGATGTAAAAACCTATGATCTTAAACCTGAGATGAGCGCTGCCGGTGTTACCAACGAAGTGCTTACTGGAATAAAAGAAGGTTACCCTTTTATTGTTGTTAACTTCGCTAATGCCGACATGGTAGGACACACCGGAGTTCTTGAAGCTGGGATGAAGGCTGTAGAAACCGTTGATGCATGTCTTCAAAAAATATGCACAGCCTTACAAGAGGTCGATGGGCAAGCTGTCATTATCGCAGACCACGGAAACGCTGATCAGATGATTAACTACGAAGACGGCTCTCCCCATACTGCCCACACACTTCATCCCGTACCTATGATTCTCTTTGGCACTGGAGAACTACCATCACTTCAAGATGGTGGTGCGCTGTGTGATGTTGCACCAACTCTTCTGGAGCTGATGTCACTTGAGCAGCCAGCAGAAATGTCAGGAAAATCTCTTTTGACTCAGTAGCTTTTTACCCAAAAGTGTTAGCAGAATTCATGGTTAAAATTTATAACGCGAAGTACGCGAGGGACTCGAAGATCGCCCCCCTTCGCGCCCCTCGCGTACTTCGCGTTATTTTCTTTTGTGCATAAGCACATCAAAAATGACAGGCTCAACACTTTACGCTATTGTCCTCACACAGCCAGACTTTGAAGAAAGGACTAGTACCATGCCAAAATTAACGGTCAAAAACGTAGGCGAATTTGAAGTACCAGAAGGAAAGCGTCTTGTTCTCGCCCTTCGAGACGAAGTTGGTATTGATCAGCTCCACGCCTGTGGTGGCAAAGGAAAGTGTACGACCTGTGCCGTGACTATTCTCGACGGCCAGGCCGGTGAAATGAGGCAAGGAGAAAAAGAAACCCTTGAACGCAAAGGGATCTCGGGCGTCAGGCTTAGTTGTCAGATGCAGTGCACAGGAGATTTAGAAATCGAAGCACCAAACCTCCTCTCAACAACAGAGAGAGATAGCTGCGGCCCACGTCCTACAGACGAAATGGAGCCGTAGCCCCAAAAACTCATCGAGCACCACAACTTTCATATACAATCGACGATAAGAGAGTATGAACCTCTTAACCCTGCTCTCAGCCGGACTCCAACCGGTTTGCCTTGTGTGTGAAGGCCCCGTGGCGCGTCGTTCTGAGAAGATATGCTCATGGTGCACGCTACCACCTATCCATTCCTCTAGGAATCTGTGCGTGCAGTGCGGATCACCTCTTACTGAAAGTACAACATGTGGAGCATGCGAACTCTTTCCTCTTCCTTTTCGGCAAGTACGTTCCCTCTGGGATTACAATCACCGTGTTGCAGAAGCTATTCGTAAGATGAAGTATCATCACATAGAACCGCTCTGTCATATCTTTTCACATATTCTGTCGCACCATGTCGGAGAGCTTTTTTTCCTGCGAGACTGGGATCTCATACTCGCCATCCCTACTCACCGAAAACGGTTTGCATCACGAGGGTTTCATCCCCCTGAGATTTTCGCCTCCTCAATTCGCAAAAAACTCAACCATACCGCCAGGCAACCCCCTTTGGGCGCACTCAAGGTTGCCTCCATTCATCCTCCACAGGCCTCACGCGAACAACACGAACGGTACGAACTGCTCCAAGATGGATTCTCGGCGAACCCCAATAAGGTAAGAGGGAAACGAGTTTTGCTCGTTGACGATGTACTCACCTCTGGTGCCACACTCTGCTCTGCCGCCTTCGCACTCAACGGAGCAGAAGCAAAGTCCATTGATGGGATTACATTAGCTCGGTCAATCCACTGGAGTGAGTCTCGGGCAGAACTTTGGAAGCATTCCAATCTATGATAACACCTAGTGTGGCGACAACTTAATTTTTGCCGATTAGGCGAGGAGCCACACTTTTTTGCCGGAGGCAAAAACCCCCGGAGGGACAATACAGCCCAGCTAGTGTCATTTTAAATTGAGTTTTGCCAACCGGCAAAAATTAATTTGAAATGACACTAGAAAGCCTGTGCTCTGCCTCAAACAGGAGAGAGCCTTGCGACACTCGCATAAACGAGTGTGGGACTTATAACGCGAAGTACGCGAAGGCCGCGAAGATACTAGTGCTAGGCATACCACCGTTCTTCAGAAGTGAAAAAACTTTTCCGACGAGATACTAGTTCTTTCACTTTCCCCTTCGCGTTCCTCGCGTACTTCGCGTTATAATTTTTATGAACTACCAACTACCTCTCTATGAAAGATTAGACCAATGACCTCAACTCAAGATCTCTTTTCCCGCCTCGTCGATATTATTCGCCAACTCCGCGACCCTGAAACCGGCTGCCCGTGGGACAAGGAGCAAACCCATGCATCACTTAAGCCGTTTCTGATCGAAGAAGCTTACGAGACACTTGATGCCATCGACAACGCCCCCGAGAAACTTCCAGAAGAGCTTGGAGATGTTCTCCTCCAAGTTCTCCTCCACGCTCAAATAGGCTCAGATGAAAAAGCTTTCTCTATCGATGATGTGATCACCATTCTCTCTGAGAAGATGATTCACCGGCACCCTCATATCTTCGGCGACGAGTCTGCGACAACGCCTGAAGAAGTGATCGATACGTGGGAAAAGAGAAAAGAAGCTGAAGGGAGAAAAAGCACTCTTTCAGGCGTACCCTCTTCTTTCCCCGCCCTTCTCCGATGCCACGAAATCGGACGAAAAGTAGCACGCGTTGGATTTGATTGGGACTCTGTAGGTGGTGTCCAAAAGAAAGTTGCCGAAGAAGCAAAAGAGCTTCTCGAGGAGCTTATGAACGACGAAGCTCCTGAGTCACGAATCGAAGAGGAATTTGGAGATCTTCTTTTTACTTTAGCACAACTCGCTCGGAAACTTGGTTTTCATTCGGAAGAGCTCTTACAGAAAGCAAATGATAAGTTTATTCAGCGGTTTGAAAAACTCGAAGAGCTGAGCGACGGCAATCCTTCTGAGCTGTCACGCCAAGACCTTGAAGAGCTCTGGAAAAAAGTCAAAGCCGGTTTTTAGTATCAATTTGCTCCAAAAAGACTCAATGAGGCCTAAGGAGCCCGCTTAAAGTCCTGTGCTTGCTTGCTATAAAGGTGGTCGAAATTTGGATAACTCCAGCCCGGCCAAGCACTCAGATTATCTGAAAAACACAGCTCAAGAGTCGAAGAGCTGCGTCCTGTTGGAGCGCTACCCTCTTGATCGAGAGCTAAAACAAAACTCTGAAAATCGAAAGACGATGACTCATCCTCAACTGGAGCAAGAAGACACAACCCATAATCAATGACTGTCGCTCCTGACTCCAAAATATGAGTAAGGCATTTTGGATTTGGAATGGGAAGATGTCGCTCTATACGACTTCGATAGGCACTCTGAATCTCCTTATCCAGTGGTGTTTCTACGTCTTCCCCCGGTGGCAGTACAAGACGAGAAGAACGAGGAGCTCCTGTCGCATATGAACGTTGGATGAGCCTAAATCTCTCTGGACGCTGCATACACTGCCCATGGCAAAACTCAGCATTATAAAATTCTGTCACAATATAACTTTTTCTGGATTCAAGAAGGATGTATCTCGGATCGTCAGGTAAAACCTGATGAACCTCAGGCTCAACGTATTTTTGTTCAACCGAATAGAGAAGTTGGTTTTTTCGAGTGCCACATGGATCTTCTTCACTACAGGCAACTACACCATCCTTGAGGTAGTAGTCATAGCTCACGGGCGAACATCCATGATCTTTTAAAACTTCCTTAATCTTCACGATAAGATTCGCACAAGGAGCAGATGCTGCAGGATACTGTTGAACATCGATCTTCCTCGTTTCTCCATACTTCAATCCAGAACAAAGATTACGAAAGTTATATTGAGAAGTTCGCAAAGCAAGATCTGCACTACAGAGTTGAATTTCCTCTTGAATATTAATCGGATGCTCTGAGGGAGGAGGGACCGAGCAATCATCTGCCATGATTCGAAATGGAAGAAGGAAGAAGATACATCCAAACACCCAAATGACCTCTTGAGTCAAGACAAACGATCTCGATTGAACGCCTTCTGAAACGTTGTGCACTACATCCATAACATCCTTCCACATAGAATCAGACAGAGAATTTATTTAGAAATGTTATTGGAGCAACATCAGGCAATGTAAACTATTTACATATTAATGGAGTCCCCCATCTTCTCCCAAAACCGACATCATTCAGACAAAACTCCAAGCTCCTCTCCGTACTCGTCATCAAATTTGCAAACAAAAAGGGGGAAAACCATTCAATCTAGGCCCTTACATACAACCCCCTCCAATCCTTGTAGTGCTACGTCGATGACGGCGTCATTGAGAGAGTTCAAGATACAACGATTCTTATGTCACATTATGTAGTTTTTTTACATACTATACTTAGAGCATCTAAGCTGTCGGCTGGATTCAAATATATACAGGAGTTATACGAAAGAGTCTTTGATGAGAAGATCAGATAAACAATCAAGCGTATGGAAGCAGATCTACCTCATCCGGAAGGAGACCCAAGTAGCATCTGCTCGCCATATACCGATTCAAGAAGCTCTTCTACTACCATTTGAAGTTATCACAACGAGAGGAGTTGTTAAATGATAGACTGTTTATACTCATCTGTATTCTTACGCCTCATAAAGCTTACTTTGCTTACAATATCCCTCAGCTGTATTTCTTTTGGAAACGCATCGGCCGGAGAAAACACAGAACTCTATAACATCACAGGCGATCTGTTCCACGGATGGGGAGGACGACCGATCGGCCAAGCATTTGTTACTTTGACAAAAGACGGTGAGTTCTTTGGTGAATATTCCGCTTTTGAAGGCACCTATAATATTCCTGGAATGGAAGGCTCACCAGAAGGTCAACGCTACTGCGTGGAGGCCTCCAAGCAAGGGTATATCTTCGATGTGCACTGTTTTGATCTCTACGCATCAGATCATCGAGAAGATCTTCCAGCAGTACCTGCATGCCCAGGAGATGTCAATAGAAGCGGACTAGTTGAATTTGAAGATCTCTCTTATGTCCAAGCATACTGGGGAAGCTGTCATATAGAGAGTCACTGTCCAGCTGACATTAATGGCGATGCCATCGTTGACTTTTCCGATCTTCTTATTGTGCTCAATAAATGGGGAGAGAAAGGACCAATCTGTCTATAGAAAAGAAAAGGAGAATCACGATGAGATATGTTTTCATCACTACTCTTTGCTTCGTTCTGTTCCTTCCCTTCTCCTCTATCGCAGATGAGTGGAAAGAAGTGACAAACTCAGTTCATGACAGTTGCGAGGTAAGACTTCTTCTTGAAACACAAGTAGGAATGTCTCCCGCATCTTCGATCTATCCACTTTCACAGAGGCAAATTCGCAGCGGCGTGAGCTCTGAAAACTTCTTCTTCGCCTTTCCCGCTACTGGCAACCTCGTTCTCGGGCTTGCCAGAGCTGATGGCCTTCCACAAGTAGAAAATCCCAATGAGCTCCAGGAAGAACTTAACAATCTTGTTCGAGAGAACGACATCCTTCAATCAAACATTCGGATTACCGTTGCTGATTTTTTTCAGACTGCCTACTTGGAAATCGAGTACCTCAAGCCAAACCTTTCTGGCACGTTTTATCACTACGAGCTGATCTCAGCACTGAATTATGAGCTACAAGAACGCTGTCCAGATAACATGTATTCATCCAAGAAAAAATAGGCTCAACCAAAGATCTGTGCATATCGAGACAAGAGCCGAGTAAGCGTTAGCGCCAAGGGAAAGAAGCGAACTAGCTGTACTTCCGTGCATACTTCTGACAGAACCGACTCTCGGCACCTTTCTCACAAGCAGAACGAACTTTTTTACATGAATTTTCTGAGACAGTTCTCAGATATTGCTCAGATCCACCTTTCATAAGCTTCTTTTTTGAAGCAATTTCAGAAGCAATACAACTTTCAACAACTTTATCTATATCAACCGCAAGCAGTGGAGAAGAGCTCTTCTCATAAAAAACTTTGACGATGGATTTCATTTCTGGAAAGGTCTGCTTCACCTTGAGCACTTCAGGCGAACCGCCAAGAGCACCAGACTGGAGATCGAGGATCTCTACGCGAGGACCTTCAAGGACATTATTTCCTCCCCAGAAGTATTGCTCTCCAGTTTTGAGAAATACAACTCTCCCTTTGAAATCTTTCGTATGCCACCCAGAAAGCTCCTTTATGTAATAACCTTTAATCTCTTCCAGGCTGGCTGTACTCGCCATATGCACTATGCGATTATCTTGGAACCTTCCTGCTCCACTACTTGCAATCTCAGTTACAGAAAAGATCGAAGCGGATTGAAACGGCTTTACCGGAACTTCAGTGGAAGGAGGCACTTTCGCCTGACGAACTCTCATTTTCAAAAGCGAGTCACTGATCTTGTCTATCTCCAATAAGGGCGCATATGGCTTTGCCATGGCTACAACTGGAGCAAAAAGGAAGAAGCAAACTAGTAAAATTCTCATAAGACCTCACTGAACACCATTCATTGACTGCTTCTGTATAACATTTATAAAAAACCTTTCAAGAAACAAAGGTCAAATCTGTCCTTGTTATCTTTGCTGAACCCGAAAGTCCACAAGCAATGGGAGATGATCTGAACCAAAGCCCTCAACCGTCTGCCAGTTGGCAACTTCAATCCCACCACGAAAGAGCACATGGTCGATCGGCAGTCGAATGAGTGGGTGATGCATATTCCAAGTACGGTTCCAGCCGTACCCTTCCATCGCGTTATGCATTCCTCCTCCATGAACAATCAGTTCATAGTGACGCGAATGAGGCGTGGCGTTAAAATCTCCAAGGATAATCGTATTGCCAACTGAATTTCGCAGTCGAGTGGCAAGCCGACGCGAAAGCAAGCGGTTTGCCATCCAGAGATCGCCGCTTACTGGTGGTGGTGGGTGAAACACAATGAGTTCGAGCTCGGCTTCACCAACCTGAAGAGTGTTGATGTATACTGTGGGGAGCTGCTCCCCTAAGGACACAACAGGCTCATTACCAAGCGGATACTTCGAGTAGAGCGCGAGACCGAAGTGTCCCTCTTCGGGGTGCTCAAACGCATACGGGTAACGTTCCTTCAATGAGAGCTCTCGTAAGAGAGAGGGGGTCACTTCAACAAGTCCAAGGATATCTGGCTGCTCTCGTTGCTCAATCTCACGCAAGTGCTTCGAGGCTGACAGATTCCCCATTTCAACGTTTGCAAAGAGGACTCGAAGCTTTTCTGTTTTTATTCCACCAGGAATATATCGACGCTCCTTCCAGCTCGGTTCAACAAACCGTACCATTGGAGAGGCATAGTCCCAGGCAAGCAAAAGTGTCACAACACAGTAAAAAAAGAACGTTCCCAACCTAAGAATCTTTGTGAAGTAAAAAAGCGGCAACAGAAGCAACACAAAGAGGTGCCCAACAAGATAATATGTCGCAAGATTCTGATTAAGCTCAAAGAGAGCTCCAAAGCGTGCCCCAGGCAGAAGATTAACCGCTGAAAAGGCAGTACCAATAAATGAGAGACGCAGAATTGAACGGAGAAATGGAGTCAGAACTTTAGGCATCGTTCCAATTGAGGACGCCCTTCTTCCAAACATAGACCAGACCGATACCGAGCACGATCATAAACGAGAACATCTCAAAGAAACCAAACCAGCCGAGATCCTTTAAAACCATAGCCCACGGATACATGAAGATTACTTCGATATCAAAGAGGATAAAGAGCATAGCAACGAGATAGAACTTCACATTGAAACGTTGCGTGCGCACATCTCCGACAGACACAGACCCACACTCAAAGGGGAGCTGTTTTGTTTTGGTTGGATTCTTAGGACCAAGCACAGTTGCAAGCACAAGCATTGTGATAAGAAAACCCGCTGAGAAGAACCCCATTACCAAAATGCCTACATATGGATCTGTCATGTCTGCTCCTAAGCTTAACACCCAAACCATACCCTAACAGACTGTAGGGAAAGGAAAAATATCAAATACGCACCAGGCAGGCTCGTTTGCTACGCAAACAACAGGATTCGCTGTCTTTTCCCTGCGGGTCGAGCCCAACAATCGACATGGCGATTGTTACAAGGCGAGAAATGGCAAGGCGAGCCATGGCGAGCCTTGATTCCTCCTCGAATCCTGCCTGGTTAGCTTCATAAAAATAAACGCACCAGGCAGGCTCGTTTGCTACGCAAACAACAGGATTCGCTGTCTTTTCCCTGCGGGGCAAGGTTCGAATCCTGCCTGGTTAGCTTCATAAAAATAAACGCACCAGGCAGGATTCGAACCTGCGACCGACCGCTTAGAAGGCGGTTGCTCTATCCAGCTGAGCTACTGGTGCATGCAAATGAAGGTCTCTAGAGACAGTCAGGTCTCCCACAATCTCTTGTAGGAGTAAAGAGGTCAAGCCTCCAAGCAAGATAATTTCAATATTAACAGCCAGTTAGCAGGACCTCCCCTCTCCCTATTCCCTTACTCTACAATGAAACACCGTCTGAAAAACACAACATAACTTAGTTAGAGGACAAGAGTTTTTCCCCTTTGAGTACGATTGCTCCAAAGGACGCATAAAACTCATGCTGGTAAAAGGACGTACCGCACACAAGCAAACCTTGTGTGACTCACTTGTGAGAGAGATCGACAAATGATGATGAATTAGGTACTCATTTTCAATCTTACGTCAAATGCCAATACGACCTGGATTGAACAGTCTCCGTTCCAATTGTCCCTCTCTTCAATAGACAAACAATAAATGCAGTGAAGGAAGAGTTATGACTCAACGCAGAAGAAGGTCACGCAATCGTGGAAACAAAGCAAAAGCACAACGTCTCATCGGCTGGCTCGTTTCTTATCAAAATGACGAGATGGGAGAGTCTCATGAAATCCGTTCTGGAAGAACTCTGATCAGTTCAAAGAACGGTCTTGATGGGAAGGTTATCGAAATCAATGAGCAATCTATTGCTGCTCCCCACTCAGCGATGAGCGCTTCGCAACAACACCAACTTGTGTTACAGGATATCTTCTCTCCTTCAGGAACATTCCTTCAACGTTCTTCCGATAAAGAAGAACAAAAGGTTGATGGTCCAATCGAAGTACATCACGGCGATTGGATTCGGGTAGGTGAAGAGACAAAATTTCAGGTTTGTCTCATCGATGCCCCTCATCGAGTGTAGTTTCCGTACGTAGTAGTAGGTCGTCATGGCGCAAGCCAAGAAGAGAAAGATATTCGATAATAGATACGAGATTCTCTCCATCATCGGGAGAGGCTCGCGGAGTGTCGTCTATCATGCGCGCCACATTAAAGGAAAACGCCGAGAGGTAGCCCTTAAAGTTCTCATCGCCAAAAAGGGAAAGGTCCCAACAAGCGATCTCTTGCGCAAAGAGGCCCTTGCCATGGTCTCTTCAAGACACAAGTACGTTATCCGGCTTGATGACTTTCACTCGCTCGGAGATCTCTGCTACCTCGCCATGGAGCTTGCTCCGATGGGAGATCTGAGACAATACACTACTCACGAAGGAGCAAAGCTTCTGCCATCGCAAGCGGAACTCTTTTTTATCCAAGCCGCCGAGGCTCTCGAGTTTATCCACAAAGCAGGCATCCTCCACCGAGATATCAAACCAGACAATCTTCTCGTGATTGACGAACAGAACATCCGACTTGGAGATTTCGGTGTTGCCATCCTTCCAGGTGAAACTTCTTCCCTTGAAGAACTCCAAAAAGGCATCGGGACGATGAACTACATGTCTCCTGAAGTACTTGACGGGAAGCCTTATGATGCGAGGTGTGATATCTATGCTCTCGGTGTGTCGTTCTACGAGATGCTCGCTGGAGTACACCCATTTGAAGATGCCCCACTCGCTCAACAAATTGATGTTCGAAAAGACGATGCCATTACCCCACTGACAGAACTCAACCCTGATATCCCAAACTACCTCTCTGCAGCCATTATGCAATCAATGGCTTTTGATCCTAATGCTCGGTATCAAAACTGCCGAGATCTGATTCAATCACTCCTGATTCACCGAAGCACACAAAAACGAACTGCTCCTCTAAAGGCAGAGATAAAACCTGAGCAAGTAAAAACAGCTCAAATAAAGCATATCGGAAGCACAGAGAAGAGGGAGCCCCTCGAGCCAGCTCCAGCTCAAAACGAAGACAAGCAAGAAGTTGCAGCTCAACAAGAACAAGCCAAGCAGGAAGCTTCTTCATCTGACCAAGAGGCAACCGAAGAGACTCTTCAGACAACAACCTCTCCTGGTGCAAAGAAAAAACGGAGAAGGAGGAGGAGAAAACGCCGAAAGCCTGCTGAAAACACAGAAACGGCTCTTGAGCCAGCAGTCGAAGAAGAACCATCTTTAGACGTAGCGCAAAGCGAAGGTGAGAGCCCTGAACAGCTCAATGAAGTCGAACCTCAGCAACAGCAAGAAGCCCCGGCAAAGAAGCTTTCAGAGAAAGAGCCCAAGCGCTCTACACAAGATGTCCGCCACAGCATGGAAGAGGCTCTACGCAAAATCGAAGAGATGAGCAAGCCAACTCCAAAGCAATCCGCACCAGAGCCTGCTCCAGACACAAAACAAGAGATCCAAGCAGAGAGCAAACCAGCTCCTCACAGTACTCCACAACAAAACGTGCCAACCCAAACGCCAAACGAAGAAGAGGCTCCTCAGCCTATTCCAACCAATCAGCCCGCTTCCGATCAAGAACCACAAGAACCGGTTCTTGCACAACAAGAAGCTTCGCAGCCTGAGCCGCAACCCTCTGAGCCTCAATCAATCCAAGAGCCGACACCAGAGCCTGCACCACTTCGCCCAGAAGAGCTCTTCCAACAGCGACAACCTCGAGAGCCACAACCACACATGCAGCAAATGGGGAACGCCTCTCTTTCAAGCCGTTCTCCCTCACGGAGTCTTAACCCACAGATGATTGTAGGTGCTGTGATTCTCGCTCTGCTTCTGCTCTACATTACGCCCTCCCTCTTTCAATCAAGCGAGTACGAAGAACAGATCACTCAAGAAACGACAACAACTCAAACGGCTGTTCCTACATCAAGTAACATGGAGCTATCGTTTCCAAATCTTCCTGCGGGCCTCTATGGTGGAAAAATGGTTTCTACACTTTCTGAGGAATCTATCCCGCTTTCGATCATCTCGCTTCCCGACCTAAACCAACTCGTTGTTGTTGTTGGTATCGTTGGCTGGGAACCGCAGATTCTTCCGTACAACGAGCTTTCACCTGACGTGAAGATTCGACTTGCTTCAAATGGAACTGTTCTTACGCTAACAGGCGGGCAGATTGTCGATGACAAGGTCATTGGCCTCTATATAAACCAGAGCACGCAAGATAGCGGCGAGTGGCAGATTTGGAGGAGAAAGCCATGAAAACTCTCCTTCCGCTCATACTCTTTTGTATCTGCCTGCTTCCTCTCGTAGCATTTGAGCAGGAGGTTCAAGCATCGAACTCTATTGCTATTGCTCACCGCGCAGACACTCTTCAAACTCTTCCACACCCTGGAAAGTCTGTGCCACTTCAAGTGCACCTTCGTGGCACACGCAACGCAAAATTTCTCCTTAAGACAGAGATCATCCGTGATGGACGCCGATTTCAGATCGACCTGCCTCACGGCTCTATAAACGCGTTCGATCAACCAGAATACAACATTGAGATTATCGCACCCGTTTTAGACGTCTCTTACCGATTTACCTTGATAGACAGCTCAGGAAAGATCGTTACCCGGTCTCCCTGGCACTATCTTCGCAGAAACTGCATGCCACGACTTGCGCTTGCCAACGTAGAGATAGAGGAACAGGCACCTCCATCAAAGAAAGCGGCATCACTTCGTGAGTATGCATCACAACTCGAAGAAGACATCGAGAGCTATGATAATGCTCTCCTACTCTTACAAGAGATTCTACCAATGGTCGGCAAGTAAAGGGGTATCAATGAGACAGTTTCTTACTGTTGTTACATATATGGCGCTTTCACTGGGGCTCTTCACAAGCACCACATATGCGCTTGAAGCCGAAGTCCTTATACGTGGGATACAAGAGGCGACCTCTGCTACTGGCATCATCATTACCTCTGATGGCACCCAAAAGCGAGCGCCTACCTCATTTGAGCAAGTTGGAGCATCAACCGTTGCCGTTCGCTTTGCCTATTCAGCACAAGATATTCAAAACGGGGCTCTCGCTTCTGCGATTGCTACAAACGCTAATGGCGAAACTGCTTTCGCCACCGTGACAGAGCTCAGGGCTCAAGAAACAAAACCTGCTTCTCTTCACCTCTCACAGTGCTCTACTACTGCCACGAACAGCAGCGCTAATACCCAGCAGATTGTTCTCTTTGAGAGGCTCGTAGAACTGAGAAAGAAAAGGCGTGAAGTAAAGATTCAAGAACTTCAAGGACTACTCACCGAAGACATAGCAGCAAAACTCTCTAAGCTCGAATCTCACTTTGGCTACGAATACCAAACTCCCCTAAGCGGCAATATGAATCCTGTAGTCCTCAGCCAGAGGCTCGACCAACTCGTTCACAGCATTAAGACCTTCAACCTACACCGGAAGAGCAAGTAGTGCATTTTTCTCCCCACTGTGCGATCTTTCCTTCATGGATCGCATAGAGAGGATTAACAACGCGCTGACAAGCATTCACCACGAAGCTTCTTACTACTCCCAAGAAGAGTGCCCAAGCGATCTTTTATGTGCTCTCTCAAAAGCGTTCTCGCAGATAGATCCACAATCGTGGACTGAACGGCTATGCTTTGGAGGAGTGTATGTAAACGGTAAGCGACAAACTGATAATACATCTCTTACTGCGCCATGCCGCGTTGAATATTTTGAACCAAAATTCCCTATCTCTGAGGCAAGAAGTGCGTTCCCCTCCTTTTCAAGCGATTTCATACTCTATGAGGACAACGATCTCATTGCGGTGTATAAACCTCGAGGCCTACCAAGCACCGCCAACCGCGAGCAAAGCACATATAACCTGAAGGCATATCTCGAAGACTACTACGGACACCCCGTCCACCTCCCATCTCGACTTGATACATCAACTCAAGGGATCATGCTTGTTAGTCGCACAGAACGGATGCACGGTCGTTTACAACGACTCTATGAGAGACGACTTGTTCAAAAGGAATACATCCTGGAAGTCCCCAGGCGCTTTGATTGGAAAGAGAAAATAGTTGATGCCCCGATTGGAAGAGATTCTCTTCACCCGGTCCTTCGAAAGGTGTGTGAAAGCGGAAAACCTGCAAAGACAGTTTTTCAATCTTTTCGAGAACAAAAGTTTGTCGACAAGGAGGGACAATCGCACGAAACAACACTTCTTCTAGCAAAACCGTATAGCGGGCGAACCCATCAACTTCGCGTACACTGCCAAGAGTTTGGTCCAGCTATTATTGGAGACAACTTCTACGATGGCCTTGTCGCAGACGAGCTCCATCTCTTAAGTTACCGAGTCTCAGTCTGGCATCCTTGGCTCGAGAAACAGATACTCGTTTCACTTTTTGGGAAGTTTCTTCCTCGATGGGTTGAATGGTAGCATCCGGCCCTTTCTTATCGAAGTCTAAGGACCCACCTCAATCCCCATCCCTTCACGACGGGCTTTTCTCTCGTTACTCCTCAAATACAAGAATCTTCGATGCACGAAAATAAATATGTACATTAAACACATATTTATGACACCTCCCACAGGCAAGCGACATAACAGAGAGGAGAGCAACAAAGATCTTCTGTTCGTCTTGTTACGAATTAACGACCCTCTCGTACTCTTAAGAAATCTACTCTTCTCTTTTGTTTGTTTATTATTAAAGGTTTTCTATCATGAAAAAACTCTCTCGGCTCATCTTCTCAGTCACCCTAGCGTGTCTTCTCTCCCCTCTCTCCACATCAGCCGAGTACCTCTATACTGAAAACGAAGTAACTCAACTCATCGATGAAATAATCATAGAGCTTATTGAAAATGGAGAGCTCGCCATTGTAGATGAGAGTGATGCATGCAAAAAAGCACGAAACGCTCTTAAGGCAGCGAATGAAACACTAGAAAAAGCAGAGTCAAGCCTCTCAGCTGCCCAGTCAGCCTACGACATTGCCAAAACAGCAAAAGAAGCTGCTTGTGCTCTTCCGATAGGTAACGCATGTAAAAAAGCAAAGAAAGCACTCGCCTCAGCAAAAAAAGTTCGTGACACAGCTCAAAAGTCTGTCGTCACAGCGAAGGAAGGTGCCGAAGCAGCTAAGAAAAAAGTGGAAGAGGAATGTGAAGATGATGAGAAGGGGAAAAAGTAAGGCCCTGAAGCTCATCTTGCACCCTTGGGAGCTACACAAGTTGTGTAGCTCCTCATACTTGCACCTTTTTCATGAGATTCATTCATAACCACCCCAAATTACTTACTTCTCCTCCTTCCTCACAGCACCCTCACTCCTTCAGAATCCCTTTTGCAGTTTCACCTCACTCTATACTAGTATCCAGGTGATCGATCCCAACTCTAGGTGATCATTTATATTGCCCCTTCATTAAACCATTCTTGTTTAAGGGATTTTTTTACTATGAGTTCTGAATCACGTGACCTAATTGTTCTTGGATCTGGCCCTGGTGGATACGTTGCTGCTATCCGCGCTGCTCAACTTGGCCGTAAGGTGACTATTGTTGAACGAGATGCTCTGGGTGGTATCTGCCTCAACTGGGGATGTATCCCATCAAAATCTCTCCTTCGTGCTGCACAACTCTATAACGACATGAAGCATGCTGATGAGTTTGGCTTCACCACTGGAGATATCAAGGTTGATTTTCCACGTGTTATGGAGCGCTCACGTGAAGTCGCTAACAAACTTAGCGGTGGCGTGAGCTATCTTATGAAGAAGAACAAGATCGAAGTGGTAAACGGTTTTGGTTCTCTTGATAGTGGCAACAAACTTCATGGTCAAGATGATTCGGGCAAAAACACAACGTACACCTTTAAAGATATTATTATCGCAACAGGTGCTCGCGCTCGCCCCATTCCTGGCGTTGAAATTGATGGTGAGGTGCTTCACACTTACCGCACCATGCTTGCCTCAAAGCGACTCCCTCAAAAACTGCTCGTAGTAGGCGCTGGCGCTATCGGCATTGAATTTGCGTACTTTTTCCACTCCCTTGGCGCACAAGTAACTGTGGTAGAAATGTTACCCCAAATTCTTCCAGTTGAAGACAACGAGGTCGCTAAAAACCTCGAGCGTATCTTCTCTAAGAAAGGGATGAACATTAAAACAGGTACTGCTGTTGAAGACATGAAGGTCTCAGGCAAAACACTCACAGCAACTCTCCGCAAGGGCGATGAGACAGAGAAATGGAGTGGTGACGCTGGGCTTATTGCGATCGGCGTTCTTCCTAATACAGAGAACATCGGTCTTGAAAAAGTTGGCATTGAGACCGACCGCGGCTTCCTCATGGTTGATGAGTACTTGCGCACAAACGTACCGAACCACTTTGCTATCGGTGATATCGTTCCTGGCCCCCAGCTTGCTCATAAAGCAAGCCACGAGGGTATCATTGCTGCTGAAGCAGCTTGCAGTGCAGCGCACCAACCGATGCACTACGACAACATCCCAGGGTGTACGTACTGTCAGCCACAGGTTGCTTCAGTGGGACTCACTGAGCAAGCGTGTAAGGAGCAAGGTATTAAGTACCGCATAGGAAAAGTACCGTTTGGTGCCATCGGAAAAGCTATCGCTATCGGAGAGCCTGACGGATTTATTAAGGTCATCATTGACGATGAGATCGGCGAAGTGCTCGGAGTACACATTCTTCACGCGGAAGCCACAGAGCTTATCGCAGAAGCCGCAGTGATTCGCTCACACGAAGGTGTCGCTGCAAGCGTACTTGAGACAGTACACCCTCACCCAACACTTTCTGAGTCAGTAATGGAGGCGATGGCTGCTGCACTTGGGCGTCCTATCAACTCCTAAGCGGAGGTTTCTTAACCATCTAGGTGCAATCCTACGTTAGAACACAGGATTTTTTGCACCTAAATGGTCATACAATGAATTTCATCTATTAGACCTTGGCTTTCCTGTGGGAGAAGACTTACCACTACAGATATCGAGACTCGGACTTGTTCCCTATAAAGAAACCTGGGATCTACAAAAAACTCTCCAACGGGCGCTTATTGACGGAACCGGAGAGGACACCCTGCTTCTCTGCGAACATCCACCCACCATCACTCTTGGAAGGAGCACGGCGACTGATAGTCTGATAGCTTCAAAAGAAGAGCTCGAGCAGCTTGGGGTTGAGCTCTACGAGATTGAGCGTGGAGGCGACATCACCTACCACGGCCCTGGCCAGCTTGTTGCCTACCCTATTATCGATCTACGCAGAAAAAAAACCGACGTAGGCTGGTACATGAGGGCTCTTGAGGAGATCATCTTAAAAACCCTTCAACACTTTGAAATCATAGGAAATCAGATCAGTGGCAAGACCGGCGTGTGGACTCTAAGTGCTGAAAATGATAAGAAAAATGCGCCTCGGAAGTTAGCTTCTATCGGGATCAGGCTGTCTCGCTGGTGCACACTTCACGGCTTGTCGTTAAACGTACGAGATTGCTCAAGCGGCTTTGGCTTGATTCACCCGTGTGGCTTTCACGACGTAGCGATGACCTCCATGGAAGGCGAGCTTGCTCTTCTCCATGGGAAAGAGGACCAATACCCATCACTCAAGATGACTGAAGTACAGGAGGCTCTCATTGATGCCTTCTGCGATATTTTGAAGTACCGGAGGAACCCGTAAATGCCCCGCGCCCAAACGACAAAACGTTCAACAAGAAAAAAGGCTAGCCCTTCGAGAAACGGAGCACACCGAAACGGCTCTGCTCCCCTCAAAAAACGAGCTGCGAAAAAAACTCCCAAGAAAAAGACAGCGGCCAAAACCTCTTCTAAGAAAAAAGCTACTTCAAAGCGTAAAACAACCAAGAAGAAAGTCGCTATAAAAAAGACAGCAACGAAAAAGAAGAGGCCAGCGACAAAGCGATCCTCCTCCGCAAAACGAGCCACCCTGACAGCCAAAGATCTTGTTTCTGCCTACCGGGATATGGTGCGTGCTCGCCTTAACGACGAAAAAGCTATCGTTCTCTATAAACAGAACAAGTGCCACTTCCAAATCGGAACTGCTGGACACGAGGCCATACAGATCGCAACTTCGCGTGCTTTTCGTGCAGGAAAGGACTGGTTCTACCCGTACTATCGTGACATGGCGCTGTGTGCAGGCCTTGGTATGACTGATGGCGAACTCATGATGAACGCCATGAACAAACAAGACGATCCGAACTCACACGGACGTCAGATGCCAATGCATTACGGTCACAAAGAACTCAATATCGTTAACCAAAGTTCACCCACGGGAACTCAGTACCTTCAAGCAGTTGGGTGCGCTATGGCCTCAAGCAAGCTTGGCAAGAAAGAGGTCACCTATGTTTCTTCTGGCGAAGGGACATGTAGCCAAGGGGACTTCCACGAAGCGCTCAACTGGGCAGCACGTGATCAACTTCCCGTTGTCTTTGTTATCCAAGATAATAACTATGCTATCTCAGTGCCAATCTCTGAGCAGATTGCTGGTGAAAGTGTCTACGATATTGTTGCTGGTTACGAAAACCTCGAACGCTTCGAAGTAGACGGAACTGACTTTGAGGAGTCATATAAAGCCGTATCTACTGCTCACGCCCGCGCTCTTGCTGGAGACGGCCCCTCGGTCATCGTGGCGAGCGTGCCACGTCTCCAGAGCCACTCAATCTCTGACAACCATTTAAAATATCGCTCAGAGGAAGATATTGCTGCAGAACAAAAGCGGTGCCCTATCGCCAAGATGGAACGCTTTCTTATCCGTAAAAAGCACGCAACGAAAGCTGAGCTTTCTACCCTTCGAGATGAAGTGAAAGCTGAAGTAGATAAAGCTGCGGAATGGGCCGAGCAACAACCAGATCCAAACCCCGCTCAAGCACTTGATTACACCATCAACGAACCCAACCCAGCCTCTCTCGTCCAAGAGCAAGAAGCCACAGGCGAAGAGGTCTACCTCGTTGACGCCCTCAACCATGCTCTTCATGAAGAGATGGAGAGAAACGATCAGATGTATGTTTTTGGTCAAGATATCGCTCATGGAAAAGGTGGTGTGTTTACTGTTACATCTGGCCTCACTGATACGTTCTCTGTAAAGCGCGCCTTCAATGCACCGCTTGCTGAAGCTTCCATCGCTGGCGTTGCTGTAGGAATGGCAACCCGTGGACTCACTCCAGTTGCCGAGATTCAATTTGGTGACTACGTCTGGACTGCCATGATGCAGATCAGAAACGAGCTCGCTATGATGAACTATCGCTCTGGTGGTGATTTTACCTGCCCGGCAGTTCTCCGTATTCCAGTTGGTGGATATATCCATGGGGCGTGTTACCACTCTCAAAATATTGAGGGAACGTTCTCACACTTTCCTGGACTTCACGTTGTGCTTCCTTCAAATGCAACAGACGCCAAGGGACTCCTAAAGTCTGCCATCCGCTCGAACGACCCTGTGCTCTTCCTTGAACACAAAGGACTCTACCGCCAGGTGTACGCGAAAGGGCCTGAGGGTGATGCGGACTTCCTAACCCCTATCGGAAAAGCCAAAGTGGTCAGGGAGGGAGAAGACCTCACTATCGTGACCTACGGCGCTATCGTGCAGAAAAGCATCCTTGCAGCTCAAGAGCTTGAAAAAGCTGGGGCATCAGTGGAAGTTATCGATCTCCGTACGATTGTACCGCTCGATACAAACACTATTTTTGAGAGCGTGAAGAAAACTGGGCGAGTCCTCGTAGCTCACGAAGACGTCCAATTTATGGGATTTGGAGCTGAGATTGCCGCTCAGCTTGCCGATAGCTGCTTTGAGCATCTCGATGCCCCTATCAGACGTATCGGAATGAAGTACGCAGCTGCGGTGCCACACTCTGGCATTCTTGAATCTGCCATCTTGCCGCAAAACGATGATGTTCTCGTTGCTGCAAGAAACCTTTTGTCGTATTAAGTTAGGTAAACCTTTAGTAACTCTAGGAGAAGTTCGATGAAAGTCGACATGGTCATGCCCCAAATGGGTGAATCAATTGCAGAAGCAACAATTTCACGTTGGTTAAAGTCACCAGGTGAGGCCGTTGAAAAAGACGAGATCATTCTTGAGATCTCAACGGACAAAGTTGACTCTGAGATCCCTGCTCCTGCTGCTGGAACACTTGCTGAAGTTCTCTTCGGTGAAGGTGATGTTGTTCCTGTAAAAGAAAAGATTGCGACTATCGACACTGACGGTGAAGCCGCTGCTGCTGCACCAAGTGCGCCTGCGGCTACTCCTGAGCCAGAATCAACACCCCAACCAGCTGCTGCGCAACCTGCTCCGGCTTCGAGCACAAACGGGAACGGAGCAGCACCTACTGCCGCACCTACTCGTGAACAGCTTCAATCAGCAGGACGTTTTTACTCTCCTGTTGTTCGAAGCCTTGCTGAAAAGCACGGTATCGACCTAGCCGAACTCGCTGCCATTCAAGGCTCCGGACAAGGTGGACGGGTGACAAAACAAGACTTCATGAACTACCTCAACAACCGAGGTAGCCAACCAGCGGCTGCACCACAAGCCGCACCTACTCAAGCTGCACCGGCTCAACCGTCAACTTCTGCTGCTCAACCACCAGTAGAGTACAAGGCACCAACTCCAGACATGCCTTCTACTGAATGGGGGCCCGATGGCACAAAAGTTGTTCCCATGGACAACATGCGCCAACTCATTGCTGACCACATGGTTCGCTCAAAGCATACGAGCCCACACGTTTACTCTGTACAAGAAGTTGATTGTAGTCGTATCTCGGAGTGGAGAGCTCGATACAAAAATGAATTCAAGAAGAAAGAGGGTTTTGGATTAAGCTTTACTCCTTTCTTTCTTGAAGCTGCTATTCGTGGGCTCCTTCAATTCCCGCTTATCAACTCTTCTGTAGATGGCAATAAAGTCATCATGAAGCGTAACATCAACCTCGGTTGTGCTGTTGCTCTTGGAAACTCTGGTCTGATCGTTCCAGTCATCAAGCGTGCTGAAGAGAGAAATCTTGTAGGAATTTCTCGCGCGTTAATGGATCTCGCCATGCGGGCACGAGACAAGAAACTTCTTCCTGACGAAGTCATGGGTGGAACCTTTACGGTTACGAACCCAGGTGTATTTGGCACTATGATTGGAACTCCAATTATTAACCAACCACAACTTGCGATTCTCTGCCTTGGGGCAATCAAGAAGCGCCCGGTTGTTATCGATGACATGATTGCTATTCGTGAGATCTGTTACTTAACACTCTCATACGACCACCGAATTATTGATGGTTCGCTTGGTGGACAATATCTTGCGTTCGTTCGTGAGTATATTGAGAATTGGGATATGGACCGGCCTCTCTATTAAGACAGGGCCGCCCCCTTAACCTACTGCTACATACAAGAAGAAATTTATAACGCGAAGTACGCGAGGTACGCGAAGGAGGGATCTTCGCGCACCTCGCGTACCTCGCGTACTTCGCGTTATAATTATTCACCTAAAATGGCCCCCTAAAAAATCACCCCCTCCCATATTTCTCTTCACCACTCAAATACGTTATCCTCCCCCCTCTATGTGTACTGAAAGCTCCCCAATACCCGAGAAACTCGCTGGCCTGACAACTTCAGGTTTATTCCCACTACTGACCTCAGACGAACAAGACTTCCTCTCCCACCTTGCCACCGAGTACCCCCTGAGCTATCAGGAATTCCGCACGCTCATTCAACACAGCCGAGATCTCGCTATGTGGCAAGAACCCCCTCTTCAAGTCCTGTGGGAAGGCATGGCCTCTACCGTCGCTCCACACCTGCCCCCTGCTCAAAAGAAGAAAGAGATCTTTAAAGGAATACAAAAAAAGATGAAGGACTACGTGGATTCACCAAAGTCCTACCCAGCAAACGGTCTCTCAAAGCCAAAAAGAGCCCCTCTCTCATTTGTTTCAGGCGGATCGAACACGTCACTCGTCGGAGACTGCCCTGTAGCATCTGAAAAAACTGTTTGCTGTAACCTAAAAACAATTGATGCCGTAGAAAACTGCGCATTTGGATGTAGTTACTGTACCATTCAAACGTTTTACCAAGATAAAGTCGTTGTCAATGACCACATCTTGGAAGCCTTACAAAACACAGAACTTGATCCTGATCGCTTCTACCATATCGGCACTGGGCAATCTTCGGATTCGCTCGTATGGGGGAACAAAGAAGGAATCCTGGAAAAGATTCTCGCCTTCGCTCAAAAACACCCTAACATTCTCCTTGAGCTCAAGACGAAATCAGCAAATGTCTCCCATCTTATTCAAAACCCAACACCTCCAAATATCGTGTGCTCATGGAGTCTCAATACTGAAACTATTATTCAAAACGAAGAGCACTTCACCGCTGGATTGCACCAACGCCTTGAAGCGGCGAGAAAAGCTGCCGATGCGGGCATCGCCGTTGCCTTTCACTTCCACCCAATTGTGCATTATGATAAATGGATAGAAGACTACGGGGCACTCGTCGAAAAAGTCCTTAGTGAATTCTCGCCCAAAGAGGTGCTCTTTCTCTCTTTTGGCTCAGTCACCTTCATCAAACCAGTCATCAAAAAAATTAGAGAACGGGGTGAGCCTAGCAAAATCTTACAGATGGACATGGATACCGATCCTCACGGCAAACTTACTTACTCCAAAGAACGAAAAGTTGAAATGTTTCATTTTATGCATAAAGCATTTCGGCCGTGGCATGAGAAAGTATTTATGTATCTTTGCATGGAGCGCGCTGAGATCTGGGATCAGGTCTTTGGTTGGCATTACGAGACAAACGAGCTCTTTGAAGATGAGTTTCGAAAACTCCGTGATTCACTCTTCCCCTAGCTACCACTTATCGAGGTATGGGGAATCAAGGTCGGGAATAGCACAGTCAGGGCAATCTGAATCCCGTGCATGGCTCACACTCTCAGAAACATACCAAACGACTCCCTTAATAGAGCTCATTTCTACAGGACCAAACTCTCTGGAATCCTGACTAGCATGACGGTGATCACCAAGAACGAAAACACTACCTTCAGGAACATCAAATGGTCCAAAGCAGTCAGTCGGACCGAAAGTCTCAAATGGCTCACTTACTGCCTCACCGTTAATATGCAATCCTTTCTCATTTACTTCGATAGATTCTCCAGGCAATCCACAAACTCGTTTAACATATCGACAGTGATAATCTGGAGGAATAAACACAACAGTATCAAAACGCTCTGGTAGTTCTGACGTCAACGGAAAGGTCAAGACAAGAGCACCGTTAGCAATAGCAGGTTCCATCGAGGAGCCTACGACCCTTGACGAGAATTTTTTCATTGCGAACATCGTAAGACACATCGTGGTTACAGCCACTACTTGACGATTGAGCGTAATGCCATCAAACCACTTTGTTTCTCGAGACGGTTGAAATGAGGTATCAAGTGAGGTGTTGGACGACTCTGCCTCTGACTTCGTCGTTTGTAGATCAGGTTGGCTCAGATCCACTCATAAGGCAATGAAAGGAAGTTTGAGCAGTGTTGAAAGTGACCCCAAGTCTCAAACATTATATGGGAACAAAACATCTTAAGCGAACTCCAGAGAAAGGAGGGCTTCAGAGGCTAAATACCTCTTTTATAACAGGCAGTTAGAGTAGAAGTCGTATCGCACACTCCCAAGATTCATCGACATAACACCTCTAAGGGGAACATTGACGATTTGGGTACGTGTGAAATGTCACCGAGACAATCTCAAAATAATAGAACAGCTTCCAACCAAGGAACCCTCTTTGAGCACCTCGACAACCTCATTTCTACTCCTACGCTCCCTCCTTCCCAGACCATGGTTGAACCCAGTGAGGAACACAAAGATGCCAGTAGAGCAAAAGGTACTCCGAATATCCCTCCCCCACAAATCACACCGACTCTAAAGTTCTCCGCACATCCAATATCTCAAGCTTATCAGCAGTCAGAATATGTTGATCCGAACCAATTGCAACGTGCTCTAGCAGCAAAACCTCTCGGAACCTTCCTTACCGTCCGTTTTCCTGAGCGGTACGTGAGAGAAACAATAGAGCCAATTGCTCAAAAGCTTCGAAGGCTTCACGACCTCATCAGCAAAACTCATAAGAGAAATCAGCGAGCATCGTACTATGCAGAGTCTCAACAGTGGCATCACATGGAACAACTCCTAGAAGTCTTAGGCCCCTATAAGTTTATCTCTTATGTTCTCGCACACACCCGAGGTGCGTACGCTCAGAGTAAGCCATTCTATCAGCACCGAATCTTTCGCAGAAAATGCGAAGCTACCCAATTTCAACATCCAGTAAAAAAGGACGGTGTGCGCTCAGTTGTTCCACATGCACTCAAACTGCTCGGCCTTCCGACGGACACAAGAGATCACAATAAGGCTCTTGCGCGCATCAAAGAGTTCTCACGGTTAGGCATTTTTGACATAACACCCCACCCGAAAGAAGCACTCATTGTCGACCTGCTTTCAAATGCGCCCCAGCTTTCACGAGGTGGTAGGGTCTTGCTCGTATGTAACAACAGAGACCAAATGGAGCATCTAAAAATTCTTCTCGAAAGACACCCAAGAGTTTCACATCTAGTAGACTTTGAAGAGATTCTTGGCTCCAGTGAGCACTTTGCTCATGCCACCTCAGAGGAGCATGCCTTTTCTTCCCCTTCAAGAAGAGTAGAAGTCTTCACCGCCACCGCCCACCAGCTCGTCCAATTGAAAAGCAAACATTCCACCGCAAAGATTCGAGCAGCCCTTTTCCTCGCGTATGACTCTGGAACAATGCAGTTTACAAAAAAAGATAATCGTATAATACGAGAACGAGTACCTCCTGGTATACCAGCAACCTTCAGATACCAACCTCAGACGAGACAAACCTTTCCAAAGGACACATACCCAACCATTGTGACCTCAAAGGCACTCGTGCTCGACACGACAGGAAGCAAGACGGAGATCAACGTGCTCTATCCACTAGAAAGAGCCCAGCCAAATCAAGCAAGATTTCCTTGGTAAAGCTCCATGAGTTTCGTTCCAATGGGGGAGCCCATCGTGAGCTTCTGCCCCTCAAAGGATTTCGCCTCGCTCACGCCAATAAGCGAATTGGTAACAAGAACACCACAAAAAGAGGAAAGATCCTCTGGAAAGATCTTATGACAGGAAAAAGGAATGGCTTCTTGCCTACAGAGCAATGCGACTTGGCGCTCAGTCACCCCGGGCAGGACAGAAGAAGAACTCGGGGAGATAACTTCGTTTTCTCGTAAAAAAAGCAGGTTTGCACAATGAGTTTCAGAAATGGATCCATCCGCGTTGAGAAGCACAGCATGATCAGCCCCCTCTTCGGTTACCCACTGACTTGCAAGATGCGAAAATAAGTAATTGTTTGTCTTATACCTTGCTAAATAGTTTTCCCGACTATGCGGGAACACCTTGAGTGATAGCCCTTGAAGATGAGAGGTTCGATGAAATGAACGGGCTTGAGCATACACATGTGGCGTGGGTGTATTAACGTAGGCTCCAAATTTTATAGCTGCAACATCTGAACGAAGCTTGTTCCTCTCAACGAGCTCAGAAAGAATCATTCTCCAGTCAACATCTGGTAATGACCGAGAGAACAACTCCTGCCAGCTCTCATTGAACCGTTCAACGTGAGCGTTGAGAAACAACAACCTTCCAGAATCACAACGAACCGTTTCGAAGAGCCCCGCTCCATACTGTGCTCCCAGGGAACTTAGTGGAAGGGTCGCTTCACTCTCAGGAATGAACATCCCATCGGACCAAACAGTAGGCTCGTTCATTGCACAACCTTTAGAAGTAAAAAGCTCAAAGAACGTCTTCCCCTTTTCGAGAGATTCGTTGTATTCCTCTTCTGCATCAGAGTCAAAAACAATCCCTCCACCTACTCCAAGAAAAAGCCTCTTATTTTTCGTGATCGCTGTTCGTATCGCAATGGAAAAATCCATTGTATCATGGAAACTGATATAGCCTATCGCACCAGTGTATACATGACGCACCACAGGCTCAATCTCGTCGATAATTTCCATTGCGCGAATCTTTGGGCATCCAGTAATTGAACCTCCCGGAAAGAGAGCCTGCAATACATCAACACTTGAAACATCTGGTGCTTTCTTGCTGGTTATACACGAAACAAGGTGGTGCACATTCGAGTAAGATTCGAGCTGTTTATGTTTTGAGACCTCAACAGAACCGACCTGTGAAATTTTTCCTAAATCATTTCGCACGAGATCTACAATCATCGAAAGCTCGGCGCCATTCTTTTCGCTCTCGAGAAGCGCATCTCGATTCTCTCTATCCTCTTCCCTGTCCCTTCCACGCGGGAGAGTTCCTTTAATAGGCCTCGATTCAAGAGTCATTCCTCGTTGAGCAATAAATCGCTCAGGAGAAGAAGACACAATGTGGTGATCACCGCAGTGAAGATACGCAAAAAACGGGGCAGGATTATTCTCAAAGAGTCTTTCAAAGAGCTCAAATGGGTCTCCCGTAAAAGCGCATGAGAAACGTTGTGAAACATTGGCCTGATAGATATCTCCTTCAAAGATATACTTTCGTACCTTTTCAACTGAATTCAGGTATTGCTGCTTTGTAAAACAAGAACGAGCTGATTCTGTCGCGCAAAAAGGGGAAACCTCTCTTTGCGGCTCCTTCCACTGCTCTAAAAGTGTATCAACGCGACGTTCAGCATCACATTTCATTTCGGAGGAAAAACAGGGGGTAGAAATCGTGAGCACACGAGATCCGACTCGTTGTTCAAGAACAAACAGGGGTGAGGTAAAATAAAGTAAAGGTAGGTGGAGATCGTCTATCGTCGTACGGCAAAGCTTCTCCGTAAAATCTTTCAGTTCGTAACTCAGATACCCAAAAAGTCCCGTAGCAATTGCTGTATCTTCCGCAGAAAAGGCAGGAGAAAACGCTCTTTGTATCTGATCAAGAAGGCCCCAGGGGCAACCGCACGTATCTTCCGTTTCTCCTTGCACCGTTAGAGTAATCCCCTTCTTCTTCCCTCTACAGATTAACCATGGGTCAAAAGCAAGATAATGACTTCGCGATGAATCAAAGTCCCCTCCACTACAAAGAACGGTCGTACCGAGACGATTCGCATATCGACGAGCAAGACAGAGAAAGGACTCCTCTACTTCTACCGTTCGCTGAACAATTTGTGTTATAGAATACTTCTCGAGAAGCTTCATGTGAGATCCTCTCCGTGAGAGACTCTCGCCAACCTAAGAAAATTACGAGCGATGCTCACCCCATGCTCCTGCAAAAAACTTTCGGGGTGAAACTGGACACCATGAATACAAAGAGTTGGATGAGACGCTGCCATAACGACACTCTCACCTACTTGTGCTGTGACTTGAAGCTCACTTTTTCCACCAAGCATAAGCGAATGGTATCGCGCCGCACGAAACGGGCTTGGCACTCCGTCAAAGAGAGGATGCCCAGTGTGCGTAACCTCACTGACCTTACCATGTACAGGAAGAGGTGCATGCACCGTTTTTCCACCGAACACCTCGTGAATACACTGTAATCCTAAGCACACCCCAAAGAGTGGAATCTTTCCAGCAAAGTGTTCTATCAGGGGACAAGAGTTTCCCGCGTGCTCAGGGGTCTTCGGCCCAGGACTAATAACAAGAAAGCTCGGAGATATCTGCTGTACCTGAGCAACATCAACTTCATCAGCACGGCGCACATCGACCTCAACCTCTAGCGAACAAAAGAGCTGCGCGAGGTTATAGGTAAAAGAGTCATAGTTATCAACAAGTAAGAGTCGCTCCATGATGCAGCAGATCAAAGCATGTTTGGGTGTCTCGGGGCAAATCCTTAGACCAAGAAAGTGCACCAAAGATATACGGCAGCTCAACCATTGCCGTCTCGGCCAGAAGTCACACCTTTATTGCCAGGATAACCCCCTTTTCTGCTCCCTAGCGGGAGGAGTTTGAGCTCTACAATTAATTAATTTTAATGTAGTAGTACACTGCTATATTCTTAGGACGAGTCTCTACATCATACCGCACTGACCCGTAGCCTGCTAAATCACTCGGCTCCAATATTCTGCCGTCTTGATACTCCGGTAAACCATATGCTCCAAGAAAAGTTCCTGTTTTCGTATACCCTGCATCACGAGCTCGTTGGTGCTCATGTCCGTGCCCCTGAAAGGCATCTTCTTGGGTATCCCCAGCAGCACGCTCACCAGCGGGGTCTTCTAATCCATCATCTCTTGCTACGTTAAGCCCACGGAGAAACATTCCACGCATATCAGGCACAGTCTCGCCACCAGTGACTGTCGCATAATGTGAACCACCGACTTCGCGACCATCTGCTAACGTCCAGACGCTTTGAGACGAATCAAAGCTTTGAGGATCTCCAACAGCCTGAGCAAACACACTCGGAGATAAAATCGAAACTTCAACTGTACCAACAGGACGGAGAGCGCCTTGTCCAGGAGGACCGGCAGGGCCTGCTGGTCCTATCTGACCAACTCCTCCCTGGGGACCTATTGGTCCAGGGGCACCTTGAGGACCGACTTCTCCTTTTGGACCTTGAAGTCCAGGAACTCCTTGTAGTCCTTGCTCCCCTTTAGGTCCAACCGGGCCCATTGGGCCAGTAGCCCCGGTTACTCCAACTGGTCCTTGAGGCCCTGTGGGACCGGCAGGCCCTCGAAGACTATACAGATCAGCCATATCAACCATATTCACTACTGATGTTGTAGAAGAGAGACTGATAAATCGGTTAAACCAGGTACTCCGAGAGGTGACGGCCTGAATATAAATCATACCCGACCCATCTTCCGGCCAAGGTACGGCAATAGTCGCTTCACCACTTCGACTCAGCCTTCCTTCAGCTAGCGTCTTTGAAGAAGAAGAAAGAGTCGCTTCTTCCCGTCTATCGTGTGAAATCTCAAAGAGATCACGAGTTGATCCCCAAGCGATATGATAATGCGCTCGAGAGGAACCCTCTATGGTCAAATGGATGAGGAACGGATCATCAGGGTTTGTCGTTGGAACGATACGCTCGGACACTTGAAGCTCAAGATCACTGCGAAGTGCAGAACTTGAAAGCGGGTAAAGCAGGACAAAGGACACACATACTGCGAGTATAAGTCTCAAAGAGAATCTCATACTGCACCTATTATACTGAAGGCATTTAAAAAATGCCGGAAGTCCCCCAGAGGGACAATACAGAGACACCGCAAACAAACTATAAAACCGACCAGGTTTTTCCGAGAGAAGCTGCACCTCTCTAAGACAACCTTTAGGTCTTTGCATTACCGAAGCCGGTAAAACAAATTCGCGGTGTCTATCGGCCCGAAAGCCTCACCCATGTTAATAAGTTCGGATCAGATCGGATTTGTCTTTAGAATTCGGCGTGGAATTTTCTTAGGAGATTTCTAGGTAATGTTCACAGGGATGGATTCACATGCTCCCACTAAGCGGAGGGTGATACCAAGAATAATACCAAAACCAAGATAGAGACGAAGACTAAGACGAAGGCAACGGCTGATACTGAGAACTAGACTTTTTTCCTCTTAGTCTATTTCTCCGCCTCCGCCTTTGCCTATATCTTGGTTTTGGTATTATTCTTGGTATCACCCTCCACCAATATATGATTAGCAAACTTAATTATGTTACTGTCACCCCAGACCTAACGAGATCCCCTCTATGCGAATAATCGGCGGCACCGCAAAAGGAAGAAAACTTCTCTCTGTTCCAGGCTCAACAACGAGGCCTATCCTCGATCGCGTCAAAGCCCCTCTCTTCGACATCCTTCGCCCCAATCTTCCAGAAATGGAAATCCTTGATCTCTTCGCCGGAAGTGGAAGCGTCGGTATTGAAGCTTTAAGCCAAGGGGCAAAACACTGCACATTCCTCGATCTCACCTCAAAGGCAACCGATACAATTAAAGAAAATCTTCAGACCTGCGACCTACGAGGAAAAGCCGAGGTCCGCACCACCGACGCATTTGCTTATCTAAGGAAAGCAAAGCGTTCTTTTGACCTCATTTACGTCGCACCACCTCAATATGAAAATCTATGGGTTGAAGCAATGCATCACATAGCCGAGCGCCCACACCTTGTTGAGTCTCGCGGGCTTGTTGTTGTTCAGATAGATCCGAAGGAATACGAAGTGCTTTCTTTGCGTGAATTTGACCTTGAGCAGGAGCGGAAGTATGGGAATACGATGTTGCTTTTTTTTCGTAAGACAAGCTAAATATTTCGATTTGAACAGCCATTTACGTGAACTTTTTTCTCCGTGGCTAAAATCACGTTACAACACCAAAGTGTTATGCCACGGAGAAAAAAGTTCACGTAAATGGTAACGAAAAGAAGAGGTTTCTCGAGACTACCTCTGCCTGTCACTGGACAAGGAGGGAAATTAATCTATTGAAAACTGCGCCTGCACAACCGCCGTAATCTTCTTCTCAATCGCACTCGTATCGTTTGAACCGTAGTCAGAAACTTGCGTTGAGTGTCGAGGAGTAATTTGAATCACTCCCATCCGTGCCGTCTTCAGTGGACCGATTTGAGAATCCGTTGCACCAGCGATCTCCTTTGCTCGGCGCATAGCGTCACTTGCCGCGAGTGCCTGCACTTCGACTTTCACTTCTGCTAACTTCGTATAGAAATATTGTGGTGAATAGATATCAACATATACTTGACGCTCAACAAGAGCTGCTGCTTGAACAGAGAGCTCTTTAATTTTCATGACGTCCGAAGAGCGAATCTCAAACCTTTGCCGGTAGACCTGAAAAATGACTTTTCCCGTGCGATACCCCTTGTCGTTATACTCCCAAACAGTCTCACGGGTTGGCGGCTGAAACTCAACTTTATCTTCAGTGAAACCTTTTTGCGCAAAGAATGAGAGTAAAAGAGGACGCTGGCGCTCAAGATCTTGAAACGCTGCTTGAGTAGTTGATGCGCTCGCTCCAATTGAACCAGAAAAAACAGCAAAATCAGAATCGATGTCTTTTGAGGCAGAACCTGTAACACGTAAAAGTTGTTGCAGTTGTTGGTGATCATGCCAGGCATTCGAGAGCACAAAAGTACAAAGCAGGAGAAACACTCCAATGACAAAGGAGGCAGGAACAATACGTATATTCATTGAGTTAAGATTCTAAAAACTTATCTACTAAGAACTGAGCGCTTATTTTTCGGTTTGAAAGACAATATCCCTAACTATGGTCTCATCTTCAAGAAATTTATGGAGTCTTCGAAGAATAATACTCTTTTGAAAACTGAGCTCCTGAGCCCAGGCCGCATTTGAAACTCGAACCACAAGGGTATTCCCACGAATCTTTTCTGGGTGTGCACGCTTAGCAATCTCTTCTCCGACAATCTCTGCCCAGTGAAGAACAAATTCATACCGTGCAATTTTTTGATCGAGGCCTCGTCGCTTAAGCGCAGAGCGTAAGATCCCCTGCACCACCTGTGGTTTAGCAAAACGCTTTTTTCGTTTTGGGATTCGGTATCGTGGGAGCTTATTTTCGTCGGCCATGGAGAAAGTGATGCTACTCTTGTTCGACGTAATTCTCAAACATATAAATCACTTCACCGTGGCGAGCCATGCCAAGCTCATTTCGGGCCACTTTCTCAAGAATACGATCGTCGTTTTGTAGACCGTTGATTTCTCGACGCAATTCCAGCACTCGTGATTTCACCTTATCGGTTTCCGCCTTTTGCATATCGTAGCTTTTTCGAAGAGATGAGAGCTTTGAGAAGCTATCGCCTCCATAGATTGTGAGAAAAGCAATCGATATAGCAATTATGAAGATAATTAAGGCAGTTAGGTCTTTCATTCCTGATGGCACTCCGTCAGCAGCTAGGTGGTTGTATTTCTGCTGGGTTCCTATAAAGTATCAACAATCCTAGTGATTATACTCTAGAAAATATATTTATACGAGGGTTGAACTATGAGCGCTTCTCCTAAATCCAGTTGCATTAAGAGCATTTCAGCTTATGAGTGCCTCGATTCAAGAGGATATCCTACGCTCTCGGTAACTCTTGAACTTGAAAACGGCAGGACTGGCACCGCCATGGTTCCCTCTGGCGCTTCGACAGGCGAATTTGAGGCGCATGAGCTCCGAGACGGAGACAACCAGCGCTATTTTGGAAAAGGGGTGCTCAGGGCTGTAGAAAATGTTCGCTCCAAGATCGCTCCTGAGGTTGTTGGTAAGGATGTACTTGAGCTCTCCGCCCTTGACCGCTTCCTGCTCGAGCTCGATGGCACAGAAAACAAGTCCGAGCTTGGCGCAAACGCCATCCTTGGCGTGAGTCTCGCCGCAGCACAAGCAGGTGCAAATTATCACGGGCTTCCGCTCTTTCAACATCTCGGTGGAGTAAATGCCCGTAAGCTTCCCATCCCTCTCGTAAACGTCATTAACGGCGGAGCGCACGCTAGCAATTCAATTGATTTTCAAGAGTTTATGCTTGTGCCACACGGCTCAGGAACCTTCTTTGAAAACATAAGAGCAGCCTCTGAGGTTTTTCACACTTTGAGAAAAAACTTACTCAAAAAAGGTTTAAATGTTGGACTTGGGGACGAAGGTGGGTTTGCACCTAATCTTGAATCTGCCGAAGACGCCATTAGCTGCTTGATGGAAGCCATCACGGACGCTGGATACGAACCTGGCAAAGAAGTCTCTATCGCTCTCGACGTTGCCGCGAGCGAGTTTTACAACAAAGACAAAGGAAACTACTGTCTCAAAAAAGGATCTGGCGAAGAGCTCTCAGCAAAAGATCTCATTTCTCTCTATGCAGGCTGGGTTGATAAATATCCGCTTGTCAGCATTGAAGACGGGCTCGATGAAAACGACTGGGACGGCTGGGCAGAGCTTACGTCTGAGCTGAGCACGAAAGTACAGCTCGTTGGCGATGACTTCTTTGTAACGAATCCGCAACGTCTGAGAGAGGGTATCCGACGTTCAGCAGCCAACTCGATTCTGATCAAGCCGAACCAAATAGGAACAGTAACAGAAACCCTTGAGGCGATTGGCCTCGCTCACGAAAACGGCTACACAACTGTAATCTCTCACCGCTCTGGTGAAACTGAGGATACTTTTAT
This sequence comes from bacterium, assembly GCA_030428205.1. Lineage (GTDB taxonomy): Bacteria > Bdellovibrionota_C > UBA2361 > UBA2361 > RFPC01 > JAUIBK01. The sequence goes on from JAUIBK010000022.1 coordinate 64,257, forward strand.
CGCCGATCTCGCCGTTGCGGTTGGTGCTGGTCAAATTAAAACTGGTTCTGTTTGTCGTGGCGAACGCACTGCGAAATATAACCGTCTCCTTTGGATAGAGACCTTTCTTGCCGGAGAATCCTACACGGAAAACCCTTTTGGGTAGCATTTCTTCAATGAGCACTGAGTCTAAGAGAAGTTCTCGGCCATGGTGGGACAGGTGGTATCTCCTGGGGATCGTAGGTGGCACATCTCTTGGATTAGCGTGGCAAGATCCCATCTCTTACTCCGCTGCAATCTTTGGTTGGACAGCAGCCTGCCTTCTCATACTGTGCGTACGTAGTTCGCGCCCACATCTGTCTTGCTACCTCTACGGCCTCGTATTTCACCCCTTTGGGTTTTATTGGCTCACTCATACGATCTCACATTTTGGCCACTTTCCTGCTGGCCCAACCGCTCTTCTCTTTTCACTCTTTGTGTTCTTAAGCTCGCTCCAGTTTATTATCTTCTCGATTATCTTCCACTCTCTTCCAAAGTGGTGCACATCTCTTGCTCTGAGCGGCGCCATTGCTTGGAGCACAGCAGAGTTTATCTCCATACGAATTTTTCCTTGGGAGATGGGGCACACTCAACTTATCCTCCGACCTCTCATTCAAATCGCAGATCTCGCCGGAAGCATAGCTATCTCTTTTCTCCTTTTCTGGGTTGCACAGGGGGTATTGTCACGATCACTGAAGCGCTTCGCACTGCCTACTATCGCTCTGGGATGCTCGCTTCTTTATGGCATCGTACAAATTCCTCTGTTTTCTCCAGAATCTGCCTCTCATACTCTCGGCAAGCCCGTCCAAGTATCATTGGTTCAGGGCAATATCTCTCTCGATCAAAAACACTCACGTGCAGCATTTCGGAAGAATGTACAATCCTATTATGAGCTCTCAAAACCGCTGGCAGAAAAGAGCGATCTTATCATCTGGCCCGAAACAGCAATGATGGAGTGGGTTCGAGCAGATCTCAAGGATGCAAAACTCGATCCTCGCATCCCCTACTTTTCAGAACAGTCATCACTCCTCTTTGGCGCACTTACGTTTGAAGACGAGACAAAGATGTATAACAGTATCATGGCAGTACTCCCTGACGGTTCAATGCTTGCGCCATACCATAAAAGGATACTCATGCCCTTTGGCGAATTCACCCCGCTGGGCGATACCTTTCCATGGCTCCGTGAGATGAATCAGGGGGCACAAGATTTCTCCCAAGGATTGGGTCCGAGCGTCTATCCAATACCACTCTTAGATGGGGGCTCTGTAAACGTATCACCACTTATCTGCTACGAAGATATTGTGCCCTCATTGGCTCGCGCTGCGACCTCAGCCGGAGCTGAAATACTTATCAACAACACAAACGACGCCTGGTTCGGCGAAAGCGCAGCACCCTACCAGCACCACGCACTTGCTGTTCTTCGCGCAGTAGAGAACAGACGCTATCTACTACGGGCTACGAATACGGGGCTAACCGCTGTGGTCGATCCAACGGGTAAAACAACATCTCACCTCAAGCCATTTACAAAAGATGCTATCTCTACAACTGTTTACGCCACCTCCAGATCTACCATGTACACCACGCTCATAGGCGACATACCTTGGTGGATCCTTGTTCTATTCTCCGCTTGCGCAATCACCTACCAAAAAGCGATAAAGAAGAGACACAACTTAGCTTTCTTCAAATTTTGAGAACTCGTTATGACACGCACCCTTTCTCTACTCGTATCCCTCATTAGCCTACTTTGTCTGGGCTGCAGTAATCCTCAACCTGGGCCAGATAAGACTGTCTCTGGCGCAGTGCTTGGTGCAGCCTGGGGCGCAGGAGCAGGTGCCGTGATTGGCAACCAGGTACAAAACGTTGGGCCCGGTGCAGGAGTTGGAGCAGGTTTTGGCGCCGTTGGCGGAATGCTCGCTGGGGCAGGATACGATCTCAATGAAAGTGAACTCCTCAGACAAGAGCGCGAGCTCGCATCACTCAAAATGACCAACACTGCAAACCGCAGAGAACTCGGCCATCTCCAGGCACGGCTTGATGACCTTGTAACCACCGATCTCGGTGGTGGCATGTATCAGGTATTTTTCGATGCCGATGCAACAAGCCTTCGCGCAGGGGCAACAGCCAACCTTGAAGCTATCGCCACCTCTATTCAACGAAACCCTAGCGCACACCGCATTCACGTTGTTGGGCACACCGACGATAGTGGTTCAAAAGCCCACAATGAAAAATTGGCACAAGCACGTGCTCGCACCGTCTCTGGCTATCTTTCAGCACGAGGCATAAGCGCCGATCAGATTGTAGTGAATTCATATGGCAGCAAACGGCCCATCGCAACAAATGCAACTCCCGTGGG
>JAUIBK010000023.1 GCA_030428205.1 bacterium
GTAGAGTAAGACGCGTGAAAGCGATCAGCTTTCACACCACGGTACGCGGCGAATATATCTAGAGAGTACGACAAACCTAAGGTTACGGGGTATATACTTCCCCGAGAGCACTCAAAGGAGGAGAGATGAAAGTCCATTCTGCTGGAAAAACTGAGAAAGGCCCTATACGAGAAGCCAATGAAGACGCCATTCTCATCGACGAGCAATTAGGTCTCTACATCGTTTGTGATGGTATGGGTGGGGTTACTGGTGGAGCGCGTGCTTCAAAGATTGCCACCAAGGCGGTTCAAAAATGCATCGAGGAACTTCAAAGCTCCCTCGAGCACCCTCTTACTTCCCATACGGATCGACAACACCTCGCAAATGTATTACGTGGAGCTATTCTTTTTGCGTGTAGTAAGATCTATCAAGAGAGCATCGATCATCCAGAACTCGCCGGAATGGGCACCACACTTACCGCTGTGCTTATTCGTGATGGCGTTGCGGTGATGGGTCATGTTGGAGATTCAAGACTTTACCTTGTCCGCGATAGTACTCTCCATCAACTCTCCTCCGATCATACTGTAGTACAAGAAATGGTCTTACAAGGCGTCCTTACCCCCGAAGAGGCCCTCTTCAGTCCACATCGCCACGTGCTCTCACGAGCACTTGGCGTCAGTGAAGCAATTCAAGTGGACACCCTTATCTTCGATCTCTTACTCGACGACCGACTTGTTCTCGTTTCTGACGGCGTCTTTGATGTTTTTTCTACTCAGTCTGAACTTGCATCGCTCTTTTCAGCAAAAAAATCACCAGCCGAACTCTCACTGCATTGCATCCAGAAGTCACTTGATGCACAAAGCGAAGACAATGTTTCGGTAATTGTTCTTCATATAGAGACAAGCGAAGAGCAACACGAATCAGACCAAGCACACCACGGCGAGGTCTCTCTCAAACTTGATCGCCTGCAAAAGATGTATCTCTTTCAAGACTTAGATCTGCCAATTGTTGTTCGTCTTGTAGAGCGCTCTATGGTGCGCACACTCTCTGAAGGAGAAAAACTCTTCCAAGAAGGAGATGCAGGTAACACTCTCTATATAATTCTACGTGGAAAGCTCGAAGTGGTTTATAGTGAAAAAGTGATTGCTACACTTGAGGAAGGAAACCATGTTGGTGAAATGTCTCTTCTTGGTGACTCGCCTCGTACTGCTACCGTGCAAGCACATTCGAATACGACCGTACTAGAGCTCTCACGTGACGAACTCCTCGCCGTTGCACGAGAAGAACCGCATTCGGGAGTTGATCTCTTTTATGCTCTGTCGCGGGAACTGAGTAGCCGCTTGCGAACGGCAAATGAGAAGATTGATCACCTAGGGAGCTCAACAAGCCAATCCTAGCCAGCATTATTCATGCAGAACGTAGGCGAGACCTCTCTTGCGCTTCATCTTGCTCTCAATACTCAATTATACCAGGCTTCGTGGTTGGCCTTCATTTCCTCTAGGGCAGGGGGGTATGTTAATCGTACAAATCTGCTGGTTAGGAGAAAGTACAAGCAGTATACGTCTCCGGCACCTCTTCAGACACTCCGAGATTTGTTGTATGTGCTGTATTAATTCGTCGACGAAGTTTTCGTATCCCTTTCATTGACTTCTGCGCTCGCTTGAGCCGACGCACCGCTTGGCGGCCAAGGTCGCGAAGCTCCTCAGAGCGCTCACGGTAAACGTCGAGTGACTCAACGTTGCTGGTCGTGACACAAAACTCAGACGATGGGCACTGTGAGAGAATATTTGGCAATGTCCAAGAGAGCACCCAGTTTGCTATCTGCAACTCATGAGCAGCATTTTCCGTCTCTTCAACCCACTGGCGAATCTTCTTACGTTTTGTTTTTTTCTTCAAACGCTTTGTCGCACGTAGGATGAGCTTTTCTTGATGCTTGGCACCACCATCAAGTTCGAACTGAAGGTGTGTAATATCAACTGAGGCACATCCTTCACATGCTGTACCATCACCTCCACATATCCCACACTCATCTACCGTGAGGGTACTTCCAGGAATTCCGTCACAACCGATAATCGGGCTACAGTCAGAGAGATCAAGGAGATCGAAATCGGCATTGCAAGTGAGTCCACCTGCATCATCACAAACATACTCACCTTCAACAAGACACTCGCCTTCTCCCGCACCACACACCTCTCCAAGATCAGGGAAGTTTTCATCGATCTGACCATCACAGTTATTATCGATTCCGTCACACAACTCTGCACCTGGTTGCTCCTCCTGCTCGCACTCACAGTTGTCGTTAATAAATCCTGGTTCACAGATTCCAGGAAGTCCAGTCCCACACTCTGTTCCTGGCAATACTGTCCCGTTCGGTACACCATCACAATCAGCGCAACTTGTATTATAAAGAATGTCTGTTGGGGCAAGGCACTCCCCACACTCATCAAAAACAGAACCATTACTATCTGGAACCAGCTCACAATTACCATTGGTCACGAACCGCAAAAAATCCATATCAAGAGCCGGTGTATCACCTCTGACAATAAGTTCGAGAGCGCCAATACAAGTCACATCAGCCCCACCGCCTGGGCCTATTGCAGAGGGAGCATGAAACGCAAAAGGAAGTTGGTTAATGGTAATCTCGCCAACGGGCTCAACAAATGTTTGTGAGTACGAAGAGAACGTTAGTCCAGTCGGATCGTTACTGTCATAGGCAACAATAATGAGCTCAAACGCATGATCGTAATGCACATCCTCTAATAAAAAAGCAGTGGCTCCATCTTGCGTGAGATCGAGGCATCCAAGTCCATTATATGTAAGAGTATCAGCAAGGAGCTCACCGTCCCAATGCATCTTTGTGACACCCGTTGTACCAGAATCTTGTGAATGCGCTGCCACTGGATCAGCGTTGGGAACAAAAGGTTCTATCCGCATTCGCACACCACCAGCACCACCAGAAAGATTCGCCTCAAGAGAACGAGTGCCACCAACGGCCGTCGGAGCTTCAATCGAACTGAAGTCAACCTCATGTGAAGGGTACGCCTCTACCTCTTGAACCCCCTCAAAGTCATCAAGGACAATAGCCTGCGAAGCAGGAAGACAGAAAAAGAACGACAAAACACACGCAATAGTTCTATAGAACATGTACGAACTCCTAGGGAATGAAAATCAATATTGAGGGAGTGCTACCCAAGCAGAGTGTCGTGTATGAAACGTAGTTTTGACAAGAGGGAATCTCACTAAATCACTCCTGGCAAAGCTGAAGTCAAGATGCTCCCAAGAAGGTCATAGTCCTGTCGTCACCTCAACAACCCGCTGATCTGCTAGGAGAAGGTATTTCTCTGCTTTTTCCTAACGTAATGGGTGAGAATGTGCCTACCAATTAAGGCCAACGGAAACAAGCGCATGGTCAGAGGCCTCCTCTGGCTCATAGTATACACCTCCGAGGTACCTCCCCTCTGTACCTGACCGTTCACTTGCAAAGCCAACGGTCTCTGCCGGGATAAGAATATCATCAAGCCAAGAGAACGTATTTTCATACCGGTACGTACCAGGGCGCATACGAATTCGCTCATCATTCGTTAAAACGCTAAAGAGACTTGCTGGAAGCGCAACTCCAGGAGTACACAATGGCACCCCACGTTTGTTGAGACGACACGGAGCTGATCCTTGAAAATGTTTCAGTGTCAGAGCCCCACTTAAAATACGAGCACTCGCAACATCAAAGTTGCTATTGCGATCTCCGAGCACGACAAGCAAAGACTCTCCAGAAGCAAATGACTCCTCGTGTCGGCGTAACACAATACGACGCAAGGCCTCTGCCATCTCCATCCGCAATGTTTCCCATTCAAGCTCAGCAGGATCTTTACTGTTAAAGGCTCTCGATTTGAAATGAAAATTAACGAGCGTGACTAACTTTGTCCCAGTATCTCCTTTCCCGTGAACCTGTAACTGAAGTTCATAGGGGCCACGCACAAACTCTCTCGGCTTTTGTTCTTCAGTAATTTTTGGCAATTCAACCCGCGCATAGGAGAGCGTGTTGACAACCTCACCTCGATCAGAGGCCACCAGATACCCGTTTCTTGAAATCTTACTATTCGTTGGTCCCGCATAGGCTAAAAAAGTTCGGTTCGTACGTGCTTTTATCTGAGAGGCAAGGTGCTCTAAAGCGGCTTTGGCTTTGGCTTGTGTTGCCCCAAGCAGTTCTTGTACCGCGATCACATCACATTGAGCCTTTACGAATCTCTTTATGAGCGCTGATTCTTTTTCTGCAAGAAGTGTTTTCGTCATCTTCTTATCACGACGGTGCACATCATCGATCGAGCCATAATTTTCTAGGTTTTGACTACAGACAACCAACTCCGGTTTTCCACGCTCATCATACTCGTAAGCAAGGCTTGCTATCCGCGGCTGTGCAGCCACCTCAACAGCACAAAGGAACAAAAGAGAGGGAAACAATAACCGCAACACGAATAGACTCCTATGATCGAGTTCGTAGACTTTGTGAGGTCGAGAAGAATTCTTCAAATGGTTGCCCTGTCGCAGCCGCTTGTGAGACACGAGACAAACCATAGGCTCCAATGAGAACAGCATCGACCACATCTTGATGCTTCTTTAAATGTGTAAGGCTATTCTCAAAACCGATACGCTCAAGAGCATCTCCATAGAGTCGAGAGACAACCTCTAACGCCGAGTGTTTGACGACTTCTCTCTTGAGCTGTTTGCCACGCAATCCTACCACTTCAAACTGTACTGAGCGTGGGTGAATTCGACCCGGAACACGAGCTCCAAACTCTCGAGCCAAAGTCTCAAAGATACTCCTCACTTGCTCAACGAGAAGCGCCGCTCGTGGATCTCGCATTGTGGTCGGGGCTTCACACACCACCATATCCCTCTCTCCGAGCGATAGCTTGTCATAGATCTGAGACACCTTCGACTGCAAATCCTCAAACCGGCTTGCAATGGGGTGCGAGGCAGGAAGTGATTTTACCTTTCCTACAGCAAGCAGGGATTCATCTCTCATGTTAAAGAGTGCCCATCCCGAACAAGTAAGACTCGGATCAACTGCAAAAAAACGACCGTGCTCCATATAACCTTATGATATTACTACTGAGTGCTAAGCACCACTACTGTTTCAGTCTTGATTTTCTGCAACAATCATGCGGGATTGCATTTCCTATAGTGATGTACCATCATAAATCACCCATATGTAGACCAAGCCTCAGAGAAAATGCGAGCATTTTCTCTGAGGCTTGGTAAATTGCCAACTATATTGAGAGAAGAAAAGAGAACCCATGGATCAAGATCTTATCGCAGATCTCTACCGACAGATGCTTCAGATCCGTCGATTTGAAGAAGAGGCAGCTCGTCTCTATACCGAGCGCAAAATCGGAGGCTTTCTACACCTCTATATCGGACAAGAAGCAGTGGCTGTTGGCGCTCTCTCAGTGCTTGAGCCTCAAGATCAAGTCATGACCGGTTACCGTTGTCACGGACACTATCTTGCACGAGGAGGAAATGCTCGTGCTGGTATGGCTGAGCTTCTTGGAAAAGCAACCGGGTGTGCCCAAGGGCGTGGTGGCTCAATGCATTTCTATAATGTTGAAGATAACTTTCTTGGTGGCTGGGGAATTGTTGGCGCACAGGTACCTGTTTCCGCGGGTGTAGCATTTGCCCAAAAGTACAAAAAAGACAATGGGGTTACACTCTGTTTTCTTGGAGATGGAGCCATCAATATCGGCTCTTTCCACGAAGGAATGTCACTTGCTTCCTTATGGAAACTCCCAGTTATTTACATCATTGAAAACAACCAATTTGCTATGGGCACTCCTCTCGAGCGAACAGCCCCAAGCGAGGATCTCTCTATTCGTGCCTTAGGTTATCCAATGGCGAGTGCAACCGTTGACGGACACGACATCTTTGAAGTCCGTTCAGCCGTACACTCTGCCGCTCAACGTGCTCGTGAACAAAAATTACCGACACTCCTTGAGATAAAAACCTATCGCTACCGAGGGCACTCCATGGCAGATCCGGCAAAATACCGGACAAAAGAAGAGCTCGAGGCTCAAAAAGCACTCGACCCAATCTTCACTCTTGGAGAAAAAATGGACTCACTCGGCATGAACGATCTCCGAGAGAAGATCGATCAAGAGATCGAAAACGAAATTCAAGATGCTGTCCAATTCGCCGAAGAGTCTCCCTTCCCTGACGAAAGCACTGCTCTTGATTACGCCTACGTATCTTACAACTACCCTTCCTAACGATATGCAAACTGAAACACTTCAGAACACACCATCAGAACAGGTCGCTATGAGAGAAATTGCAATTCGAGACGCCCTTCGTGAAGCCATGTCAGAGGAGATGCGCCTCGACGAGCGTGTCTTTCTTATGGGAGAAGAGGTTGGGCACTATAACGGCGCCTACAAGTGCTCACGCGGCATGCTTGAAGAGTTTGGAGCCGATCGCGTCATCGACACTCCTATCGCCGAAAACGGCTTTGCAGGTATTGGAGTAGGGGCTGCAATGATGGGTCTTAGACCAATTATTGAGTTTATGACCTTCAATTTTTCGCTCGTCGCTATCGATCAGATACTCAATACGGCTGCGAAGGCACACCTTATGTCTGCCGGCCAACTCTCTTGCCCCATGGTCTTTCGTGGTGCTGGTGGCGCTGCGTATCAGCTTGGTGCACAACACGCCAATAGCTTTGAGCAGTTCTACGCAAACACTCCTGGGCTTATCGTGGTTGCACCTTCTACACCGTACGATATGAAAGGGCTGCTCAAGTCTGCAATCCGGGATGACAACCCAGTAGTTTTTTTCGAGTCTGAGTTGACCTACAGTCTCAAGGGCCCTGTCCCTGAAGAAGAGTACACCATTCCTATCGGAGTTGCCGACGTCAAACGCGAAGGAAGCGATGTAACTCTTATCACTTGGTCTAAGAACGTTTTCCTAACACTCAAAGCGGCCGAAAAGCTTGCCGCTGATGGCATCTCAGCTGAGGTCATCGATCTTCGCTCACTCCGTCCGTTAGACACCGAAGCAATTGCAAGATCGCTTAAGAAAACAAACCGTACAGTCATCATTCAGGAACAACATGAAATGGCTAGCTACGGAGCTTTCTTAAGCCACCATATAAGCACAGAGCTCTTCGATTATCTCGATGCGCCTGTATCGCTCATCTCTTGTCCTGATGTGCCGATGCCTTACTCAAAAGCACTCGAGAAAGTCATCTTGCCTTCTGAAGAGCAGGTAGTTGAAGCGGCCAAAAAAGTCCTCAGCTAATGCCAATTATTCCGTTTCAAGATAAGCACCCTACCATTGGAAAAAATGTTTTTATCGCACCTGATGCATGGGTGATAGGCGATGTTACTTTGGCTGACAATGTAACAGTCCTGTTTGGTGCCGTGCTGCGCGGAGATATCTTACCAATCACCGTGGGAGAAGGAAGTAACATACAAGATCATAGCATGTTGCATACCAGTCACGATCAGTCACCGTGCTCTATTGGTGCCGCTGTTACGGTTGGTCACCGCGCAATACTCCACGGTTGTTCTGTAAGTGATGGCTGCCTGATTGGTATGGGAGCTACTGTTCTTGATAATGCAACGGTTGGAACCAATGCTATCGTTGGTGCACAATCACTTGTTCCTGTCGGAATGGCGATTCCTGAGTCAAAGCTTGCTGTGGGTGTACCTGCGAAAGTACGAAGAGAGGTTACTGAGGAAGATCGCAAGGTGGTTGAGCTTGGGGTGGAGTCGTATAAAGAAGTTGGGAGTATTTATCAGAAGTATTTTGATCAAACTTCATAATGCTATTTTCACAACACCTCCGTGTCGAAAGAATGTAGGCGGAGGCTGATACCAAGAATAAGGCCAAAGCCAAGATATAGGCGGAGGCTGAGAATAAGAGAAAGACGACGAACAAGGTTTTCTTATTCTTCGCCTCCGCCTGAGCCACTTCCTTAGTCTATATCTTGGCTTTGGCCTTATTCTTGGTATCAGCCTCCGCCACGAGAAAAGAAACTCACAAAAAAGACCCAACACACAAGACTTTCCAAACTATACTCAATGAGATCAGGTTTGTCGCAAACAAAGCTGAGTTGAGTATAAAAGCGCAACGCGCTTTTCAAGGCGTCCTCGGGGACGCCGCACGGGAAGTATGCTGCGCTAGCAGCGTATTTCCCTGGGGAAGACAAATATACCCCGTGCAGAAAAACGCGTGAAAGCGATCAGCTTTCACACCACCATACGTGGCAAGAACATTCAGAGAGCACAACAGACCTGATCTCACGGGGTATATTCACACAAAATAGGCGTATGAGGGATCTCCGTCAGCTCTATATCCCCCACAAACGGCACCGCCCCCACACTGCAAGCCGTAGAAACAGCTGCCTGAGCAATCTCACCGCCAACATCAGCAACATAATCAGCCGTCGTAACAAATAACCCAGCTTCAATGATCGAACTCACTGCTGCAAGAGCACTGTGTGCATCTTCCTCACTGACCTGTTCATAGCTCTCAGTATCAAAATTATATGTCGAAGAAACATCTTCTCTATTCCAGTGGTCTAAATAAGGAAGAAAATTCTCGATAACATCATCCCCGTTTTGAGCCCCAAGGTATTTCGAATCTCTGTGGACAAGCTTGGCGATACGCTTTACAAGCTTTCGCATCCCTTTTGTTTGATGTGAATACTCAGCAATCATATCGACATTATCAAGAAAGAGCCCATCAAAGCCTTTCTTTAAAAATGGGCGAACAGCTTTCTTAAGAAGTACTCGACGAAATCGGCGCTTGTTTACTTTGGCGTACCACTCCCCCCAATCCCCCCAAAGAGCGAGACGAAACTTCTTTACATTCTTGTACCATGAGCGGTCAGGTTCAATTGTGCCAACCGAGAGGTATCCAAGCACGAGGGATCCGTTTGCTTGAAGAAGGGAGATGTTCTCAGTGGAGATCCCCTCACCATCAACGACGATAAGATCGTACGCTTGTAGAGTCTCAAGTTCACCCGCAATATCTTCATCATCTAAGCCGAGTGCAAAGACAAACGACTCTGCTTCATGAAGTTCTATAGCGAGCAGTGCACTTGGGATAAAACAGAGAAAGATAAAGACCATTCGCATACTTCAATCTCGACCTAAGATGATTACACCTAAAGAAAGAGCGCTTAACATACTGGTATGACTGAAATCTTAAAATACTTCTCAATCTGTGACTTAGCTCACACACCCTATTCTCAATTCTACCGTTACTCTCTCTACGCAGATAATGCAGCTCTACTTTTGAGGTATGAATCATGAAAATTTCTAAACAGATACTTTTTTCAACACTCTCACTGAGTCTTGCCACACTCCTTACGCTCCCAGCTCCAAGTCATGCACTTACACTCCCGGATGGCCCAGATGTCCAATTAAGCGAAGCTTTTGAGGGCATCTGGGTTGGTCGCCTTCCAAAGTCCTGCCTCAATCAAAAAAGAAAGAACTCAAAGAGCAGGAAAGCTCGAAAGAGCATACTGAAGCTCTGCGTCGAAGATAACGAGCTCGATACAAACCGAGAGCTTACTGGATCGGTTGTCCAAGGAAAAAGTATAAAAGTCATGCAAGACGACGGAAAACATAAGCAGATCGGAAAACGAATGACTATTGCAGCAAGTAGCTCTCTCTCAACTTCTGCCCCTTCTGAACGCGCAATGGTTCTCGTAGAAGGCAAACAAGACAGGCAGGGGCTTCTCACATTTATTATCGCCGATGGAGACTTCGAAAATGGCGACGCTAACCCAGGCGATATTGTAGGTACTTTTGGAAACTGCAACGGTGTTATATGGCGGTGGAAGAAGGTAAATCCAGCGTGTAGCTTAAGTGGAGACAGATAAGATCTCGATTTGAACTCCCAATTTGTTGAAGTTTTTAAATGGGAAGGTGCTTATTGCACCTTCCCATTTAAAAACTTCAACAAATTGGCAATCTATCACTCTCATTAGCACTACATAAAGCAATCCTGTTTCATACAGACACCTCCACCTTTCTTTGATATACATTCCTTACTACCTCCATTCCACTTTTCAGACCACAGTAAGGAAGCATTATGTTTCGATTCTCATTGTGCTGTTTCTCTATCGCTCTCACCATCTGCTTTTCTCCGCTTCATGCGCTTGGTGAACCACAAGACGAACAACCACTCCAAAACGATTACTTCGATCTCGATCTTGAAGAGCTCATGAAAATTGAAGTGGTTACTGTTACAGCAAGAAAGCAAGAAGAAAACTTACAAGACGTTCCGGGCTCTCTCTCAACACTACAAGGAGATATCCTCGACGTCGTTCGTTCGAGCTCATCAGATATTCGCCACCTCAATGCACGTGTCCCCAGCTTCACCATTGAGTCTTCTTTTGGCCGTACTTTTCCTCGAATGTATATCCGTGGACTCGGAAACACCGACTTTGACCTTAATGCTTCACAGCCTGTCTCTGTCGTTGTTGATGAGGTCGTCAATGAAAATCCTATTCTAAAAGGGTTTCCAGTATTTGATATGAACCGTGTCGAAGTTCTACGGGGACCTCAAGGATCGCTCTTCGGACGCAACACGCCTGCCGGTGTGGTGAAATTTGAAACCAATAGGCCTGTCGATCGACTCGAAGGATATGCTCACGCTTCCTATGGCACCGATAATACCGTTGAGCTCGAAGGTGTTGTAAACGACCAGTTATCAGATACAGTTACCGCCCGTTTTTCATTGCTTCGCCAACAGAAAAGCGACTACCTCGACAATCACGCTCTTGGGTTCGAAGAACAAAATACCCTTGGTGGATACCATGAGACGGCTGGACGATTTCAAGTGCTCATTACACCAGACGAAGACTTTGAAGCGCTCGTAAATTATCACTTCCGTAATCTTGAGGGCCACGCAGGTATTTTTCGAGCAAATATTATTCAGCCTGGAACGAACAATTTTATCCCCGGGTTTGATAGAGATGACCTCTTCCAAGACGCCATAAGACAAAACAGAGAAGACCTCTTTTCTCACGGTGGCCACATTCGCCTTGAGTACGAAGGAGACCAACATATATGGACATCTATCTCAGCTCTCGAGAGTGTTGATTATATTGCTCACGGGGATATTGATGGTGGGTATGGTGCGGCCTTTCTTCCAGCTGGACTCTCTGGCCCTGGTGTCATCCCTTTCCCTTCAGAAACTGCAGATGGAATTCCTGATCACTGGCAGTTTACCCAAGAACTGAGATTAGCCAATAAACCAGAGGGACGGCTTGGCTATCAAGCTGGCCTTTTTTATTTTCATGAAGATCTTACCGTTGATAGCTTTAGCTTTGATACGTTTTCGGGAAATATCCAAAATGGCTTTGCCCAACAGGAACAAGAAACAAACGCGGCGGCACTCTTTGGTACAGTTTCTTACAATGTCACCGATGACTTACAGATCACTGGTGGAGCCCGCTTTTCATACGATGAGAAAGATTTTAGGGCTCAACGCTATGTAAGCCCTTCTGGTGGAGGGGTATTAGGCCCCCTCACGGCAAACCCAGATGATTCGCATGTGAGCTGGGACCTCTCGGCTCTCTATGATTACTCCGACACCATGAATTTCTATGCTCGTATCGCAAATGGATTTCGCTCTCCAAGTGTTCAAGGGCGGATTCTCTTTGGTGACGAGATTACCATCGGAGATTCAGAGGAGGTCCTCTCATTTGAAACTGGTTTAAAAAGTGACTTTTGGAATGAGCGAGCTCGACTTAACGCCTCTGTATATTATTTCACCATGGACGACCAGCAACTGACGGCTGTAGGGGGGGACTCAAACTTCAACCGCCTTGTAAACGCCAATGAAACCATGGGATATGGAGCAGAACTCGACGCAGCTTTTGCCGTAACACCTTCTTTTTATCTGACGGCCAGTGCGAGTTATAACCATACGGAGCTGAACGATAGTCAACTCTCCATTCCTGCGTGTGCTCAATGTACAATCCTTGATCCAACGAATTCTCATGGGTTTGCAGTTATTGACGGCAATCGTCTTCCTTTTGCACCTGAATGGATAACCAATCTCAATGCCCGTTACACATTCAAACTTGATTCGGGCGAGCTCTACATTCTTACTGATTGGGTCTATCGAAGTGAATACAACTTTTTTCTCTATGACTCAGCCGAGTTTAAGAGTGAGTTTCTCCTGGAAGGCGGAGTTCGAGCAGGATACCGCTGGTCTGGAGATTCTGCTGATTACGAGATCGCTCTCTTCGTACGTAATATTACCGATCAAGAATCACTTATCGGTGGAATTGATTTCAACAACCTTACTGGTATTGTAAACGAAGGAAGGTTTTGGGGGGCCCAATTAAGAGCTAACTTTTCTTAAAATACGGTTGCTTTGATGATGCGTAAGATGCTTCTCACTCTTACTGCCTGTTTCTTCTTCTCTCTTCTCGAGACTATCTATTGCCCTGCAAAAGGCCATGCGATCTACGGAGACACTCCAACACAAGAGTATACGGTAAAAGCTGCTTTTCTTTTGCATTTTACAAAATTCATCAAATGGGACAAAGACGCATTTCATTCTGAAAGAGATCCTTTTGAGCTTTGTGTGTACAGAACGAATCCTTTTGGTCCCGTGTTGGATACCTTTCGGGATAAAAAGATTCTTCACCGAGAGACCAATACTCGAGTCATAACCTCTGTTCAACAAGCCTCGTCTTGCCACCTCCTTTTTGTTCCTCATACTGAACACAGAGCCATACGGTTTATTGGGGAAGATGGCGTAGTACCCAACCTGCTTCTTATTACCGAAGAACGAAACGGAGCGGTTATTACGTTTCTGAAAAAAGATGGCAAAATTCGTTTCCACATTGATCAGAGCAAAGCTCAGGCGGCAGGCTTGCGTATCAGCTCCCAACTCCTGAAGCTTACCGTTGAGTAACTCACCTTTTGCCGAATCCTGTGTCCTCTCTGATGGATATTGACTCTGCGTTTCGAGCTCTCCTATTGATTCCTTCGATTTGAGAGTCATTTGCTACGTAAAATTTCCATTTTTCAGTTTTTTTCTAAAAATTGCACAAATTGTGCAATTTTAGTGGTATGATGGTCATATGAGGTCAAAAAAGTGTGTTTGGACCTCTGTTGAAGTTGTAGGTTTTTTTCAGGTCATTATCATGAAGGTTTTTCAAAGCAGTTCATACAGGAGAGATGATGAGACTGGGACGGCACTCATCGAATTAGCTCTCTGTATTCCGCTCCTTGTCACAATGTTTGTTGGAATCTTTGAGCTCAGCTCATGGCTTAACCAGTATCTTGCTGTCTCACGGCTCGCTTATGAAGGAGCACGGTATGCTTCGACAGTACCAGCACTCCAAGACAACTCTGAGAGCTCAACAGTAAGAGATGTCATGAACCGAATAGAACATCTTAAGGTTCAATATTCGCTCCCTGCCACAACGACTTCCCAGCTTACTCGCACAGAAGGAGTCGAAAACTCAGTTTTACTTACCGTTTCAGCACCTCATCAATTTACTTTACTCCCGATGAGCTCAACCGTTAACGTAAAGGTAAAGATGGCGTATTTATATCGCTAAAGGATTATGTACGGTGGTAAAGACAGATACTTCGCAACAACCCCTAACCTATCCCGGAGAACGTGGGGCATCGATGGTAGAATTTGCCATCGCGGCCCCAATTCTCCTCCTTTTTCTCCTTGGGCTGATCTCTTTTGCGCTCTACTTCCACGGCAAAGCCTTGCTTCAAAAAGGAGCAGAGGAGGCGATTACCATAGCAGCTGTTGCACCTGATCTAGAAGACCCTGAGAACAACGATGCGATTATCGCTACTATCGAACAGCAAGCACTGGTCTTTCCTCTCCTCAGTATGTTTCGAGATGGTACTGACGATGATCCGACACAATATGGCTCCACAAGAATCAAGAACGTAGAGCTCGACATCGGTGAAGCCCTTGCAGGGACGATTACTGGGCATCTCGCGCGATATCCAATAACGGTGACGATTGAAGCAGAAATGATCAATCTCATCCCTTTCTTACCTCCATGGCAGTATCGCATCACGGCGGCTGGATATCGTGAAGCGAAGTTCCATAGCACATTACCTGAGGCATTTGATTGTCAGGGAAATCCCATATCATTCGACGATCCTCCTCAAACCTGCCTCTGCGCTACGGCTCAAAACGATCCCAGAATCTATAGCAACCCAGAATCTGACGAGTGTGATTGCTATTCTCCTTTCATCCACGATGATATTGATGGTGATGGAGACCATGATGCTGGTGAATGTGTATGTCCATCAAATCGTACCGACGACCCTACAGATCCTATGAATTGCATCTGTCTTCCATGCTCTGAGCTCTCAGATGAGCCAAACAATGGGATTCAAAATCCAACGACCTGTGAGTGCAACTGTCCCGCTGAAATGGTTGAGCTTGATGGCGAGTGTGTATGTGGTCCAAATTATGCAGACGTCGATGGTGAATGTGCGTGCAATATAACCCAAGCAGATTGCACCGCAGAAATTCCACATTTTAATTCTTCAAGCTGTGTCTGTGAGGAGTGTCCAGGCAACTTGGAGTATAACCCAGAAACTCTCTCGTGTGAATGCATGGCAGAGTGCGAAGGTGCTATGAATCCGCTTACATGTGAGTGTTGCCCAGAAGGTCAGGTGTTCATTGAAGCCGAAGGCATTTGTCGGTGTCCTGACAATATTTGCTCTCCAAACCAATATCCAGACTCTGCGAATGGGTGTGCTTGCATCGACTGTGACGCAGGTCAAATTTACGATCCTACTATTGATGAATGTTCCTGCCCTTCCTCAGAAGACTGTCCTGGAAATGCTGTTCGCGATCCCAATAATAATTGCGAATGTCACACATGCGAGGAGAATCAGTTTGCCTATGGCCTCCAATGCTTTTGCTCTGATTCTATCGATGATTTTATTGATTCACTCATCGAGTGTATTACGCCGACTGAATCTCTTCCATTAGGTGGCGTTTTCAATCCAGAGACCTGCGAGTGTAGTACGTGTGAAGCTGGACAATCAAACTTTGTTAACTGCATGTGCACCCATACCAATATGGGCTGCCACCCAACTCAAGTTCTCGTGGGAGAGGCTGGAGAGAACGGCGAAGAGTACTTTTATCCAGACGGTTCAAGTTACTTCATCAATCCAGAGTCCTGCGCGTGTGCTTGTCCAGCAGGTTGGGAACCCGACACTTGTGGTGTTGAAGGAAATTGTTGTAGGCCACCTGACTGTGATGACTGCGTGTATAGTCCCGAGCAAGGAGATTGGATCCTTCCAGAATAATAAGGTTTAAGCATGATTCGACTCCGAAAAGAAGATTCTGGCGCTATACTTGTTCTTGTCGCTCTTCTGTTATTTGTTCTCCTCTCTCTTGCTGCGCTTGCTATTGATGTCACTATTGCGCTCTCTGCCCACGAGCAGGCAAGGCAACATGCGAGAGTAGCCGTACTCACAGCAATGGAAGAGTACTACTCCTCAATCAATGATGGTTCATCACATTCTGACGCTATGGACGATGCTGTTGAGCGTACCAATGCAGTCCTGACAACGAATGCAATTTTTACTGGTGGAGGTCACGAAGATAATATTCCTCAAATTTCAAGGGATCAAAGCGATGATGCCGCTCAACTCACTGCCGGCCTCTGGAAAACAGGAAATGAAGAGACATGTGACACCGAGTCCGCCCCATGCTTTATGCCTCTCAGTGAAGCAGAACTTGCCAGTGGTCAACATCCAAGCGCTTTTCGTATCCACGGCAAACTGTACCGTGGAATTCCAACCCGTATTGCCGAAGCCATTTTTGGAGTTTCCCTCATCGACTTTCAAGTAGCTGCGACAGCTACCTTCGTTCCTCGTGTCGGTTGCTTTCTGATAGATCTCTCACCTTCAGTTGCGTATGAAACCCATGTTCCATGGCAAGATGGAGGTCCTTATGCCGACCCCGCAGGAACACCCTCAACAGCAGATGCTTTTGGAAACCGTTATGCTTATATTACCCAAGATGATAACCCTCACTTAGCTTTTCCTTTTGCACCAATGGATGATGGCTGGATGCAACTCAATGCCAACCAACCTGAAAGAAATTCGGAGGAAGGATATAACAGCACGAAACACTATGCAGCTGACTACACCATACAGTATGTCCTAGCTGACGAAGACTATCCTGGTGAGGTTACCGATCCAACAAGTGCTCTCTATCGACTCTCCCAGCACTTTGTCGATCCCTATAGCGATCTCGATAGGTACAGCATTCCACATCCGTATTGGGCCCACGTCGATGGATATGTTGAAGATGATGGAACTCAACATACTCCTGAGCCTTTTGGCACATTCATTCGAGGGGTCCATGAAGCTCTACAAACATTCAAAGATAGAAAAGTTTCTGGGGACCAAGCCTGCATTATATTTTTCGACCGCTCTACACCGTGGACACACGTTGTAAAACTCACTTCGGATTTTGATTATTTACTCGAATTAACAAATTTGGATGTTTTTGATCATTTGCGCGCTGATGAGTTCAATCCAGCCGATCCAGACAACTATTCTCTCGCTCAGGCTTACATTGCAAACAATGGGCTCGGAGAAGGTCGAGAACGTCTCAATCGCCTCGGCATTTTTCCGCAACGCTTTGCTCATACTGATATTCGTGCTGCTTTAGACGAAGCCTTCTCTCAGCTTTCTAGCGAAGAGGGAAACGGTGTTCCGTCTTCGCATTTTATAACGCTCATTACCGACGGCTTACAAAATTGCCATGGAGAGGGATTCTGTAACAATCGCTATTCTCACTATCGGGTCGGTATTGCAGAGGTAAAAGCAAAGATTGCTGAGCATGCCAATCAAGAAAGACCAGTTCCCATTCACATTATTCTCTCTGGAGATCAAGTAGGACCACACACAATTGATATTATAAATCCTGAACCACCCGTAAGTATGGAACTCCCCAATGGAGAAACCGATCACTGCTATACCGACGAGGAATATAGGCAACTTCCTAATGCGACCGACTACCACTTCGTACGAGGTGGAAATATAGCAAACGATACAGAAGGACAAGAACTCTGGGACAACAAAGATGTAATCCCTTTTTATCAGCCAAATGCAGATCTCTATGAAATTGCTATTGTAACACGAGGCCTCTTTGGCCCTCTTCGAGCTCGTGACGATGCATATTGCGAAACAATTTTAGATGAGTCACAAGATTACTTCGATCCGAAGCAATATCGTCCACTCTGTGACCCCGTAGCCAATCCGGCTCATCCGGAGCAGAGAAGGGACAAAGACCCATACTGCCGCTCCAAAGAACAGCAGATGAAAGACTATATGAGCCGAATTGTTGGTGCCAATCCATTCACAGTGGTGGAGGTGAACTAAACAGCCTCGTCTCCTTCTCAATCCTAAGAGATACCACGCTCTGAACTAGCCATTGCGTTGAAAAATACACGTTTTTTTTCAACGCAATGGCCAAACCAATTGAGCCAAGCCAGAACGCTTCAGTTATCCAAAAAGTAAATGTAGTGGAAAAAAAGAAAATTCGGAGTCGCGGATGGAAAGATCCCAAAAGCGTAATTAGGTAGGGTTTGACGTAGGGGTTAGCGCATTGAATCACACCCTTAGGCAAACCACCCGCAACTCCGAGGGGGTTGCATTATTAATCGCACAATTTGTGCAGATTTACAAATATTATGGAAGCTCTTCGAGGGGTGTTGCATTATTTGTGCACTTTTCTATTGGTTTTATCAATGCTGTTTTCTTCATATTATCACAAGCAATATCAATATATTACAGCATGCGAGCCCCTTTTGAGCTCCATCCCCCGAGGTAATCGATGGTACATTCCATAGAGAAAAATCTCTACTGCTGACAGTTCCCACAATAAAAAGAACTTCTTTGAGCAATAACAGCCCTCTTTATCTGCTGCTGGCAACGAAAACAAGCCTGCCCCTGCCTTCCATAGGCCAGAGGTTGATAGCTGCCTCCTTCGGTCACAACCTTATCGCCAAAGTCTGTCCCATGGAGTCGGATAGCCTCTCTCAGTGTTTCTTTTATGGCGCTCACCAATTCGCTGCACTCTTCACTTGTGAGTGTGCTGGCAATGCGGGTTGGTAAAATCCGGCTCTTCCACAACACCTCATCGACATAAATATTACCAAGGCCAGCAACTACTGACTGATTGAGGAGCAATGGCTTTATTGCACCTTTTCTCCTCCTCAAAAGTTCTCTCAATGTTCTTGCAGAAAATTTTCTTTCTAATGGCTCAATACCAAGCTTACCTGTGATTTCTTCAGTATCAGAGACTAATCTCCAACGACCAAATTTTCGGGTATCACGGAACACAAGCTTTTGGGCGTTTGAGAGCGTAGCAATTATTCGATCATGGCAATGAGTTTCATAATGGGCAGGTTTGACGAGAAGGTTTCCGCTCATACGGAGATGAATAAAGAGATGTTGTGAGTTCTCAAATGTGAGCCATATATATTTGGCACGTCTTTGTACCTGAATAATCTTGCTCTTTCTTATTTTTTTTAGAAACGAGGCTCGTGTTTCATTTTGGAGTGAATTTTTCCAACCCACCCATATATCCTCAACCGAGTTGTGCACGAGCGCTGGTTCTACTCGTAAAACGGTACTTTCAACTTCTGGGAGCTCAGGCATAGTTCTGATTACTTCGTTTTCTTGGCAAGCACACTTTCAATGTGATGATTATTGTACACTCCGACCTTGACCACAATTCACCCTAGGACCAATCCCTATTCCACTGTTACAGACTTCATTAAGTCTAATTTCAAACCGAAAGTACGTAGGGTTCGATACCTCCGCGTACCTCGCGTACTTCGCGTTATAATTCTCAATTGGCGTAACCTATAAGAGAGCAAGTCAGCGTTGCAGCCTGGGGCAATTCATTTACGAGATCTTCTATCTCATCAATGACGGAGAGAATGGAAGAGGACCCGCGCTATGCAAGCATAGGGGGTCCTCTGGGTGAGCCGCGTCAAACCTTTAAGCGAGTGGGAAGCAAGAAAGCGAGGTTTGAAGTGGCTCAAGAGGAGAAAGAAAGTTCACTGTTTCTGGCAGAAACGCATTCGGCTGGTCCCGATTTCAATCGAGTTTCGGTACTCGGCATTTGCTCCACTTGGAGGATCGATACACGGAAAGGATTCTCGCGAACTCCATCCGTGTATGGCTGCCAACTGGTACCACCTGCCTGAGTCTGCCGGTCCAATTTCTCCTTTGAGAACAACCGTGGCTGTTCCCGTTAGTCCTTCACGATCTTCGACAGTCTCACAGTCCTCCGGGTTCCATTCGGTCGGGATTTCTTCCCACAACCAAGTTCCCCAGAGATAGTCCTTGCGCTCGAACATGAAGGCCACGGTCTCAAAGAGCTCTTCTATATCGTCCCCGTCGTAACGGAGAGTTACCTCAAGCTCAACTTCCCAACATCCTTCAGAAACAGAAGGTACCTGTACTGAATCTGCCAGGAACGCCACTGTGGAGTCGGGATCATTGGAGACAAGAGTTGCCCAGCCGTCGTAGACAGTCGTCCACTCGTCGCATTCCAATGAATCGCCAGGCGGTGTCTCTTCTTTCTCACAGAAGCGCATCCTACTCAGCCCGATTTCAATCGAATTTCGGAACTGATCAGATGCTCCACTTGGCGGATTAATACACGGAAAGGATGCTCGAGAGCTCCATCCGTGCTCAGCCACCAACTGATACCACCTACCGGAATCTTCCGGCCCGATTTCTCCCTTGAGCAGCACCGTTGTAGTACCGCTCAATCCTTGCATGTCGCCAACAGTCGGACAGTTGTCCGGGTGCCACTGCGCGGGAACTTCCTCCCACAGCCAGGTGCCCCAGAGCTGGTCACTCCGTGAAAACATGAAGGCGACAGCTTCGAAGAGCTCTTCCGTAGAGTCTCCGTCGTAACGGAGCTCAACTTCGAGCTCAACTTCCCAAATCCCCTCGGTGACCGAGGGAATTTGGATCGAGTCTGCCAGCAAAGCAGAGCTCGAGTCGGGGTTGTTGGATACAAGTGTCGTCCATCCACCATGAATGGTCGTCCACCCGTTACATCCCAACGTGACTCTCGTTGATGTGGAATCAACGGTAGAGTCAGGGTCCTGATCAAGTGTGTCGGGCTCTTGTTGGTAGTCGTCGTCATACGGCTCAAAGGCCGTACGAGATGTATCGTCACACGCAATGGCGACGAGACTCACGACAACCCCAAACAACAGCAACCGTACCCACGGCTTATTGAGTTGCACGTGAAGCTCCTTTCACTTTCGTTTGATGTATATTGCTATTGGGTGACTTAAAACGCGTAAGCAATCAGAAGACGGTAGTTTCCTCCGCCGTAACTGCCACGTTTTTCGCCGTAATGAAGAATTCCCTGGTCAAGCTCAACGGTGCGATCTGAGATCACATCGTAGTAGCCCCAAGAACCTCCAAGTTCGACACTCCAGTGCTGATCCGAGATTGGAGTGAAACCGAGTCCGGCCTCGCCTCCTGAGACGGTGTCAAACACTCCAGGGGAGTTGTCGACCCATTTGCCTTTGACGAACCCACCATTCACAGAGAACAGCGAGTTGATCTGCCAAAGAGCTCCAAAGCGCCCGAGGGTTGCGTAGTGTTCATCACTATCGAGGCCCCTCGTTGAAGCAATGGATCCATAAATCCCGAGCTGCCCGCTTCGCAGTTCAACTTGGATACCAGGTGCTCTGACACCAAATTTCCCCGGAATGTGAAACCCAAAGAGTCCCACACCTGCGCGAAACTGAAGCGAAGAGATAGAGGCAACCTCGCCCTTAACATCGTTGACGTCGTCTTCAAGTCCCTTGACATCATCACGGGTCTCGGAGAGGCGATCCTCTATCTCTCTTTGAAACTCTCGATCGAGTTCCGTGTAACGCTCCTTCCAGATCTGGACTGCAATACCTCGTACTCCAGCATCATCGTAGTGTGGAGCCGGGCTGAGTCGACAGTCCCAGTTTCCAGCATGACGCTCGAGCCAGTTGCGTCCAGCTCTTGCTCGAGATTCAGCGAGCTGATCTTCGAGGATCTTGTTATCCGTATCACCAAACTGAGGACGAGTAGACTCGTCGGTCAAGCCAGTGACATAGACCAAGTAGTGTCCCTGTTCACGAGCCTCAATCAGGTCACGCAACGCTTGCTGCGCTACTCCGTTGAGCGTCGAACTCCGGTTTGACTCAAAGGCGTCGATCACGATCAGTGTGTCACGTTCGTAACTTACCCTTTCGAGATCATCCTGGTTCCAGGCAATTGCGTAAGGCGGCGGATCGCTCAGATTGTCCCAGGAAATCACTCGAGCATCAGTTTCTTGCCCCAATACACTTTGGCAGAAAACCAAAAGCATCACAGCAAGAAGGACGTGGAGTTTCATGTGAACCCCCTTTCATTTCTGTTGTATTGTGTTGTTGAGTTGATCTATTCAAACTGTACGATTGAAGTCGTACAGTGCTTTCGTTGCTTCTACCCAGTATTGGTTGATGAAAAAGAGAGCCTCCAGCTGAGGAGAATTGAAATCTACAGTGCGGAGGTATGAACCTTTTGCGGTAATTTCTTAAGGTATCCCAGGTAAAATCACTACTCAATGAAGATGACAGAAAAATGTATTTTTTGTGCAGCCATATCTTTTCTAAATCCCGAGAATTGCCGATAGATATTTGAGAGCGAGGAAGTAGCACAATTAAACACTGTAATTACAATGACTTATGATTTTTCTACGCTTCTCTAGTGCTGAACTGCCCATAAGAAGGGTAGAATACAAAAAGCGCATTTAACGTACATTTAGGGAAGTAGCATACTTATAGGGTTATGACGTCAGCTCAAAATCAACTCTCACCTCGTGAAGAGGTGCTCCGTAAGTTATTACGACCAATTATACAGTTCTGTATACGTAGGTCGTACTCCATGCAGGATTTAACCCACATTGCTAAGATTGTCTTTGTGGAAGCCGCCGAGGACGAGATCATCCGTGAAGGTGGTAAGGTCAACGCCAGTCGCCTCAGCGTACTTACTGGTATCAGACGTGTTGATGTAACCAACATTCACCGCAGGACTCCACAAGAAAGAAAGAAAGACCCGCAAACTGTCTCGAGCCGTATTGTACTGCACTGGAGACACGATAAGCACTTTACTACTAAAGCTGGAAAACCCCGTGTTTTAACGTATAAAACTGACGAGAGTGAATTTGCAGATCTGGTCCGATCCGTCAGTACTCACATTCATCCAGGAGCTGCTCTCTACGACCTTCAGAGGCTAGGTTACATCGAGGAGACACCAAGAGGTGTACGGCTCGTAAAACAGCTCTATACAACTCGAGGCGACCTTCAAAAAGCATTTGAGCTCGCCTCTGACGACATGACTTCACTTATTGATGCCGTAGATGAGACTTTCTATGAAGATCCAGAGGTCAATAACCTTCATATCCGTACTGTTTACGATAACATCATCGTTGAATCGCTTCCAAAAATCAGAAAATGGATGATCAGAGAAGGAAAGGAATTCCACAAAAAAGCTCGAGATTTCCTTTCTCAGTTTGATAAAGACGTTAATCGCGAACTTGAGGGTAAAGAAGGGGGTGCTGAAGTCTCCCTAACAGCCTTTAGTTACACACCTTTAAGCGACGAGCTCAAAAAGGACACAAAGTAGGAATTTCTCGCAGAAGTACACTTTTTTGCACGAATTGTGCAAAAATCGAGAAGCAATCGTAAGACATCCCCAGATACAATAATACACACGGATAAGAGCTCTTTTAGGCTCGTGTATCCAGAAAGAGTACCCTTTCTTTTCTCCTCAAAGCATGAAAAAGGGAATACTTCTTGCTTGAGATACTCACCGGGTGTGTAAAGCAATTTCTCTGGGGAGAGAGATTTGGGTGTACGAAAAATTATTACGGGGGTAATAATGAAATCTCTTAAACAATCAACAACGCTAAACTTACGTAATGAATGCGGTGCCTCTATTCTCGAAACGGCGCTCGTCATCTTCCTTCTCGTTGCTAGCTCACTCGTCGCTACAGGCTCTATGGGCAACGAGCTTTCCGAAAAGTACGCCTATATGAGTAGCGAAGTCTCTGCCGGAGGCTCAAGTTCTGCAACCATGTACGATAGTGAGACAAATCCAATCACAACTATTCCTGAAGGAGAACAAAGTACACCACCAGTTATTGCTCCAATGGGGAAGAATGGATAGCCAAGAGAAAGCCTCTCTCATGAGAGTATTATTCTCAGACTAAGCCTTATTTTCAGAGAAATCCGTTCCCTGATCTACTTCTTGGGATAAGACTTTTTGGAATGTTACTTGCACGATCTCTCCTGAGATAGGGTGAGAGTCATTAAGATATCAAGGTCTCTGGAAAGAGAAGTTCGGGTGTAACAATAATGAGCACGGGGGTTCTCATGAATTTTCTTACTTTCACACATAAAGCTCATCATCAAGAATGTGGAGCATCACTTGCTGAATACGGACTGCTTCTCTTTTTCATTGTAGCGGCTGCATTTTTAAGCTTACAACGCTCAGGTTCAGAACTAGACTCACGATACGCATCCATACAACAATCTGTTCTCGAAGCAGGTGGATCGACATCAGCGACTCAAAATTCAGATGAAGTCTCTCCAAATGTTGGTGATGATAGTGGCGATGGGGCTGCTTCCGAAGAGGACGGTCAAGCCGGTGTTGGTGTCCAACCTGGTCAAAGTGAAGGCGGCAGTGCTTTTTCAGGCCCTGGTGGTGACGCCAATGGTGGCCAAGGTGACAGTGAAGACGATGACCCTGCGGCCGACGGTGGCGAAGCCAGCGTAGTCCCGCTTAATACCGGAGGAAACGGCTAATCTCCGAGATCAAGAGATAACCCTCTTTACTTGACATGCACTCTTTGTGCGCTAGGATAATTCCTACGCTCCTTACCCCCCTTTGTTTGAGTAGTTTACATTCTTTCTTTTGTGATTTTGTCCATCTGTTGCATCCTCATTTTTCCCAAGGACTAAGAGATGGACGAGATCGTTTCTAAGGTTTTCTTTCTTCTTTGATGTATTGCGTTCGTCAGAAAGCATCTTTCTGACGAACGCAATTGAAAAGACATCAAAACCGAGGAGAAAGAACAATGGCTCAGCTGACTGAGGCTAAACAACGACAACGGCTCTGGAGAGTATTTTCCGTACTCACCTTTCTTAGCCCCTTTGTGTTCATCATCAAACACGGCTTAGAACATCCCCTGATGCTTATTGCCGTTTCTCTGTACTGTCTGGCGATTGGAAAGCTCTACTGGGTCTGGGGAAACCGAGAAGCAGGCCTGCAAAGAAGAGGTATGCGTGCTGCAAGATGTTGGTTTGCAACGTCTCTGATAGCATTTATGCTCGCTTCAAGTGTAAGCCTCCCTGGTTCGGACTGGTCACAGGCAGCGTTTGGTATACCAATCTGGCCACTGCTTGGAGCCTATACGCTCTTTTTGCTTGCTCACATTGTTGAGTTTGAAGCAGTTTGGGAGTGCCGCTCTGATAGCCTGGGATACTACATCTTCCTGCTCTTTCTTATCGCGCCATTTCTGGTCATTTTGGTGGCATCTGGATACTTATCCCAAATCTGGGCTCTAGACCTGGTTATCGTCTTTCATGCCGCAGCCCTACTCTTTCTTCTTCTCGGTTTTCTTATGAGCGTTTTCGAGGCCACGAGTAAAATATCTGCATCATCCTTTCAGGTCTGTGTGCTCTGCTCGTTTGGTTCTGAACTCTGCTCTCTGTGGTTTTCACTTCTACCATGACAGAACCCGCGGGGGCGTATCAGCCGGTACGCCCCCGCAAGGCTTGGGAGGAAATGGTTCTCCGACGCTCTCGTCCCTTCAACTTTTCATCCGCTCCAGACTTGTTTTTTTTTATTCTTTTTGTTCTCCTAAAGAGGAATAGATTACCTGGAGAACACTACCTATGGACTCACGACTCTCGCTTGAAGGAATGATGACCCCCGCTCCATTCTGTATCCATCCAGACACGAGCGTTGTCGAGGCAAAAAAAGAGATGGAACATAGAAATGTTCGCCATCTTCCTGTACGTGATGGCGATCAAGTTATCGGTATTCTCTCTCAACGTGATGTGGCACTCGCCCTTTCTCTTGCAAAGCACATCACAGAGGAAGAATCTATTCGTGTAGCAGATGTCTGTGGCTCAGATCCATATATTACAGACGCTGAAGAACGGCTCGATATCGTTCTCAACTATATGGCTTCTCACAGAATTGGTTCGTGTCTTGTCACAAAGAATGAGGAACTCATTGGCATTATCACGACCACCGATATCTGTCGCGTTTGTGGCGATTTCCTAAAAGATTTCTTCGACCAACTGAAATAATTCTCCCTTCGTCTTGCTCTTGCTCTTGCTCTTGCTCAAAGTTTTCTTAGAGCAAGAAAAAGATCAAGTGCAAGAGCAAGGATCTAAGATGCATTATTCGGAGTTACCCGTTTCACTCGCCCTCAAGAGATCAAGGGCTACTTGAGGAACAATGTTGGCCTGCCCTAAAATTGCTGTACCTGTATCAGAGAGGATTTGATTTCGAACAAGTTCTGCTGTTTCTTGAGCTATATCAGCATCGCGGATTCTACTTTGTGCAATATCTAAATTCTCAACCGTTGTACCTAAGTTAGCGAATGCTGACTGGAGTCTGCTTTGTGCCGCACTAATGACTCCTAGTTCAGTAGTCACCCGAGCAGAAATCTCATCAAGAGTATTCATAGCTTCAAGAGCTCCTGCCTGAGTTGAGATATCAATAGGATCTATAGTATTCGATTCTTCCGAGTCTCCTATACTGACATAGAGGCCACCTGTTCCTGAAGCAGAGAGATCAGAGACACCATCTCCATTGAAATCACCTATGGCAATGCTATCTAAGCCAGTTCCTATTGTTTTACTCGAATACTCTTCGCCAATAATACCATCCGTATTAA
Source organism: bacterium (assembly GCA_030428205.1). GTDB lineage: Bacteria > Bdellovibrionota_C > UBA2361 > UBA2361 > RFPC01 > JAUIBK01. The sequence continues at coordinate 25,966 of JAUIBK010000023.1, forward strand.
ACCTCACATGTACAGATTTGTTATTCTCGAGACTGAGAAGATCAAGGTTGCCATCAATGTCAATATCAGCAAAGGTAACTGCAGTGACGGGAGTCTCTTGCGTTAATGTTTGATCTTGAGAAAATGATCCTTCCTCATATGTGTGCGTAACGATAGTTGCTCCATTAAAGGTCACTAGCTCATCAACACCATCACCATTAATATCTCCTGAGCTCACTCCAGCAGATGCCGTTCCCACGACTTCCCCCCCCTGAAAGGTTTGATCTCCATTATTAAAGAAGACAGTAGTAACTGTCCCCCAAGATGTCGCAAGATCAATAGTCCCATCACCATCAAAGTCACCAATAGTTGCATCATCTATCTTATTTTGCGCTATAGATGTATTCGAAGAAAAGTCACCCGCTCCATCTCCGAACATGACACTTGAATTGTATGTATTTCCTTCTTGAACGGCAAAAATATCTAAGTTTCCATCGCCATCGTAATCAGCAACTTCAAGATCACTTAGCAAATATCCAACCGCTGTAAATGGCTCATATGTCTCTGTAAATGTGCCATCACCGTCTGATGTCGCAAGAAAAAAATCACCATCTGAATCTCCGCCAGTCACATCTACAAATCCGTCATTATTAAAATCACCAACAGCAATGGCTACGATGGTATCAAACTTTCCAAAAGTATATGCAGTATTTTCACTTCCAAACGTACCGTCACCATTTCCAAATCTTAGGACAACACTTCCACCACGTGCATAATACAGATCCAGTATGCCATCACCATTCGCATCACCTTGTTCAACATCTGAAACACTTGCACCAATAACTGATGATGGGTCTTCAAACTCTCCTGTCCCAATAGTGCGAGAAATTTTGTCTCCGAGAGCAAAACCAACGCTCCCGGTCGTTCCGTACCCTGTCTGAATTGAGATCGAGCCAAAATCAACACCTAAAACATCAAGATCATTGTAAGAGGTGGTAGATATCACGCGATTGAATTCTTCTGAAAGTGCTTGAGCTTCAGAATCAAGTGCTTCGCGTTGTGAGCTTGAAAGAGAGCCATTTGATGCGCTCTGCGCGAGCTCTTGAAGCCTTTGAGTTATCGTTGAAAGTTGATTGACGCCACTTTCAGCTACGTTAACCAGGCTGATCCCATCATTTGTATTTCTGAGGGCTTGTTGAAGAACCTGTTGATCACTGTTTATTGTAGTGGCAAGCGCAAGACCAGCAGCATCATCACTAGCGCGATTGATGCGCATTCCCGACGATAACCGCTCAAAACTTTGCGTTAAACTCGTCCTTGTTTTACTCAGACCTCGCTGCACACGTAAACTTGCCAGCGAGGAGCTATAACTCACCACTTCTTGTATACCGCAAACAATATCTTCTCTAATAGATCTCCGGCCATACTTCGCTTCAGCCAAAAGAATAAGAAGAACAGTTCATAGGAATAAATCGAGTCTTTTGTCCCTGAGCATTCGAAATGGGAGCGTTATTTCTGAGGGGTAGGTAGATTTGAATAAGATCTGTATAAAAATTACGAGTTCTTCTTAGGAGGTTTTCTTAGAGAGGGTAGAGCGTAGAATTTTTTGAGGAAAAAATCGAACTAAGAGAAGCGCTTGTGTCGTAATACCAAGAAACAAAAGAAGTGTCCCATAAATATCACTCGTCCCATATCGACGAACAAAGAGAATACCGAGAAGTGGAAATAACCAAGCACTCAAGAGAAGAGCTCGTTTCCCTACAACGGAAAGCTCCTGTTGAGACAAGTAAGAACGATAGGGAGGCAAAAATAAAACGATAAGAGCGCTGAGTGAAACAGCCACAAGGAGTAAAGGATTCGACAACGCTATGAGCCAATGCGGCAAAAAGAAATAGGTAATGAGCGTATCATAGAAAATTAAAAGGAGTACAATCACAACACTATCAAAGAAGAGATAGACAAGGGTTGCTGCGCGCCGCAAATGAGCATGGCTGTTAATTTCAACTAAAACGGTACTTACTTGCAGTACTTCTTTTTGAGCAATGTGGCGGAGAGTGATAAAGGCGCCCACGATGAAAAGAACAAGGAACATTCCTAAGGCGCTATCCCGCCAAATAAGGCTGAGCATTCCCACGAACACAAGAGAGATATTTGCTATATAGAGAATAGAGGTAACCGTACGAGCACTAAATCCTTGCTGCACTAATCGGTGATGCACATGCTCGATATCAGCCGACATCACTCCGCCCTCATTGGGATTTCCTTCAATGGCATCTAAAAGAACTCGACCAGATCTACGTACGATCGCCAGCATGGTATCAAAAATCGGAACTCCAAGGGCAAAGAGTGGAACCCAGAGTGCTGCCAAGCCTGTCCCTTTAGAGCTTGTTGAAAGCGTGATACTTGCCAGCGTAAAGCCGAGAAACATACTCCCCGAATCACCGAGAAAAATACTTGCTGGGGGATAATTGTGCCGTAAAAAACCTAAGCATGCTCCAATAAAACCACACAGCAATAATGCCTCAAGCGGTAAGTTCCTATAAATAAACGTACCACCTATTCCAAGTGCGGCAATAGCAGCAAGGCCAGTAGCTACTCCATCGTGTCCATCAATAAGATTGAACGCATTAATGATTGCAACGTGCCAGATAATAGTTGTCAGAAAGTCAAAAAACGGGGACAGCTCAAATCCAAAAACTCCACCAAACCGAACACCAAAGAAGAACATAATGGCAGCAGCAACAATCTGGCCGAGGAGTTTAATGACAGCGCCAAGCTCTTTAAAATCATCATAGAGACCAATCAAGAGCAGTACGAAAGAAGAACTCAAAAGTAGCAGCCACCACTGAAAATCAAGCAAACTACCTTCACTCGTTAATCCAAGAGGACCAACCGTGACAAACGCAACATAGCAACTGAGGTGAAAGGCTATAAAAACTGCCACCCCACCACAGCGAGGTGTGGGCTGTAAATGAGGCCTCCGCTCCCCTGGCATGTCCACCACCCCTAACGAGAGCGCCCACTTGCGAATAAGCGGAGTTAATGCCCACGAAAAGACATAGCCGATCAAAAAAATGAAAATATATTTATAGGCTGCTGACTCAATGAGTATCACTCCTTAAGAGTAATAGCGCGGCTAAGGGCTGTCTGCAGGAAAACTCCTCTCCATGTACTGAGTTCACCACATCTCTTTTGAGCGTAAGTGCTAATTATGTGAGGGAAATACGATTATAGCTCGAGAATTTGGCAATTAAAAAAATGAGTGATTACAGCATGTTGAGAAAAAAATACGAAAAACTCGTAACATCCTGAAATATAAGTGGAAATTACTCTTAGATGGACCTCTTCTCCCATTTAAATCATAGAAGAGTGCCCTCTGAAGATTAAGAACTTAGCTTCCAATGTACGATGGTCTTTAAGTTTTTTGGAGGCTTTGTCGATCCAAGAGACATCCAAAAGTTGTTTGCACAAAAATGAGATGTGAATCGGGAAGCAAAAAAGATTCAGCTCCTTTTTCAAAGCAAGAGTAGTACAGACGTTTGAACCGGTTAATCGGTTCGAAAAAGTTGAAGGGCCCCACCACTAGAAGTACCGCAGTTCATACACCAGGTGGGATGGTGATAACATGAAAAAGCATGACCCGGAGCTTGAACAGACGGGGAAGCCAACGCATGAAGATCAAGAGCGTTGGGTAACACCTGTAGCGCCACATACAGAGGCGAACCGCTACACAAGCGGCTACGGGTATGGTGCATCTTACGAACGAAGCTTAAAAGAATATCCTCTTGTACTTCTGAGGCATTGGGCGGTCATCGTTGCTATGGTGGTAATTGGTATTGTGCTCGCGCTCTATCAAACCAGCAGAACACCACGCCTCTATAGAAGTTCGGCCATGATCGACATTGGGAGTTATGTACCGGCGCTCGAAGGACCAACAAGTTCGACCCTCAGAGAGGAAACAAATTCCGGAAATTATCGTAACACTCAGATTCGATTACTCAAAAGCCTCACATTAGCTGAAAAAGTTCTACGCGATTTTCCTGGTATTTATACTTTTCTTACCCGAGGAAAAGAACTCTCCAAGGAAACAAAGATACCCGTTCAAATTCTTCGCGGATACCTCAACCTCATTTCATTTCGTCCACTTGATCAAACTGATCTGGTCATGATCTATGCCACGACGACAGATCGGGAAATGGCAGCTGTGCTCACAAACGCGCATGCGAATACATTCATAAAGCTTGTGACAGAACGCCGGCAAAGTGCTGCCAATATTAACCTTGCATTCCTGCAAGAAAAGTTTACGGATGTAAGCCAAAAAGTAACAGAGGCCGAGAAAAAGCGACTCGCTCATGCAGAACTGAATGCACTCGGTGCCTCGAGTAACAAAATTATCGAACAAACCTTCGCGAACAAGTATGAAGGTCTCGTCCAAAGACTTAACGAAGCAATTTTCCAAAAATCTGCGGCTGAAGCTCAATATCGTGAGATTCGAAAATCAAGAGGGCTTGGAGGTGCAGATGCGATCGGAGGTTCATCACTAACGAATCGACTCGTTGATATCGCCCAACAAGAGCGACAATATGAACGCCTCAAAAATCAGCTCGGGAGCCGGAATAATAGTTATTTGAGCTCTCTCAAAATAAGCATTGAAACCTCAAGAGACGCGCTTCGCGACTTGGGACGCCAACGAGTAAAAATGGCTAAGAATGCTTACAAAGCAGCAGCGGATCGTGAACAATTTCTACGAAATGAGTTTGAAAATCTCCATACTGAGCAAATAGCACTCGGCAAACATAAGCTCAAGCAAGATCAACTCACACAAACCGTTGAGTCACTTCGAGAAGTTCAAGAAAGTCTTTCACAACGTCTTGAAGACGCCATGATTAACGCTGAGAGCCAACAAGATACTGTTGTGCTCATTGATAAAGCATATGCTCCAACACATCACATTAGTCCAAATGAAACATCTAATCTTTGGACTGGATGTCTTCTTGGAGGAATGCTTGGTGTCATTCTCGCTTTCTTACTTGATTATCTCGACAATAGAGTACGAAACGTCAGCGATCTTCAAACGGTAACACGAACACCTGTACTAGGCGTCATACCCCAATTCTCACGTGATGCGACAAAGCTCAGTAAAGGTATGGCTGAGAGAAAAGGGCCTGAAGATACCGAAATCATCGAACGCGACGAAGTTCTCGATTCCCCCGTACAACCAGCTGGGCCTGGTAAAGTGCCGACAGTTAATTTAAGTAAAGCAAGCCCGATACTTCCATTCTCTGCTCCATTTTCAAGCGAGAGTGAATCATTTCGTGCTGTGCTCGCAACCCTTACTTCATCGCAAGGTTCACCAAAGCGCATCCTTGTGACAAGCGGTCAACAAGGAGATGGGAAAACCACTCTCGCGGTGAACCTCGCCGCGACGCTTGCTCAGCTTGGGGAGCGAACCCTTCTTATTGATGCTGATCTACGGTTACCAAATATTCAGAGTTACTTTGGACTCCCCAAAGGGACTCAGGGCTTAACGGATTTCCTCGAGGGACGAAACGAACTCAAAGATCTCGTCATTAAAGGCGGAATAGATGATCTCTTCCTACTACTCGCAGGAACACCATCGGAGAATCCAGCAGCTCTTATTCGCTCTGAGAAAATGATGAAATTCCTCGATGCAATGGGAGAATCATTTGACTACGTGATTGTTGACTCTCCTCCGGTAGGACCAGTTGCAGATTCACTCCTCATGGCACAGCATGTTGATGGTGTTGCTATTGTGATTCGTAGTGGAGAAACTTCAAAAGAAGTTGCTGAGTCAGCCGTCGGTAGACTCAAGCAGGTCGGAGCCAATGTTCTCGGCCTTGTCTTAAATGATACTGCCAGGATGGATAATTACTGGCATTCCGGATACCGCTACCGCAAAAGCTCCTATTACCACTATCACCGAAAATAAGTTACTCCAAGATCGCTCGAGCCAAATCACCTGCCCGGGACTCTCGGTCGTACAGTTTACTCGTCTCCTCGACTCGCTGACGATACTGCTCGTATTCCTCTACCGGCAGAGAAGCAAACCGTGAAATTACGTCACGAGCACCTTCGCTATCCCCATGTTCCACAACTACCCCAAGATTGTGCTTGAGAATAACCCCAGCCAGCGGACACTGCTGAGGACCCAAGAGCAAAATCGGTGTTGACGTAGCTAAAACTCCATAAAGCTTCGACGGATGGACAAGCCCCACATACGATTCTCCCATAGATACGACATGAAGGTCCGCGGCGTTAAGAGATTGTTGGAGATTTTCTGCCGGTTGATAAGGAAGGCAAACAATATTTTGAAGCTTGTGTCTTTCTTTGTAACTTTCTACTTCACTATATCGTGCACCACCTCCTACAAAAAGAAAGAGGATCCGCTCCTGCTGCAACTCACGAGCAGCTTCAAGAAGAGTACTGAGCGGATGACAAATGCTGTGATTTCCCGAATACATCACAATAAACGTCTCAGGCTCCATGTCGGAGAGAAGTTTTCGACGAAAAGCATTCTCGTGCGGTGGTAGTGGTCCAAGCCGATCCCGATCTGCCCAAAGAGGCAAAACCTCAAGCCGCTCTTCACTCAATCCGTTATCAAGCAAACATTCCCGCATGGCTTCATCAAGAACAAAGATCTTCTTTGCTCTTCGAAGAAAAAAAGCGTTGAAAGCAAGTAGAAACTTGGCAAAGACGCCACCTTTTTTTACCCAACCAGTCTCTATCGCCTGTTGTGGGTTGATATCCATCGACCATGAATAAAGCTTGGAGCGATGTACAAAGATATTCGCTAGCGCAATGAACCAGAAAAGAAGAGGTGGGGATGTCAAGACAACAACACGGTCCCGACGAGGTGAAAATATATAGGCAAACATGAATGAAATATTGAGAAGCATAGAGCTGATCATACGGAGGTAACGTAATCGCCACCGCGATCCAGGCAAGGAAATCCTTCGTATGGTAATGCCGTTGTACGTCTCACGAGGCGGAAATATCGTATTTCCTTGCTCAACGTAGGCTTTCTGAGATGTGAGCACTTCGACCTGTGCGCCTTGTTGCTGTAGGGCGATGGCAAGATCCGTTAAGTACTGGCCACTTGCAGCAATATCTGGATAAAAACTCTGATTTATCAGCAACACTTTGGTCAAGTGCGTGACCTCTCTGAGGTTGCTACGCAGGGATTGCCTGAATAAATAGTCCAAGCAGATAACTCTCCTGTGGCTACACTTCCGAGGGTCAGCACGACACCTTCCCTGAGGAGTGTTCCAGGACTAAGCCTCGTGTGCGCTGCTACCCAGCAACAGTCCTCAACAGTGATAGCTTGAGTCTTCAGATCAAATGTTGGCTTTGACCAATCGTGATTTCCTGTACAGAGATAAGCACCTTGAGAAATGCAGCAGTTCGAACCAATGGTAACAGGAGCAAGATTGTCAATCCACGCTCCCTCTCCTACCCAAGAAGAATCTCCAATAGAGAGTTTCCAGGGAAATTTTATACGAACACCTGGTTTGATTCGAACTCCAGAGCCAATGGTAGCACCAAAGAAACGAAGCAGAGATATCTTCAGGGAAGAAAAAGGCAATAAAGAAGAAGATACGATTGGGGCACCTACAAAATACCAAAGCACCTGTCGCACCATCGTTGCTTCGGGTGAGTAATCTCCTTTACTGTATCGTAAGAGGTCCATACTTTTACTCCTCGACGGTATGCTATCCTATACCAGCAGTTGATGGAAAGCCTTACGAATTATCGGGCTTTACAACTCCTCATTCCTCTATGATTCTATCTCCATGAGCTTATCGTGTTCTGTGCTTCTTCCAACCTATTCACCGAGACTGCCGATACTTTCCCAAGTTCTTCGGGCCCTACAAGATCAAACGCTCCCTCTTGACCAATGGGAGCTCATTCTTATTGATAACGCCACACCAGATCCAGATCTTGTCAAACAATGCGACCTCTCTTGGCACCCCAATGCAAAGATTGTTCGTGAATCTCAAACGGGGCTTACGTCTGCACGACTATGTGGAATTAAAGAAGCTTCAGGAGCTGTACTCTGTTTTGTGGACGATGATAATAAGCTTCACAGAGCATATCTCGAACGATCACTAGATTTTTTTCAAAACGATAGCCAACTAGGAGCTCTTGGGGGCAAAGCACTTCCTCTGTTTGAGTCTCCTCCTCCCGACTGGATAGAAGAGTTTTCTTCTTACCTCGCCATTCGAGATCTTGGAGATGAAGAGATCTTCTCTGATATCGTGTCCGATCCTCAATCACTTCAAGACTATCCCGAATTCGCACCCATTGGTGCCGGCATGGTGCTCCACTCCAAGGCAGCTCAACAATATGCTCTCGCTTGCTCTACGACATCAACGCCAATCAGTGATCGATGTGGCACACAACTGAGTTCAAGCGGGGATAACGATATCATCCTCACTATCATGAAAGAGGGTTGGAAAGTGGCCTATTCACCAACTCTCATTCTGGAGCATCTCATTGCCCCCAAACGAGTCACTCGCAACTATCTCTCCAAAATGGCGTACTCGACATCTCGCTCGTGGGTCGAAGTTCTCAAAAAACACGACATACTTCCATGGGACTCAATACCGACCTGGAGTGTTCCCCTACGGAAACTGCGATCCTTCTTTCGGTATAAAGCCTGGAGAGATACCCCGTCATTTATTCGCTGGTCATCCTCATGCGGGTTATTCGATAGTCTTGGAGGAAAAATTCAGGAATGATACGCAAATGCCACCACAAGTGGTGGCACTTTACCTTGCCCTCACGAAAACACCTGTCATACTATATATACTCAGTGACCACAGGTTTGTCGGAGAAAAGCTCACTGAGTATATCAGCTGCGTAGTAGCTGCGAGGCGTCCTCGGGGACGCCGCACGGGAAATATGATGCGTGAGCATCGTATTTCCCTGGGGAAGACAAATATACCCCGTGGGGAAATACGCGTGAAAGCGACAAGCTTTCACACCATGATACGCTGCACCATACTCCGAGAGCACGACAAACCTGAGGTTACGGGGTATATACTGATTTCCTCCATTCGACGGGTAGAGAGCTTCACCTTGGCAAAAAACTCCCTCCATCTCCTCCTCAGCAATCTAGGACTTGGGAAGCTTCTCTATCACACGTTTTACGCTCCTCGATCAGTTCTTCAGAAAACTTTCTCTCAAGGACTTTTCCGAACCCTACAAAGTCGCAGAGGTCATGCACTCATGCGCCGTCAGGCACAACGCCTTAAGCCTCTCCCTCAAACAACACAACCTCTGCACGAAGTTTGTTTCCTCACAGGAAGTCAATACTGGCATCAAACCTGCTTTTGCGCTTATACGCTTCAGGCTCACACATCACTTCCCTTACAATTTCGACTCTTCGATGATGGTAGCCTCACCTCACATCAACAAGATACTCTTCGGGCACTTTTTCCTTGGATAACCATCATTTCTTCTCAAGAATCCGAGGAAACACTTGTTGAACATCTTCCTCCACAACTCTTTCCGTCACTTCACGCTCGGAGAAAAGAATATCCCCATCTCAAAAAACTTCTCGACATCCATTGTGGACACAACGGATGGAGGCTCGTACTCGATTCTGACATGCTTTTCTTTCGTGAACCGTCAGAGCTTCTTCAATGGCTCCAACACCCAACTACTCCCATGTATATGCTCGACTGCATAACAAGCTATGGCTACTCACTCGAACTTCTCCAAGAACTCGCTGGGTGCCAACTTCCCGAACGAGTCAATGTTGGAATCTGCGGACTTCAAAGTGATTCTATTGATTGGGAGCAGGTGGAGTATTGGTGTAAGACAATGATCGAAAGAGAAGGAACACACTACGTTCAAGAACAGGCTCTCACCGCTATGCTTCTTGGAGGACAAGAGTGCACCCCCCTCTCTGAAAATACGTATATCTGCTGTCCATCGCAAAACATGGTCGAAGAGGCTGCCGGTTCTCTCCACCACTACGTAGCTGAATCAAAATCTTGGTACTATCAGATAGGGTGGAGAAAAAGCCTAGAGAGAATCCAGGTACTTTGAGTTCGCAAGGAACACTTCACGCCCTTCTCTTTGAAACAAACTCGCTTGAAGTCACTTCTGGAATAACCTGAAGAATCTCTTCAACAAGAAGCTTGACATTCACCGGCTTAGAAACATATCCGTCCATTCCAGCATTGAGACACCGTTGTCTATCACTCACCATAGCAAACGCAGTGAGCGCGATGATAGGAGTATGTCTCTTCCTCTCTTCATCAAGTCGACGTAATAATTCGCAAGTTTCAAATCCATCAAGTCCTGGCATCTGACAGTCAAGAAGAACAAGGTCATAATTCTCGGTAGACATCCGCTTTAGCGCATCATTCCCATTACTGACCGTAACGACAGTGTGTCCCTGTTTCACAAAGAGGAGTTTTGCCAATTTTTGACTGACGATATTGTCGTCGACAATTAGGACATGCAGTGAAGGCAGCTCATCAAGCCCAGGCAAGGGAGAACCATTCTCGTAGCCATGAGCATCTTGAGCTATCGTCTCCTCCAAAATACCGCAATCAATGGTAAAGCGAAACGTGCTCCCTTGTTCAGTCCGACTTTCAACATGAATATCACCACCCATAAGCCGCACGAGTCGAGCTGAGATAGTAAGCCCAAGCCCTGTACCACCATATTCTCTTGTAATACTTGAATCCGCCTGTTGAAATGCTTCAAAAATTTGATCTTGTTTTTCTTTAGGAATACCGACGCCAGTATCCTGCACAGCAAACTCAAGCACGGCTTCATGCTTATGGCGTGATTTCATATTCACCCGGAGGTATACGGATCCTTTTTCAGGTGTAAATTTGAGTGCATTTCCCACAAGGTTTGTTATCACCTGTCCAATACGACCGGAATCCGCTAAAAGAGAGTCTGGAATATCGTCTGATACAGAGCAGTGCAATTCGATTTCCTTCTGATCAGCTCGCACTTGAAGCAAAGAAAGAAGTGTCGCGAGAAATGCTCGGAGTTGAAAATGACGAGGGGTGATTTCCAACCTCCCAGCTTCGACTCGCGAGAAATCGAGAATATCATTAATAATATCCAAGAGATTATGCGCACACTCTTGCACGGTCTCAAGACAATCACGCTGCTCATCGGTAAGCTCAGTATCCAGCACAAGATCGGTCATTCCAATCACACCATTCATGGGAGTACGAATCTCATGGCTCATATTCGCCAAAAACTCTGATTTAATCTGATCCGCTTTTTCGGCTTTATCTCGTGCTGTTGAAATTTCTACATTTTGTTTTTCGATTTCGCTCAACATCTTATTGAATGTATCAACAAGAAATCCAACCTCGTCATGACTCAGTTTGTTTGCCCGTATGGCATAATCACCATGCTCAGAAACAAGATGCGCTTTTTCAGTAAGTTCTGAAATCGATCGAAGAAATTTCTTCTGGAGAAAAAGGGCAAAGAGCATAGCAATAAGGGCTGCTCCTAGAAAAACAATGAAAGCGACTAAAATCTTTTGGTGCACTCGCTGATCGAGAGATTGCAGATCGGCTATGAGGAGCAGTGAACCGAGTGTTTCACCATCAAGCCTGACATTGTAGACAAATGAGAAGTGAGTATCACCCCAAGAGAGCTGATTCATTTCGGGAGGAATAGCATTCCAATGAAAGTGAGCTTCTTTCGTGTAGCTCGCCAACACCGATTGATCATTGAGCGTTAAACGTGCTGCTGCAATAAAATCTAGATCACGAAGACCTTCGAGAACACGACGTGCAAACTCTTCGTCACCAAAAGCAAGTGCTCCACGACTATTTGATGCGGTTACTTTTGCAAGAGCTTCAACTCGCTGACCAAGGGAAAAATAGGAATCTTTATAATCTAAGTAGAGCATGAGGCCGACAGCGAGCGTCAGGGCAAGCAACACCGTCAATACAATAAAACGCATGAGGCTCTTTCGAAACGAGCCTTGATGCTCAGAGTTCATAAACCAATTCACCTCAGCATGCTTGAAAAATTGCTTCTTTGCTTCTCTTCCCTCTTACTTGCTCTCGGATCGCGCACCGCCTGCAAGAGGGAAGAAGTAGAGAGTGGTTTTGATACGATGGTGTCAAGATCATGTCCTTCTTTCAGCTGCAAATCCTGGGAGAGGCTACTTGTAGCCAATCCGACCAAGGGAGTTCGCTTTCCTTTTGCTTCATCAAGAGAGCGTAAATGTTGAGTCAGAGCGTCTCCTTGCAACTGCGGAAGCCTATATTCCAAAAGTATGACATCTACTGACTCACGACTATGTAATTCTAGAGTAGTTTCGTGGTCAGGTGCAACAAAAATGGAGTATCCATGTTTTTCAAGGATTTTTTGAATGACTCGGCGATCCACTGAACTGCGATCATTGACGAGAATATGTCGACCAGAGTTTTGAATCTGTCGGATGAGATCTCGGTATCTCTGACGTAATGCCATCTGATCACTTCCAAGTCCGTCCTTGCTTGTCTCTAGTGATAGAGCCGGAACACTTACTACGAGTTGAGTATATCCATTTTTTAGGCGGCGCAATGAAGTGGCTCCACCAAGCAGAGATGTGTACTTCCGACAAACATACGGTAATGTTGATGTTTGCCCAATAGATTGAAAATGAAGAAATAAAAAGTCATTGTTTACGTGGGTCGCCTCTATAGAGAGCTCAAGCTCTGCATAGGGAGGGCTAGTGGCAACCGTGGTGTTGACAAGAGAGACGAGAATTCGCCGTAAAATGCGATAATCTATCAGAAGGACACGAGAAATATCCCCACTTAAGCGAACGGAAATGCTTACTCCTAGTCTCTCCGCACGTAAAGAGAGTGGCAGAAGAATACGCTGCAGCTCTAATGAAAAATCAAGCGCATCAGGTTCAAGTGCAGCTTGCAACTCCGAGTCCTTTGATTTTTCACTCCTCCGTAAGAAAGAAAACGAGGAAGACGGTCTCACTGCACAAAAAAGCTCAAAAAATTCATCTCCTTGAGAAGCACATAACGGCGAAAAAAGCTTGCTCTTTGGGAAGTCTGATAAACGTTCATAAAACCGTGGAAAATACCGTTCCAGTGTCTGGCACTCACTCTGCGTAGGCTCGGAGAAAGGCGTAGGATCAACAGCAAACAAAAATGCCGCCTCCTCTTCAAGTAATTGAAAGAACCCACGAGCTATCTGTCGATACACAGAAGCACTAGAAAAAAGTTGGCGACCAACATCTGGCAAACAATAGGTCTTATCGAGAACACCATCAATGGGAAGTCGCAAAAGTACCCCTGGCTGATTTGTCACATGTTTACAAGTCACTTCCTGAGAGTAGATCTGAAAACCAAGAGATTCATGGTAATAGGAGACGTGCCGAGGATGTACGAGGATAAGCCAGTCATCCACCCCTACTTCCTCCGACCAAGCGAACAACATCTTCAGTAGTTCCGCAGCAATGATACTTCTCCCCCCCTCGCGTTTCTGTAGCGAAATACGTGAAGCATCACATGCAAATTTCGTACTCTCCATGACCACTCGTCCCTGATTTTTGAGGTGTGTTATCTCAGAAGAAAAGAGGGAACCAGAAGGAAGGCCAATCATGCTATGCACGACAGCACTTGCTGTACCTACAACATCCTTCCTCCAGAGAGCAACAAAACAAGTCGAGAGAGGAACAAGATCTCGGAGAAAATATCGAAGTTCAGACTGGCTAGGAGCCGTTAAGCCAGCTTTGATATATTGCGAATAAACAAGTCGAAAAGACGCGTAGAGTTCTTTAAAGGAAGCAGTAGGTTGGATACGGAGCTCAGGGGTCATTCTTTTCTCTTGAGCTAAGCTTCTAGGAAAGAGCCTAGCATGAACGAGGTTGTTCTTGAGTATACCTAGATAGTATCGCTTGTAGGTATCCACCTTCAAAGTAAAGATTGTAATAGAACGCACTCCTTTGGCTCTGTACGGGTTTTTTTCACGTAGTAGCACTATCGAACGAGATCACTGAGGCGCATTCCATAGGAGTACTATTTCTTCTTTAATTGCAGTGCTCTAGAGTATAGTATTCACGAAGACTCTCTCTTACCGTGGACTCCAATGCCTATGTTATTTCAGCACCTTCTCATTCGAACGAGATCGACTCCTTTAGCTCTGCTATCACTGTTCACCTCTCTTCTTCTCACCGCTCCTCCCTCAACCACTCTCGCTGAAAGCACGAACAATCTACCGACAGATCTCACAGAAATCGGACTACACAACCTACTCAATTTCGATCTTGAAGTTACTCTCCCAGGACGAAAAAAAGAGAAACTGTCTCGTGCTGCTTCTGCTGCATTTGTACTCACAAACGAAGATATTCGTCGGTCTGGGGCAAGGCATATTACAGACGCTCTGAGGCTCATTCCAGGAGTCAATGTTGCACAAGCAGCCTCAAATAAATGGGCTGTTAGTATCCGTGGCTTCAATCAAATTTTTTCTAATCAACTTCTTGTTCTGCTTGATGGGGTAAGCATTTTTTCTCCGACAACCAACGGTGTGTACTGGGAATCAAATGAGTTTGTACTTGAAGATATAGACCGTATTGAGGTGATCCGCGGACCTGGTGCTACACTCTGGGGCGGTAATGCTCTCAATGGTGTCATTAATATCATCACGAAAAATGCTCAAGACACCGTTGGCTCACTCGTAAGTGCTGGAGGTGGCACACACGAGCGACACTTCATCTCGGCCCGCCAAGGGGAAAAACTCTCTGACAACACCTTTGCGCGTGTTTTTGCCTCAAGTAATCGAAGAACACAAAACGAGTTTGTTGCTGGTGGAGACTCTGAAGATGACTGGGAAAGCTATACCGCTGGTGTTCGAGTTGATTCCAAGCTCAACGAACAACACTCGCTGAGATTTACCACCGACATACAATCTCAAAAAGACACCCTCGCCCCTACAACCCCCCTCCTTACTCCACCTTACAGCTCGCAAGATGCGTATCGCGATAATACCGAATGGTTTGGAACCCGCTCTCAACTACAACATGAGTATCAAATCAGTGATACAAGTGCTGTCGAGTCTATCTTGAGCTACTCAAGAAAAAAACGTAAGAGCACCCTTGTAGATTTTCACTACGATCAAATAAATCTTGATACACAAGCATACTTTGAACCAGTCGAAAACCATACATTTGTTACCGGAGCACGCTACCGATTCGTACGAAATAGCGCCGTCGAAAGTCCAGCGCACCAGGTGGATCCACTCACTCGCTCAACAAACTTAGTGAGCTTCTTTTTTCATGACGATTGGGCACTCTTTGGTGGTGATACAAGACTTATTTTCGGCGCAAAGCTTGAACATAACGAGCATACAGACTTTGAGTTCATGCCAAATGTTCGCTTCGTCACGTCGCCCGCAGAAGATGTTACTGTTTGGGGGGCTGTCTCCCGCGCCGTTGCTGTCCCTGCTATATTCTTTGAAGACACATCGGTTCCTACAGTAGCTTTTCCAAATATGGAGGCCCAATTGCCTCAGGTCATTTCTGTGACAGGAACTCGAAATATCGAATCTGAAAAACTTATTGCTTACGAAACGGGCTTTCGTGCTTCATTCAGCTCTGATGTCTCCCTCGATGTAGCTCTTTTCTATAATGACTATAACGATCTCATGAGTATCCATCCCGGCGACACCGCTGTAGGATTTTCACCCCTTGGTGGTCTTGCACTCAATACCACCTTCAACTTTGCAAACGGACTTACAGCCGACTCATATGGAGGAGAAATATCTCTGGCCTGGAGGGCTCTTGATACTTTAAACCTAAGCACAAACTATTCCTACATAGATATCGAAGGACACCGTGGACTCAGTGAAGATATGGGCAATGAAGCTCTTATTGAACAGACCACACCCCACCATCAAGCATCCCTACAAGCACGAATAGATCTCTCTCAAGACGTAGAGCTAGATCTCATAGGGCGTTATGTCGACCTCTTGGCCTACGGGGATGTCGATTCATATACTGATCTTACTATCAGACTGGGCTGGGCATTCGCACCTGACTGGGAGCTCATTCTTGTCGGAAAGAACCTCCTCCACGATCAGCACCACGAATTTACGAGTAACCTTTTTGGTCCCCCACCAATTGAGATAGAACGCTCCTTTTACGGCATGATCCGGTTTTCTCACTAGTCACGGTGCTCGATGTTACGAAAGATCATCCTTCTTGTATTGCTTTTAGGGGCAACCTTCCTTTCTACCACTCCCCTCGTGTATGCAGATAGCGCACGCTCTCTTCGAATCAAAGCTGCTATTGTCTACTATATCGCCAAATTTGTACGGTGGCCTTCAGAACTCTCTTCACCTCACACAACAAACGAAGACGTCCGAGTCTGCTATCTCAAAGAAACTCCGTTTATTGAAGAGGTAAAGCTTATTTTGAAAGATAAAACTGTCCGAAAGCGCTCCTTTCAACTGACCAAACTTTCTGACTCTCAAGATTCCCTTGAAAGCGCTATTCATCACTCTTGTGAAATCCTCATCTTAAGCAAACAGGAGATCTCCTCTTACCAAACCACTCTTCGCAACCTTCAAGACAAACCCATCTTAAGTATCTGCACAACAACACATCCAAAATGGGGAGAGTGTACAATTCAAATTTTTGAAGAGAAAAACCGAGGGAAAATTGCTCTCGATAGACAGTGGGCAGAAAAAAGTAATCTTGTTATTTCTTCTGAGCTACTCTCTCTTTCCATTGTAAGCCCTTCCCCGGAGAAATAAATGACTAAGCAGAACCGTCGAATCCTCTTTCTCGCTGAATCTGTCACTCTCGCTCATGTCGTGCGACCTCTGATGCTCGCCCATCAAGCGCGAGAACAAGGGTACGAAATATACTTTGCAACTGGAGAGGCTTTTCAAGACCTGATCGGCTCTCCTCCAGGGAACAAGATTCCTCTCAGAACTCGCTCACCAGAAGAATTCCACCAAACACTACAATCCGGAGAATGCCTCTTCCCTTTCCATCTCTTACAAAAGCACACAGAAGAAGAGCTCTCTCTCATCCGCGACATTCAACCGGACCTGATCATCTCAGATCTACGCCCCTCTGCTTCTGTCTCAGCAAAACTCTCTCAGACTCCCCACTGGGTCCTTACCAATGCCTACTGGAGTGCACACCTTCCTGACACTTCTTTTCCTCTTCCTTGCATGGCCCCACTACAAAAGCTTGCTCCACGCGGCAAGAAACGAGCTTCTCGTATCAATACGCTTGCTAACATTTTTCGTTTAGCGCTCCCTTTGGTGCTGCGTAAACAGAAAAAAGGCCTGCAAGCTCTTCGGAAACATTACGGACTCGCCCCCCTACATGACTACCGCACGCTTCTTGCGGATGGCGATAAAGTTCTCTACGCAGATATTCCTGAACTCTTCTCCTTTAATAATCTTCCAACTCACCACCATTTTCTGGGCCACATTCCTTGGTGCCCAGATACATCACTACCTTCCTGGAGCACAATGATAGGAACGAAAGCCCCCTCTGTCTTCATTTCACTAGGATCTTCAGGTAGTGATGTCCCAATAAACCTCGTCCTCGAAGGTCTTCGCTCGTTTGAAGGTGATATCGTGATCTCCTCAAACGACACTTCTCTTCATAATCCCGCTAACGGCATTTATGCAGCCCCATTTCTTCCCGGTGATTTCTTCGCAAAACGCGCTCTTGCTGTCATTACAAACGGTGGAAGCCCTTCGACCTATCAAGCGCTCTCAGAACAAACACCTGTGATAGGAATAACATCGAACATGGACCAGATGCTTAACATGCAACATGTTGATCGTGTTGGCGCCGGCATCATGCTACGTTCTGATACCTTTCTCCCATGTGATATAACAACTGCTCTTGAGAGCCTGCTTCACTCTTTTACAACAAAGAAACAGGTTCACGAACTTTCATTTTCCTTAGAGCAACATTCTTATCAAACCATTTTCTCAGAGCTTCTTGACAACCATTTTTACTCACACCAACTAAAAAAGGTTTCGCCATGACTACAGCACAAATGCTTTCATCTTCTTCTGAGGCACTGTCAGAATGGGAACAGCACCTAGGCAAAACGAAAATAGATTACTCAAGAGATACCTGCTCGAGATACGAAGCAACCTGCTCACCGACATCACACACCGTTGTTGCGGTCCTCTACCCTGAATCCAAAGACGACATAATTACCCTTTTGCGTACTGCTGAGAGATTCCGCATCCCAGTCTATCCAATAAGCAGAGGAAAAAACTGGGGATACGGCAGCTCTTCTCCGACTTCGGATAACACTGCCATCATTGATCTGAGCCGAATGAATCGCATTCTGGAGGTAAACACCGAGCTTGGATATGCGGTTATTGAACCTGGGGTAACCCAAGCCCAACTCTATCGACACCTGCTAAACAACAACACAGGCCTTGTCCTTGATGCAACAGGCGCATCTCCCGAGGCAAGCATTGTGGGAAATATTCTTGAACGAGGATTTGGGCAATCTCCTTACGGCGATCGCTTTCTTCATTCTTCTGCTATGGAGGTCATCCTCGCAGATGGTTCTCTCGTTCGTACTGGTTTCTCTCATTATCCACAGGCTAAAGCGGCTCACATTCACAAGTGGGGCATTGGCCCTTACCTTGACGGAATATTTACTCAATCAAATTTCGGTATCATCACTCAGATGACCATCTGGCTTCTTCCTGAGCCAGAATATGATGGATTGTGTATTATCCGCTTAGCAAATGATCAAGCAGTAGGCCAAACAATCGATCGACTTCGCGGCCTGCGAATGCGTGGGCTCTTACGGAGCACGTTGCACTTTGCAAACGATCTCCGAGTGCTCTCAACCTTAAGAAATTTTCCTTATGAGCAAACAGATGGCCAAACTCCACTTCCTCAACCTCTCTTAGAAAAGATCTGCAAAAATCATCACATTGCTGCCTGGAATGCTATCGGAGGCATCGGGGGTGTAAAACAAGATGTTCGCCACACCGTTCGTGAACTCCGCCGGTGTCTCCGGGGAGTTGCCCATGTATATTTTGTTCCGAGTAAAATAGGCAAGCTCTCAAAACTCATCGCTCGTTTTACGAGCCCCTCAAGTGTATTGCGTGTTAACAGCGATCTCTTTGAGCTTATGCGAGGCAAGCCAACTCACGTTCCAACCCGTGGAGTCTATTGGCGAAAAAAATCGATCCCCTCAAAAGAACTTCGGCCTACTTTCGATCGGTGTGGGGTTATGTGGTGCTCACCAGTTCTTCCATCTACCGAGCGTGATGTTGTTTCCCTCATGAGCATTACTCGAAAGACTATGGATGAGTATTCACTTGAAACAAATGTTGCCCTCTCTCTCTTAAACGAACGAGCATGTTGCGCCACCGTAGGCCTTTTCTACGACCGCGAAGATCCTCATGGAGATACCGTAGCGCAACAGTGCTACCACTCTCTACTTGATCGATACTATGAAGCTGGGTACATCCCTTACCGGTATGGGATAAACTCTTCAGATGCCGAGGAGACACTTTTTCGATCTGATGATACTTTTTGGAATACTTGTCAGAGGATTAAGGGGGCGCTTGATCCACACCGAATACTATCCCCCGGCCGCTACTCCATAACGTGAGGGGCCTGCTTTTGCTTGGTCTTCCTTTTTATATACCTACAAGAATTAACACATAATTCCAGCCTCTTAGAATCCGCCTATGCAGCTCCTCTAGCTAAAGTATAATAGTATCCTCATGCGCATCCTCTTTTCCTCAGACCCTGAGCTCCCCGTCCCTCCAAGTCACTACGGAGGAGTCCAGCGACTTGTCGCCCAAGTCGCCAATCAGATGAGGTCACGTGGACATACTGTTGGTCTGATCGCACACCCTGACTCAACAGCCGAGGTTGATGCCTTCTATCCTTTTCCTGGAAAAGCCTCGCAAAATCGTATCGATACACTGAGAAACACACTCGCTCTTCGAAGAGCAGTAAACGAGTTTAAGCCCGATATTCTCCACAGTTACTCTCGCTTAATGTATATGGTTTCGCTTTTGGGAAAAGACCTTCAGAAGATTATGAGCTACGGACGAGAGCCTGGGGCAAGACAAGTCAGATGGGCAAATTTTCTCTATTCCCATACCCTTACGTTTACTGGCTGCAGCAAGCACATCACTCAAACCGGATCAGAAGGCGGTGGCAACTGGAGAGTTATCTATAACTCCATCGATCTCGATGACTTTACATTCGTTGACTCTGTAAGCCAAGATGCTCCACTTGTCTTCTTAAGTAGACTTGAGCCAATAAAAGGTGCTCATACGGCAATTGCCATAGCGAAGCAATCAGGGAGAAAACTTGTTCTCGCCGGAAACAAAATAGAAACGGGCCCTTCAGCAATTTATTTTCAAGAGAAAATAGCGCCACACATTGATGGAGAACAGATTACGTATATTGGTCCAGTCAATAATACAGAGCGAGACAAGCTTCTCGGCAACGCACTGTGTCTCCTTGTTCCAATTGAATGGAAAGAACCCTATGGTCTTGTTTTTGCGGAAGCTCTCGCATGCGGCACACCTGTCATATCAACCGCACGGGGCGCAGTTCCAGAAATCATTCGTGATGGCATCGAAGGAAAGTTGATACACTCTGTCAATGAAGGGGTTGAGGCCATCTCGCAAATCCATCTCATAGATCGACATGCTTGCAGACGAAGAGTTGAAGCTCTTTTTAGCCTTCCTGCAATTGCAACGGAGTATGAAAACCTCTACAGAGAGCTGATTGAACAATGAAACTCCTGATTGTTACTCCCCACTTTCCCCCAATCAACGCACCGGACCATCAACGGGTACGCATGGCACTTCCGTATCTTACTCAGCTTGGATGGGATATTACTCTGCTTTGTGTTCATCCAGATGATGTCGAGGGTGTTGTGGAGCCAGAATTAGTATCGACACTCCCTCCAAACCTCCGCATTGAGAGGGTAAGAGCGATACCTGTATCAATGGCAAAACTGATTGGTATGCGAACACTCGGTTGGCGTTCTTACCTTGCACTTAAGAAACGTGGGAGCAAGCTCATACAAGAGTCGGATTTCGATCTCGTCTATTTCTCTTCGACTACGTTTTTCTCCTTTCTGCTTGGTCCACTTTGGAACAAGAAATTCAACATTCCTTACGTTCTTGACTACCAAGACCCGTGGATGAACACCTACTACGATCAGCAGCAAGTAACACCTCCCGGGGGTTGGGCGAAGTTTAGAATGTCTCAAGCCATCGCCAAATGGGGTGAACCAAAGGTCATTGCTCAGGTTTCCGCGCTCACATCCGTGTCCTCACGCTATATAGATATGTTGAGAAAGAATTATCCCCATCTTGAGCAGAACTCTTGCCACCTGCTCCCGTTTGGGGCCGCTGAGTATGACTTTGAATGCCTTTCGACTCTACCAAAAGAACGTGCTGTGATGTTCGATCCTGCTTATCAAACAGACATGAGCTCACCCAAACGTCACTTCGTCTATGCTGGTCGCATAGGCCCGGATATGCACGCCTCTCTTGAGGTGTTTTTTGAGGCGCTTTCTCAGGCAATCGAACGCACACCACACCTCATTGATGAAATTCAACTTTGGTTCATCGGAACTACCTATGCTCCAGCAGATCGAGCGACACCAAAAGTAATCCCCCTTGCTCAGAAGTTCAATGTTGATTCTCTAGTAACTGAGATACCAACCCGCATACCGTACTTCTCTGCCCTACAATCACTCCGTCACGCCCACGGAACGCTTCTTTTTGGCTCAGACGACCACTCCTACAGCCCGTCAAAAGTATACCCCTCCGTTTTAGCTGGTAGACCACTCCTCGGTGTATTCCCCACAAGTGGTGAAGTTGCGCCATTGATTCGTGAAGCAACAGAGGGGCGAGTCGTTATTCTCGACGAGCTTTCAGATCAAACGGAAAGAGTTGAAACTCTCTGCGGGCAGCTCACTTCGTTCCTAGAATCTTCTCTTGAGGAAGAACTCTATGTTGATACTTCTCGTTTTGCTCAGCGTACCGCAAAGCAGATGAGCGACTCACTCCACAGGATTTTTACAAAGGTCATATCATAAGCCTTTCGTACGGTGACAATAATCCTCAAAACAGCTCGAGAACTCCTTACCTACCGGCTTCTCTCTTCCAGGCTACGGAGTCGCTCTATCGCCCCCTTTGCCACACTCACCCGCTTGTTTTCAGACACGGCTACAAGCTCATACTCATGGATTCCAAATGGTACATTCTCTGCTGGAACATCGAAAAGAAAACTACGAAATTCTTTGATCTCGCGATCTGACTTCCCACGCGAGGGCAGATGAGGAGAAGTGAAAAGATAAGGCTCCCCATCAACGAGCAGGTAGATGCGCTCAGCTTGACCCACCTCACACTGCTTGACGACCCTCCCTCGTAATCGGAGATTCTTCTTTGCTTGTAATGTTCTGGGAAATCCTTTCGAAAGAGCATAGCAGTCTTGTCGTTGAGTACTTTCTTGCTCAGGAAGGACAATTTTATCCAAGAGAGACTGAGATATTTTATATGGAGTTACACTCACTTTCGCTTGTGGCCTGACATGGTATCGCACAGAACACCGCTCATGATCAGCCTCACACAGAGGGAGTTCGTGGTAATACGCCACATGTTCTAACCACTCTGGGCCCGTAAAGACATTTACCGTACGGTAGTGAGTTGGAAGACCAACCGTTTGAGGGGATTGGGGAGAGGCGCAGGCACAATATTGAGTAAATTGCGCATAAGCATCCTTACTCAACTGTGATGCTGCAGCAACTTGTTTTGCAGCAACTCGACCTCCATAGGCGGTCAATGAGAAGTAGATCAAAGCAAAGACGGTCAGGAAAGCCTTCAGGTGTGACTTCCCGCTCATCTGAGAAGAGAGGTGCGAGAAAAAGTATCCCAGAACAATACTCCACACGAGAAAGACATACCAATGCATGCGTGTACTAAACACACCAAGATGCTCGAAAGGGAGTATGAATTGCGCTGTAGGCAGAGAAGCAACGAAGATGGCAGCAACTCCAAAAAAGAGCGACACGATCCAACCAGAAAAGGACGCCCTCTTTTGGAAAGAAAAGACAGCCAGGAGAAGAAAGAACTGTATGGAAAGGAGAAAGAATATCCATAAGACTTGACTCGTTGACTGCCAAAATGGCGTACCAAGAACCCCCACAATCCAATCAGAGACAAACTCTCTTCCAACTCCTGCTTCAGGAACGACAGAACCTGTATACCCACCAATGAAGACACCGAGGACAAATTTTCGAAGTATAAAATAAAGGCCCAAAGTAACAGAGCAAACAAACACAAACGAAAGATATCGAGCGCTCAAAAGAACAGTGAGAAGTTCATCTTTTCGCCTGTGATGTTCATAGAGTACGCTCAAGCAAAGCAAGGCAGGCAAGACCACTGCTTTTTCATTCGCATAAAAAGCACCCCACAGGCACAAAGAGACGAGCAGAAGATACAGCAGACTCTCTGCCTTCCCACGAACACAACTCCATCTCGCAGTACTAGCTAAAGCCGCAGCACTAAACAGGAGTAAAAAGAGATCGTGTCTATCGGAGAGCCATAACGTAGGCTCCGCACCAGCTCTTCCAACTCCAATCAGCAACCCCACAAAGAGAGCCCAAGACAATCCAATCTGTTTCTTCAACGAAACAAAGAGGAGTACTTGTGCTGCGCCCAATATCCCCATCGAAAAGAAATGACTCAAAAATGGCTGCTGATAGAAGAGATGACCATCAACAGCAAAGCTCAGCAACTGCCAGGGGCGAATAATTTTGGGACCATAACTATGGAAAAACCAATGGAGCACTCCGTGTTGGTCAAGAGAGCGCATCGCTCCATCAATCAATGCACCATCTTCATTTAAGTACCAAAAGGAAGTTGAATACGGCAGCCGCACAAGAACGTCAAAGAGCGTAAACGCCACCCAAAGAGATATACATTTCAAAATGGAACGCACAAACATTTCTCCCTATATGAATTCTCTCTGTAACGTTTTGCAGAGGTTCTCTGCCATCTTTCGATTGCGAATGACGGTAAAACTCACTTCGTACGGTGTATGTGCCAAGCTGGTCACTTCACTCCGCTCAATTTCACTCATACTTGAGTGTGATTCGAATAAACTTTGGATACGCTCAATGGCATCGTTGGGAAACTCGACTTGTAGGATGAATTCTCCAAAAATATTGTACGCAATAGAGTGGTCGATCTGAGGAAGATCCTTGAGATACATCTCAACACCAATATCTTTGTAAATATCTGAAGCCCAACGATTTACAGGCAAGTCTCGAAAAACATACTGTTTGAGCTGGTGTCCTTTCTCTTGAAAAGTGTCAAAGAGTTGAGTTTCTCTTCCGAGGTTAATCACCATCCACCAAGCATAATGCCAGAAGGAATAAAAAGTTGTATCGCCTTGCTTTCTGGCTACTTCCAGAAAGCGATAGAGCAGATCTCCCCAAAATATATCAGCTTCATAAAGCGTGTGAATTGTATAGACAGCATAGTCATCATCAGAGATCGTTCTTTTGCCACGGTATCGCAAGAGCAAGCGGTCAACATCTTCTTTCATCCGTATCAACCAGCTATAGCTGATCTGATACTTCTTCTCGTGTTTTTCGACTACGCCACGAGCAACAAGGACATGCACCGCTTTGCGAACTGCTTGGTAGGTTACCTTCAGGCCACTATGCTCCATGGACCTTTGTAACTCAGCGATGGTCAGCGGAAAGGTCTGGCTAAGGATATGGAGAACCAACTCTTTTGCTGAAGCGCGTTTTGGATCAGGCACAGATAAAAGAGAGGGAGAAGACATACTTAGGACCATACAGTATTAAACCATTAGGTTCAATCCTGTTAGTCCCGAGAACTCCCCTATCTTAGCTCTGTAGAGCTGTTATGCTCTGGAATCGGCTAATAATGAGAGTTTTACGACCATGACACGAAAGAAACTATTGATCTATTTAGTTGTATTTCTAATAAGCCCCTGCTTACTGCTCCTTGATGAACCACAGAGCATGGCAGCACCAACACCGAACGACACCCTGACCATCGCAGCACTTCTGCACCTCACCGGAGAGTATGCCCAAGCAGGAAGGGCATTTTACGAAGGAGCTCTTCTGGCACAACACGAAATCAACACATCTTCGCAAGAGAGAAAACCGAAACTCGAAATCCTGTTCGAAGACACACAGTACGATATGAAAACAGTCAATACCCTCGCACAAAAAGCACTTCATATCGACAACGTTCCTCTTGCTCTCATCTCTAACTATACAGAGGTCATGGTGGCTGGACCCGTTTTCGAAAGAGCGAATACCCCACTCATTACCCTCTGGGACTCTTCACCAGAGATTGAAAAAATTGGGGATCATGTATTTGGAATTGGCGTATGGGCCCCAAGCACCTCAGAGGTTGC
Source organism: bacterium (assembly GCA_030428205.1). Lineage (GTDB taxonomy): Bacteria > Bdellovibrionota_C > UBA2361 > UBA2361 > RFPC01 > JAUIBK01. Next base: position 51,389 of record JAUIBK010000023.1, read on the forward strand.
TGTTCGTTTCGCAAGAGATGAACTCAGTGCTCAAAGAGCCATAACCGTTGCAACAAACGGGCAATGGTCACTTGCCGTAGCCAATAGCTTCAAGGATCAATTTCAAGATGCAGGTGGTACGATCATTGAATCATTTGCCGTGAATCCAGAGGAAACAGATTTTCGCTCTCTTGTCTCGCGCATAAAGAAACTTCAACCTGATGTGATCTATGCACCACTCTCCGATCATCAAGTTCCATTCTGGAAACAGCTTCATACCGGAGGGTTTCAGGGAATACGTATCACTTCAGATGTTCTCAATGAAGAACTCTTGCGTGAAATTGGGCCTCTTGCAAATGGCATCTATCAAACACAAGTGGCCGATCCTCATCATGTACAAGCAGAAAACATGAAGGCTTCCTATAGGACATTTTTCAAGAAGGAGTGCACACAGCTTTTCCTGACAGCACTAGGATATGACGGTGTACACCTCGCCTATCGCGCACTTCTGGCCTCACCGAATCAATCACCGCAAGAAATTACGCAAGCCCTCTATGCTACTCGAGATCATCTCGGTGCCGCTGGGAGAACAAGCATCACCCCTCAAGGCTCTGCGAGAAAATCCTCAAGTATCTTCCTTGTCCAAGATGGGAAACTGGTCAACAATTCAAAGAAGAGCGAGGCGCACGACAAACAAGGGAAACCTTTGAATCCACCTGCTCTTTGACCTCAACTGTGACCTTGACCAAAAGAGCGTGAAAAAGCTAGCCATAGTTACCACACACCCAGTTCAGTACTATGCTCCGCTTTTTCGTGCACTCAACGCTCGTCCAGAAATCGAACTACACGTTTTTTACCTTTGGGACTTTGGAGTCACGAACCAACAGGATCCCGGTTTTCAAACTGAAGTGAATTGGGATCTCCCACTCCTGTCCGGCTACGAACATACCTTTGTACCAAATACGAGCAGCTCTCCAGGAACTCACTCTTTTTGGGGAATAAACAATCCTGAACTTGTTCCTCGCTTAACTTCCTACGAACCAGATGCTATCGTTACCTTTGGATTTCAATATCTTTCACTCTATCGTCTCCTCTTCTCGAGTCTTCAGAGCAAAACTCCGATCATCTTGCGAGGAGATTCTCATAATCTCGTAAAGCGCACAGGATTTCGAGAACAGATCAAGCGTCTGGTGAGAAAGCAAATCTTTGCTCGTTACCATGCCTTTCTTTATGTCGGTGAAGCCAACAAGCAGTACCTCGTCGAAAGCGGAGCCTCTTCTTCTCAACTTTTCTTTAGTCCACACACGATAGATAATGAGCGTTTTGGTCATTCCAATTCCCAGGCATCACAGATCAGAGAACAGTACAACATTCCTTCGACTGATTTTGTGTTCCTTTTTGCAGGAAAGTTTGAAAAGAAAAAAAGGCCTGATGCTCTCCTAGAGGCATTTCTCGCACTCCAAGACTCTTCGAACGCCCACCTTCTTCTTGTCGGCAGTGGAGAACTCAAAGAACAGCTCGCCATAAGCGCAAAGAATCATCCCCGCGTTCATTTTCATCCCTTCGCCAATCAACAAGAGATGCCTCCTATCTATTCGTCTGCTAACGTCCTTGTGTTACCGAGCTACGGCCCATATGAAACGTGGGGGCTTTGTGTCAACGAAGCCTTCGCCTGTAAAACGCCAGCGATAGTGAGCTCTCACGTTGGGTGCGCGCAAGATCTTATCCAAGATCACGATACAGGCAGAATCTTCGATGCCAACTCCCTCTCCTCCCTGAAAGAAGCAATGCAGTTTTGCCTTTCGAATCCAACCGAGGTCGAGCGGTGGTCAAATAATGCATACAAGCGCATTACAGGGTGTTACAGTTATAACCACGCCATTGATGGGTTTCTCGCCGCACTACACGCTCTATGAACGTACACTCCATTACACCAGTCGTACTCACCTACAACGAAGAGGCAAACATTCACCGAACACTCGAGGCACTTTCATGGGCAAAAGAGATTGTTGTTGTTGATAGCGGAAGTACTGATGCAACTCTCAAGCTGATTGAAGCTTGCCCTCAGGCACGATGCATCACCCGATCATTTGATCGATTTGGAGCCCAATGGAACTTTGCACTGACACATGTTCATACCCCTTGGGTGTTATGTTGTGACGCCGACTATCTTGTAACAAAAGAGCTGCTCCAAGAGATATCCCAAATCCCCGAAGATGTTCCCTTTGATGGTTACTATATCCCTTTTCGCTACTGTATCGAGGGCAAACCGCTTCGTGGAGCTCTTCTGCCTCCTCGCTGTGCACTCTTTCTTAGAGAGAAGGCTCACTTTACTGATGATGGGCATGCTGAGAAAGTGATTCTTGATGGAACAACGAGTTCTCTGTCTGCGCCTTTCTGGCACGACGATCGAAAACCATTTTCTCGTTGGTTAAAGAACCAGTTCTCGTATATGGAGCAAGAAGCTGAAAAACTCTCTCAAACCTCATTTGCAGAGCTGACTCTTCAAGACAAAATTCGTCGTGCGATACTCCCCGCTCCCATGCTCGTCTTTCTGTACTGTTTTCTCTATAAGAGAGGCTTGCTTGATGGACGACGTGGCTTACGCTACGCTTTTGAGCGTACCCTTGCTGAATCCATTCTCTCCTATACACTCCTCAAACACCTCTTCTCAAAAAAACAGCAATCTACTCAATGAAACCAGCTCACATCACTCTCCTTCTCGTTTCCAGCTCCCTTGTTCCGCTCTTCTTCCTCGATACGTGGTTTCACGCCGATGACTTCTCTCTGCTTGCCCGCTTGGCAGAACACTCTCTTCAAAGTAGTGCATTCTGGAGGCAGATTCTCCTCGGTGAAGTCTTTGAGGGAAACACCAATTACTTCTACCGGCCACTTACCATGCTTGTTCTCGGTACCCTCGAACAAGGCGGTTCAGTCATTCCCTTTCGAATCTTTGCTCTTACGCTTCACTCTCTCTCAACACTGACACTCTATGTGTTGATCAATCGCACCCAATCTTCCACCACAGCACTGATCAGTGCTCTTTTCTTTAGTCTCCACCCTGTTGTGACAACAGCTCTTTATTCCATTGCGGCATTTGGAGACCTTCTTTTTGTCTTTTTTGGACTGCTTGGGGCAGTCAGCTTTGTAACGTATCTCGAAAGTGATGATACGTCTTGCTCTCTCATGCCGACTCTTGCCTCTCTCTTGCTCGCTCTTGGGTCAAAGGAGACGGCGCTCTGCCTCCCACTCCTTTACTCTCTCTACACGTTCGTGCTGCCAAAGAGACGAGGTGTTTTTGCCCCACTTGCACTCCTCTACCTACTCTGTGGTGGATTTTTCATACTCCGCGGCATACTGCTTGGTTCCTTTCTTGCTGGCAACGCGGCGGGCACCTATCATCACTTTGGTATACAGTCATTCGTTGCCGCTGTTCGTTATATCGTTGATCTCGTTGTTCCTGTCCCACTCGATACTCTCTTTCACCATCCGTGGATACTCCTGCTTTGGGGAGCTGTACTTATTCCCCTTCTTTTTTCCTTTCGCCTACGCTGGTTGCCACTTTGCATCACAGCTCTGCTTCTCTCGCTTTTTCCAGCGTTTCACCACTACGGAGGATGGTATGTGTACGGGGCAACCGCGGTGAGTGCCGTCATTCTCTCGTTCGCCTTTCGCAAGTTACCTGCTCGCTATCTTCTTGTTCTTGCTGCTGTGTTTTGTCTAACTTCTTTTGCCTCACAGGTACGTCAAGCAAGGTGCTTTGCTCAATCCGGTCGATTGAACTACGCTCTCCTCTTTGATGTAGCTCACCGCTCACAACCAGTGCTCACTCTACTTGGAGTTCCCAAAACACTCTGCAGTCACGCTCCGATGTTCACCTGGAGTAAGCAGGTTGAATACGGACTCGCTCACCACTTTGATCAACAAAAACGTGTTGAGCTTCTCGCCCAACCTGTGCTTGATTCTCTCTCACAACAAGATGTCTATAAACTTACCGCTACGGACGAAGCTCTGACTCTCTCATTGAAAGACACCACTTTTTCATATTTTTCACTTGGTGAACCAGATTGGTCAAAACACGTCTCTCTTTCTCAAACCAACTGGCTTCAAAAGCCCACAAGCGTCTCATACAGCAAACTCACGGAGCCGCTTCTTTGGTCTCCGGCTGGTGTGCAAAGTGCAACTTCTCTCCCCAACGAGCCTCCCACCTCTTTCCCCAACGCTTCCAAACAACAGGAGCATTTTGAATAAATGTAATACCTTTGGCAGAGGGGTGTGCTCGATATGGACTCTCTTGAGGGAGGCTTTTCGTCCGAACGAGGTTGAGAAAAGAGACGTGAGTACCAGGAGCAAGCTCATCAAACAACAGCGAGCAACCTGAGCGATCCCCAAAAAGGTAACGTAATCGGCTTGGCACGCAAAAGGGAACCCGCTCTCTCTTCAGCTCAAGCCCAACAGCTAAGGCCACGTCCCAAGCACCGCGTAGCCCCGTTTCACCCATGGTAAGCACATAGAGAGTCTGAGGCTGGGGATCAAGCGCATCATACCAAAACTTGGGGCGTTCATTACAAAGCGGGTTTGCTGCGGCTCGAACTCCCCAAAAGACAGGAGCACAGCTCACACCAAGGGTAAGCAAGACAAGCACTGTTTTCCACGCAAATGGTGCAAGCTGTCGCTTCAAGAGCGCTTCACATCTTTGTGCTCCCCAAGCAAACGGCAGAGCGAGACCAAGGCATGCCACGCCCGAATAAAAATAGGCAAGGTACGGCATAAGCTCTCCTGTTACACGTCGAAGAGAGAAGATACCAAGCACAAAGACAACGAGTACCAGCCAACGCGCAGCCCTCGCAAAAAAGTTATTCAGATCAGAGGCAACAAACATACAGAACGCAAGCGCAAGGAGGAGGCCTCCAGCGTACGTGGGAGAGAGTTCAAGACCAAGCGGTGCCATAAAGCGGTTCATGAGAAACAGAAGCGCCTCTCCACTAGAGTGCTCACCACTTCTACGTAGAAAAAACGATAGAAGCCGGTAGAATCCCCCCTGTTTTCCGTACAAAAGCAGATTCAGCAGTGCAGGAAGGAACGCGAAAATAACGTAGAAAATGCTCGTGAATCGTACATGTTTTTGTTCTCTTTGAGAGAGCATGCGATACCTCTTCACGAGCGCAAAAAGGATCAAAAGAAGTGCTGGAAGCACTACGACAGCAGTTCCTACGTGGGTATGCACGGCAAGAAGAGAGGAGACAAAGAAGAGATACAAGCCTGGCACATTGCCTGCTGAAAAAGATGCGGCACCAACAAGCGCGGCGACAACAGGAAGTACGACCACAAACGGCCCCCAGGTGTTACTCCACACCTCAGACACCCCCATGGTTAAGGGCCAGGTAAAAAGAAAGAACGAGGTAAGAACGGCAAAACTACTCTGAAAGTGTCTTGCGATAATCAACAAGATTCCAACCAGGAGCAGTAGATTGATCACAAATTGGGTGAGTACGTGAGAAGTAAATGGTGAAAATCCAAATGGTGAAAGAATATTCTCGCCGATAGCGCGGAGATAAAAGATTGTTGGCCCAGGGTGTCGAAACTTATACCTACTGTACGGTCCAGATGTTTCTTCAAAATCAAGGGCGTGCTCTACCTGAAGAGCATTGGCGGCATAGTCACCCGTCTCATAGCAATGAACGGAAAGAACACTCCAACTTTGCCACAAATAGGCACACGCAAATCCAACAACAAGGAGCAGGACAACAGTGAGAATATGCGAATTTTTTTGCGTCGTTACAGTCACAGTAGATTTCGTAAATCAATAATCTCAATCTTCTCAGAGCATAGCAGATTTCTGATTGCCCAAAATGGTCAAAAACAGGTAGCCTACGAACATTCATAGGACCTGTCTATCTCTTGGAGATCTGTATGACCCTTCGTAGCCTCATCATCGCACTTTGCCTTTCGCTCTGCCTTGCTCCATCACTCACACTTGCTGAAGAAACAACCACACCAACAGGCTTGCGCTACGTCGATCACCTCAAGGGCACAGGAACACAAGCCACGAACGGCAAAAAAGTCTCTGTACACTACACAGGCTGGCTCAACGAGGATGGCAAAAAAGGAAAGAAATTTGACAGTTCACACGATAGACATCGACCATTTGAGTTTATGCTCGGTCGTGGCATGGTGATCAAAGGGTGGGACGAAGGCGTTGCTGGTATGAATGTGGGTGGGAAAAGAACTCTCTACATCCCCTCAGCTCTCGGATATGGCTCGAGAGGAGCTGGAGGCGCAATTCCACCAAATGCAGATCTTATCTTTGATGTGGAGCTTCTAGAGGTAAAATAGGTAGAAAGGAAATTTGAGGAGAACCCTATGGAATGCCCAGCATGTTCAAAAACACTCACTGCTCTTCAAGCAGGATCTATGACTCTTGATGCCTGCACTGCTGGGTGTGGGGGTGTTTGGTTTGACGAGGGAGAGCTAATCAAATTCGATGAACAACATGAGTTTCCTACACACCCTATCCTTGAACTAGCTGAAAAGTGCAAAGATACACATATAGATCACGATGAGAGAAAGAAATGTCCAAAGTGCACTGACGAGCCTCTCGTACGGCAGTTCTTTGATGTAGAGCATGAGATTGAAATCGACCAGTGTTGGAGCTGCGCAGGCATTTGGCTTGATCCAGGAGAGCTCAACGGCGTACGTGCTCAATTTGCTACGTATGAAGATAGGGCAAGTGCCGTAAACCTTTACGTCGACACAAAACTTGATGATATCCAAGAAGCTCTCGAAAAAGAGGTCAAAGCCCAAGTGGATCGCTATAATGAACAAACTGAATCACGTATGAAATCTGCCCGGTTTGCCTTTTTGAAGCTCCTGGGCGTGGATGACGATCCCACTGACGGCCTCTAAGCCCGCATTATTCTTGAGTAGCTTGATGAACGCTGTACACTACAGGGCATGAGCTTCTCTTCACCAATGCAACACAGGCGGCTGGATATAGCGCTCAGTGGGTTAAAGCCTCCTAAGAGCGAGCCACTCTTTGAGCCAGACATGCCTAACAGCCCACAGCGGGTTCGAGAGATTGCAAATTTCCTCCATGAGCACGCCAAGCCTGGGTATCACCTCACCTATTCCCGTGTACGAAACGGGCAAGTCGTTACTGGCAAAATCTTCTCTTTTTCACCAGATGGATTTTCACTTTCTTTCTTAGACGAATCGACAGGAACCAAAACACCAGTAGCATTTTCTGGTGTACAAAGTGTTTTACAGATTACTCCTGATGCCTCTTGTCTACCGAACGACACCAACCAGCCTCAACCAGAACCACAAGAGATCGACATTGCCGTAGCCGCTGAGAACTTCCCCGAGACACTTGTCCAATACAACAGGAAAGACTCACTTGACGTGACCCTTACAGATGGCCGCTCTGCAAGAGGCGTACTGATGTACCGGTCTGATGTAAAAAGTGGCTTTATTCTCAATGAACAAGCCGAGTTTCGCCTTGATTTCACCCTTGAGCAGATAAGCTCTCTCACCATCTATACTCGCCGCACTTAAAAACACCGGCACAATGAGCACCGGTAGAATATAGCAACAAGCCTGAGCTCTTTAGGTAAAAGCAAAAGCAGGACGTAAGAAACCCGAGCTCTCTTACCCTTGACCTTTGGCTTGACCTTAATCTCAGCCAAATTGATGTCACTGCGGCAAAACGTGATCCGGATATACTAAGTATGAGCGGCACTCATACTTATTAGCTCAAGGCCAAGTTCAAGATGACCTTGGCTTGGAAACTGTGAATAGGGCTATAAACTGGGGTGACCAACCGCCACCACTTTCTTTTTTCTTCCCCGGGGAAATAGTACGGCGTCCCCGAGGACACCTTGAAAAGCGCACAGCGCTTGTATACTCAACTTGGCAATTTCACCCAGGCAGAGTAGACTTTGCGGTATAACGAAAAGCCTACTAGTGCTGCTTCGAAAATGTTGTTTCACCTGCTGAAGCTTCCTTTTTCAAACAACACAAGTTAGCCGTACTTATCGCTCAGGGCTTTTTCGCCCTCTGACGAAGGAGTGCGGCTCCCATTGGGGTAAGTACATGGATCTCAAAAATATTGAGCAACGGTGGGAAGAGCACGAAGCCAAACCTTTTCCAGTCGGACATCGCACAAAGGTGGTCGCCGGACAAAATTTAACCCTGCTCCACTCTGAAACTGCTGGCTATATTTTAAGCTATCTACAAACCAATGGTTCCCTTGGTTCAAGACAGAGAATAGCTCTCGAGGGCTGCCTCTCTACCCTTAAAACCGTCAAAGAAGAGCTAGAAGGGGAAGGAAAGCAGTATTTTCAAGAGCTTAGCTCCCTGGCTCAAGAGGTTTTTGACTCTGCCCACGACCAGCCTACCTTCTAACATCCCCAATATTCTACCTCTTTTTTATCGACATCTTATTTGAATAAGAACTCGTTCTTTGGCAAACTAGCAGAATGGTTCTCCTGCCTTTTGTAGGGAACTCAGCTCCTTAAACATCGTTTGCTTTCGTGCAGAAGTATTTTTATTTGTAGCCAATCTGATCATCTGGTGCCTCGCGCCTCATACGGGTCATCAGACTGGCTGCAATCAGAACTGCCAAGGTTTTCACTCTGTTCTTTTGGGTTATGTAAGGGTTCTAAGGCTTTTATTCTTTTTTTTCGAGAGAGCTACCGTCCAATCCAAGCTCGTTTGGCTGATAGGTGTGTACCATCTTGTACATCACATAAGTGGTGTAGAAGTTAGTACACACCTTTCGAACCATCGGGAGAACGTTCCTTTGGAACGTGGTGGCGGGGCCGTCGGATAGAGATCCCCCTCTCTTCCGGCGGCCCTTGCTTTTACGACGTAGAATTTCTCACACGAGGTTTCGCATACGCGAATGTTTCGAACACTCTACGGATCTGCATGTTCTGATTGCACCATCACTTTTCCTTTTCCTCTTTCCTTTCCCAGTATTATTTCTCCCTTTAATCAATCGCCTCGAAAACGTACACTAGAGTTGTATGGAATCGTTCTGGCAGACTATTGTAGATCTCATTATTTTATTTCTTAAGGCGTGTGTTGTCTTTCTCGCGATCCGCTTGGTCCTGATGCTACTCAACCTTGATCTGCACGTTCCTTTCTTTGATGACTTCCTCATCCATATCTGGGGTATAGTCCAACGGGCTATTCCTGTTGTTGGAAGTAGTTTCACCTCCTAAATACCAACGAAAGGTTTCTTCAGAGAATGAATATATACTCAGTGAGTATATCAGCTGCGCAGCAGCTGCGAGGCGTCCTCGGAGACGCCGCACGGGAAGTATGCTGAACTAGCAACGTATTTCCCTGGGGAAAACAAAATAGACCTCGTTTAGAAAAACGCGTGAAAGCGATCAGCTATCACTCCACACCATACGCGACGTCAATAGTCAGAGAGCACCACAGAGCTGATCTCACGGGGTATGTACCACAGACCTGATCTTACGGGGTATGTACCTCCCACAAATGAAAATGCCTGACTTCAACTAGCAGAGGCGCCCCCACGGCCATTGAGATGAAGATGAATTCTGATAGTTAAGTTGGAAGAGAAGTACACATTCCATTACGATTTTCTCTAAGGAGACCAGTACCGGGCCGTGGGTACGGGGTGCCTCACGAGGCATGCAACAGAAACTCAACAAAGTTGTCCCGATTGACTATCGACCACTGTGCATCTGGATATGCACGTGTCCATGCCTTTGGGGGCTTTGCGTTCTTTGAGGAGGAATACTTTATCTCATATCCATAAAGCTTCCCTGCTCTCTGCTCAACAAGGTCTACCTCTGCCTGATCGTAGGTACGCCAAAAGAACTGTTGGGCAGCAATAGTATTTTCCAGATAGTACGGGGTACCTTCTCTTCCCCCCTCCCCTCCCACTCTTTTATTACTTTGGAAGCAACTTCTCCTTCAAATCTCCGAGTAGAGTATGCCCCCAGGAGCCATAGGGGAGCCGTGTATCTACGATTTAAAGGAGGATTCCCCATGGCAAGAAACCCCAAATGCTACATCAAAGACCATATATACCTATGCACCTTCCGTGCTATTGAAGGGCTGCCCCTTCCTGCCAACAAAGTAGTCAAAGAGGTACTCATGAGCTACCTCGCAAAAGCAAGCTATCTGTACTCAGTCACCATAGGTGATTATTGTGTGATGAGTAACCACATCCACATGTTCATCCGAGCCGAAGATCCCTCCGTAACCGATCAATTCTTTCGGTACTTTAAGACAGAGACAGCTCATGCTGTAAACAAGATGATGGGCAGGGTTCGTGGACCTGTGTGGGATGAAGGGTATGACTCTCCTATAGTGCTCGATGAAGATAAGTACAGTGAAAAGACTGTCTATGTTCTTACCAACCCACAAAAGGCAGATCTTGTTGAGAAGATTCAGCACTATCCTCACCTCTCTAGCTGGGAGGCTCGCCTATCGTCTAGGGGGGTAAAGGCATACGAGTGTTATGATATACAGCGGCAAGATGTTCCTCGGCTTCCGCAAGGAGAGCTCTCAGAGAGACAAGAGAAGAGGCTACTTATGAAACTTCGAGCTAAAGCAAAGAGGAGAAAACGTATTCGGTTAGTTATCAACCCAAGAGCGATGTTTGAGACTATTAAAGATGAGCAGGAGAAGACGTGGGAGGAGCACAACGAGAGAGTACTTGAGTGGGTACGTGACGAGCAGTTGGAGCTTTCAAAGAAGAGAATACTCGAGAACAAGAGTGTTCTTGGGGCAGAGAAACTTAAGAGAGCGAGTATTCACCAGGTGTACGTTCCTCAGGCCAATGACGGTATTCGTACAATTTGTTTAGCAAGCGATGCTGATGAGAGGAAGGGATTTATCGAGTGGTTTAAGGATATGGTGGGGAAGTGTAAGGAGGTGTACCGGAGGTGGAGTCAGGGAGATTTCTCGGTCGATTACCCTCTGGGATTCTTTCCCCCCGGAGGTATGAGGCCCAAGGCTTGTATGCTTCCAGCAGTGTACATGGATGACTATTAGCAACCTTGGATTACTCTTCGGTTTTTTCTTGCATTTTATGCCTTTAGATTCTAGTGCGGTGCTCTTTCTCGCGAGTAGCTGCACAAGTGTACCTACGATCCTCTTCGTGCACAGGCCTCCTTCTCGCCTTTACAACTGAGAAACGAAATAAAACTACAACTACTCATCGCGTTAAAGCTTGCGGGGAGGTTGTGGGGAGGTGCCCCGTACGAGTTTGATGCTCATGATTAGCAACAAGCTTTTCTAGCTAACCCACTGAATTTTCTGTTGTTTTTATCTAAAAGCACCCTATATACAAGTTGTTCGTAGCTTGCCCCCTAATAATTGCGACCCAAAGGCTCATATATACCTCTAAATATGTCGAATATTTCCTACGGGATAGCTGAGTGTTCCACAGACGAATGAATTGTTCATTCAATCAGCAACTCTCTTGTTAGAGCTTACGTGGGCACTCACATAAGTGTATGAGACAACAAAAATGAACTCACCACGCGGGAGTCGAAAAACTCAAGAGAAACCCGAGCAGTACCGCACGGTAGCTTCGCTCATTATTGAGCGAGACCAACTCAAAGCACGTTCGATGGAAGTCGGTGTCTTTGTCGGCGTTGTTCTTCTTTGTTTGTGTCTCGCGTATCCATTTATACCAGCGAGTTCTACAGAACCTACAAAGTCCACTTCAGCATTTATTCAAACGAAAGAGCGGTGTCTTTCATACAACGTTGCTGCACAATTACAAGAATTTGATAATTCCCTTTTTATCACTGAAACCTTTGAGCTCGATGTGAAGCATGAGCTTGTCAAAAGCGGTATCTACCGCAAGCTTCCTACCCGAATTATGTTGCCGAGTGGAAATGAAATGACGCTTTCCTATTCTCGAATTGGAGTGACTCGTACCTCCTTTCATGAGCATCCTGATGGAATCGTAGAAAGCTTTCCGCTCGAACAAACCAGTGAAAAGAATCTTTTAAAACTTCAAATTGGAGATCCGGAGAAGAAACTTGAAAAGGGTCGCCAAGTTTTTGAGCTCGCATATCAAGTCACAGGTGCTGTCGTAAACACTCCAGAAGGGCTTACGGTACGCTGGCCAGTTAACGGCGAACTTCCATTTGCTATCGACACACTCCAGTTTGCACTCTCGATGCCGTCGCATGTCTTAGCAAAAGCACATGGAGCACCACAGCTGAGCTCCTTTGTGCAGTACCGCGAGTTTGAAAAACAGGGCAAACAAGCTCGCACACGTATGCAATTTAAAAAGGGACCAAAAGGAGTGGTCCGTACAGTAGAGAAGGAAGAGGGGGAAGTCTTTCGTGAGTTTATCTACCGTACTGGCCTAGACCCCTTTTCGGTCTTGAAGGCAGAGGTTTCTATTCCGTTCGATCCTCCTCATGATGGATCGGCTTAAGGGTAAGAGTGGTTGCTGTGAGTTGTAGAAAAGGTTATCAGAGACGAAATTGTGACATAGGGGCTAGTCTCGTGGAGATGGCCCTGCTCATGATCTTGATCATTCTTATCGCTATTCCTGCTGTGAAAGGGATTGCGCCAGAGATCGGCGAGAAGTTTTGCCTGTTTTCGGGAAGTCTAAAACATTCGGAAGGCAATGCAAGTTACTACTGGGTGGATCCAGATCAAACTCCAGATGGAACATGGTGGTGCTTCGATCCACTTGGAGATGGAAGCGCCGAATTCACAATGAGCGCATTTTAAAACTATAAAATGGCTAATCTAGCGTCGCTTCGACTGAAACAGCCAGTCTCCCTTCATGCATGTTTCCTGACGCTGAGCTAGTATAATCCCAAGCATTATCATAGGCTCCATACCAGTCGGTCGTCACACCAAGCTCGGAGGTTTCGAGAGTTCTAAAACCACCGTCCATGACGCTAGGTGATATAGTGACAAGCCCTATATACTTTGCTTGACCTGCTGGGATTTGAATACCTAGTCCAGATAGATCGAAAGTAAGATCAAATGTTTCTAAGCCAGTAAAGGGTCCAAAATCATACGTCCCAAATACCGTTGGTCCGCTAGTAGGCTCATCGAAAGAGTAAGATGTGCAGCTTGAACCCGAACAATCAGTGTCAGATTGCATAGCAGAGACGTCATCCCAAACATAAATCTTATAGTCAAAAGTTGTAGGATTATGAAACAGGCCAAGTTCACCAACAATGACTCTAAAAGAAGTCAAGGTCACATCTTGTAGAGATGGCACTTGGGCTACTGCGTGATGCCAAGAAGAAGGCCCTCCGTCTTGAGTACTGGCGTAGCTATAGTTAAAATTGGTAGCTG
>JAUIBK010000072.1 GCA_030428205.1 bacterium
CCCGTAAATTACCAAAAGGACCAAATTCACTCGGCAGCAAACGCGCAATAAAATCAATATTGATTACATCCCACACATCAAGAGTCCACTCTTCATATCCCGGATATCCATAGCAACCACTAAACAAGGTAAAAACTTCCATATTGGTCTCGCCATGACTACCGATAATCTGCTCGTCAATCGAATTAGCTGTTTGATATTCCCAGTGCTTCTTACCACCAGAACTACTATCAAGTTCATCAAACTTGTCGCAATGCCCCCCGAGAAAATTACTCGCAAAAGGAAGAAATGAGAGGACTCCTGTATCACCATGCCTCACATCCTCGTTGAGTTTCTTATTTAATTCTGCCGGAAACACGCTGTTCATGGCAGCAGCGCCTCTCCAAACAGAACCGAGATCTTTAATATCTGCATAATTAATCTCATTAAGAGATTTCGCTGGGAGGAAGTGAAAGCGATCTTTCGAGAGATCGAGGCTTACCGACTTGTGAGAATGTGGAAATTTTTTATGATACTGCTGATACCCTTTTGCTAGTGTTTGAAAGACATAATCCGTATTTGTTTTTCGTGTCTTCGAAGTCCATACAATTTCTCCTACATCTTTTAAGCATCGAGTGGAATTAAAATCATTACTCGGCGTATCAAACTGAGTACTTAATTTTGACCATGCAGATTTACAATACGGATTATTTGGAGTCGCGTCGGTGAGATTTCCATCTGCATCCTCTTCTTGTGGACAAATATTGAGCAAGAGATCTTCTGGAGTATGAATCGATTGTGCATTATTCCTCGCACAACGCTCAGGATGATCGAGGTGTGGCATTTCAGAGTGTACTTCAGAGGTATCCCAATCTTCACCACTTTGGTATTTACGAAACACATCGTCATGAGTTTCGCTATGATAGAGCCAATACGCCATCTCAAATCCCCAGTTTTGATCCGACTCTTCGCCTTGATACATGATACTCCAAGGATCAAACTGAAAGTCTGTCGCATAAAATGGCTGGCCAACTTCTCCATCATTGGTGGGATATACATGGGGAGCATAATGTCTACTTAATATGTCTTGTTCGACCTGCTTTTCTTGTAAAAATCGAATGAAGCCACGATCGTTTTTCCCTTTTGAAAAGACCATCAGGTTCTTAAACTGATCTTGAAAATTGAGAAACTCCCCTCTTTGAGCGATCAAATCAGAGAGAGAATCAGGGTTCATATTGATATTGGGAGGCTCATACCCCTCAGCAAGAGGGTCTTCTTCTGCGATAAAGTGTGTGTGAAAACTTGGCAAGAGGCTTTCATAAACTGGTTGTTTGAGCTTTTTATTGACCTCATCAATCATACGTAGCCCCCCACTGCTTGCGAGTGATTTAGCATGGAGAGAATCTTTTAACTTCTTAAGCTGTCCCTCATTTGCATCAAGAACATCATTCATTCGAAGGTACCTGCTCTGAAATGGCTGTCGACTCATAGAAACTTTTTGAGTTGGAAAATAGTAGTCCACAACATGGCCAAATCGAGCTCTATATGGGCAACATGTTTCAAACCAACCTATTCCAATATCCGGAAAGTTTACTCCCCATAACCAAGGTGGAGTCGTGTCAATATCAGCACACCAGCCCGCCGGGTATCCTAATTCATCGTGGCGTAACGGTTGATACTCATTGGTATTTAAACAGGTGTGGTATTCTTCACACTCAATATCAACTCCATCCCAACCAAAATCGAACCCAAGCTTTGCACAACAGTAGCCGGGGGTTATTGCAGAAATGTAATCTGTTGCATTCACAAGCTGATCTATGACCGGAGGAAGCTCTGGAACACCGAGACCTACAGGCGCATCCCAGAAGAACCATGACGAACGAGGCAAGCTGCTATAGCGCATTGGCGGGGTTCTTAAGGCTTCGTAGGTATGGAGGTGAGTTTTAGGAAAATCCATACGATTACACTGTGCCGTTTGAGAGGCAAAAGAAAACGCATCGACCTGTGCGATGTCAAAATAGGTATTTCCATACTGGCGGTAGAAGTAAGGGATCGGAACCGAGGCATCGAGTGTACTAAAAGTCGAAACAAGTTCGTCAGCAACTGGTGGGATGTTTCCTGAAAGCCAACTATAGTCGAGTTCATAATTTATTTCTGGTTTTGGGCTTCCAAACATAAAAGGAGTATCACCGGGATCCCACTCAGCCCAATCTTCGAGATTCTCCTCAACGACTCCCTGAAAGGCTTCAACACGAGGCTCCATTGCGTCAATACGTTCAAGAGCAACATTGAGATCAAAGTACTCACTGTCATACGATGGCCCCTCTCCCTCCGCAAAAACGGTGCTGGAAAAAAGATACAAAATATAAAGAAAGTAAGTTAAAAGTCTAAAAGAACTCATCTAGCTCCTTTTCTATCTTTGGATGCAATACTCCTTTTTTGTGAAATCCTTCAGAAAAATGCATAAGTGCATTTTCGCCATAATCCCGGTAAATAAAGTCACCCTGTGCACGGAGTCGAAACGGAAGGCAAGCTGCTTTTCCTGAAGATGCAAGTAAAGAAGTTCTATCTCCTGGCTCAGTGGTGTATCGGTGTATCTGTACATGCTCCCCAAAGAGCTCTTCGATATCAATATAACCTGTTCGAAGATTTGGAGCGTTAGGCGAAAGAAAGAGATGATCAAAAACGTCTTCTTTCTCTTCTTTTTGATAAAGCTCGGAGAAAATATTTTTTTTCTTCTTCGGTTTTTTTATTCTTAGAGTTTTTCCCTCAAGGCACGGTGGAAGCGCTCGAGCACGCACCGTTGT
This sequence comes from bacterium, assembly GCA_030428205.1. GTDB lineage: Bacteria > Bdellovibrionota_C > UBA2361 > UBA2361 > RFPC01 > JAUIBK01. Next base: position 2,787 of record JAUIBK010000072.1, read on the forward strand.
CATAATTTTTTCAGATTGAATATCAAGATTCTTTTCTGTTTGATCCGAGACGGTTTTTCTTTCGGCTACTTGCGCAAGGATATTTCCCATTAATTTCATCTGCTCGGAGCTTAAGAGATCCCGACGCTGCTCACTCTCAGGAGGAAAGGATTCTCCTTCTTGAAAGCGTAGGTGTTGAACCACCCCCTTTGAAGAGAGAAATTCTCGTCTTTTCTGTGCTTCAAGACTTTGTAATCCCTGTTTTCTCCTCTCCATTGCCGTAACCATGCGTGGTATAAGGTGTTTATTATGCTCAGGAATGCGAAAAATGCTTGCGAGGAATGCATACGCTTCAGCTTTGGTCGGTTGTCGCTTCTCTTTTTGTTCAAATGATATTCCTCGTTTCGCGAGTGCCTGTAGTGCTTCGTTCTTGTTTGTCGAGGAGACTCGAATCTTTTTAAATCTCATCTCCTCAGGGATGAGAGATTCATCGGTAATAACTTCTGAATATTCTATTGACGGAGAAGTTGCAGCTGAGGAACGAAGAGAGGCTCGGGCGTCATCGTCTGCATGAAGGACAGAGGAAATCCCTATCGTCAAACCAACAACCAAAGAAACCTGTATAAAAAGTCTTCTAGCCATCCACATAGTGACGAATCTCACTGCCCCTCCCACTCTCTCACTCTTGTTATGGACAAGAACGGTACCCACGTGACTCAGCTAAAGATAAATATGTACATATCGCACATTATTTAGGCTGTGTTTCTAGAGGCTTATCACTTTCTTTCATCACGCAATTGCTTAAGATCCTCTCCCTTCTTACCATAGACTCTCCTCAATGATCTTTGACAAAGGTATTTCTCACTGCCAGATTGCCCCTCTTTGGCAGTGAATTTCACTAGGGGGAAGTCGAGCGCTCATTTGGCTGTGAGTGTTTCTGGTGACTTTTTATGCGAGGTCGTGCGTCATCCCCTCAGACAATCGCACCTCCTGAGCTCCGGATGAGTGATCTACTCAATTTGTTTGAGCTCGCCTGAATAACGAAGAGTTCAGGTTCAGATGGCATAAGAAGAAAGACTTCACTAGGCAAAGTAACGAGTAGAGACTGATCCACCTCTCGAAAGTTGCTTTGCCCCCACACACCAGGAGGAGTACTTCCTGGTGGTGTTGTTGGTGGTAATGGGAAGAAGCTTATGGAAGCGAGATTCTGTGGTCGGAGCAGTGACCGACCCTGTCCTCCTCTCGCCTCCCTCTAAGCTTCTTCCCTCTTCACCTAAATAGGTAGGTTCTGTGTAGGAAGGTTCACCATACGATCATTGAGGAAACTTTCTCCTTCTCTACTTCACACACTCCTCTCTTTTGGGTATCGTTGGTGAGTGATTAAAAAAGAAAACCTTCACCACCTACCTGACTCTCTGCGAGGCTCTCTCCACGGCGTTCTTGGAGCTTTCGAACTCCTCCTGCACTCTGATCTCCCCTCAGCTCAAAAAGATATTGCCCAGCTCGGCCGCAAAGCGGCACAGGAATTAGTTGAAAACCTCTCAAAACTCTACACACGAGAAGATGAATATTCCTCCTCTCCTACTCAACCTACCTCACATCAAGCCCCCCCTGACAAACACATACTGCTTGTAGAGGACAATCCTATTAATCAACAGTCAGTTTCGAAATTTCTTCGCAAGGCTGGTTTTGAAGTTACTATCGCAAATAATGGGGTAGAAGCTATCCAACTCGCAAACTCTCAAAGATTCGACCTCATTCTGATGGACATCCACATGCCCATCCTAAGCGGAAAAGAGGCGATGGTCACCATTCGTGAAACTCACCCTAACATTCCTATTGTCGCCATGACAGCAAACTGCTCGCCAAAAGATCAATCAGAGCTCAGTCAGCTAGGCGCAAGCGGCTTTCTGCTGAAACCTTTTGGACGAGAACTCCTCCTGGACACCGCTTTGCTCTATTGCTCGCGATCCTCACAGGATGTACTTTAAGTACATTCTTAGTCCCAAAGCTTGATTAGCATCACTCTCTCTATTATCATAATCATATCTTAACAGAGCCTTCTATGGTTTCGGGCCCCATCCCGTAAACTGCTAGGGGGAAGTTGAGCTACATTTCGCTCATAAGGTGACTGAGCGGATGTCAGCTTCTAGCAGCCTCATTGAAAGTGCACTCCTGTGGTTCTTGCTGTGAACCATGTAGAGGTCACTTACAGCTTTTTGAGAGGAAGGAGCCCTATGCGGGTTCGCTCATGAAGCAGTGCTTGTTGCAGCCCAACGAGCTCAACATGAGGAAAAACTTCTTTAGGCAAGCGGCTAGAGACGCGTGGATGCACTCACCGCCTGCCCCCACACACCTTGGGAGATTCCCTTGGTGCCTCCCCTCCTTGGTACGGGAGAGAGGTTTATGAGAGTATATTGTTTCGCTGCTTCATCGAGCTGAAACACCCCCCCGAATATGCTCTCCTCTAAACCTCTCTCCCACTTCAACTTGGAGTTGAGAGAAAAGAGGTTACGTTCAAAGGTCTCCTGAGGAGCTCTGTTAGGTCCTCTTTTATTTCTTTCTCGAATCTATCTCAAGATCCTCTTGAGTTTCTCACACACACTAGTTCCCAGTCGAGAGTCCAATCCCTCAGTCCTAGTCCAATTTCCTGGTTCTGGTCTATCCTATCGAGTGTGTGGACCAGGGCCAGAACTAGGAAAACGGACTAAGACTGGAATATTGGAATTTTGACTGGGAATGAGAACTGAGAGCTTGGAATTTGGAAGAAGCTGAGGAGCACTTCCAAAAAAACTGCTGACCTCCACCTACATGCTACCAAGCGGCCGAAACGTCGACCGAAAATGCCTCATAACCGGTGCTTCATGCTCAAAAGCATACCCCTGCACACTCTCACGCTCCTCATACAGCTCAGTAATACTATCAGCAACATACTCAATATGAGCCTGGGTATAGACTCGACGCGGAAACGCAAAACGCACCAGATCAAGGGGTGGAAAAATATTATTTCCAAGCGAATCTCGCTTTCCAAACGCTACGTTTCCAAGCTCAACAGCTCTTACTCCAGCACGCATATACAGTTCTGCAACAAGAGCAATTCCTGGGAAGTGCTCAGGGGGAATGTGTGGAAAAAAAGATTTAGAATCGAGATAAAAGGCGTGTCCACCGGCAGGAATCATGACCGGAACCTTTCGTTCATAGAGCCGCTCAACGCTCCACTCAATGGTTCTCAGACGATAGTCGAGATATCGTTCATCAAGCACCTCTCGAAGGCCCTGAGCCATCGCAGCAAGATCACGACCAGCAAGCCCTCCATACGTCGCAAATCCTTCAGTAACAATAAGACGGTTCTTGAGTTTCTCGGCCAGCTCTTCATTGTTTAAACAGAGCAAACCACCGATATTCACCAGAGCATCTTTTTTCCCGCTGAACGTGATAATAGATGCAAGCGAGAGGACTTTTTGAGCTATCTCTTTCGTGCTCAACTCTTCGTATCCCTTCTCGCGTTTTTTGATGAAATGAGCGTTTTCGGCAAAACGACATGCATCAATTACAAGTTCTTTTGAGAACTCCTGACAAACGGCGTGAACCGCCTCGATATTTTCCAGACTCACAGGCTGCCCTCCTCCAGTATTATTGGAGATAGTGAGCATAACAAAAGGAACCTTAGAGCCATTGTCAGTCAGAAAAACACGAAGCTTCTCGATATCCATATTGCCCTTAAACGGGTGAGATACAGAGATTTTTGATGCAGCTTCGAGAGGAAGATTTATGGGCTCTCCCCCATTATCTTCAATATTGGCTCCCGTGGTATCAAAGTGACCGTTTGAGGGAATCATGTCTCCTTCTGATACCAGCACAGAGAAAAGGAGATGCTCTGCGGCACGCCCTTGGTGAACAGGAATGATGATATCTTTTTGGAAGATATCTTTGGCAACTTCCTCAAGCTCAAGAAAGCTTTTACTGCCAGCATAACTTTCATCGCCAGACTGAAGCGCTGCCCACTGATCGTGACTCATAGCTGAGGTTCCTGAGTCAGTCAGCAGATCGATCATCACCTGCTCGGCCGTAAGATTAAAAACGTTAAAACCAGCTTGCTTCATCCACTCGAAACGCTCTTCCTTCGAGGAGATACGTATAGGCTCAACAACTTTAATACGAAAGGGCTCAAAAAGAACTGTGGACATAGACTTAAAAACTCCAATCAAATAGAGAACAGACACATTTCTAACATAGGCTGTCGAAGGGTAGGAGGTGCAATGAGCACACTATCCCCATCGAAAAGTCGCCAGCTTAACAGGCTGGAAATATTTGACTTTCATTGAATAAGAGAATGGAGTTGTATAGTCTCTATACTTGACTTCATTATTCAACTATAGTCGACAGAGCTTGCCTGAAGACACTTACCATCTCTACATACTCGTTTTTCAAGGAAGTTCATGGTCAAAGTAGTACAAGAAGATGTCTTAGAGCGGTTTCACGATAGCCTAGAGCGTTGTCAATCTAATCCTGAATTCCTAGGACTTTTCTACGACCGGCTACAACACTACTCCGACGACATCCAAAAACTTTTTGAAAGTGCCGACCTCGAACGTATTAAAAGAATGATCCAACAAAGCCTCATTCTCCTTATGATGGCTACCGAAGGCTCTATTCACAGTCATCAGCGGTTGAAACGCCTTCGAGAACAACACACCGCAATCGGTGTCCAACCAGAACACTACACAACATGGCTTGAAACTCTCCTGTCCGTCGTGGAAGAACTCGATCCAAAATATAACCTTGCTATAGACCAAGCCTGGCGTACCGTTCTGGGCGAAGGCATAAATATCATGACAAGTTCATAGTCATTCGAACTACCGAAGAGAGCTCTGGGGCCAATCAAAGTACGATTATCCGTAAAATCAGAATACTACGCCTGTGGAATTTTCTTTCCGTGAGGATCTTGCTGTGGCGAATCTTCACCTCCAACGCTCTCTTCGAGACGTTCTCCAGCAAAGTGCTCTAACTTTTCCGCAGTAGGGTGAACATGGTCTGGGCTCATGCCTGCTTCGCTGACAAGGTAAGATTCCCAAAGTCTGTGCTTCCGGACAGTCTCTCGTCCTAAAACCTCTCCTCTGGTTGTCAACATGAGAGGATCGCTATCGGAAAGCAGCTCTTCCTGAATAAGTCTCGCACACGCACGTTTTGTAAGATTACTGTTCTCAAAAGTCTGAAATGCCTCTTCTCTCGGAACAGTACGTCCCTGCTCTACTGCTCTAAAAACGAGCGCAAGTATGTCCTCTCGTCTGACAGAAAGTCCTAATGCACGTTTACGAAGAAGTCGACCTACTATTCCATACTGCGGCGCAAATAGCGCTGAAGATCCCAAGAATAATCCACAGACTACAGCTATCATTCCAGATGCATTCAGTGAATGTGGGTAGCCAACGAGGCTTGGTCCAAATGCACCAGCAAGATACCCAAACACACTTGAGAGAGCGGCAAAAAATACACTCAAATATATCTGTGATTGAAGCCTATCGGTATAAAGACGAGCTGTCGCAGCAGGGCAGAGAATCATAGCGATAACCAAGATCGATCCAACAACTCGGAAAGACGCCACAACAGAAGCCGCAACGAGGATCATAAGCAGTTGATACAGCAAGGTGCTACTAAATCCCAGCGACGTAGAAAGTGCTGGATCAAAGGATGAGATCTTCAGCTCTTTATAGAGTAGCCTTACGAACAACAAAACCAGAAGCATTGTAAAAAAACTCGAATACACCTCACTCGGTACGAGTGAAAGTGTATGAAAAGAGAAAAATTCAGTTGAACTGGGTGGATACCAAAAGATCGCTTCTAGTTGACCGTGTAAAAGACAGTCTGCGTCAAGATCAATACTCCTTGCTGCTGCTTGCTCAATGAGGATCACTCCTAAAGCAAAGAAGATAGAGAAGATGACCCCCATCGAAGCTCCTGTTTCAACTCTACCGAAACGACGAACAAGCTCAATCAAGAGAGCACTTAAAATCCCCGCCAACGCTGCTCCAATAAATACAGTAATGGAACTTCTACTTGAGGTAAGGAGAAACGCAACGACAATTCCTGGAAGAACAGAGTGAGAGATGGCATCTCCCATCAATGAGAGCCTACGAAGCACAAGATAGTTTCCAAGCACAGCACAAGCGATACTGGAGAACATCGCAGAGAGAATTGGTGGGAGATCGAGTGAAAGAAATTGTTGAAACACCTAGGTACTCCTCCAAGCTGAAGGGTCCTGATTCGAGAGCCCCCGAGTTCTCTGAGCTTTGATGGGGTGAATACTCTTTGGAAGAGAGCGTTTTTCGGCCTTTATTTTCTCCTCAAGCTGCAAAACAATATCTTGTGACAACATGTGCTCAACGAGGTCCGCTGAGTAGTCAACATGAGACACCGGCATGTCCGCGTAGGTAACAAGATACTCCTCCCATAATCGATGATTTCTCACCTTTTTCTCAGCCTCTTGAAATCCGAACTTTGATAGATACGTTCTGCGGTCACTCTTCTTACAAAGAAACCCCCTTCGTAAGAGCCACCAACAGACGAACCATTTTTTGAGAGTTCCTGCTCCCTGGTAAAGAGGGACACTTCCAATTGCAATAGGGTACTTCTCCCAATGCTCAAGATCTCCGCTCGATTCGAGTGATTCATAGAGGTCTCGTAGAAGATGGTCTTCCGCAATCCGGATACGCAACAAAAACTGCCGCAAACTAAGAGAAACTAAGCCTCGTTTTGGAGCAAAGAAAAAGCTCACAAAAAAGATGATTCCAGCAACGAGCACAATCACCGCTCCCGCTGGAAATCGAGGGAGAAGTGCTGAAAGCGCAGATCCAACATACCCACTGAGCCCACCAATAAACGCACTCACCCACACCATACGCGTCAGACTCTCTGTCCAAAAACGTGCACCCGCCGGGGGAACGACAAGAAAAGCAACGATGAGCAGTAAGCCAACGGCTTGAAGCCCGATCACCGTTACCAGGACAACGATAGACATCATCAAGAAGTCAATCCGCGA
>JAUIBK010000073.1 GCA_030428205.1 bacterium
GGCTACGATTTGTTCCTTTCTCGCGCAAGATTTCAGCTCTGTTTGCAAATTGGCGATCGTTGAGAAGGAGAGCTCCTCCTTCTCCTGAGCTGTAGTTCTTTGTCTCATGGAAACTAAAAGTACCTATATGACCGATCGTTCCAAGGTATCGGTTGTTGTACTTGGCCATCACACCGTGAGCGGCGTCTTCTATGACGAGAAGGTTATGCTTTTTGGCGATACGCATAATGGCGTCCATCTCACAACCAACGCCAGCATAATGTACCGGACAGATAGCCTTGGTCTTTGGAGTGATAAAACTTTCAAGTTGGCCCTCGTCCATATTGAGGGTATCAGGTCGGATATCGATGAAAACTGGCTTACCACCACGAAGAAGAAAAGCGTTTGCCGTAGAGGTGAAGGTGAAAGAAGGCATGATAACTTCGTCGCCTTCGCCAAGGTTCATTAAGATCGCAGCCATTTCAAGAGCGCCCGTACATGAGCTTGTAAGGAGAGCACGAGGAACGTCAAATTTCTCTTCAAACCACCTATGGCATTTATGCGTAAAGGGGCCGTCTCCTTTGAGCTCACCACGAGAGACAGCTTGAGCAATATAGTAGAGCTCTCGTCCAGCAATGAATGCTTTGTTAAAAGGAATAGTTGGTTGGTTTTTAGTTGTGCTCATAAGTGTGACTTTGTGGCGATTGCGTCTGAGTTTTATAGAGTAGCTCGGTTACAATGCTCAATCAACTTGGCTTTCTTGGAGAGTCCTGATTTGGAGGAAGCATGCCTAGCTAGCTGATATTACAATGGAATATTCCATGCTACGCTTTGAGTCGTGCCACTCCAAAACCATCTTTGCCGTACTCATTTCCATTGTAAAGAAGGTACTGAGAGCCAGAATATGAGAGCGGACAAGGATAACAGATCATCTCCGAGTCCCATCCAGAATCTGAAGGAGTGAGTCCGGCCAGTTGATCACGCCGCTGCCAGCTTTTCCCATCTGCAGATTCTGCATACCCAGTGCTATATGTTCGATCTCCACCCCGATAGCAGTACCACATGGTATAGGTGTTTCCGAGGCGTGTCACGACAGGGCGAGCGATGGCATACTCATCACCAGCAAAGTCTATGCATATAGTTCCATCGGTGTTCCAATCGATTCCATTTTCAGATTCGGCATATCGAATATGGTAGTAGTGCTTTAAGCTTTCAGCTTCTTGCACCCACTTGGTGGCAGATACGTACCACATCTTCCAAATGTTTTCTTCAACCACTACCCATGGGGCTGCATTCATGAGGGGATCGGTGTGCGTGCGTCCAAGAACGGGAGCTTGTGAGACTCGCTGAAACGATTCTCCGTTGTCGGTGCTCGTAGCTAGGCCGATGTAAAATGTAAATGGAGTTTTTCCAGCGCGCGACCAGCCGGTATAGTACATATATTGTGTGCCGTCTTGTGTCACGATGCTTCCCGGCATGACACCACAATCATCAAAGCAACCAAGAGCGCCAAGGTCGAGTGTCGGTGTGGCTGAATAAGAGCACGGTTGAGAAAGGTCATTGAGATCAATTTCAATCCAACCACCACGGGCTTGGTTCGATTCATCTCGTCCAGCTATATGGATTTTATAACGTGAACCCTCAAGGTGTTCAGGAAATGGATTTTGTAGGTGGCTTTGAAGCCATGGCACTTCCTTTGGTAGGGGAAAAAAAGCAACTTTTTCCCAGTCAAAGGGAGATTGAGTTTTGGCAGGCAGAATCATAGAGCGGAATCTTCATCGTAACGCACATGCACAGTAAACTCATACAGTGGATAATCGTGAAGGATAGCTACTCGCTTGGAAAAAGTCCGTTTGCAGAAGTCAAAGAGAATAGATGGATCTGCATAGTAGAGGTAGTCGCGCATATATTCTTTGTCGGAATAGCTCGTCAGAATATTGAAAGAGAATCCCTTGCTTGCCCGTTTATGAAACTCCTCAAGAATGGACTTGATGTAAGCGAGCCACTCTTCATCAGTATGTTCCATGCGAACATTGAAAATACCGCTAGCAACGATGTAGTCGAACTGAGCTGTTTCTGAAAGAGAGGATACCCATTGGCAACAAGGAGATTCTCCTTGGAGCTCGCGGGCAGAATCAAGCATCGCCTCAGAGAGATCGAACCCAGTAAAAGAAAAGTTGTCGCACTTTGATTGGAGATGTTGGAACAAGGTTCCGTAACCACACCCGTAGTCGAGAATTGAGAATGGCTTTGTAAATGAAGGCACAATCTTGAGGAGTTGTTCAAAACGGAGCAGCTGAGATTCTTCAGAATTCCAGTCTACCCCTGCCGGCGTAGCACCGTGGGTACGTACTTTGTCAGAATAGTACTGCTCAACATCATTTTTAATAGTGGCATGATTTTCCATAGAAACTCCTAAGAAGTAGCACCGACTACTGACTGGGGTGATTGAGAAAGGGGAAGAAGGGGGGATGGTTGAAGACATTTGTGAGCATCTGGCCCCATGGAAAAGATGAGATCGAGTACCGATACACCGTGCTCAAAATCGCCGTGGACTTGGGGGTACTCTGGGTAGCCTTGGTAGCTAAAGTATTGAACGGTAATACCACGTTTGTCGAAGATGCTCTCATCCATGTAACTTTGTGCTGCAGGGCCTGAGAAGTAGTGAGTGGCATCAAGTTGGGTGCAGATGTGAGCGAGTTTCTCCGTTCTGTCCTCCATTAGCTCATAGTCTTGAGACCAGGAAAATTCAGTTGATATTCCTAAGAGCTTGCAAATCTCAGAGATGAAAAGATAGTTAATTTCACTTAAGTATTCTAGCTTTTCGGCGTTGTGATAGAGCTCCTCAAAGAGCTCTTTGTAGTCGCGAAAGTGGGGGGCTTGAGAATAGGAGTGTTCAATGGTTTTCCAGTGTTTCTTCGCCCAGGAGTGATCGCCTACTTTGGTGTCGCGAATACTTTGAAAAAACTTTCCCTTTACGAGCACAGGAATGCTAAGCCATTTGAGACCTTGTGGTGTTTTGATTTTATTTCGGTTTCGCCAGTCTCGCTTGGTATACTGAACGGAGTCATAGAAGACGAAAGAATCAGCGGCTCGGATCTGATCAAAGTATCCTTTCCACGGAATGTAATTTGATTGCGTAATAACAGCTGTTTTCATAACACTAAGGAGCCCAGGATCTTCTAAGGATATGATTTTAGTGAGATTTCGGGAGGAGAGTCAAGAAGCGTGCCTCAGCCAGCAAAGAGCAGGATCCCGGAGGTGATGAGCACGACTCCAAGGATCTGAAGCTTATCGATCTTTTCTTTGAGAAAGATGCGAGCAAAAGCAGTCACCAGAATGTAAGAAGCTGATGCTGAAGCGAGAAAGATTTTAAATGGGACCACCTGGAGCGAGTAGAGGCCAAGCAGAGTTGAGGCGACATACACCCCGTAGCCAACAATAGTGCGAGGATGGAAAGTACTCTGTGTCCAAGTATTGCCCTGATTAACCCCGCTTTTGAGAATGGTCTGCCCCACAGAGGTAAAAAAGATTGCGATCCAGAGAGCGAGGTAGTGGTTCAAGGTCTTTCTCCGTGAGAGCGAGGGTAACTAATCGCAATAACTCCTAGGAGAATGCATGCGGTTCCAGCCATTTCGAAAATCGTAAAGGTTTCACCAAACAGAAAGACACTAGCGCTCATTCCAATTACGATCGAGAGACTCATCATGGGATACGCGATGGAGACAGGGCAGTGTCGAAGTGCGGCGGTCCAGCTCGCTGCTTGGAGTACGAGTGCCACAAGAGCCAGGAGGCACCAGGGATTAAAGAGAATATAAATTAAGCTCTGTCCGTGAGAGGAGAGTCCGGCAAGTTTCGAGGAAATCTCAGCAGTGCTTTTGAGAAAAACAGAGAGGAATACCCAGGAGATGCTTTTGAAATATATGTCACTCATACGAATACACCGCTGCGAAGTTTCTCATAGAGGGTTGTCTTCTCACAAGGCTACCTCCTTGATTTTCTCAAGTATTCAAGCGTAGTCGAGAGATGGCAGTTTGGAAAAGCCCCTCGAGCACCTTGATTGGGTGTTATGGAGAGCTCTACATTGAGTGTGTTGGTGTTCTTGAATGGCTGGAGGTCGACTGAAAAGTATTGACGTATTTCGGACGATAAGAAGTGAAGAGCTACCACTGGCGATTCGTTGATTGATACTGTCGCACGAACCGAATCGAGCAATGGAGTGCCGGAAGAATCGCAAGAGCGAGCTGATGTTGTAAGAAAGAAATCGATGTTCGTTTCAGGCGATCTATCGAGTAAGAAGCTGTTCTCTGCTTGTACAGGAAGGTCTTCGTTGCTTGGGGAAACATCAAGGCGAATTTCTCGAAATGTATTGGTCAATGTAGCCTTAGAAGGATCTTCTGTATGAAGAACAAATCCTCGCATGTCGAGAAGTCCTCCTGATTGCCTTTCGGATACATAGTGAAAGAATCCCCCTATAACGAGCACACTGGCAATAAGAACGAGCGTGCCCCCAACGAGCTGGAAACTGAAGTTTTGGAGAGTGCCAATAAAGCGAAGCTTTCCACGGGAGAGTTTTTGAAAGCTCATTATTCCTCGAGCAAACAGAGCGCTTAAGGCAAAACAACAGAACATGTCGTAGCGCGGTTGAACCTCGGCAATCAGCACAAGCGAGGTGTAGCCGGCAAGCGAAAAGAGGTAAACAAATGCTTCTGTAAGAGAGAGGGCTTGAGAATGAAAGCAGAAAAGCCCCAAGAGCGCGAAAGCAATCACAACCAGAGAGAGATATTGAAAGACTCCTTTTTGCATGAATCCGTACGTTGCATTGACTTTTCCAACATAATCTTCAGTTGCCTTTTGTCGAGCAAAGCTGATGTACCCATCAAGGCGAGAGAGGACAGCTGATTTTCTAACGAGGAAAGTAAGAGTCTCTTTTGGAGAGGAGGTGATCTCATGTAGTGCGCGTTGTAGGGAGAAGCTGTTCTGTTGTTTTTCGGGAATAAGAGGGACGTACTCAAGTCTCCATTTTGACATCTCACGATTTCGATTTGAACCAAAAACATCAAGAGAGCTTACGTAATGAACGAAGGAAGGCGCGCTAAAGTGGATCGGAGAGGCGGCTTTCAAGGAGAGGTTGTTGGTTAGAGAAGCTGAAAAGAAAGGTATGGTAAGGAGGAACAAGAAGTACTTTCCAGCGGTTATAAGAGAACTTCTTGATGGCACTTCGACGTGTTCGGTTGATCGGAGAAGAGGGTTCGTGAGTAACGAAGGGTAAATGAGCTGTCCAAGCCAGAGTAAAAAAAGAGAGCCCGTCAACAGAGAACCGAGCCCTTTAATCCAGTTAAGCCCAGTGATGCAGCCTCCAAGGAGAACCGCAGAGAGAAGAGATGAGACGATGCGATCTGCCGAGAGGTTTCGAATAAGCTGTGTGAGTACATAGAAGAAAAGAGACAGAATGAAAATGGTAGGGATATCATTCGTTGGCACTGTAATCGCGTACCAGATGTCCGGGTGCCAAAAGAGAACAAGGAGAGAAAGACCAGCCGTTGTTGTCCCAAGAAAGTGTTTCGAACTTGCATACCACAAGTACGTCGCAAGGGTAATCAGGATAATATTGACAAACTCTAGAGCGCTGAGTGACTTACCAAAGAGAAGATGTATTGGGTACGTATAGAGTAGGGCACGCTGGCCGTAAAGTGTGAGGCATTTGTGATCGAGTGGGAGAGACGAAACGCCTTTGAGAAGTGTTTCTCCACATTCCCAATAGTGCCAGAAGTCACTTATTGGTTGAGAGTCAAAGAGAACACACCAGATTCCACGGACGAAGGCGCTTGTTGCGATTCCAATCAATACAATTTGATAAGACCTCTTCTGATCCTGTGCATGGAGAAGGGCGATGCAGTAGGGTAATGAAAGGAGAAGAATGCTCATAAAAATGAGCAGAGCGTAGGTGCGGTTATTTGAGTCGAGCTTTACGAGACTAAGTGTGTGTACACCGAGTGTGTGAGCGAGGAAGAGGGCAGAAATGGTCGCTATGGTTGCTACGAGTAGTTTTGAGAACGTTGTATGAAGGAAGGAGAAATTCATAGCTCTATACACTTAATCGATATGAACAAACTCTACTCCAATAAGGGGGTTGCGCGACATTGATGTGGTGATCCTTTTGATAGGCCTTCGATTTTTCACGTAGACTTCCAACTGGATTGGTTCTCCGGCTGGAATATTGGGCTTTCTTACTTGGACAAAATCAACGAGAAGAGAGTTTAGGGAGCCTCGTTTTACACGCTTTCCATTTAGGAAAGCAACATAGAAAAAGTCAGAGTCAAACCAGGGTTGGTAACTTGCTCTGGGGTATCCTCTTGTGAGAAAAAACTGAACCTTTTCCACGGAATGTGATTGCCCTGGAAAGGAGGCCTTCATTCCGAAGAGTGTCTTTGGTGGGATATCTAAGCCTCGACTTGGCGCAAGCAAAGCTTGTTTGAAATTCTTTTTTGCAAAGTGGCCTGCTTTTACGTGCTGAAATTTAAGTTTTCCAGTGGGTGATTCAGACGTTGTAAAGATGGTCAGGTCTTCTAGTGGTGTATAGTGTGTTTGAATGAAGCGAGCTGCGTACACGTAGGTTGCTACGAGGATAGCAAGTGTGAGAGCGCCGGAGAGGATATTGGTAGCAGTACATTTCAGTAGTCGCAAAGAGAGGAGGGATTTTTTGGTGATCTTCAAGCGATCGAGGGTCGTAGCAGAGAAAATGGTAAGACAAAAAATAAGAAAGAAATCATATCTTGCCGTGACCTCGGCAAGGAGAAGAATAGGACCATAGCAAGCGAGCGAGAAAAGGATAATAAGAAGCTCAAGGGAGCGAAAAGGTAGTGCTGGCCATAAGAAAAGCCGCAAGAGAGCAAGAAGGTAAAAAACGGCCGTGAGGAGGTTGATTGCGATTGTTTGTGCCTCACGCATGTGGTCATTGACACGCCCCACCCAAGGGTCCTTTGCTGGGTGTCTTGCATAATGGTGGTAGTCGATAGCGGAGGTAAGGAGTGTGTTCTTTCGAGCGAGAAATGAGAGGTACTCGAAAGGATCTCCTGTAAATTCATGGATGAGTTTTCGAAGCGCAAAGTCTTTCTGTGATTTTTCTGGGATTTGAGGGAAGTAATCATACCGCCACGGTTTCATTTGATAGTATCGGTTCTCACGATGCACATCGCTTGCTGTAAAATAAGCAAGTTGGCTGATACTGTTTTCAGGCTTATCGATCGTTGCCACATGCCAGAAGCTGCTTTCTAGTGCTGAAAACGAAAGAAAGGGTAGGACAACTAATACCGCAGCGTTTTTCAAGATCGCTTTGAGGAAAGAAGAGAAGGGAGGGAGCTGGTCATTCGTCTTTGTCTTAGAGAGATTGTTGTGTTGAAGTGATTCCAGGAGAGGTCGAAAGAGAGTATAGGAAGCGAGAGCCAGGCAAGCAGGCAGAAAGTATGATCCTTGAAAGTAAAGAAAAAAGAGTGGCACACCGAGGGAGAGCCCTTTGCCAAGAAGAGAAAAGTTCCCCGTTCGACTGATCGATTTCGAAAGACATGGATCTATCCAAGAAGCACACAAGAGGAGACAGCAAAGCCAAAAAAATCCGACAACATCAGGTGATGAGAGTGTCGCCATGTACCATAGGTCTGGGTTGAGGTGGATGACGAGGAGCCCAATTGCTGCTATGCGCACACTCAGGGCACGGGCGAGGACAAAATAGAGGATAGTAGAGCCAAGAGCGATGAGCCCTACATTAACGAGTTCTAAAACCCAGGTTTTGTTTCCGACAATTGAAGTAATGGGCAACGTGTAGAGTAGCGTTCGAAGGAGGTATACTCCCCGGCACCCCAATCCACGAGGGACGTCTCCCCAGCCGAGTGACGTAGTGAGCGCACACCCCCAATAAGCTTTGAAATCTCCTACAAATTGAGCATCAATCGTGAGCACCCACAAAAGCCTGGCACACGATACAATGAGAATTGTCCATAAAGCGATATTCTGTATCTGCTTGTTCTCTTGGTTATTAAAAATGAAGTGAAGATAAAGCAATGCAAAAGCAACAAGGGCACCAAAAAGCCCAATCCCCTGTACCCAGTCTAAAAATGAGGTGTTTCGCCCAAACTCAAACAGGTTATTATATGCGCCTTGCGCAAAGAGTAAGAGTGCGCAAACGGAAAAAAGTGAAAAACATATCCGGAGAGATCTGGTGAAAAGACTCATATAGTGACTCGATGCGCTGAGTAGCATTAATTTTCGGTGAACACTCTAGAGTTTGAATTGTACTCGTTTTTGAGAGTCACGAACTTCTTGGTGCTTGGAGCAATACCATATTCTCCATTAATATCAAGAATCTAGCCTATTTCTCTCCTTTCGAGTAGGGGGTCTTGTCGATTGATATTGTTGCTTGAACTCGGTATGCTGCAGCCCGAAAATTTAATCATTACAAGGTGTTCTTATGGGTAATCCTTCACTTGCTAATAGCCAAGAAGATAGATTCTTTATAGACGAAGTAGTCGATCTCTATAAAACAAAGTTCCCTGGAAAAGGGACTGGGTTCTATAGCAAGCATGATTGGAATAGACTCCGTACCGCCTTTGAGCTTGGAATTGGTACATCGGTTTTAGATGTTGGTATCTCCAATGGAGCTTTCCTTCATATGCTTAAACGTAGTGGGCAGTATGAAGATATCTGTGGCATTGATATCAAAGACCACTCAATGTTGCTCCTCCCGGACGGCGTTGAACATCACATTATGTCAGTTTGTGACATGGCTCTTGAGGATAACCGCTTTGATACTGTTTTTTGTATGGAAGTTCTCGAGCACCTCGATCCTGCCGATTTGCCTTCGGCCCTCTCAGAGCTACGTAGAGTCTGTCGGGGGCGTTTAATATGTTCGCTTCCTTTTTGTGAGCCTGAGCCACTCTTTCGAAGTCATACCCAATCATTCGACGAAGACAAGATAGCGCGGATCTTTCCAACGGCTGCGTTTTGCATTGTGAAACGTCCTGGTGTTGATTGGATCCTTATTATCGAAAGCCCAGATCTGCGGCGCGATACGTTTTCCCTTTCCTCGTTTGAAGAGCTGTTGCTTGCCTCTGATGGTACATTAACCTTCGAAGCACATGGCAAGGAGCCGGCCTCTTTCGCTGTCCCTTCCACTAGAACCACGAACGGAAATGGTCAAGTGCAGCGAGACTTCAAAGGAGTGAGAGCTTCTGAACAATCTCTCGAATCTCCAGTCCGGACAAAGACCCCGATCGATCGAGTATCAGATCTTTATCGCGGAAAGATCTTTAACGCTTGGGCTCAAGAGGCCTGTCGCGCTCGAATCCACTGGCTCTGTGGTCAGGTCACAGGTAGAAAAGTACTTGATATCGGTTGTAGTCAAGGAATCTCGAGTATCCTTCTTGCGCAAGAAGGATATGAAGTACTTGGAGTTGATCTTGATACGATAGCGATTGAGCAGGCCTTAGCTGAAAAAGCAGGGCTGCACTCTTCTGTAGCTTCCCGACTCAATTTTTCTAATGCTGATATCTTTAGTTCTTCTCCTGAAGACTTGGGAGCATTTGATACTGTTATTCTTGGTGAGATATTAGAACATTTTGCTAACCCAGAAAATCTCTTAGA
>JAUIBK010000024.1 GCA_030428205.1 bacterium
GTGATGCAGGGATCGTTCGTGAACAGGCTCCCCTCTCCCTTGAAGATGGACAAGTGATTGGGGTAACAACAAGTGGAACAAAAACTCCGACCATCAACCGAGCTTTGGGTTTAGCGCTTATCCAAACTGAGTTTGCAAAGCCGGGTACGAAGATTTTTGCACAAGTAAGAAAACGAACATTGGCCTGTGAACTGGCTGAGATTCCTTTCTATAAACGATCTTAATTTTTACTTTGTTCAAGGAGGTGTTCCAATGAATTTTCCAGCTGATAGAAAATACACGAAAGACCATGAGTGGGTAGTTTTCGCCGATGGTGTTGCAACTGTTGGTATTACTGAATTTGCGCAAGACGAGCTAGGGGAGATTGTTTTTGTCGAGCTTCCTGACTCTGGGACAGAGTTTTCTGTTGGAGATTCGCTGTGTGTCGTGGAGTCAACAAAAGCTGCATCTGATGTTTACTCTCCACTTTCCGGGACGGTATCAGAGTCGAACACCGCTCTTGCTGATTCTCCAGAACTCATTAATTCAAGCCCTTATAACGAAGGATGGATGGTTCGATTTTCAGGAATTACCGAAGAGAGCCTTTCTGAGCTGATGACAGCGGATGAGTATAAAATGCACGTAGGAGCTTAAGGAAAGTATGGGTGTTGCAAGGACCTACCAATGTGGTGAGCAGATGAACAACGGAGTAGAAGAAAGAGTTGAGCAAGGGTTTATAGGGCGTCATATTGGTCCACGTGAGAGTGAATTTGGCGAGATGCTCTCGTGTGTTGGGTGCGACTCGTTCTCTCAGCTCATTGATCGCGCGCTTCCTGAGAGTATTCGTTTTCAAGAAGAGTTTACCCTACGTTCCTTTGCGACGGCGCAAAGTGAAACGTCAGTTCTTGCTTATGCGAAAGAATTAGCTGAGAGAAACACGCTTTGGCGCACTTATATAGGGATGGGGTATTACGGTACCGTTGTTCCTCCTGTCATTCAGAGGAATATTTTGGAGAATCCCGGCTGGTATACGCAGTATACACCGTATCAACCAGAGATCTCTCAGGGCCGTCTTGAAGCGCTTCTCAATTTTCAAACTCTTGTGTGCGATCTCACGGGTTTTGAGATTGCTAATGCCTCCTTGCTCGATGAAGCAACCGCTGCTGCCGAAGCCATGTCCCTGAGCTATGGGGTACACTCTAAAAAGAGTAAAGGAACAGCGACGAAGTTTTTTGTTTCAGAAAATTGTCACCCTCAAACCATCGATGTCATTCGTACTCGAGCAGGTGCGCTTCAGCTTGAAGTTCTTGTTGCAAACGAAGAGTCGTTTTCGCCTGATGAAACATTCTTTGGTGCGCTCTTACAGTACCCAAATACGTGGGGTGCGCTCGGCGATCCAAAATCTGTTATTTCCTCCCTTAAAGAGAAGGGGCTGATGGTTACCGTAGCAGCGGATCCACTTGCGCTGGTGCTGTTGACTTCTCCTGCTGAACTTGGTGCTGATATTGCCATTGGGAGCATGCAGCGGTTTGGGGTGCCGATGGGATACGGTGGTCCTCACGCAGCATACTTTGCAACACGTGAAGAGTATAAAAGAGTTATCCCGGGTCGTCTCGTCGGTGTCTCTCAGGATACGAGTGGGAATGCAGCGCTTCGTTTAGCGCTCCAAACTCGTGAGCAACATATTCGTCGCGAAAAGGCTACAAGTAATATTTGTACCTCTCAGGTGCTTCTGGCCATTATGGCTGGCATGTATGCTACCTACCACGGGCCTAAAGGCTTGCGTCAGGTAGCTTCCCATATTCGTACGCTCGCAGAACAGTTTGCAGGAGCTTTGAGCAAGGCAGGGTTTGTGCTTAAAAATGCTACCTGCTTTGATACTGTTACTGTTGTTCTTGATGGACCTAAGCGAGAAGAGATTGTAGCACGTGCAAAGAACGCACAGGTCAATCTCCGAATCTCTGATCCTCAGTCGCTTGGTGTTTCTTTTGATGAAACGTGTGATTCGTCGGACCTCTTATTGCTTTTTGAGATCTTTACTGGAGATAAGACTTTTTTAGCTCAGAGCGATGTTGCTCAAGAAAATCGTGCGTTGGATCGGCAAGATGAGATTCTTACTTCAGAGGTCTTCCACCAGTATCACTCTGAAACAGAGTTCTTGCGTTACATAAAGCGGTTAGAGTCGCGTGATCTCTCTCTTGCTCAATCAATGATCCCGCTAGGCTCTTGTACGATGAAACTCAACGCTACTGCTGAGATGATTCCGATTGGGTATGAAGGATTTTCAAGTTTGCATCCATTTGTGCCTCAAGAACAAGCAAAGGGATACCAACAGCTTTGCCGAGAGCTAGAAGATGCACTTTCTGAGATGACAGGATTTGATGCTGTCTCGCTTCAGCCAAATGCTGGCTCACAAGGAGAGTATGCTGGGTTGCTTGCTATCAAGCGTTACCACGAGGCACAAGGAAACGGAGAACGGAATATTTGTCTTATTCCGAAGTCAGCACACGGGACAAACCCGGCAAGTGCGGTCATGGCAGGGATGAAAGTTGTTGTCGTTGCTTGCGATGACTCTGGAAATATTGATGTTGAGGATCTTCAAAAGAAGGCCGAACAGCACAAGGAGAGTCTGTCAGCTCTTATGGTAACCTATCCTTCTACTCACGGTGTGTTTGAAGAGAGAATATGTGAGATCTGTGAGGTTATTCATAATTTTGGTGGGCAGGTGTATCTCGATGGCGCCAATCTCAACGCACTCGTTGGGCTTTCGCGCCCAGGTCAATTTGGCGCCGATGTTTGCCACATGAACCTGCACAAAACATTTTGTATCCCTCACGGTGGTGGAGGACCAGGTGTTGGTCCGATAGGAGTGCGGGATCATCTTAAGCCTTTTCTTCCAGGGCACTCACTGGTGGAGATAAGTGAGCAGCACAGCGACCAAGGAGCTGTTTCAGCTGCTCCTTGGGGAAGTGCGAGTATTTTGCCTATCTCTTGGGCGTATATTGCGTTAATGGGAGCCGGTGGCCTGAAGCATGCAACTGAAGTTGCGATCTTAAATGCCAACTACATTGCTAAGCGACTCGAAGATCATTTTTCGATACTTTACCGTGGAAAGAATAATTTCGTCGCCCACGAATGTATCGTTGATTTCCGTGAGTTTAAAAAGTCCGCCGGTATTGAAGTTGCTGATATTGCCAAGCGACTTATCGACTACGGCTTTCATTCTCCAACGATGTCCTGGCCTGTGATAGGCACACTCATGATTGAACCAACAGAGAGCGAGTCTAAGGCAGAGCTTGATCGTTTTTGTGATGCAATGATCGCGATTCGTGAAGAGATCCGTATGATTGAAGACGGCAAGTGGTCACAAGACGATAACCCTCTCAAGCACGCTCCTCATACGGCGAAAGTCATAGCGGCGGCTGAGTGGTCTCATCCCTACACTCGTGAGCAAGCGGTGTACCCATCGCCGTCAACGAAAGAAGCCAAGTTTTGGCCTGCAGTAGGACGGATTGATGATAGTTATGGGGATAAGAATCTGGTTTGTACTTGTCCAACACTTGAGGACTACGAATAACCAAATATTTTTTTCTTGACCTTGACCTGCTCGTCTATAGGTCAGAGTCAAGATTAAGTAAGGCCAAGGTCAGGAAGATTCTTAACGCGAAGGTCGCGAAGAGAGCTAATCTTCGCGTTATATCAATACATTGGCTCAGCCAAAGAGCGAAGTACTCGATATTCTCGGTCAAGTTTTTAGTCCTATTCTTGCTCTAAAATTTTTGCATCTAAGAGATCTTTGTCTCTCCCGGATGCCTTTTTGTTCTTCAAAAGATCGTCTTTGGAGATAAAGTGAACTGAGAGTCCATCAAGAGAGTCGTCTTCTTTGTTCTCCCAAGCTTCTTCAAAGCGCAAGCCATCGACTTCGATGAGTAAGTCAATCCTGTTTGGAGGGGTACCAAGCATTATGATTTTTTTTCGAAAGAGAGGCTGGTCTATAGGAGGGAGAACATCACCAAATCCAAATTTTTCTAAGACTGTGCGTAGTTTTGATTGATTCTCTTGAGTGCTGGAAACAAAAAAATCGATATCTCCAGTGACTCTTGGTTCTGCGTATCGATTATACGCCCACCCTCCAATCACAAGATACTGGACATTCTCCAAGTTCAGCAGTTCGATAAACTCTCTCAAATCGTGGATGAGCTTCATAGTAAGGCCTCATAAGATCAAGTGCTATTTCAAGACGCTCAGTATTGGACAGGGAAGCGTAGTAAGCGCGATTTGCTTGATCTGCTTCTTCGTGACTATCAAATTCTTGAAAGATAATCGCTCTCTCTTTACGTGGAGTCATGGAATTATTGTAACATAATGTTGTGTTGATTGAATAGTCATGGGCTCTTGTTACTATACTCCCCGCACTTGAAATTCCCTGTTCAATGAGCACAGTCGGCGGGGAGTATCCCCCGGAGGGACAGCACATACCTCCCGCCAGATAGCGATAAGGCCCGATCAGGGCCTTTCCACAAGAAGTGCCTATGCTTGTTGAGGTCGGGCATTTTCATTTGCGGGAGGTATAATATCTTGGCTTTACAGGATTCTTGAGCACTTTTTCTAGCCCGCATTTTTCATAGTTGAATTTTCATAACGCGAAGGCCGCGAAGATCAACTTTCTTCGCCTTATAATAATACATTGGCTCAGCCAAAGAGCGAAGAGTTGAGGCTAAAAACTCACAATCTCCAATGCTCTCGCTAAATCCCGCTCTTCTACAATAAACATCAAATTGTTCCAACAACTCATCTCTTCGCGGATATTGACCCCGTTTTGATAGAGCATTCCGTAGACATAGGTTACAACACCTGGCGTTGTTTCAATTCGTGGATCCATTACCATAGAGACCTGAGCAAGATCCTCAGAAAGTCTCTTAATCCGTCTCTTGAGAATTGCTTTGAGACGAGGGACGTGTTCACGATTGGTGATAATGGTGGAAACCTCTTCCCCATCTATGAGGATGAAATCTCCACCATCTTGTCGCACTTCTCTCTGAAATGATTCCAAGACTTCCAAATTTCTCGTGCGAGATATGGTAGCGACTACCATCTTTGTTTTTGCGTGAATTTTGGCATTTTGAAGGAGGCTCACAATTTTTTTCTCATGAGCTGCGCGTTTCTTAAGCCTTTCGCGAAGCCGCCTACATGCCATAAGCACCGCATCGAACTGGTTGAGGTCGTAGGTGTCACAGATCTCACGGGCGAGGGCCGAATAGTTGATAATGCCAAGCTGTAGGCAGTCTCGTATAGACGGGCGAGTGGAGACAAATTCCTGTGTTAAGCGAGTCATATTAGAAGACATACTTTATTTTGTCTTATATAAGACAATTTTGTCAATTTTTGTTATGCCTCTAACTCTCTCAGATCTCTCGCTATTGAGTAGCGTTGGATCTCGGCGTATCGTGATCTTCTTTACCTCTCAGCTGTTAATGAGTGAATATGACAAACCCTGCTTCTGACCATGAGAGCTTGCTCGAAAGCGATCCGAGCTCAGCACCATCTGTTACCCCACATCAAAACGGTCATCTTGAACGTGATCCTCAGGTAGCGCGCAGCTCACTGCTTGAAGCACTCAAAGCTCAGCTCAAAGAAGATGAGAGTATCGATCTTGACCAAGCCACGCACCTTCTTGCTCGAGTGTCATTTAAGCAGCTTCAAGAATTGCTACGAAAACCTGAGATCTGGGACAGAAGAGAGCAGAGTGGTTTTGAGCTTGAAAGTGTGATTACTGACGGAGGCTTTTCTCCTGTTTTTTTTGAAGAGCACCACGAACGTTTCCCTCAATCTGAGCACGCTGATATCGGTGGAGAACTTGTTCTTTCGAATCTTGAGGCATCTTCTTTTCCGCATAAGATTGAAGGCCATTTTTTGCGACAGATGGAAGAGGCTATGGTTGCTTGTATGCACCTTAAAGAAGAGCATGTGCTGCGAGCGGCCGCAGAGCATGGGGGTGTTCACGGAACCCCCAAAGTATTGATTGATGGGATGCTGGGGACGTATAAGTTGGCAGACTTTGCCAGTCTTGATGTGCTCGGTGGAGGCGATCGGTATCACAATCTCAATGACCATGTTATGTCGAAGCGTGGTGGTAGAGTGCATGTTCACTTTGAAGCTCAAGAAGTTGTCGATTTTGATAATGGCAACATGGCTCACGAAGGGGTTCCAACAAGCTTGCAGCTCCACTTTTCTACGGCACCAGAGAAAATTGCAGAGATATACAATGCTGGTCTCGCTCTGATGGGCCCCGTGCTTTCTGTGGCTACCAATTCTCCCTTTATTTTTGGAAAAAAAGGGTGGCATGAGTCTCGAGTACCTTTCTTTGAGAATGGAGTAACCCCCGATCGGTTCTATTTTGGAAACTCTTGGGCGTCTCAACCAGAAGATCTCTTTGAGGATGTGCTCGCCTTTGATCCGCTCTTTGGTTATACCTCAGAGCAGGAAATCCTAGAGGCTATCAGTGGTATAGAAGAAGACGAGGGGGTTTTGACCCCTGAGTTGGCACCACTGGTGAGACACAATAGCACAGTCTGGAAATGGTTAAGGCCTTGTTATGGAACAGACGAAGTGCATGGCCCGCACTTAAGGATTGAATTTCGAGTCCTTCCAGCAGGAAACACTGAGCTTGATAACGTAGCCAATGCGGCTCTTTTTTATGGTGTTGTTGCAGGAATTCGAAGAAACATCCCAGACTTTACCTCACGTATCGATATTGAAGATGCTGCTTCTAACCTCCAAAGTGCGGCTCGAGATGGTCTGGGCGCTACGTTCACTTGGCTCGACGGGAGAACGTGTAGTGCCAAAGAGCTCCTTCCTGAGCTAATCGAACTTGCCCGTTTTGGCCTTAGCGAGATGGGGGTCAGTAAGCAAGATGTAGACCGTTATCTTGGTGTTATCGAAGATCGGGTTGCTACTGGGCAAACAGGCTCTCAGTGGGCTTATGATTCGCTCGATAAGTTGGAACAAGAGCAGCCCACAGCCTCAAGGGCTGCCCATATGCAAACTCTTGCTGCGTGTATGTGGCATCAGCAAAAGAAAAGTCGCGAACAGGGAGATAATCCAGTTTCGAAGTGGCCCTTAGCTGATTCTGGGCTTGCTGAGCAAGTTATAACAGGTACTATTTGATTCTGTTATCTTTTGACTGGTCTGTGCCATGGTTCTTAGGGAAAAGCTACTATCTCTTACAAATGATTTTGTGCGTATCCCTTCTGAGTCAGGGGACAATGAAACCTGCTTCCGAATGCTCAAACATGTAGAGCATCTCTTTGAAAAGACTTCCTATCTTGTGCAGTGGTTTGAGCACAATGGCTCTCCCTCCTTATGCATTTCAAAAGAAATGACACTTTCTTTCTCGCTCATTCTTTGTGGCCATCTCGATGTTGTGCCAGCAGGTGAGACGCAATATGTGCCACATATTGATGGGGATAAGCTCTATGGTCGTGGCGCTGCCGATATGAAGGGCAGCTGTGCCGTAATGATTCAGTTGATGCTGGACCACGAGCACACTGATGTGTTTCGTGGTGTTGGCTTAGTGTTGACCACTGATGAAGAAATAGGTGGAGAAGATGGAGTGGGGCACCTCGTGTCCCTTGGGCTTAAAGCCCCAACCGTTTTTGTCCCCGATGGTGGTGCTCCGCTTACACCTTGTGTCTTTGAGAAAGGGGATGCGTCGTTTCTCCTCGAAGTCAAAGGTGTGCCAGCGCACGGTGCTCGGCCTTGGTTGGGTGTGAATGCGATTGAGCAGTTACTAGGAGACCTTTTACGTGTGCGAGAGAGCTTTCCTTCGGTTACGCCACCGAATGAATGGGGTACAACGTGCAATATTGGACTTATCTCAGGAGGCTCTGCAGTTAACTCTGTAGCAGCTCACGCGCAATGTCAGATAAACATGAGGCACGGAGAAGATACGACAGCTGAGATACTCCTTGAGAAGCTTCAAGCGATAGTTTCTCACGCTACCGTTTTACAAACGAATGTGACCCCTGTGGTGAAGGTCAGTGAAGAGTCTCGCACATACAAGCTTTTTTCTTCTGTGCTTGAAAAACATGGTGGGTCATCTGTTGGAGTAAAAGAACACGGTACGTGTGATGCGTCGTTCTTTGTTGGTGTGGCGAAAGACATTTTGATAACTAAGCCAGAGAGTTCAGCTTTTCATGTGGCTGATGAATGGGTGAGCCTTTCTAGTCTTGAGGCGCTCTATCGTGCACTTGATGAGTTTGCTCTGACGTATCTATCCATGAGCCTTGAACAACCATTTCCTTGAACTTTTTTCACCGTGGCTAAGAACTGGGTGTAATGCCAAAGGATCTTGCCACGGTGAAAAAAGTTCAAGGAAATGGTAACGGAAAGCAAGAAACTCGAGCCTACTCTCCTTCCCCCCGGATCTTCTTTTCATTATCGAGATACCACGTCTGTAATTCAGCAAAGAGCTGCACCGCTTGATCTGGTGTCTGCACTCCTCGCTCTGTGATAACTCCTGTAAGAGCTTTGAGTGGGAGAACGTCGTGAGAGAAGACGTGCTTCTCATAGGTGAAATCATCAAGATTTTTCTTGCGAGCCTCGCGAAATGCCAATTCGCTTCGCTCATCCCAAAAGCTGAACTTATTGCAGGTGAGCAATACGTAGCATGCTATCTGGTAGCTACGAAGTTGAGAGATAAGGCTTGCCGAGCCCGGTCCGAGTACTACTTGTTCACGAGCGTTAAGGGTGAGGCCACCAAAGAAGGCGAGATCGATTTCTTCAATGACGTGAGAAATCGCATACTCGCTTACAACTTGATAGGTAAAGCCGTGCTCATTGAGGTGTCTTACGATCTTGTCTGTTTTAATCTGATCCTGTCCAGCAACGCATATATGGGGGCGTTTATCTTTCTTTGCGCAGTAGGCAAGGAGTGCAAGCAGGGTACTGCTGTGAGAATGAACAAGGAGCTTTGTTTCGTGAGTGATAAGTTCCATGGCGTGTTTGACAGAGCTTTTCCGACGCGCCCGTTTGAGTGCTAAGATCTCTACGAGGTAGGTGTGGAGATCTTTTGGTGTCGTGTCGGGGTGTTCGTCGATGTAGCGAACGAGCTTTTGGAGATCGAGTGAGAGGTTTGACATTCGCGGGCGACTCGCCAAGAAGAGGTCGTAGAGGTGTAGTAACTCCATACGAAAATTTGATATTGAGCGGTCACCAACAAAGTTCTTTAGGGTGTCCATCAGTGCATGAACAAAGTCGACGGCCAAGGCATCAGACCCGTAGGTCCTGTCGAGTCGAACAAGTTGACTATTGAGTGTGGGGAGAAGACTTACTTCCATGACGGTTCTTCCTTGTCGCTTACCAGAAATAGAGGAGTGTTAAGTAGCCAGCTGAGATAAAGATAGTAAGAGCGGTAATAGGAATAGACTCTTTGAGAAACTCTTTAAAGCCGATCTTGATTCCTTTTGATTCTGCGATGGCAACGGTGACAACATTAGCAGAGGCCCCAATCAGGCTTCCATTCCCTCCAAAACATGCTCCAAGAGCTAGTGCCCACCAAAGAAGCCCTGCCTTTGGGTGATTCAGAAACATAGGGCTGGAGAGGAGTTCTTTGAGGACTGGGATCATGACTGCCACAAACGGAATATTGTCGACTATTGCCGAAAGTATGGCAGATGCGAAGAGCACAATCATCATCAGTACCCAGAGGTTGTCCGTAATTGATGTGAGTTGGTGAGCAAGAATCTCAAGAATTCCTACTTCTTCCATTCCTCCTACAACGACAAAGAGGCCTGCAAAAAAGAGAAGGGTAGGCCACTCAACCTTGGCAAAGAGATGATGGAGATTTAATTCGCGGTGAAATACGGCTAGCATGATAGTAGCGCCGAGCATAGCGATCACAGCTGGTTCCATGTGTGTAATGGAGTGTGAAAAGAATCCGAGGATTACGAGAATAAAAACTGTGACCGAGCGAATAGTAATACTTTTCGGGATACGTAGTGAGCGCTCTTGACGTTTAAGGTCTTCGAGCATGAGGTTGCTGGCAAAGAGCCAAGAGAAATTATCGTTTCGAGACTTGATGATATCTCGCTTCGTCCATTTCCAGAGAGCAAACATCGCAGCGATAGATACGAGTACAGGTGCAGTGAGATACTGCAAGAATGAGCCAAAGGTCAGCCCAGGAACCTGCGAGCCGATTAAGATATTTGGCGGATCTCCGATAAGCGTTGCTGCCCCACCGATATTAGAAAGAAAAATGACACTTAAGATAAAGATCTTTGGCGGGAGTCCCATTCCTTGAGAAAGGGAGATCATCAGGGGTGCCATAATAAGCACGGTTGTTACGTTGTCGAGAAAAGCTGAGAAGACAGCCGTAGACAGGCCAATAAGCATAAAGATTAAGACAGGATTTCCACGAGTGAGAATGCCGAGCTTGATTGCCATCCAATCAAAAATCTTTACTTCGCGTAACGCTTCGACGAGTAGCATCATACCCAGCAGAAGACAGATCGTATCAAAATCAACCGCATGAATGGCGTGTTCGAAATCAAGGTAACCAAATGTGATCAGAAAGAACGCACCAACAAGTACAATGATTGTCTTGTCGATCTTCTCAGTGAGGATACCAATAAAAACACCGACGAAGACGGTGAGGACAACTATTTGTGCAGGATCCATAGAACCAGCCTTTACTACAGTTTTGAGTCAAGGAAGAGAGGTGATTGATGCTCGATGCGAGTCACCATCTGTGGGTGGTGCCTCCCCAGACGAATACCCAATTGCGATGGAAAAGAATTGAGTCTGCTATGTACTACGATTTGAGTTCTAAGCAAAGGGGTAAGGGGAAAAAACATTTGTGAGTTGTTCGCTCAAGTTATTGATATTACGAGTGAGTTGCTGTGGATTACTGTGGATAACTCGTGTTTTTGAAAGAATGTGCGGATGAGGGCTTCTAAGGGGTGGTTATTTCAAAGCCCACCAAGAGTTGTGCTTTCTGAGCGTGGTTTGAGATCTATCTCGAGATTGAGGTGGTGGAGAATCTGTTTTGTCCTCGCCAGGGTTACGTTTTCGCTCCCCTGTTCAAGATCTCTCAGTGCCCGCAGGGATACCCCAAATGTTTCTGCGAAGTGTTTCTGAGTAAACCCCATTTGTGTCCTTTGCTCTCGAATAAACTGGCCAATTTCAGTCGAAGGTACCTTACGAGCACGAGGTGCTCCTCTAGGTGAAAGTCTCTTCCTTGCGAGCTTCAATGCTGGTGTATTCTTCCACTGGAGATATTGAAGTGGAGAAACTCCGCGAAAATCGGGGAAAGCCCGATTGCACCGCATGGCATTAAGAGCGTGGTTGAGATCTGTGGGGATATCATTACTTGTGAATGCTATGGCATGGGGGAGCTCCGTTAAGAGTGCTGGAAGGAGTTCATAGACACGAGGCTCTAGCTTTCCAGCCTTGAGGAGATCTTCTAGAGTCACCTTCGTTTTACGGGGAGGAATCAGGTTTGATGTAAGAAGCCCTAGGAAGCCGAGCCAGCTCATTGTGCGTTGAAAATAAGCTTTCTTGCGTTCTTGATGTAATATGCGATTGAGCTTCTGCGCTGTGGCGATAATATCATTTTGGCTCATGCTTTGCGTCCTCTAAGATTTGGGAGAGATCGACTTCGTATTGTTTGGCAAGGTTCATAAAGAGTGCTGATGGAGGTGATGCGAGGTACTCAATAAGAAGTGCGCGGTTTTTATGAGGAGCTTTGAGTGCTTTGGATAAAAGCACATATTCAGGCAGAGCATACGTTACCTGAACATAGACACCGTCAAAGAGTGGGAGGTAGGATGTTTCCTTAGGCATCCAAATCTCACGACTGAGGATATCGTAGTGCTTCCCTAATGGTTCGAGAAGGTCGTTGAGTTTTTTCACTACATCGTACTGGGCGTTTGTATAAGCATCGATGTCAGCAGTTTGAAAAAGAGTCAGTGAGCAGTTGGCTTCAAGAAGAGCGTTTTGACCGATGACCTGAAAATAACATGCTGCAATTGAGGGGAGTTCCTCTTGCTTGTTACTTTCGATTATCCAGTCATCGAGTTCTTTAAAAATCTCCCTCATGCTCCTATTATACGATATTGTATAATAGTGTCAAGGCGAAGGTGGTTTTATAAGTATTTCAACATATTACCTGAGCAATGCGAGCCATCTAGAGAGGCCGGACCTATTTTTCGTTGCTATTTTCTTGAACTTTATTCTCCGTGGCACAGAACTGGATGTAATACCAGTAGACCGTGCCACGGAGAATAAAGTTCAAGAAAATGGCTGATGAAGCCTAATATGCCTGGATGTGAAACACCCCCTGATTTACGCCCCATAACTTTTATGAAGACGAGTCTCGCGGTCTAAGCGCCTGGGGCTCGATCTGAGACGGTTCTGCTAAAGGGCATAATATGCGGTTTTTGTGTGCTGGAACTCTCCAGCTCGTTTTAGTCATACTGATTCTTCCACCGGCCATTCTTGCTGCCGAAGGACGCCCGAGCCTTTTAGGGACGAAATCTCCTACCGATCATTTTACAGCAAAAGTCTATCAGAGAGATCGTTCAGAAATTGTCTTTCTCCGAGAGCCGATGCCCGAGCCTGTTGTAGAAGAAAAGGCCCCCGAGCAACAACAAGAGGCCCAAAAGAACGAACAGCTTCCACAAGTTCCTCAGAGCGAAGAGGAGATCCTCGCACGTTTTGGAAACCCCGAAGAGCAGGCACCAATCAAAGCGATTGATAATGCACACCCTGCCTTTAAGGGAATGATGGCTGCGATTAATATCGGCAACGACAAGCTTGCCTACCGCTATGCCAAGCAGTGGCAAGACTATACGGCAAGAGTCAAGGTCGGTACCGATAAAGCAATTGCGCTTCAAGGAAAGGCAATGGAGTCGCTTGGTCATACCGATGGCCACGGGTGGACTTCGAATGAGCGATACGATGAATACGACGAGCTTGTTGAAGAGGACCAAGCTCAAGAAAAAGAGAAACTTCTTGAGAAAGATGGCACGCTCCTTTCTTTTCTCGATGAAAAGCTCCGCAGGCTCGTGGTTGACCCAAATGCATATGACGAGGCTGCGCAAGACCTCTGGTTTCGTGAAGACCATGAGCGAGCCAAGATTCGACAAGCGCTGTATCACCGCGTTCCTCATGATGCAGAAGGAAAAGTAGATCTTTATTTTTTCTTTTCACCTACAGATCAACAGAGCATTGAACTAGCGCGAGAATTGGAGCCACTTTTTCGTGCTTCGAAAAAGGATCAGAAATTCAACTTTGCGGCGCTGAGTTTGGAAAAAGCGAGTGGTATCGTACTTTCTCGATTTCGACAGGTCTCTCAAGTGACGTACCCATCGATGATTGCAGGCGAGCTCAGCTCTGTTTTTAAAGTACAGGCTGCCCCAGCTGTCGTATTGATTTCTCCGACCACGGGAGAGTCCATTCAAGAGGTCGGTATGCGAAAAGGGATGTATATCGATGAGTTGCGCAAAATGATTCAAGGAGACGTAGGGAAATGAAGTTTAGCCGAGTACAAGGAATTCTTATTCCCCTTTTTGTCGTATTCATTACGAGTACTGTTCTCGCTGAAGATAACCTAGCAAAGGAAGCTCATGATCAGGCCAGTGGTAGCACCGCAATGGATAAGCAGATTCATGGAGAGAAGATATCGAACAAAAAGACTGCGGAGGAAGTTAACATTGTAGAACGAAGCGCGACAGGGGACATGCTATTCCTGAATCCAACTACTGGTCGTCGCTCGATAATGTTTTCAGACGTATATCGTGAAGCGCTCGATGCAACACTACGAAGCCCACTCTCAGTAAGAAGCGTTACTTGGGCTCTCACCGAACCCGCAGTACATGAAGGTTTAATGGCGGCCGATCGCTTTGCAAGTGATTCTCT
The DNA here is from genome assembly GCA_030428205.1 of bacterium. Lineage (GTDB taxonomy): Bacteria > Bdellovibrionota_C > UBA2361 > UBA2361 > RFPC01 > JAUIBK01. The sequence goes on from JAUIBK010000024.1 coordinate 13,897, forward strand.
TAAAAATCTCTATATGGCGGAAAGGGATTATCATGAACGTATTTATAATCAACCAGATGCGAGTAACCGAATTGCCATTCATTATGGGTGTATTAAGAATGTAATGGCGATGGGGGCAGGAAAAACCTTTGTTGAAGCGCTTCATACCTGTGGTGGAGGATATAGTCACGAAGAGCCTTCTGCGGGTGTAGCCTTTAACGGCGCAGCGACAAATCCGCTAGCGAGAGAGCCGGAAAACATGATGGATGATCCAAACAACCAACCAGAAGACGGGGCGACCCCTACGGAGGAGAAAACGAGAACCTCAATTGCGCTTCGTCTCGCGAGGCATATTGATAATCCAGCCGACTTTAACCGGTATGTCTGTGAGTTTCGAGCCCGCTTTGGAGACACAATTATAACGTATAACTCTCTCTATGAGTCGGGAACTGGTGATATAAATTACGATCCTCTCAATGTCCCTCCCGAATTACAAGAAGGTGCCTCTTGGGAACCCGAAACGCAAGACTATTACCCTGATAGTACGGGCGCAACTGAGCTTGGGTTTAATGCAGGAAGTTGTTCGTCTTTTGGTCTTCCTTTCCGTCCACTGGAGGCTATGGTGCATGTTCAGGCCGTTGATGTGTATCAAACTCTTGCATTTCTTCTTTGGAATAAATGTGATTACGATACGGGTCTCAAATCGGATACGAGCTCTTCCGGCTATAATACCTTAGTTAAATATGGTGATTCGAATAGTTTAGGGAACGCAGACAGCGGAGCGCTTTCATCCTCACCTCTTTTTAGGGATATGTACCCCGAAAGAGGATTACCTGATGAGGAAGACTCATGGGAAAGAAGCAGTCTTATTGATCACAGTTCTCCAGCGACTTTTGAAAGAGCGATGTCGTACCTTTCTACAGCTGGTGGGGCGGTCTCGTTTTCCTATAAAGACTTGATGAATTTCTATGAGCTCTTTCTTGAGGATCAAGCGAATGAATCTGCTCCAAACTGTGATCAAGCGTTTGACCTGATTCCCGGATATGACGCGAATAGGCCAGAACTTTCACTACTTGATGAGAACGGGCAGATGAAGACAGGGCTTGTTGGTGGGACTATACAGGTTACCGTGAGACATCAGCTGGCATATGCCTATGCAGAGAATGTTGCCAAGTTACAGCTCCTTGATGCCGTTGGATTGGCTATTGATCACGTGAGTAAAGTTACTGGCTTAATGAGAGATGAATATACGCAAAAGAAAGCTATATCCTTGATTGTTTCTCATGTTGCTGGTGCTACCCTTAATAATTTTGGTGCAGTGATACAAGATAAACGCCAAGCGCTTGTGAGAAATGTAGATAAGATTCTCAAGCAGTTATCTGAACATGCAGAAGGGATGGGAGCAGCTGTAAGTTTGGGTGAAAAGATGGGATCGGGTAGCAATACGGCATCGAGTTTTACGTCAGGGCAGGGAGGGTAGTAAGAAATGTTTTCACTCTTAGGTTCTGTCGGTTTTATCCTCGATGCCCAAACAGAAATAGCTCGTATTGGGCAGGTTGATGAAATTGTAGGACATTGTCTTGATGGTGGCCTCAATCTGACATCGTCAGCGTTTCATAGCGTTACAGCTGCATTTACTACTATTGGATTTTATGCGCATGCAGATCTCTTAGAGTATGTGAATGGCCCGTTTATGAAGTGGGCCACACTTATTTATCTTCTAGCGGCTTTTGGTGGTTTGGCGGCTATGGCCTTTGGGCAACCTCCTCGAAATTATCTCTGGTTCTTTTTTGGACCAGCTGTCTTTCACTGGCTTATCGGCACAACGGCACCGACTCAGGGGGTGGCGTGGATGATCGCTAATGAAATGCAGGATCAAAGTCAAGTCTGGAAGCATTCTGAAATTGGAATCACTCAGAGTGGATACTGGAAGCGAAAGCTCGTGGATAATAGTTCGTTGAGAGTAAACGTAACAAATGATGCGACGGGAGGTCCCGATGCCCCGGCAGTTGTTGCTATGCCACTTCTTTGGCTTGATGCAGTTGTCAGTGACACCGTACAGCAATTAACGAAGATTGTAGGGGTAAATAATCAAGACGATCAGGGAGGGGGAGATTGGAATCTTAAGCTCGAATCTCCCGGAGTGCTTGCTCTTCCTCACCCATATGAAGCTCTGCCTGAACGTCCTGTTTCTCCTGTTTGTGGAGACACAGCACGACCTCCAACATATACAGTTATGTCTGGATTGAAATGGACATATCTAAACAATATTGCTTCAGCAAAAATTTCAAGCCCCCAAGCACGTGACGCTTTTACACGATTTATGAGTAATGAGTGTGGAGATAAGTTTAATGAGGCGGTTTCTCCTGAGCTCTTTACGGCAGCTTCTAATTCTAAGGGTGATTCCGTACCAGAGTCCATTATGAAGGACTCCTATGGCACGTTAGGAAATCTGGTAAGCGTAAGTGATCGTTACGACTTTTTAAAGTACAAGTTGGCTCAACAAGTTGTCCCTTTCCCACGCTCACTACGCAAGGTTTTGAGCGATGCAACGAAAGTGAGCAATCCTGAAGGGGGTTGGCCCGGAGATGACTATACGGGTTGGTTAGAGTCGGTTAAGTGGGGAGAATCAAGTGACACAAATGCTGATAAACTCAAGGCGGTACTTCGATCTGACCGTATACGGTGTGATACCTATCTTGACATTCTCATATATTATTTGAGGTATCAGGCCGCTGAAATTTTTGTTCAAGGATTCGAAAATGCGAATCCTCAGTTGGGATGGCGTGCAAAGCACTCGGTATATGGAATGCTCTACGGATGGGATCTTGAGCCGCGCAGTGGAGATATTGTCCCAACAGAAGACCAAATTCGCTTTGTGCAAGATCTTATCTTTGTACACCTTGTCCGTAATGAGATGGCACTCGTCCCCAAAGCGTACAAACCTAAACATTCTAGTAGCCAATTAGTTGCGCTTCATTCTGAGTCCTACAACCGAACGCTTGGTTCAGTAAGTAAATTTGCTGAGGTTTATACTTGGGCTTTGATGATGCCTTATATGCAAGGAATTGTGCTTTATCTTCTCGCCGTTGCATATCCAATGGCGTGTCTCTTTGTTGTGATTCCTGGATGGCACAAGATTATAGTTACTTGGATGAGCTTTTGGGTTTGGGCAAAGTTATGGGACCTCGGTTTTGCTGTGGTCAATGGCCTTGAGAGATCTATTTGGGCGATGCTTGGAAATTCTGAGACGGCAAAAGTCATTAACAAGCGTGTTATGGATATGCAAGAATATGGCGGTGCCGCGTGGTTTGAGTGTGTTTCTCCCAACGAGGATTGGTACAATAACGGAGGACCCTGCTTGCGACCTCTTATAGACCTGGTGAGTAGTCCTGCATCGGGCAGCAGCGCACATACGCCACTTGTCGCAGTCGCCGATCCAGGAGCCTTTGAGAACAATCTCGCACTCTTTGATACTGCCCTTTCTCTTGGCGCTAACCTCGACTACGATCTCGCCAACGGTTATTACATCTATATTATGGCAGCACTCTATTTTGCTGTCCCTGCAGTCACTGGTCAGATGGTGCTTGGAGCAAAAGCAGGAGCTGCTGGGATGGTCGATCGCATGGCGTCAGATCCTGCTCAAAAAGGTGCTGGTGGTGCAACTTCTGGTTATCAAGGTGCAAAAACTCAACAGATGCTTCAAAACAAGGCTTCTGTGAGTCAAGCTGCCATAGGCAAGAGCTATCGTAAAAGTGGTCTCGCGGATCAAGCTCTTGGATATCAGAACTCTTCTGCGGAACAAGGGTTAAATTCTTCTCATCTCGGACAACAGCAGTCTGGCCATCAACGTCTTGGAAATGCAATTGCACTTTCGGCACAGGTTGCCTCAAGGAATTTTGCTCATGGCCAAGCGTTGCTTACCTCTGCGCTCGGTGGTGGAGCGAACAGAAAAGCGCATGACGCAAGAATGAAACAGCAACCTCCACAAGATGCTCAAGGACTGAGTAATAAAGCAGCAGGAGGAGGATCTGGATCAGGTGCGACCACTGGTGTCGGTGGTGTTGCTCCTGACGGACAAGGAGGTCAAGATCTTGGTATTGGTGCAGATGGTAATCCTGCCGCGAACAATGCGCTTGGGTTGTCGAGAAGTACGGCAGGAATGCAGACTGGTGGGTATGCAAAAAGACTGAACGATAAAGGTTTCAGTGGTCGCACGGGCCTTCTCGCATCACGGGCAGGTGGTGCTCTTGAAGGAGTTTTTGGAAAGAGTAACTTTGAAGGTCTGATGGGAGTTACGGGAGCTGCTCATGCGGCGATGGTTCAAACAGAAAGCGCGATTGGTGAAAACCAACAACTTGCACGGGGTGGTGCTGCCGGAATAGCAGGACATGGTGCGGGGCAACGATCGAGCGGTTATCGTTCTGCAGCGGATCGTACTGGTTCACTTGCAAACTTTAACGCACAACAAGCGCGCTATGATGCGTTGCTTGGTATGGCAGATCAGATGGCCTCGGAGTCTTCTATCGCTGGTTATATGGTCGGTGGTCTTGATCCGGGAGCGCGTCCAGATGATATGACCGGGATGGCTATGAAAGGAATGCTCAATACGAATCGGCATAATCCACAGGCAAGGGCAAACTTCTTTAATCCAAACGGTGGTGGTTTCTTTAAGCAGGTAGGTGCGAGTGAGCGGGGCCTTAATAAGGCGTTTGGTTACTCAGCCGTTACTGGCCAGCTCAAGATTGGTACTTGGTCAAGTGAGATGAACCGAGGTCTTGGAGCTGCTGTAACTTACACTGGAAAAGGTCTGACAGGAGAGCAGCAAACAGGCTATCAACAAGGTCGGGGTCCTGAGGGACAAAAGGGCAAGAAATAAGCTTAAGGATTAGAGAGGTATAGACTCCTTTCGCTTCTCCTAGTGATTGATCCCAGGGAGGATTCTTGTTAGAGATCTAGACTCTAATAGTTTGTATCTTACAAGGCCCCATCCATGAGCTCAGATCACCGTTCTCCTGAAGAGTTTGCCAAGGCTGCTGAAGACTTTTGGCGAAAGCTCGGAGATAGCCCGTCAGGGATACTTCTTCTTCTCTTAGCCATCTTTCTCTTCTTTGCTGTCCCAAATGCTTTTTATACAGTGCAGCCTGAAGAAGAGGCGGTTGTAACCTTCTTTGGTCGCTATGATCGCACTACGACTCCTGGGCTTCATTTTAAGATTCCTTTTATTGAGCAGGCTATTCGCATAAAGACCAAGACGATTTTCGAAGAGGCGTTTGGAACGTATTCTTCGTCTGAGTCTGAGAGTTCTCGATCGAGAGGCTTTTCTCTTGGTTCGCTCAACGCTAGAAAAACACGAGGTTCGCGTGGTCGACGCCTTGAGGACGAGTCCTTGATGCTTACTGGGGATTTAAATGTTGCTGATGTGAAATGGGTGGTTCAATACCAAATTATTGATCCTAAGAAGTACCTCTTTAATACAGCCCAGCCGATTCAAAATATCCGTGATATTTCACAGGCGGCTATGCGACGTGTGGTAGGTGACCGCTCAGTTGATAGCGTTATTCGAGGGCAAGATATTTCAGTGGCTGCACGAAATGTTACCCAAGAGGTGCTTGATAAATATGACATGGGGGTTCGGGTAACGAGTGTTCAGGTCAAAGCAGCTTTTCCTCCAGAGTCTGTGAAGCCTTCCTTTAATGAGGTAAATGCTGCCAAGCAAGAGCAGGAACAGGCGATTAACGAGGCGGAAGCGTACTACAATGAGATTATTCCTAAGGCGCGAGGGGAGGCGGATAAAGAGATCTCTGAAGCACGTGGTCGAGCAGCTGCTCTTGTGAATGAAGCTAAAGGTGATGTGCAAAAATTTGAAAAGCTTCGTGCTGAGTATGTCAAAGCTCCTGATATTACCAAGCGGAGACTTTACCTTGAAACGATGGAAGAGCTTTTAGGGCGATTTGATGCTGTCACGATCGTTGACCCACAGATCAAGGGAGTTTTGCCCTTGTATGCAGGTTCACAAACTCTCCCTCAACGAGTCTTAAAGTAAGTAACGGGTATTGATTGAAATGAAAAACGCACTTCCTTTTTTTGGCTTTCTTGTCTTTGTTGCTGCTTTTGTCGCAAGCAGTCTTTTTTATCGAGTGAATGAAGGCCAGCAGGTCATTATTACTCAATTTGGTCGCCCGATTGGAGACCCGGTACTGAAAGCAGGGCTTCACATAAAAATGCCATTTATTCAAGACGCAAGGCGTCTAGAAAAACGTATGCTGAATTGGGACGGAGTTCCAAACGAATTTCCGACAAAAGATAAGAAGCTCATCATGGTTGATACTACAGCGCGTTGGCTTATCTCTCATCCGCTCCGTTTTATTGAGAAGGTAAAAGACGAGCGTGGTGCGATATCCCGTATTACGACTGTTCTTGATGCGGCAACACGTGAGATTATCTCAAATTATAATCTTGTCGAAGCCGTGCGTAACTCAAATGATATTATCGATGAACAAGAACGTCGCCGTGCTGAGATCGAAAAGGCAAAGCTAGAGGGAAGAATTGGTGATATTCTTGATGAAGAAATAACGGGTGAAATAGAACGGGTCTATGTTGGTCGAGAAGAGCTCAGTCAAAGGATTGCAACAAAAGCGCTGCCGCCACTTGAGGAGTTCGGTATTCAATTAGTTGATGTTCAACTCCGGCGTATTGCCTACCACCCCGATGTAGAAGCTAAAGTCTACGACAGGATGATCTCTGAGCGAAAAAGAATTGCGAAGAAGATCCGCTCGTACGGGAAAGGAGAACAAGCTCGTATTTATGGTAATACAGAAGAAGAGCGGCTTACTATTGAATCTGGTGCTTACAAAGAAGTACAACAAATTCTCGGTGAGGCGGAAGGAACAAGAACAGAGATTTACTCCAAGGCTTATACGAAAGATGCTAAGTTCTATGAGTTTTACAGAACGCTTGAAGCCTATAAGAAGAGCCTTAGGCCTGACACGAATTTCTTGATGTCTTCGGACTCGGAGTTTTTAAAAGTGCTTAAAGAGGTGCCGTAGGCGAAGTCTACTGTTGGGGGCTTTGTTCTGTTGCCAATTGCATGAAAAAAAATCATTAATGATTTCTTTTCACGCAATTGGTTGTTCAACGTCGGATTTCAGTGCTACCAAGAGAGGTCCATGGCCGCGCCTATTTATCTCGATTACAATGCTACCACCCCAATAGCACCACAAGTTCGCAGTGCGATGCTTCCATATCTTGATGATTTCTTTGGAAACCCCTCAAGCTCTCACTGGCATGGAAGGCAAGCCAAAAAAGCTGTTGAGCGTGCCAGGGCTCAAGTTGCACGTCTGATTGGCGCAAGTACGGATGAAATAATATTCACCAGTGGTGGAAGTGAGGCTAATAATCTTGCACTCAAAGGAGTGCTTGATAGGTACAAGCCTCACGAGGCAGAGATCCTTATCTCAGCCATTGAGCACCCTGCTATTACCGAAGTGTGTCAGGCGTTAGGGCAGTCTGGAGTTCGTGTGGTGACTGTGCCTGTGGATGTGCACGGTATTGTTGATCTTGACGCTCTCAAAGCTGCGATTACTCCTCGCACGCGTCTCATCTCAATTATGCATGCCAATAATGAAATTGGAACTATTCAGCCTCTCTCTGAGATCTCTCAGATAGCAAAAGCCGAAGGTATTCTTTTTCACACAGACGCAGCTCAAAGCGTCGGTAAGGTTGCCGTTGATGTCGGTGCTCTTGGGGTTGATCTCCTCTCTATCGCTGCACATAAGTTCTATGGGCCTAAAGGAGTTGGTGCCCTTTACTGCCGCCGTGGTGTTGAGTTGCTCAAGCAGATTCATGGCGCAGCACATGAGAGAAATGTACGAGCTGGTACAGAAAACGTCATGCAGATTGTGGGGCTCGGTGAAGCGTGTGAGCTTGCTGCCCAGGAGCTTGATTCAAGAGTGAGCCATGCCAAGCGTCTTCGTGATCTTCTTTGGGATGATATCTCCGAGTTTTCGTCTGAGATGAAGTGTAACGGCCATCCTCAAGATCGGCTGCCAAATACACTCAGTGTTACGTTGCCTGGAATAGAAGTGCAAACACTGCTCGCTGAGCTTGATACCGTAGCCGCCTCTGCTGGAGCGGCGTGTCATGCTGATGAGGTCACTGTCTCTCCAACTCTCCTTGCTATCGGATTATCAGAGGCTGATGCTCTTTCAACAGTTCGTTTTTCTACTGGTGCATTTCTTACGGAGGAAGAAACAAAATCAGCTTCCCAGGAGATTCTTCAAGCACTACGTTCCATACAGCCTCAGTCTGATACGAAGAGTGAGAGTCAGTCTCAGGAGGATGTGGAGCTTACACGTTATACTCACGGCTTAGGCTGTGCTTGTAAGCTACGACCTCAGGCGCTAGAGAAAGTGCTTGCTCGTATTCCTCAGCACATCGTGAGTGCAGATGCACTTGTCGGGTATGAGTCCGGTGACGATGCTGCCGCCTATCGCATTCAAGAAGATCTCTGTGTAGTGCAATCAGTAGACTTTTTTACTCCTATCGTAGATAGCCCATTTGATTTTGGGCGTATTGCGGCAACCAATGCTTTAAGCGATCTCTATGCCATGGGAGCAACCCCTCTCTTTGGCCTTAATATCGTAGGGTTTCCCACAAAACGACTATCGCTCGATGTGCTTGAACAGATTCTTGTTGGGGCTGCTGAAACAGCTAAGCAGGCAGAAATAACTATTCTTGGTGGTCATACCGTCGAAGATCTTGAACCAAAATTTGGAATGAGTGTTACAGGCACTTGTCGCCCAGAGTTCCTCTGGCGTAACCAGGGTGCGCGTTCTGGAGATGCCCTTCTCCTTACGAAACCGCTTGGTACAGGGATTATAACAACAGCGATGAAGCATGGTGAGTGCTCGGATGCAGCGAGAGAGGAAGCTGTGGCTGTGATGACTGAGCTAAATAAAGCGGCTTCTGAAATTGCGAGAGAGTTTTCGGTTCACGCTTGCACAGATATTACCGGGTTCGGATTGTTGGGACATTTGCTCGAGATGATGAAAGCAAGTGAGGCGACAGCAAGTTTGAGTTTTCAGAATGTTCCTTTTCTTTCAGCTGCTCGTGAATTAGCTGAGTACGGTTTTGTTCCAGGTGGCACAGAGAACAACCTCGACTATGTTACCCCGCATGTTTCGTTTTCAGAGTCGATTTCTCCAATTGATCGATTCCTACTTGCAGATGCTCAAACATCTGGAGGGCTCGTTTTTGCTGTGCCGCAAGAGCAGGGGAGTGAGCTTCTTCACCGTTTGAATCAGAACCTGACCTTCGGAGCTGCTGTTATCGGAGAAGTTCAGGAGAGGCAAGAAGCATTTATTTCGGTGATATGAAAGAGCTCCACGAGTCCTATGCCTCTGATAGGTCTTTCAACTTAGGGCTAGTGTGCAGGTAATGTGCTAAAGTTTGTGCAGATTTTATGGTTGAAAATATTTAACGCGAAGAGCGCGAAGTACGCGAAGGAGTTAAGTCTTCGCGTACTTCGCGCTCTTCGCGTTAAAAAAATAAATTCGCATAGCCTAAACTTTTTTGGGGAAGCTGAATGATTCGACCGGATGGACCACTAGCTATGTTATTCAAGACCCGTTGCTAACAGCAGCCAGCGGTGCTCAGCGACGCCTGCTCCTCCCCGCGATGGGCCGACTCGAGACCAGCTCTTCGCTTTAAAAACAAAATTAATAGTCCCATCGGCTGTCTGCGCACCTTCAGGAGGATGAGGATCGTGTGCTCCAGAGGAAACGGCCTCTGACACAACGCGGTCAAAAGGGGAGCTTCCCGATGGAGTGAGCAGTTCCACACGTAGAATCTGACCACTTTTTGAAAGTACAGCGCGTACCGTTGTGAAGTGGTGAATTCCGTGGATGTCGGCTGCACGAAGAGAGCTCCACCCTGTTGAGCGGAGCTTTGTGAAAACTTGTGTGGCAACTCGACGTACAAAGACGGCAAAGCGGCCAGCTTTTGCGTTAAGCAAAGTGATGTCCCCGTCTGGAAGGTTGGGGAGGTGGTCTGCTGATCCCGGAGTTCCTAAGAAACGTGCCCCACTTCCCATCGGTCGTGAGAAGGCACGGTATCCAGCAAGGGGGGTGATCTGAGATTGAGCTGAAAGTGGTGGAGGATTTTTCTTCTGAACTTCTGAACCGTATTTTTCTGAGAGTTCTTTTGAGTCGAGACGTAAGTGAGTGAGTTTGCGTTTTTCTTGAGGTGTGCTTTTTGAGGGCTGAGCTTTTTGAGGTTGGACCACGGCGTCTTGTGGGGTTTGCTGAGCAGCAGGGGGATGTTGTTGCTGCTGGAGTTTGCCCAACGATGGTCCTGCGTCAGGGAGTCCTCGCTTTATCTGTTCTTTCTCTGTTGTGCGATTCTGTTCTGCAAGAAACCTTGTATTTTGAGGTGGTGTTTTTGAAACCTCGCTTTGTGGCTCGGAGATAATCTGAGGGGGGAGGCGTAAGGCCGATGGCTTCTTCTCCGGAGGAGAAGGAAGCACAATATCAACAATGATGGGATTGATGGCCACGGGTCTTTGACGTTGGAAGAGAAAAGAGAACAGCACAAGGTGAATCAAGAGCGAAACGAGGAGCCCCCAGACAAAAAAATCATCCATATCCTTGGATTTGTGGGGCATTGAGAGCAAAGGGCGTTGTCTCCAGAATACAATAGGGCTACAGTTTTGCTTGGGCTTTCTGTATACTTCAAATGAAGCTCGTTCTTATTGTTACCTCTTTTTGAGAGAGAGGGCCATCATTGGATAGGGATCAGGTATGTTTGGTTTAGGACCGTGGGAATTAGGTATCGTTGCAATAGTGGTAGTGCTTCTCTTCGGCACAAAGCGCCTCCCTGAGCTCGGTTCTGGCCTCGGAAAAGCTATCAGCAATTTTCGTAAAGGATATCGTGAAGGGAATGCGATTGATGTTACGCCCGAAGAAGAGAAGAAAGACGAATAGTCTTTAGCCCTTTGTTCCTGTTCTTATTTCCGCTCTCTTCTTCTTCGGCCTCTCTCCGCCTTGGTCTTATTCCTGGCATCAGCCTCCGCCTAGCCCGAAAAGAAACAGCACTCTCGCTCCTCGTAGCAGATTTCTGGTAAAATGTCCGGGCTAGTATGACTCTGATTTTACCCCCGTGATCAGGCCTAAGATCTCGGCTCCCTCGATGCTTTAGTTTTTTAGGCGGAGGCTGATGCCAAGAATAAGACCAAGGCGAAGATATAGACTAAGGCGGAGAATAGGGCGGAAAACGGTTATTCTCTTCTCGCTGTTGCTTGATACAAAAGCACACTTGCCGCCTGGGAGACATTCAAAGAGTCAATCTTTCCATACATCGGAATTTTCACATGAAAATCTGCGCGCTCAAGGAGGAGTTTGCTCACACCTGCGCCTTCAGCTCCGAGCACCAAAACTGTCTTTTCGGGAAATTCAAACTCCTGTAGCGACTGTGCCTCTTGTGAGCCATCAGCTGCGACAATCCAAAAGCCATTTTTTTGAAGGAGCTCTAGGGATTGAGCAAGGTTGCCTACGGCAAGAGTTGGCACAAGCTCGGAGGCACCAACGCTTGTCTTGGTTACGACAGGGGTGATGCCTGAGCTTCGCTTCTTTGACCAGAAGACGAGATCTACCCCAAAGCATTCTGAGGCGCGGAGAATGGCGCCAACATTGTGTGGATCGAGCACTCCATCAAGAGCAACAATCAGCCCGCGGTCCTTGCTCCACTGTGCGAGGAAGTCTTTTAATGAATGGGTGGGGCGCCCGTTGATTCGCAGGGCGACCGATTGGTGAGATTCTGTTTCAACAAGTGCTGTAAGCTCACGGGGGGAGCAGTCGTTGTTGATTGGCAATGAGTGACGGTGTGCGAGGTTGATAATTTCCTCTAGCTCAGGCGAGTTTTGAGAAGAAGAGATGAGGAGTTCTTGGGCGTAGGAAATGCTTGCGCGGAGAGCTTCGCGTACGGCGTTACGGCCGATGATGAAGCTCTCCGTGCTTGAAGTGTTTTGCTTATGGCGCTTTGAGCGTCCTTGTTTGCTCATTTTCGAGCGGAGAAGTTGCGTAGGGTTCCTTTTGCTTGCACGGCCTCATTAATTCTACGAAGCGCAGAGACGTAGGCACATGTTCGCATGTTTGTCTTATGCTCGTCGGCGAGGTCGAGCACTTCGGCAGCGGCTTTCTTGATGATCGTGTTGAGACGCTCGTGTACTTTCTCAACTTCCCAGTAGTAGCCAGCGCGGTTTTGCACCCACTCAAAGTAGCTCACGGTAACTCCACCAGCGTTTGCTAGAATATCAGGGATTACCTTCACACCTTTTTCAAAGAGAATCTCATCAGCTTCTGGTGTTGTTGGGCCGTTAGCGAGTTCCACGATGCACTTGGCTTTTACGTTTTCAGCGTTTTTCTTGGTGAGTTGGTTTTCAAGGGCAGCAGGCGCAAGCACATCAACGTCAAGCTCAAGGAGCTCTTCGTTGGTAATTGTTTCAAAGTCGAGGACTTCACATACGGATCCTTTGCAGTAGGCAGCTTTGAGTTCGCGACTCTCCTGTTTCACCTGGTTAACACTTTTTGGATCGAGTCCATCACCTTTAAAAATAGCGCCTTTTGAGTCAGAGACGGCAACAATTTTATGCCCAGCCTCTGCGCAGAGCCTGGCAAAGTGAAAGCCAGCATTACCAAAACCTTGGATAGCAATGGTTAGCGGTTTTGAGCCAAGGCCAAGACGCTCCTTCATGGTTTCTAGTGCGTAAAAGCCACCGCGTCCAGTTGCGTCATCGCGACCTTGAGAGCCGCCAAGAGCAATTGGTTTCCCGGTAATAATGGAAGGAGTAAACGCTCGCTGAATGTTTGAGTACTCATCAACCATCCAACCCATGATCATCGAGTTGGTGTAAACGTCTGGGGCGGGAATGTCTCGGTTTGGACCAATGAAGTCAGCAATGGCAGACATGTATGATCGGGAGAGCCGCTCAATCTCAAGAAGCGAGAGCTCTTTCGGATTCACGGTCACACCGCCTTTACCACCACCGTAAGGGATGCCAACAACGGCGCACTTAAAAGTCATCCAGAAAGCGAGAGACTTAACTTCATCAAGAGTTACGCCAGGATGAAAGCGAATTCCTCCTTTTGTCGGTCCAAGCAGATCGTTGTAGCGGACACGGTAACCTTGAAAGATTTTAAGAGAGCCATCATCCATACGCACGGGGACGGAGACGGAGAGAGATGATTTAGGAGTGCTGAGTCGAGCCTCAGACTCGGCATCAATGCTGTAATATTGAAGTGCTTTATTAAGTTGTGCTTTGGCAGCATCAAAAATGGACTGACTCATGAACATACCTCCTGGTAGAGCTCTAATAGCTTTTGTGCGTACCTACGGGGATCGAGTAGTGCTCGTACCTCGTGAGCCGCGCTAGACATTCTTTCTGAATCGAGAGGAAGCTGCAACACCTTCTCGAGACCTTCCGTAATACTCTCTGATGACCAGGGGTTACACTCGATGGCGCACTGTCCTACGTGGTGTCTGAGGTCCTCAACGAGTATGCCTTCTGAGCAAAGTACTGCCCGTCCTTGTGAGAGTGCCTCATAGGCAGGATACCCAAAACCTTCGCCGAGTGAGGGGAAGAGTACGGCGTGAGACTTTTGATAGAGCGAAAGAAGTTCCTCGGTTGGGATATCTGTAAGGAGAGAAGCTCGCTTTGTGAGACCGAGGGATTGAATCGTGCGCGAAAAAAATTCGGTTGTTTTTTGGTTGTTAGAAACAAGGGTGAGCGAAAACGGAAGTGATACGTTTGTGCAAGCTTTGAGGAGGCGAGAGATGTTTTTGCGCGGATCGGTGCTGGCAAACGCAAGTAGGTGAGGTGGGTCTTCTTGATTCGATTCGGAAAAGGTAATGGAAGAAGAGAGGAAAGGGGCCAGGAGAGGAGGAAAAAGCACTTTAACTCTCGCCGTGGTTGTGTAGTGCTCTTGGATCAGCTTTTTTGTGTGCTCATGACCAGTGACAATTGCATCAGCTCTGCCGAGAAGCCAGCGGTAGTAGAGGCGGTAATAGAATAGTCGAGCTTTGAGGTAGAGGGAGTCGGGAGTAAGTGGAGGGAAAGGTTGCAAGAGATCGTGGATGGTTACAACTGTTTTGCTCTTTGAAAAGAGAGGAAGTGTGTTTGCTGCGCCATGAAAGAGCGAGTACTGGTTTGTTGAAAAGAAGGTGTCAGCGAGATATCCCAGCCGACGAGAGTTCGGCAGCGTATTGTCGTGAGCGAGGTGGAGATGCTCATGAGTGTTGGCTCCAAAAGCTGCTTTGAGTGTGTCGTGAAACTCACGGGGGCCACTTGTCAGTACGGTGAGTTCGAAGTCTTCGGGGATATCTATTTCATGAAGAGCTTCAGCAATACTTCGACCATAGACCCAAATGCCCGTGCCAAGGTGTTCGTGGCGACCAAGAGAGAAGCAACACCTATGAACATGGTGAGAGTCACTCATGCAGGCTCCTGCGAATCACTGTCTACAGGAACAAGGATATTCATCAAACGATAATTTCTATACCACAGATACATATCTCCAATCTTGGCAAGCTCTTCTTTGGGAAGCGAAGTTTCAAATGTCGCCTCAAGGTACATTGGCGAGCCTCCGGTTGCTTCGAGCTCGTGGAGTCTGGTGGAGAAAGGCAGCTCTTGCCCATCGACGCGAATAACAGGGATTTTCTCAGAGATGCTTGTTCCTTTTTCTCCTGCAAGTCTGAGAGAGGCTGGATGAAAGTGTGAGAGCTCTTCGTGGTTACCGCCTATCACAAGTAGAGCTGTGAGGGTGGACTCCTCTACGGTAACTTCTTCTAAGGTGAGAGCGACCGAAGGTGGCATCTGTGATGCGCGCAGATCGTTTGAAAGCCAGATGAAGCTCCCGAACAATACAAACAGGATTCCCGCTTGTGGCCGTAGTGATTTAGCAAGCCACGGCGGGCTGTTGAGGCGAACCGTCTCAAAACGCTCGCGGTGATATGGAGTGAGTCCGAGAGAAGACCACTTGCTCTCTGGAAGGAGGCTGAGACAGAAACTCATTCCGAGGTAAATAGTTAGGAGAGGAAAAAGGCTCGAGAGGTATTCAATAACCATGTTGAGCGGCATGCTTCGAGCATCAGGCGAGAGGCTGCGGCTTGCAGCGATTACTACAAGCATTAAGCCCAGTGGGCCGATAACTGCTTTAAGTCCAAGCAGAGAGTCGTGCTTGGTAAAAGTAGCGGCTTCTTCAAGGATGTGTTTTGACGAAGTGTGCCCCAGAAGAATAGGAAAGAAGTAGAAATAAAATCTCAGTCCGAGAGCAATTGCTGGAATAAGGAGAAACAGAGCCACGGTTCCTAATGCCCCAGGAGCAACCATGAGCAGAGAAAGTGGCAGGGCAAAGAGCCCCCAAAAGAGGAAACCAGCAAGGAGTAGGCGGGGGAATCGGGGAGATGCGTTCAGGGTATCATGTCCAAAACTCTCCAGGAGGTGTGAACCTACAGAAAAAAGCACAAACAGCGTTATGCATCTACCAAGAACCTCAAGCCCAACTACCCAGTCCGTCGAGTAGTGAAGAGAGACAGCAAGGATGCCAGGCAGAGCAAGAAGCACGGTGTAGGGCAGAAGTCGTTTTCTATCCTGCCAGAGGAGCCCTGCGGCAAGTGCATAAGCTCCATCACGGTTTTTACGAAATGTGTTGTGTTGAGACTCGTCTGGTGGTGTTTCCATTGTATCAGCGTAAAGCTATGGCTGTGGGTGTCAATTGAGTATTGTGGCACTCTATCCGTTCAAGAGTAGTTTTACCATAGATACCGTCATTGTATACTGGCCTTGAGAAGGCCCCAAGCATATTGAATTCGGAGGGTGTATACGTCGTGCCTGATACTATTCTGATCATTGGAAGTGGTGACGAGAAACTTAAAAAATTTCTAACAAAAATGGGTCACGATCTTATCGTGAGCGATGATGGGATGGATCTCGCAGAACGTTTAGCGGGACAAATTATTGATCTCGCCATTCTTGAAGGAAGTGCTGAGGATACCTCTGTTGAGCTCTGTTCGTTTCTCCGCACTGATGAGGTAACCAAAGAGGTTCCCATCCTTTTTGTTTCGCATAGTGGTCTGCAAGAAAGTGAGATTAAAGAGCGAGGGATTGATCTCGTTGAATATATCGAATCGCCTTACTCGGTTGGCTCCATGGTGAGCCGTGTGGCAACGATGCTGCGACTCAGAAAATTTGCAGGTAAAGATGAGGAGAAGGCCTCACTTGGAGAGGTGAATGCTGCGCTTCGAGACCTCAACGAGCGTTTCAAGAAAGAGCTCGACGAAGCGCGTCACATCCAACAGAGCCTCCTTCCAAAGTCTCTTCCGAAAGATGATCGCTTTGATATGGCGGCTTCCTATGAGCCGCTTGAGGAAGTTGGGGGAGATTGGTTCTACATTGAAAAGAAAGAAAGTGGGAAGATTGCTGTTCAAATTGCGGATGTGACAGGTCACGGGCTTTCGGCTGCTTTTATTGGAAGTATGACAAAGCTTGCCATGGTTGCTGCCAACAAAGAACTTCCACACGAGCTTCTCGAAGAGATGAATCGACTCATGGCACCACAAATACCAGATGGAAAATTTGTGACTATGTTTAGCTATCTCTATGATCCTGAAACTGGCCATATGCACTATGCTCGAGGCGGACATCCGCCAGGGCTCCTTTTGAAACGTGCTGAAGGAGAGGTCGTTGAGCTTAAAGGAGACGGGTTTGCGGTAGGTTTCTTTGATGAGGGGATGTATACCGCACATGAAACTGAGATGGCTCCAGGTGACATTCTCGTTGTTATGACAGATGCGCTCCCGGAGGGACAAAATATGTCTGGGGAGTATTACGGGTTTGAGCATATGAGCAAACTTATGCGCGAAAGCTCGCCTGATATCTCATGTGGAAAACTGCTTAAGGAAATAATTGTCGATTTTGAAAAGTTCCGAGATGGGCGCGTGCTCAAAGATGATACGACGCTTATTGCACTTAAACGTTTGAAGTAAGCAGTGTATGGATATTGATCTGCATCCAATGCTCTCAGCACTGCCGATGGGGCTTGTGGTCGCATGCGTGATGTTAGAGCTTGTGGTCCTCCTTCGGCGAGATTTCTCCGCGAAGCTCTCTTTTGTATTACAGGTCAACCTTGTGTTTCTTCTCCTCTTTGGAGTAGCTGCGTTTCTCTCTGGCTACGGTGCAAGTGGTCATACTGATAAAGCCTTTCTTGCGGCCGAAGAGGCCGTGGCGTGGCACCATTCTATGGGACGAATCTTCCTCTTTACCCTCATCCCCTGCGTCGCTTGTCGCTTTGCCGCTGACTATGGAACGCAACACAAGACGTTCTTTCGAAGTATATACTATCTCCTCTTCCTCGCTGTTGTTTGTTTGGTGACGTATGTGGGGTTTTTAGGAGGTGATCTCGTTTTTAATCGAGGAGTCGGGGTAATGATAGGTGCCTAATTTTTTAGGTTGAACAGCCATTTTCTTGAACTTTTTTCTCCGTGGCATAGTCTGATGGCGTTCGACGAAGAACATCGCCACGGAGAAAAAAGTTCAAGAAAATGGTAACGGAAAGGAGGTATTTCTTGGGCTTACTCCTATTTCGTCGGAACCCACAAAAACTCTTCTCCGCCTTCCTCTTTTGCCGCAAACCGGGCCATCGCAAAGAAAAGATCGCTTAGCCGATTGAGATACGTAAGGAGAAGGGAGTCAACCTCTTCCGATTTTGAGAGAGAGAGCACTCTCCTTTCAACTCGTCGACACACAGCACGACAGATATGCAATTGGCTATTGAGTTGTGTGCCGCCAGGAAGAACAAACGAAGTCAGTTCCTCGAGGTGTTCTAGCTGTTGGTCGATTGATTCTTCAAGAAAAGTTACGTTTGATTCAGGAAAAGCAGGGAGCGAGTCGTGAGAGGCTCCTGCAGGTGTAGCAAGTAGCGCACCTAGGTCAAAGAGATCGTTTTGAATCCGAGAAAGAAGAGAACTTGTTTCGTTGAGTTTAGCCTCGACTGCTGCAGTACGAGCAGCTCCAACAAAAGAGTTAAGCTCGTCTAACTCACCGTAAGCTTCTACACGGCTAGCATCTTTTGCAATGCGCGTTCCTCCTACAAGTCCGGTGGAGCCATCATCTCCTGTTTTTGTATAGATCTTGTTTAGCTTGACCATGGCAATCTCGACCTATTGTAAGAGGTTTTCAATGTCAGAAAAGTCAGAAGAAGGTTGATGATTCTTTTGAGCAGGTTTTCTTTTTGGAATAGTTCTTCTTGTAGGTGCAGTGTGTTGAGGCTGTACCTGTGGTGTGTCGCTTTGACTTGAACCTAGTAGGTGGATTCCTAGATATGGTGTAAGAAGCAAGGCTCCAGCAAGCACAAGCGCGGCGATAAGGGCTTTTGAGAGTTGATCGTATGAGAACTGCGCGAGTGTCATGATGAGATGTCTTCAGAAGGGGCAGGTTCTTGTTGTATAGAGAGCCTTTGAAGTGCTTCTTCAATAAGCTCTTCAATCTGTTCTCCAATGGTGTGTGAGAACCGGGCAACGAGCACTTCTTTCTCAGATTCAAGAAGCGTTGTCGAGCGTTCGAGCAGAGCCTGAATCATCGATTTCGTTGATACCGAATCTGCATCAACAAGGAGCCCTTGCTCAGGATCAACTTTACAAGCTGTTTCTTTTTGCTTGAGCAAATGGAGAAGGGCTTGATCAGATAGTCCGGTTGTCAGCTGAAGCTCGTGCAGGGTAACAAAAGTCATAGGGCAACGTTTACTCTTGAGGAGTTGTCTACGGGGTGTTCGATTATTTGAGTATAGTTTGAGAGGTGAGTTTGAGCAAGCTTGGGCTATCGTGAATGAGTTCCGCTGCTTGCTCAATGTCTCCGCCACTTGCATCAAGCGCGGCAAGACGTGTTGCTTGGGTAAAGCGGTCTACTCCGTCTGAGAGAGATTCGATTGAATCGGTGAGAGCCTCTTTTGAGATAGTAAAGGCGGCTCGAGCAACAACTTCAGCTGGAGAGGTCGGCTCACCTACCATGTGAGAACGAAAGACTTCAGCAACAATACGTTGATCGATGATGTTCGTTTCCTCCATGTCAGCATGCTCACACAGCTTAGCCACAAAATTTTCAAGTTGACGTAAATTTCCTGGCCACGTGTGAGAGAAGACCATTCGATAAGCAGTGCTATCAAAGCCTTGCACGGGGTGGTGAATCTCACGTTGACGGTGGATTTTTGCGAGTCCAAAGGCGAGGGCTGAGCTGATATCGAGCCGGCGTTCTTTGAGTGGAGCGAGCTCAAGCATGACCCGTTCAAGGCGGTAGGCAAAGTCGTCTCGAAGTACGTTCTCTTCCATCATGTCGTAAAGCGATCTGTTTGATGCAAAAACAAAACGCACATCTGCCTGAGTTGTTTCTGCACTACCTACACGTCGGTAGGACTTGTTTTCGATAAAGGTGATGAGCTTTCCTTGGAGATCCTTGCTGATACTTTGTAGCTCATCAATAAACAAGGTGCCTTTCTCGGCAGATTTGACGAGTCCCCATTTATCAACTGCCCCTGTGTAAGCTCCTGCGACGGCGCCAAACAGTTCAGCTTGAACGAGCTCAGAGGAGGAGAAGTCTCTCGGAGTAATGCTAATAAAATCACCTTTCCTTCCTGAAAGAAGGTGTAGGGCATAGGCAAGGTTGGTTTTTCCTGTCCCTGTTTCTCCAATGATGAGTGGGTTTTCATTCACATAGCCTGCGTACTTTGGGAGCCATTTCATCCACAGCTCGCAACTTACAGGGTCTGAGAGTGACTGTACCCATCCGTGGGATCCCAGGGGTGGGAGCGGGGTCTCGCCATCGGTGCGTCTGTTCCACTCGCGGCTCAGAAGCCACGTGAGATTCTCTATTTGCTCAGAGAGTCTTGGTACAGATGGGATGTTGGATGGTGGTGTAATAAGAAAAGAATCAACAAAGAGAGATGGTTCAAGCGAGTCTTCCTCGAGAAAGAGAATGTCACCACCATAGAGTAACTTCGTTGAGGATGTTACGGCGACAACGATAGAGAGTTCGTTGCCAAAGCGCTCTCGAGTTTGTTGAAGAAAGGACCGCATCCAGGCGTGGGTGCGTTCCGTGTGACGAAATCCAATCTCAATAATGAGGACATTTGGTTTGTGTGTCAGTAGGATGCTCCATGCATCATCGTAGCTTCCGTGACATGTCGGAATATTTGGATTGAGGTTGCGGTAGACGGCAGAGGTTTGGCGGCAGAAATCTGCAGAGCCAACAATTGCTATATAGAGATTTTCGAGTCTTTTTCCTTTATCAACCATTGTCGTTATTGCTCCTGAGAGACAGTGGAGGTGTTGACTGTTTTCATCAGAGTTGAAACCGAACAGCCAAGTTGTGCAGCGGTGACGCGGTAGCGAAGGTTGTTTCGCGCTAAGAGCTGAGCAACATAGAGCGGGTCAAGTTCGTTCTTTGTCTCGTGATCTCGCTGAGCTTGCTCTTGAGAAAGGGCATAGTGCTCCACGAGGATGTCGTGTAGGGCGCTACCTGTATGGCTCTGAGTGATGATAGCATCGATAATCGTGCTGCGGAGTTGAGCAACGTTTCCAGGCCACTCTTGCTGGGTAAGCCACGCAACACTTTCACCTTCAATCGATTTTGCTTTTGATCCGACGAACTGTTTTGCTTCGCGGTGAAAAACTTGAATAAGTCCAGGGAAATCATCAGACCGATCTGCATCGAGGGAGGGGATCCGAAGGATTTCCGCCTGGAGGAGTCTCTCCCATGTGTCGGCAGTTTGCTCACACTCTGTCGTAGCAAGAACAAAAGAATTGTTTGAGGGCGATGCTCCTTGGGGCCACCAAGTTGTCTGTTTTTGAGCGAGGAATTCGAGAAGCTCGCCATCGTCGCATTCGATGTGGGGGATGAGAAGTGAAAGATTGTTTCCGAGCTCAAAAAATGTATCGCTTCCTGTGTCTCGTTTGCAGCAGTCTCGAACATTACCGGTAAAGAGAGAGAGGTCAATTTCGCTTATCCCTCCCTTTGTGGGGAGTGAGTGAAACATGGCGCGCGCAAAGGTACGTTTCCCACTCCCTTTTTCCCCTAGTAATACGATACAGGGTGGACGTTTTGTGATGAGCGTTTGAGCACGTTCTGCTGTTTTGCGAGCGATAGGAGAAAGGGTGGTAAGATCGTTCAATGAAAGAGGCTTTGGGCAGTAGAGCGGTCGGCGTTGGGGGGCACGTTTGAGAATATCGTCGATCTCTTTGAGAAGCATTTTGAGTGAGCGAGGGTCATCGATACTTAAGTAGTGCTTTGCTCCAAGACGCATGGCATTGACGGCTACCTCTACACTAGGCTCGTCCGTTAAGAAGAGAAATGAGGTGTCACAGTTCTCATTTTCTCTCTGAAAAGCCTCTACAATATCAAGCCCTGTGCTGAAATCACCAAGAACGTAGTCGAGAATCAGTATTGAAGGGTTTACTTCGAGTAGTTTTTTCTCGATGTGCTGATCTATCTCAACTCGAGACGATGTTATGTTATTGGCCTCAAGGTTCTCTAACAGCGTTTGTGCGGCCTTGGCTTTTAACGGTTCGCGTTCATTTAGAACTATTGTTACCTGTTCGCGCATCGTAACCTTATACATATATTGAAAGGAGGGACCAATAGAGGCCCATTCCTTTGATCCTCTTATAAGATGGTACCTGAAGTGGTATGGGTGCGAATAGGTATTTACTTTTTGCCATGAGAGATGCCCTCTTCTTTTTTGGGTATATCATTTTTTTGCCTATTGTTCTTGGCATTTTGTATTTTTTAAAGGGCAGTTTATGAAGGATATCATCATTGTTGAAGACGGTCTTCAAGAGCGTGAGCGATTACACAAACTCTTTTCAGAGGCTGGGTATCGAGTGCATGCCTGTGAGGGAGTAAACGAAGCTGAGCGTGTATTGCAAAATACCTCGTTTCGTTTGGCCGTCCTTGATATTGGACTTAATGATCGGTCTGGCTCATATCTTTTTAATGCTCTTAAGGGTGCACCGTCAGCGCCGCAGATTATTATTTTTACGGGGAACCCCTCAGTACATCTCAAACAGAGGTTCTTAGAAGGAGGTGCGGTCGATTACATCGTGAAGGCTTCACCTCAGGCTCAAAATGATGCGTTTCTAACCCGTGTGCGAGAGCTGCTCGGAGAGCCATCGGCTGAAACAGTTGATGGCATAGAACTTGAGATGTTTCTCACACAGTATGTCCCTGAAGCTTCTCGACAGTTGTTCCTTGATGCAAATGGAGACTTCCCTCCGTGCGCAAGCTGCTCGTCGCAAAGCTATGTCGTTACCTTTGGACACCAGCCGCAAGTACCCCCTGAGGTTTTTGGTCAAGTTGTGTGCGCAGAGTGTGGTGCTTTAATGGATGCTGATATCGCTTAAATGTACTGAGGATGAATGCAAGCAAATACTTTCTCAGGCATGTTCTCTTTCCGTCTCGGTTCTGTGCGGCGATACTCCCGTCGTGTTGCCACTCCTCAAATATTTGGAGTGATTCTCCTTCTCCTTGTCGCGTCGTTTCGTGTTGAAGATTCCGCCGCGTTATTTGCTCGTTACTTTACTTTCTTGGGGTATCTCGTTGCTTCGGCTGTTGCTCTCGTCTTTGTGTATAAACGCTTTACTTTTTTAGCGCTCTTTATTGAGCTTTCTGGTGCGCTTGCTCTCTTGTATGTACTTGAGCTCATTGTACCGCTTTCTCCACTCTTATGTGTCTATGCTCCATTGTGTTGTTTGGCACTGAGTCTCCATTTTCTTCCATTGCTCTGGAAGCAGAAACTGATCGCCGTCTCTTTGTTTCTTCCTGCGACGGTCCTTCCGCTTCTTACCTTTCATTCAGTACGTGGGATTGAGTTAGGGATTCTTCTCACGGTACTCCTCTTTGCCCTCTCTATTCTCCTTCTTCGACGGAGTCTTGAGCTTAAACCACAGCCTTCTCCCCGAACAGTAGCCATAGAACGAAAGGATGTTGAGCAGCGGCTAAGGGAGTCATCTCAAAATGCATCAGGAGATGCACATACGAAAGAAAGTACCAACCTGATTCGAGTTGCTGAGCGAGTATTTCGTAGGGAGTATCTTGCGGAGCTCTCCTGGCATCTCGCGATTTTCGCTCTGCTTGTAGCGGCCGTAGTTCTCGCTATTCCTTTCGTGGAAGGTGTTAAGAACCGTTCTTTTGCGCTCGCTTGGTTGGTAGTGACGGTAACACAGATGCTCATTCATTACCTCATGTTACGCCAGCAATCATCTCTCAAAATTACACGCCTAGCCCTTGTCCTTTATTGTACGATTCTCTTTTGGTGGGGGCTTCTTGGGTATTATCATCTCATTCGTATTGATTTTTTAATTTTTGGCTTTGCCCTCCTTTTTCTTTGTGCTGGAATGATTCCAGTTTCAGGCAGACTCTCGAGTTTCTTTTATCTTCTTCTTACAAGCTTTGCCGTTGTATTGAGCTCTTATTCGCCTTCTCCTTTTGTTGCTTTTTCTTTCTTTTTTGTCGTGCTGCTTGTCTCTTTTCGAAACAGCCTTACGTCGTATCGCCTCATTGTAACCCGTGCAGGTGGATTGATTCTATCTCGCGTGGTCGAGTCTTCTTCGGCTCGAGGTGTCTTAACATTACTGGGATGGGTTACGCGACGTATCGCGTCGGCCTCTCGGATTGTTATGGTCTTTGGAGGAAAGGAGGTAAAGTTCTATTCAGAGCAAGGAGAAGGGGATGTTGTCGTTGATGCTGCTCATCTCCAGGCGCTCCTCCAGGCTATCGAGGAAACTGGTAGTGAAGGGGGGGTGCTTGATCAGAGCTTTGTCCTTGAAAAGTATTCCTCTCTTGTTGAGCAGTTTTTTCGTACTAGCTACCAACGTCTTTTCTTTCTCAAAATGACGACTGTTTTGGGAGAAAAAGAAGAGAGTATTCATATTTTTGCTCCGGTCACTTTTTGGGCTGCGGCTTCGAGTGTTGAGAAGCTCTTTCGAGGGCTCTATACCGTTGCTTCGATTGTAAAAATTGCTTTTTCAGCGAGTAGACGGCGCTTTCGCACCTCGGATGTCTTGCGCACGGCTCAGCGTAGTGCCTCAGAAAGAGAGTTGGAGTTTAACCAAGTTGTACATCGGGTCAACAATATTGCCCAGGATATGACCATCAGCTGTGATGCTATGGGTCGAATACTCGAAGCTGACGAAATGAATATCGCGCATCTACAAGACGAAGTTGCGAAGCAGCGTCTTGCGTTACGTGCACTCTTTTCTGGAGTTTCTGATGTTAAAATTCTTCGCGAGTTGATGCATCTTAAGAAATTTGAACGTACAGAAGAGGTTCGCGTTGATTCCGTCCTTCAAGAAGTTCTCCCTTATGCGCAGTATCTTTCTCAACACCTCAAGCAAACCTTTGAGGTGAATCTCTTAGAAAATGACTCGAAGCGGTTTGAAGTTGTGAGTCGTGAATTTCTTGAGGCGTGTTTGAGGCTCGCTTTTCATGTCATACGTTATCGATTAGGCGATAACGGTTGTGTGTCTCTAAGCGTAACTTTTGAGGATGATAACGTTCTCTTTTCTTTTTGCGATGATGGACGTGCTTGGTCCTCTGAGGAGCGTACCCTTCTCTCCCAGACTGGCGCTGAGGGGAGTATGCTTGAACATCTACGACATTTCGCAGCGTTAACAAATCTTGCGCAACTCAGCCACGGGTCAGTTGAGCTGCTCGATCCAAAAGGCAATGATTCGTTATCAGTCTCTCTTGTCTTACGTTTTCGTTTGGCTGCAGAGAAACAACAAGCTGTAGTTTCTGATACGGGATGGCTGTTGCTTGTTGATGACAGTCCAGAAGTATCGACTTTTTATTCTCGTGTAGCAGATGCACTCCAATTATCCTATTACACCGCTGACTGCTTGGAAAAAGCCAAAGAAATAGTGAGTCGCGAAGGACAGCCGAGACTCGTCGTGAGTGATATTCAGTTACCTGATGGCAGTGGGCTTGATCTTGTCCGACATCTTCGTTCTCAATTTGGTAATGACTTGCCAATTATTGTTGTTAGCGGAAATACTGAGGGGGGATTAAGTGATACGGTCAGAGAGGCAGGAGCTGATAAATTTCTTTCGAAGCCTGTTGGAAGAAGAAAGTTGCTTGTAGAAGTTCAAGAGTTATTGCGTTTGTAGGAGAGGGTATGAGTACGGTACATTCAAGTGAGCAGAGTATTGTTGAGAGGACTACGGAGCTCTTTGAGGAGGTCGTGCAGGAGGTTTTTCAAAGTCGTAAAGAAGCGTACATTCTCTATATCATGGACAGGCTAAGAGGCCGTGCTGCTGTTGCCCCTGGAGATATTTCTGCTCCGAGTAGTGATGAGCCATGGATAGAGATTGAATCCCTCTCGCGGTTGAGGAGTGTCGTTGGAGGTAGGTTTCAGAATATAAGAAAGAAATGGCTAGGAGCTGGCTTGCCACTTCGTGAGCACCGTGGTGATAAACAAGATGAATATGAGATCGTTGCTGAAGGGTGGGTTGAGTTGAGCAACTGGATTCTCAAGCAGGGTTATGAGGCGAGAACAACGAATGATAAAACGGGATGTGTTATTGAGCTAAGGAAGCTCTCTGAGTAATAGGTCTTTGATATTGCTCCATTTCTCTCAATTCTTGTTATGCCATAGCCATATCTAGAAAGCCGTTCTAGCAATAATCGGACCTAGAGCTTCACTTTTTGAATCAGATTAATAGGGTAATACTAAGCTATAGATTCCCGAAAACTTTGCCGATTATTCGTACTGTCGGACTGTTTGAGAAGGTTTTTTAAGATGCTACTCGAAGGCACAGATAGAGATACGTTGCATGGGATTGATGGCGAGCCAAGTGGCGCCATCGTTCCTGCAGCGATCACAGATACCGGATGCGAGCGTGACCTGAATGAAGATCGCTACGCGGTAGTTGAGTCACCTTCTGGTACGGCATGGATTGTCTGCGATGGAATGGGCGGACAAACCGGTGGCGAGCTTGCAGCGCAACTTGCTATCGATGCGATCCGTCGTGTGTTAGAAAACATGCCACACCGCGAGCCTAAGCAAGCTCTTCAAAGTGCCATTCTTGAAGCGAATCGTATCATCGTGCTTCGTCGACAAAACCAACAGTTTGCAGGGATGGGGACAACCATTGTCGCGGGGCTCTTTTCAGAAGCAGAAGTTATTATTGGTCATGTTGGTGACTCGCGTGCGTACCTCGTTCGAGATGGTGCTATTCAACAGCTTACGAAAGATCACACGTATGTTCAGCAATTAGTAGATTCTGGCCAGATACAGCCCGATGAAGCGCTCTCGCATCCTCAAGCACACATTCTTACTCGGTGTATCGGTGCAGAGCCTGGGCTCGAGGTGATAACAAGCAAGTTTTGGCTCTGGGATGCCGAAGAAGGAGCTCCGCAAGACTATCTTGTGCTTTGCTCGGATGGTCTTTACAGCCTCGTTGCAGAGGGCGAGATAGCGAATGCTGTCACGCAACAAGCTCCACAGCAAGCATGTGTGCAGCTTGTTGAATTAGCCAAGCAAAGAGGTGGGTACGATAATATCACCCTCACAGTTATTCCTCTTTCAGGGCAGTTCCGTAAAGAGCCACCTCCTGGGTATGAAGAAAGGAAACAAGCTGAACGGATGCGACGGGCACAGCTCCAGTCTCGGTCATACCAAATGCCCACACCAAGTTTGCCTCGAGTATTTGGAATACTCATGGTTTTGTCTGCACTTGCAGCGCTTTTAACAATCCTTTTTGTTGCTTTCATGATTCGTAGTGGATGATGAGAAGGGAAGGGAATAGGGAATGGAAAACGAAAAAAACTTTGAAGATGAAATGACGGAAGAGGATGATCTCCAGGGGGACACGACGTCTCGTGCGAGAAATCGAACGGTGATGCTTACACCAGAGATCACTGGAGAGGTTCGTGCGCGACTCGCGCAAGATCTTGCGGCACCGCAAGCGTCTGAGCCTCAAGCTCCTCCTGTAGCACCTGCTTCAGGGAGTAGTTATTCACCGGCTTCTTCGGAGCCAGCACCTCATATGAGTGGTGGTGCTCCGATAGCTCCAGCCCATACGTTTCAAGAGCCTTCTCCAGCATCGACACACGCGGTCTCTCGTTCGGGAGAGCGGGTAGCTTGGGGAAAGGTAAGCCCAATCATTGGCTTTCTTGTTTCATACGATATGGACGAGAACGGTGCTGTGTTTGAGCTTCGTACAGGTCGTCTTATTGTTACCTCTGAAGCTCCTGGTGCTGGAAATTATCTTGTTGTGAATGATGATACCGTTTCTCCTATGCATGCCATTATGCGTATTACGCAGGATGCTGAAATTCAAGTTCTCGATCAGCTTTCGGAGTTTGGTACTCGAATCCAACGAGCAGGAAGCGAAGATCAAGAAGAGCTCTCAGGAGATAAGGGAGTGCTTGGTCACGGAGACTTGATTATGTTTGGAGAAAGGAAGTTTCACGTTTGCATCGTGGCACGATAAACCATCACTCGCTGTGTTGGTCTAAGTAGTTTGTATGAAACTGCTGCTCGTGTTTCGATAGCTATTTTTTCTTGCGGGAAGGAGTGTTCTTACGGCTCACATGGCAGATGAACATCTGATTAGCTTACAGCCTGGTACAGTGATCGCCGGGCGATATGAGGTTGTGAAGTGCCTTGGTGCGGGTAGCATGGGGCTCGTATACGCGTGTCGTCACCGTGAGCTACAGGGCCATATGGTTGCTGTTAAAGTGCTCTTTCCTGAAGTTGCACAAGACAAAACTGCTGCTGCTCGTTTTCGAAATGAAATCTTTGCCTCTTATGGAGTTTCTCATCCAAACGTTGTGCGTGCGTATGAATATCTGAGAGATGGTGACCTCGTTGCCTATACAATGGAATTTGTAGGTGGGGGAGACTTAGCAGATAGGCTCTCGGGCCCTGAAGAACTACTTCCAATAAATGATATTACGAATATCCTCAGCCAGATGTGTCTTGGTGTACAGGCTATTCACGATGCCGGTATTGTTCACCGCGATCTTAAGCCTGAAAACATCCTTGTCTCAAAAGAAGGTCAGGTAAAGATTGCTGATTTTGGTATCGCCCGTACGGGACATGGGCCAAAACTTACTGAGCACGGCGGGGTTGTTGGTACGATTGACTACGTAAGCCCAGAGTATATGTTGCAATCCCACGTTGATTGGCGCTCTGATATCTATGCAATGGGAATCTTGGCGTATGAGATGATTGCAGGGGAATCGCCATTTCGTGGAGATAGCGTTTACGCCACGATGACGAAACGCTTAAAGTCAGATCCAAAACCTCCGAGTTCTATTCGTCCTGATTGTCCTGCCGAGCTTGATCGAATTGTGCTCAAAGCGATGGCAAGAGATCCTGAAACTCGGTATCAGTCTGCTACAGAGATGTATAACGATCTCGCTCCGCTGGTTGGCGTGCAGCCACTTTCGAGTGGATCGCTCGCTCGGCCCGTGAGCACGTCTGTAGTACAAGAAAAATCGTTTGATGAACTAGAAGAGAGTGTGGTCTCTGATGTCGTTTCCTCTGTTATTTCAGAGGAGCCTCAAGGTACTCCTCCAGAGCCACAGCGAAGTGAGCCCTTTATCGAGAATCCCTCTGATACCTTTGTCGCTTCAAGGGAGCCTAGGGATGAGCCAGCTCCTCTAACGGTTCGTGATGATGCAGGGCCAACCTTTGCAAGAGCCTCTGCCGCGCAGCCTTCAGCCGATGATACCTATCATCCTTCTCGTGCCTCAAATGAAACAGAGTCTCAATTTCGCTCTCAGCAGATGCAAAGCGTTTTGGGGAGTCGTGCCATCGAGAGAGGCGACTGGGGGGGGGCTCCGAGTGCTGCTCGTCCAATTCATATTTCTCGCGGAGGTCTAGATGACCAGCGTATGCGACGTTTGTCTCAAGTTGTGAACACAGTGAACCGTTCTCTTTGGATGGATATCTTTACTTGGGTTGTCGCTGTTCTTATTGGAGTAGGGGTGGGGTTTGCGTTCCTTAAGGTCTTTTTCCCTGAGTTGATTGATCATGGGGGAGGATAAGGTTTTGAGGTTGTTCAATGACTTTTCCCTATACTATACTTTTTCTATAACCTGTTTGTTTGCGGTAGTTTTTCGTCCATGAAGCTCCTTATTGTTGATGCCACCACAGAAGCACAAGCGTATTGTGCTAAGCGTATCGAAGCTTTTAATCAAAGCGATATGGAGATGCTCGATCTCAAGGTCAAACTGGTGAGTGACCGCGACTTTGTTGGGCGAGTTGGTGAGGCCGATGTGCTCTTGCTTGGCTCAGGCCTAGGAGAGCGTGCAACTGCCATTGCGAGGCAGGCAATGTCGGTGGTTCCTTGGTTACACATTATTCTCTTTGTCACTGATGAGGCCTACGGCGGCGGGGCCTTTCGTGCTGCGCACTCCGTGGGGGTAAGAAAAGTATTTCCTGATAGTGCTAGCCCACTCGATCTCCTGCAAGAGCTTGTGGCGATTCACGCAGAATTTCGAAAAGAAGGACGTGCGCGAGAGGGGCGAGTAATCGCCGTGACCCATGCAAAAGGTGGAGTCGGAGCTACTTCTATTTCAGCTGCGCTTGGCGAGGTTTGCAGTGTTTTTAGCCGCCGTACGATGCTTTGGGATTTAGACGTAGAAACACGAGATTTGAGCCGTTCGCTCACAGTTAATGGAGTTGAGGCAAAAGTCGTTTCTTCCTGGGTGAATGGTAGTAGGGATATTTCTCGGGAGTCTCTCAAAGACGCTCTTATACCGATTAGTAGCGACGTGTCAGTGCTCATGCCTCCCGATCGTATGGCAGAGTCTATGGATCTTGTTTGTCATACCGATGGTATGGGGATTGTGCAACGCATCCTTGAACTCGCACGTGTTATGTTTGATGTGATTATCGTTGATACTGGGGGAAGGATGGGGCCTGCGACTGGGGGCCTTTTACGTAACGCAGATGTCGTACTCGTTGTGATCGACGATACGATCCTCGGTCTTACAGCGGTGGATCTCTATCTCACGTTTGTAAAAACACTTGTGCCGAGTTCTGATCGAATAGTCTTCCTTGTTAATCCTTATTCTGGTGCGCTTCTTGGTGTGCCTCAGATAGCAGCTGAGCTCGAGCCAGTGCATCATTTAGGTGATATGCCTTGGAGGCTTCCGCCAGTTCCAAACGATCCTAAGGCTGCACTTTGGCCGGGAAGTGGTCGTACCCTCTATAGCATGGGGCAGAAATCAACCCGCGTTATACTAGAAAGAGTTGCAAGAGAGCTTGGGGTTCTCGAAGGTGAGCCGGGCGGGTTCCAGGCTCTCCCTGAGCTAAGTGAGCCTCAACATGGGGCAGCTAGTGGTGGGTGGCTTAAAAAAGTTTTCGGTCGTAAAGACTCGATAAATCAAGAGAATTTAGGTGGTGAGAAAGGAGGGACCGGCCTTCCTGAGGAGCCTAAGTGATCTTGGCGTAGTTTATGCTTGTGCGTATGTAGTTAAAGCTTTTTCGAAGTTCTCTTTTTCTGAATGAAGAGACATTTTGGGCCTTTAGCTTTCTTATTATGTGCTGGTATATTCAGTAATGTTCTTTCTTAACCGATAGTAGAGACGGAGCTCTTGCTTTGTTTTCTACTGAATTTTTTTTGTGTCCAGGAGGATGATAATGAACGACGAGCTCTGTCAGATTAATGAAGAACAAGAAGAAGGTGCAAGTATGGTTGAATATGCCCTACTTGTGGCTCTCATTGCTATTGTTGCTATTGCTGCACTCAGAACGTTGGGTGGTCAGCTTAGTTCGAACTTCTCTGAGGTGACATCTAATCTGAGCGGCGTTTAAGTTGCCGTCTGTTTGCTCGAGCGGCTTTTTGCTTGAGCTCGATCTGTGGGGGAGGAGACTCTCCCACAAATTGTGTTTTTAGGGTTATGTCCTCTGCTCGCAGGGGCGGGTTTATTTTTTTCTTTTGCGTATGGCACGTCAATTTGGTGGTGTACATCCTAACAAGCAAAACGACAAGGCGAAAGTGATCCTTGCGGCCAGCCTTGTCTTCATTGTGCTCTTTGCGGCGCTTGCCTACGTTCTTCTTTCCTCGCAATCCGAACCTCCTAAACCATCAACCGTGGTCGTTGAGTCTGAAAGTGACGCAGAAATTAAGATGGTCGATGTGCTTGTGCCCGTCAAAGAAGTTCAACCTGGCACCGCGTTAGAAGCGAGGATGTTTCGAAAAGAGAGCCGGCCTCAGGTGGGCGTTTCTAACCGAGTTGTTCGTGACTTCGAAGAGATTAAGGCACACTACTCACGGTCTCTTATCGTGCCTGGTCAACCTCTTCACCGTGATTATATTACTTCAGTTAAGCCGACAAACGTTCTGACCGCGAATATTCCAGAAGGATTTCGTGCTGTAACCATTCGTGTGGATGCGAGAACCAGTGTAGAGGGTTTTGTTCGCCCAGGAGCAAATGTTGATGTGGTCTGGGCCTCTCGTATTCGTGGAAAACCAGGGATTACAACAATCGTTCAGAATGCCAAGGTGCTCTCAGCTGAGCGCCAAACCAAAGTAGATAACGCCAACCCTGGAGTTGCTGTCCCCAGTACGGTAACCCTTCTTGTTACAGCGGAAGACGCGCAAAAAATTCAGTTAGCGTCAACAACTGGAAAACTTAGTCTTTCTCTTCGAGGTGATGCCGATGCTGGTAAAGCAGCGGGAAGTAAAACGATTACTCTTGATGATCTTATAGGTGGTGTCAAAGGGCCTCGAAAACAAGAGAATGTAGAAGGTACAGTGACGATCGGTGGGGAGCGTTGGCTCCTTGTTGATGGGAAGCTTAAGCCATCTAACTCTCGTAGTTCTCAGTAGTATCGATGAGATAATGAGCAGGTAGCTATTGTCTGCTTGGAAGTTGTAGTACTTCAAGGAGGTGTTTTTTAGGGAGGCACTTCAAGCACTTTGTTTGTGAAGTGTTTTGTGAGGGAGGTTTTGTGTCATGAGTAATGACGATGATAGAGATTCGATACTAGGGTTATTTTCAACCCGCTCAACAGTTGATCGCACGAAGCAAACCCCTTCTTCTGGAACAGCGACAAATTTACCCACACAAAGTGGAACGGTAGAGCGTAGAGCACCAGCTTCGAGCCGTTCAACGGTGACTGGCTCACGTGACACGCGATCAACTACGACAGACTCCAGATCTTCGAGTGACACAGGCTCTTCTGGGGGAACACGTAGCGAACTCTCCTCTCTCGCGAGTACGATTCTCCGCGAGGCTCGTCGAGAGCTTGGGAGTGATTACCATCTTCAAAAAGCCCAGGACTCGGGACAAGCTGTCGCTGAATCTGATATCGTTGGGGCTGTCGATAAAGTTCTCAAACGTCGCTCAGAGGCTCTTGATGATATTGAACGGGCGAATGTTATTATTCACCTTCAGAAAGACCTTATGGGTTGGGGGGTTCTACAACCTCTTATTGATAACAAAGAGGTGACAGATATCCATGTGTATGACTGGAAGACTGTTGTCTTGCAGCGGGGAAAAGTGAGTGAATCTACAGGGCTCCATTTTCCAAACCACCAGGCATACGTTTCGTTTATTGACCGGCTTCTCCTTCGCTTAGGAAAATCTCTCTCAACACAACAGCACACCATTGATGCTTCTCTCCCGAACGGCATCCGCATTTGTGCTGTGCATGAGAGCGTTTGCGGTCAGCGTGGCCCACTCCTCTGTATCCGTGTTCCACGTATTATGGATGCTTCGCTCGACGGTATTATCTCGTATCAGGTTGCCCCTCCGCTGATAGTGAATTACATGGCTAGCCTTACCCGAAGTGGAATGGCAACGATGATGGTGGCAGGAGAAACTGGAACGGGAAAGACAACCCTGATTAAGTGTCTCGCGACGCAGTACGGCCCTGATGAGTCTATCATTGCTGTTGAGGATACGCCTGAGCTTAACTTTCAACACCCATACTTTCGTTCGCTCGTCTCTCGACCACCAAACGTTGAAGGTGTGGGGGAAGTAACTTTGCAGGAGCACATTAAGACGACGCTTCGGATGACTCCAACACGAGTTATTCTTGGTGAGATGAGAACTCCTTTTGCTGCAGAAGCATTCCTTGAGAGTGCTCAGACAGGCCACGTAGGGACCTCCACGGTTCATGCTCGAAACGCTCGGGAGACACTGGTACGTCTCGAGAGTCTCCTTGGCCGTGCTCAAAAGTCAGTATCCATTGACATTATTCGTCAACAGATTGCTTTGGCCGTTGATAGTGTTGTCTGGTTGTTCCGAGAGAAAGGAACAGGAAAGCCTCGTGTGGGAGAAATTATTGAAGTTGGACACTTTGTTGAGGGTGTTATTCAGGTACGACCGATGTTCACCTTGATTAAGACTGGAAAGCAGCCGGTTTGGCGTGTCGATTCTTGGACAAGTGCCTTTGATGAAGTGCTTGCGGCTGATGGGATTTATTTAGGGGATTCTCCTCAAGAGATAACTTTTAGTAATGTTCGAGGTACTACTGACGAGTAATTGAGCGTTGCCTTGAGGTGTTTAGGCAGAGGGAAGAGTTTTGGATATTACACTACTCATCATCGTCGTCATCGCTGCCCTCGGGGCATTAGCGGCCGTGTTCTTCTTTCTCCAGCTTACTGGAGATAGTGGTGCTCAAGGTCGTATGCGAAATATCGTTTCTTCGCAGCGTGAAGCCACTGGAAGGGTCGCTACGAGAGGTTCTGGGAAATCTTCTGTCTTTGATACTGCAAAAGAAGCACGTGTTCGAAAAACATCAAGTTCGAAACTTACGCTACAAAAGAAACTGAAATTTGCACAGTGGAGTATTCCACCATTACTGTATCGCTTCTGTGTGGTTGCTCTCAGCCTCCTCGCGCTCGCATTTACAAATGCCTATTTTAATATCGTCATCCAACTCTTTTCTCTCCTGACCGGCCCTCTGTTTATGAGCTGGTTGCTGAATACGATGATGGAGCGGCGGTTTAAAGCGTTTGACAACGACTATCCTCAGATGCTGCTTTCACTTGTTGGGCTTCTCAAAACAGGGATGAATGCGATGGGTGCGCTTGAAGCAGCAGCCCAAGGTCTCGATGAAACTTCGCTCGTAAGAGAAGAAATCGAGCTGATGATCACGCGCTTGCGTTATGGTGTTTCTGAAGACAAATCTATAGGTTCTTTCGCGGAGGATGTTTATCACCCAGAAATTGAGCTGTTTGTTCAAGCGCTTCTATTGAGCCGACGAGTTGGTGGGAACCTCTCTGATACTCTTGATAGATTGGCAAAACAGGTTCGTAAAAGACAGTATTTTCGAAACTCTGCAAAAGCTGCTGTTGGAATGCAACGTGGTTCGATCTGGTTTATTCTTGGTATTCTCTGTGCCCTAGAAATCTATCTGTATACGGTTTATCCAGAAGCTGTGTTAGGTGCTATTAATGATGAAATGGGCTGGCAAGTCTGGCAATTTGGTTTAATGGTTATTGCGTTAGGGATGTTTTGGGTCCGACAGGTTACCAAAATTAAAATCTAACAATTGTCTACGAGGAGATTGTGGAACCCCGTCTTATCTTAGTTCTTATAGCTGTTGTTCTTGCTGTCGCAGCACTGGGGGTTTTCCTCTACTTTTTTCTTGTGCCTCGTCGCCAAGATAATTTTCGTAATCTCATGCAAACTGGGAGAGGCGCGGATCTTGGCAAGCCCTCAGACATACGAAGGAGAATAGAAGAAGACGAAACGGGGGAAGAGCTTGAGCGCTTAAAGCAGGAAGCTCGCCAAGCAACAAAAAAAGCTAGCCAGCTCACACTTGATGAACGTTTCTTTCAAGCAGGGGTCTTTTCTCCAGAGGAGAAACAAGATTTTTTTCGGATGCGTATCATTGTCCCGATCATAACGGCTCCGATCTGTGCCTTTGTGGGATCTTATGTCGGCTCGAGCTTTATTCTTCTCGGTGGGATTTTAGGAGTGCTTGTAGGACTACAGCTTCCTTTTACCATCCTTGATCGAAAAATTAAGAATCGTTCAGAAGAAATAATGTTCTACCTTCCCCTTGTTATTGAGCAGATAGCTATCGGTGTAAGTAGCTCGCTTGATGTTGGTCCTTGTGTTGCGCGTGTCATTACTATGGCTGATGAACGAGATAGCCACAACGTCGTTACTGAACTCCTACGCCATGCTCAATTTCATGTGAAGTCTGGTGCGACACTAGAAGAGTCGCTTACGGAAATTGGAGTTCGCTCGGGGCACACAGAGCTCAAACACGCGTTCATGTCTCTTGCTCAGGTCGCAAAGCATGGTGGTGAAATTACCCGTCAGCTGCAGGAGTTGGCAGATGCTGTTGGAAATCAGCGAGAAACAAAAATCGAAGCAAAGATCAAGAAGCTAGAACTTGAAGCAACTGCACCAGTTGCGCTCGTCTTTATGGGCTTTCTTGTGATCCTATTGATTGGATTTGGAGTGCAGATTCAAGGAGCATTTGGTTAGTGCTATGACCAAAAAGTTTTTTTACTCCGTTCAAACCCTTTTTGGTCATAGCACTAACCAGTTGTATTACCCCTCGACTCCGCTAAGCTCGTCGCAGGCTGGGGGCCGCGTTTTCGCGATTGGAACAATACGGTGCCATCCGGCGAAAAAGTGCTTCTCCTCGTTAGGTGGAAAAACTTTTTGGTCGGAGCAATAACGGTCTATGAGTCGTCGCCCTTTCGTCCAGAATAGTGATATTGTCTTAGGTCTCTTTGTCGTAGCGATTACGGCGATGCTCCTTGTGCCACTTCCTACGGCACTGCTTGATTTTCTCTTAGTTATTAATCTTTCCATCTCGCTTTTGCTGCTCCTTGTTGGCTTATATATGCCAAATGCATTAGCGCTGCTCGCTTTTCCATCGCTCCTCCTTTTGACGACGCTTTTTCGACTCGGTTTGAACGTCGCTTCTACTCGGCTCATCCTCAGCCAAGGTTATGCTGGAGAGGTTATACGTTCATTTGGAACCTTCCTTATCCGTGGCGAAATCGTTGTTGGGGTCATCATCTTTACCATTATTACCATTGTAAATTTTATTGTGATTGCTCGTGGTTCAAGCCGAGTATCAGAGGTCGCAGCACGTTTTGCCCTTGATGCTCTTCCTGGAAAGCAGATGGCGATCGATTCGGATCTTCGGTCAGGTATTCTTACGCCTCAAGAGGCTGAAACAAAGCGAGAAGATCTGAGAAAGGAGTCTCAACTCTACGGATCTATGGATGGGGCAATGAAGTTTGTGCAAGGCGATGCCATTGCAGGTTTCTTTATTATCCTTACCAATATTCTTGGAGGACTCTACCTCGGCGTGAGTCAAGGTCGGACATTTACAGAGGCAATTCAAATTTATACAACTCTTACGGTTGGAGATGGGCTCGTAAGCCAGATTCCAGCGCTTCTTATCTCTATTTGTGCTGGGGTTGTTGTTACCCGCGTAGCAACCACCGAGCAATCCACTTTAAGTCGGGATCTCAGTGAGCAGCTTTTTCAACAGCCAATGACTCTCTTTATTGCGGGGTTTTTACTTATTGCACTTGGCATGATTGACGGATTACCCCCGCTGCCTTTTATTGCTGTTGGGCTGGTTTCTGTTTTTGGAGCTATCTTTCTTCTGCGTCGAGACTCTTCTGCCAGAAGGCTCAGTCAGGGATTAGAGGAGGTTTCTGGAACCTCCCCTATGCTCCTTTCGTACTCTGGGCAGAGAGCAGAGGCCAATGAGCAAGACTTTGTATTCCACTTTGACGAAGCCGTGCTTTTCCCTTCGTATATGGCCCAGCGCGAACAGTATCGTGAGTGGTGGGAGGTTTTTCAGGGAGACTTTCACCGCGCGACTGGTTTGAAGCTTCCTCAGCCTCGTATCGTTTCAGAACGCAATCTTTCCCCAGGAAGCTTTGAGTCTTCTTTTCGCGGTACGTCGTTTGACCAAGGGGAGGTTGTCCTTGATTGTCACCTTATGGAACTGCACCCTGGAAGTGCACCATTTTTTGATCTTGAAATACGTCAATATGAGCAACACCCAATTACAGCGAGCGCTGTCTTTTGGACGCCTGTGACCAAGGCCTTACGAAGGCTTGAGAAGGAGTGTAGCTTACGTTCATATAACTTTTTCCAATACATTGTGCTGCGTGCAGCGCTCTTCTTTCAAAAGCACCCTGAAGAGGTCCTTCCACTCAGCGAGGTTCACGGACTTTTGAAGGATATTGAAAGTCGTTATCCCGGTTTTCTTGGTGATGCGTTAGATATGGATTTTCTCAACGCTACTAGAATCGCTGAGGTGTTCCAACAGTTAGCACGTGAAGGTGTTGGTGTGTATGACACGCGGGCTATCCTCGAAGGGATTGCCTCTTATTGCTCCTCCTATGGTGCGTCGCTTGTCCGTGAAAAAGACTTTGAGTTGCACGATATTGTCTCTTATATTCGCTTGACTCAGAAGCAGCACCTCGTTCAGAGGTTTTATACGGAGAGAAAAACTCTTCGTGCCTGTCAATTAGACGATGAGTTGTGCGAGCAGTTTGAAGGGCTCAGGCTCTTGTCCCCAGCACTTCCTCTGTCTCTTGAAGCTGAGGAGTACCGTAAGCTGCAAAAGGGCATTGAGACGGTGCTTGACCCCGTACGTGCTCGTGGAGTTGGACCTGTTGTGCTCGTCTGTCCTGGTGATATTCGCCCCCAAGTTTCTGCTTTTGTTCGTGGAATGTCAGGCTTTACGCCCGTTTTGTCACTTGAAGAACTTTCTCCTTCTATTCTTCTCGAGCCCGTAGGGGTGTGGAGTGCTGGATAGGGGGGCGAGACAGTAGGGAGTTGTCGCATTTACATGCCAAGAGCTAGAATGAGCTATGTGCCAATCAACATTATTCGTAATCTTTGAGGAGGTGTAATGACTGAGGGCCAACAACAGGCCTTACATACCGAAAAGGTTGTAGCCGAATATTTTGTTATAGAAACACATATTTTATCGACGCGCTCTGCCGATGCCTATAAGGCTATTGATCGATCTCGCAATTCTCCAGTATGTCTTTGGATGTTACGCCATCCTCTAGAGATGAACTCTGATGCTGTGCGTCGATTCCTCGATCGGATGTATCAGATCGACCAAATAGATCCCCCCCTAGCCGATACATCAGCTTATGGTGTTGATGCCGAGGGAACCGCATTCTCTCTTTTCCCCCCTCTTGATGGATATTCAATTATTTCTGGAAACATTGAAGCCCACGAAGCAGAGCGCCGATTTATATCAGC
This sequence comes from bacterium, assembly GCA_030428205.1. GTDB lineage: Bacteria > Bdellovibrionota_C > UBA2361 > UBA2361 > RFPC01 > JAUIBK01. The sequence goes on from JAUIBK010000024.1 coordinate 52,148, forward strand.
TCTGCGCCACGTTCAGAGGCTTCACGATGTTGGCATTGTGTGTGGAGATCTCTGTGGTTCTTCCTTCTGGGTGAACAGGGAGGGAGAGCTTCGCTTTTTAGGTATTATGGGATCTTTTGACACGGAAGCTGCTGCTACTGCGATGGCTCCACCGTTAGACACGATTCCTTTCCTTGCCCCAGAGCAGCGCGGGGGAGGAGGAGTTGAGCCAATGACTGATGTCTTTGCGCTTGGTGTTCTCGGGTACTATCTTCTCACAAAAAAATATCCTTATGGTGAAGGGATGACACTGCTTGGTGCTCAGTTGGAGGCCTCTCAGATTCCCCCCATATCTTCTGAGTGTCGTGTCCCGCCTGTTTGGGCTGAGGAGGTTCTTCGGAAGTGTTTGAGCCCTCGACCAGAGGAGCGTTACCGCAACGCTGGTGAGGTCCTTTCTCAGATTAGTGAGATCCGTCAACGGGTCTTCTCTGAAGAATCGACTCCGGTTGCAAAGAAGAGCTCAGCCCCTGCTGCGCCAAAAGAAGAAAAGCCGCGACAGAAGCTGGAGTCGTTTGCTACTCCTCCACGTTCCGCATCTGCGTCAATGCCTGTTGTGCAGCCTGAAGAGGTTGTCACGAAATCCCGAAAAACTCTTTTTCTTGGTGGCTTTGTTATTGTTCTCCTTCTTCTTTTCTTGCTTCCAGGGCTCTTTCGCACAGAAGGCAGAGAGGAGATGACAAATAACCTTAGGGAGGAGCTTCAACCGCACATCGAAGCCCTGAGTGATTCAAATTTACGTGATGCTATTGATGTGATCTCAGAGGGCGATAAAGCCCTTTCGGAGCGCGAAAAGCGACTGACGCAGTTAGCGAATTCCGATGATCCGATTGCGCATGATGTACTCGTGACAAGTGCTCATGAGGCGAACTCTCAACGGATGAGGGAGTTGAGTGAGAAGGCTATTGTAAAACGAGCAAGGCGGTTAGGACTTTTGAGAAGTGCCGAGCAGCTCCATCAATGGTTACGGACCCTACGCCCCGGCCAGTTCCCTTCAAGCTATGAGTCTATGCTCAAAGCGGTAGATCGCTCGCTTCCTGAAGAGGCTCGTTTTGCGCTTCTTCGGCAGAGTTACGCGTCTGATCCCCGTGTGGCACTCCGTCTTACTGTGGCCTTAGCACTTGATCTTGATAAGCTCGGTGAGTTTCAATCGGTGATTTCACAGCTCGTTGGTGACTCGCTTCATATGACGGGTTTAAAAAAATACTCAAGCCTTTCGCTTATTCTCGCGCATCCAGATCTCGCGCTTGTTTTTGGAGAGGATATTGTACAGAAGCGAAATCTTATTCCAGATCAGGATATCCTCTGGTTGCTTCGAATCTTAGCAGATCGAAATGATATTAATGTTCGTGCTATTGCCAATGTTGCCGTAGAACGAGAGATTTTACCGAAAGTACGCCAAGTCTTTCTTTCCCTCATTCGTGACAGGGGGGATCTCCCCGTAGACGTTATGGGGGCACTGATCCGAGCCGCTGCTGGTTCCCTGACAAAAGATGATCTTAGTGCCTTTGGTCGTTGGTATGACATCCGTGCAGAAGAAGTCCTCCTAGCCATTCTTGCTGATGTTGAAGATATCGATCTCTTACGTGAAGCATTCGATATTTTAGCTGGAAAAAGTATGACTATTGAACCGAGTGCTACAATGGTTGCTTGGATACGAGAAGGACATTGGTCTGAGAGAGAAAACTTTGCCAAGGTTGTTGGGGTGATGGGGAATCTCGAAAAAATGCGAGAAAAAGAGATCGAAGCCGCCTTTGATGCGTTCTCCAATGCAGCTCAAAATAGTGATCTTCTTGATATGTTACTCGATACTGACCACCCTGTAGTGGTTCGTATGGTTGTTTCGCAGTACTCCGATCTTCTTGGACTTGGAACGCTCTTGAGTTTGTTGAGTAATCGGGATGCTGAAGTGCGGAAACAGGCCGTGAGAGGACTGAAAAGCTTTAATGATATCGCAGCTCTTAAGTTGATTATAGATCGGTACGAGAAGGAAAAAGACGAGTCTGTTCGTGAAGTATATCGTGAGACGTTTTGGGTTATCAGGCAGCGTGAAGAGGGCAGTAACCCTGAGATGAATCTATGATACAGCGCTATCGTCTCCAGATTGTTTCACGCACTCTGTTTTGCTTCTTTCTCCTGAGCTGTCTTGGGTGTAGTACCTCTACACCATCCTCGCGAGTTGGAACCTCTGCCCCTTATACGCGAGTGCTCTTGGTCAATGGAGAGCACCTTCCATTGCCCCTCTATGATAACAGGCGTGTAGCTCTTATGTTTTGGGCCTCTTGGTGTCCCAGATCGCGTTCACTTATCGGGGAGTTTGAAGAAGCAGCTCGTGATCATGCATCGAGTAAAGACCTCTGGTTTCTCGCGGTGAGTGTGGATAGAGCAAGCGATGAGCAGGCTTATTTGCGCTTCCTCAAAGAACAAAACCTCACAACCGTCAGTCATGCTTTTTCAGGTAATGCCGAACTGGACGAAGCATACCTCTCATATGGATTGCGTACTATTCCTTACTTCTATCTACTTGGGGTAGATGGAACTGTCCTTTCAGAAGGCAATCACCCTTCAGACCTTTTTTGAAGAAGATACGTTAGTAGTAAAGCATCCTCCTCTAGTTGATTGTATGAATTGTATGCTCCGGTGTGGGTGCCGTCTGGGACGATACGTAAATACATAGGGGAGTCGTGATAGGGGGTTGTTTTTGAAAGCCAATGAACTACGTCTTCTTTTGGTGTGAGTTTATCCCGTTCTCCTACACGGATATAGAAACTTGGGAGCATTCCATTTGTGGTTCTCTCTGTAGGAGAATAACGTTTCATAGTTGAATCGACCTCAAGGTTCGTGAATGGATCTCCCCACTCTTGTCGCTCACGAGCGGTCAGTGGCAACGTGGTATCCGTGGTGGCCCTACGCACATCAAGGAGTGGGGCATCGAGTAGGACAGCAGTAAAAAGTTTGGGAGCTTGTTGTGCAGCGCTTGCAACGAGCATACCTCCAGCACTTTTCCCATAGAGAAAGAGCTTAGACGAGAAGTTCTCCTTGCTCAAGAAAGTCGCAGCTTGCAAGAGGTCTTCTATGCTCTGCCCTTTCTTTTCTTCTCTTCCATCGTTGTGCCAAGAGGAGCCGAAATACCCACCGCCACGAACGTGTGCTATGGCTATCCGAAAATTATTGCGAAGGAGGGCGACTATCCATGGCTCATAAGCGGGGGTAAGGGTTTGACCGTATGCCCCATAGGCAATCAAGAGTGTGGGAAGTGGGGAGTTGCTCTTGGTGGGCGAAAGGAGAGTGAGGGGGAGCCGTTGATTGATCAGGAGTGTCTCTGCTCGTAGCATTTGTGGAGTTCGAGTATGACGAAGTCGAGTCAGAGCCATTGTCTTCAGGTTGTAACGGTAGAGAGAGGAAGGTGAGAAGTAGGAGTCACACCAATAGCGTATGAGAAGGTTGTTCCTGCCCGATGACCGAGATGGGCGAGGAGTGCAGTGCTGAGGGGTTGGTATGGGTTCTAGTCTGTGAGAGTTCGCTCGAAAGACGGCAAGACCTGTTTTGGTATTCAATCGATAAGTGATGACGAGGTTCCCATTTTGGTTTTGTATCTCAAGAGGAATTGCGTCAGGTGGGAGGGAAAAAAGAGAGTGACCAACTTGTTGGCGTTGCTTGGTGGCGGGGCGATAGTTCGCTTGATAGATGTCGTTTGAGTCTTGTTCGAGGGAAATGAATCCATGCTCATACGGTGTACCAAAGAGAGGTGAGCGAAGATCTCTTGAAAGAGGATAAACTTCTTGAGTGCTAGCTTCTTCTCGTGAGATGGCAAGAATTTTTGAATTTTTTGGAGACTCGGAGAGGAGAAAAGCGTAGGAACTCTTTGACTGACCTGTTATGGAAATCGCAGCGCTAGGATCTTTTTCTTCATAGAGTAGTTTTGGAGCAGAACAGACAGGAGTACAGCTCGAGCTATACAACAGAGCGGGGAGTCCATTTCGATTTGTAGTTATTCCGACAGTATCTCCCTCTAACCATTGAGCATGAACGATAGCGTCAACTGCCAAGGATTGTTTGTCACCTGTTGCGGTGTTTATGATCACAATCGTTCGTTGAAGAGAGGGAGCAGGGCGAACGAGGAGTAAAACTCTTTTTCTGTCAGGATTGATTTGTACACCTTCGAGAGAAGCGAGCGGCAGAGAAGATAGAGCAAGGTGGACGTCGAGAAAGAGGGACTCGTTGTTGTTTGGGTCTCTTTGAAAAATAGAAGGAAAAGGAGAGCCCGGTGAAGAGCGTAAGAAGAAGGTACGATCTCCTACATTTATACCAACATCTTCTGGTTCATTTTGAGAAAGTTTGAGAAGTGCTTTGTAGGTGTGTCTGTAGAGAGAGGGTGAATCTGTCCGTATCTCTTCGGCAGAGTGGTAGAGAGTTGGAGTGGTGGTTGGAGCACAGCTCGCGAGAGTGAGAGCGAAAAGGACGAGAAGACTTTTTTTCATCGGATACATTTAAGCTATTGCGAAGGAAGAATTCAAACAGAAATCGAGTATTCTTACTCTTGAGCAGGCCTAGGCCCTCAGCGGGGCAGGTTCGACTCCCAACTGATTGAAGTGCGTTTCGCAATAATGGAGGAAGTCCATTTTGCGATAGCTTGAAATGAAATACTACGT
>JAUIBK010000074.1 GCA_030428205.1 bacterium
CTCGGCTTAGACTTCGGCGTGAGCTCAGTCGAACGCTCGTCGCAGGCTGGGGGATACTCCCCGCCCTCAGTACTCATTGAATCGGGAATTTTAAGTGCGGGGAGTAGAGTAGTCTTTCTGAACTTGTCATCAATGGAGTGCCAACCGTCAAATCTTTCTCATAATGTTCAAGATGACCTCGAAATCATCCTCCGAGCTCACTTTATTAGGCCGTTCATGCCCACATTTAACACAACGGTGAAGAATTCTCTGTGGCTCACCGAGCAAGATTTGCACTGGCTTCATTAGCCCCCGACAAGACTCGGCTCTGTCCCCAGGATTGATATCAACGTGCTTACTCCACAGACAGGCAGGGCAGTGGTTCGTGTAGCCAGTACCCGTAACTTCAGCACCGCAGTGCTCACAGCTAAAATTTTCTTTGGTCCTTTGAAATTGCTTCGTTTTCACGAATGGTAATATCCGTAAGAGGTTATCGGTTTTGTCCACAATTGAGAGGTGAGAAGACTGCTGGTAATCTCACGCAATCAAGGGTAAAACATTACGGTCTCTTATGCCACTATTGCTGTAGTTCTCAACCATTATGACCGGTTCACCGTCGCAGTTTGCTCACCTCCACCTTCATACACAGTACAGTCTCCTTGACGGCTTAAATCGCTTGCCCGATGTCTTAGAAGCTGCTCAGAAGATGGGCCAGCCCGCAATTGCCATGACCGACCACGGCAATATGCACGGTGCTATTCAGTTTTATGATGCAGCGTTAAAGGCTGGTATTAAACCAATTATCGGCTGTGAGCTCTATGTCACACCAGGCTCTCGTTTTGAACGAAAGACAAAAGCTCACGGTGGGGCAGGCACGCACCATCTTACTGTATTGGCCTCTTCCTTAGAGGGGTACCGAAATCTCTGCCGACTTGTCACCCTTGCGTATCGCGAAGGGTTTTACTTTAAGCCTCGAGTCGACCACGAAATTCTTGGAGAGTATTCAAAAGGGCTTATCGCCTTAAGTGGATGCCTTGCGAGTGAAGTTGGCTCGTTTGCCAAAAACGATCAGGTAGAGCTCGCCAAAGAACGAGCTGAGATGTATGCGCAGCTCTTTCCCGGACGCTATTATATGGAGGTGCAGCCGCACCCAATCGGAGAGCAGCGAAAACTTAATGCTGCCTGCTCAGAAATTGCAAAAGAACTTGGACTGCCACTCGTTGCCACAACAGACTGTCACTACCTTGGAAAAGACGACCACTACGCCCAAGAAGTATTGATGTGTGTCTCAACCGGTAAGCAAATTACTGACCCCGATAGAATTCGCCACGAAGGAGTCGATCTCCACCTGAAATCAGCCGAAGAGATGTACGCTGAGTTTGGTACTTGGAAAGGAGCAGATGAAGCAATCAAGAGTACTGTTGCCATTGCAGAGCAGTGTAACCTTGAGTTCGATTTCTCTACCTACTACATGCCCAAGTATGATGTAGATGAGAAAGTGTCTCTGATTGAGGCAATGACAGCTGATGCAAAGCGTGGGCTTGAAGAGCGTATCGAAGAGATCAAAAAACGTGACGATTCTTGGGATGAGTCAAAGCTCCCTGAGTACGAAGCTCGTCTAGACGAAGAGATAGATCTGATCGATAAGATGGGTTTTGCTGGCTACTTTCTTGTCGTTGCAGATTTTATTGTCTGGGCCAAAGAGCACAATATTCCGGTAGGACCGGGTCGGGGGAGTGCTGCGGGATCACTTGTGGCGTACTGTCTGCGCATCACCGAAGTTGACCCTATTGAGCATAAACTCCTCTTTGAGCGATTCCTCAATCCTGAGCGGGTCTCTCTTCCTGATATCGATGTTGATTTCTGTATCCACGGGCGTGATGACGTTATCCAATACGTTGTTGAAAAATACGGCAAAGAAAAAGTAGCCCAAATCGCTACGTTTGGAACCCTTAAGGCAAAAGCTGCTATCAAAGATGTAGGGCGTGCGCTTGGTAAAAGCTATGCTGAGACCGATCGCGTAGCTCAACTTATTCCAGCACCTCGCCAAGGTTTCGATTACCCTATAGCAGAAGCTCTCAAGATGGAGCCCCGTCTTGCGGAGTATGCCAAAAGTAGCGAAGGTCGAGAGCTGATTGAGCTTGCCCAAAAAATTGAGGGGCTCAACCGACACACCTCGACCCACGCTGCAGGTGTTGTGATTGGGGACAGGCCGCTTATCGACATGTTGCCACTGATGGTTGATAAGGATGACAACGATGTCACCCAGTACGCCATGAAGTATGTGGAGAAAGTAGGACTCGTAAAGTTCGACTTTCTTGGGCTTAAAACATTAACCGTTATCCACTCTGCCTTAGAGGTGATTAAAGAGAGCACAGGAGAAGATCTCGATCTCAATGCTCTCTCTCTTAATGATAAAGAGACGTTTGCTCTTCTCTGTCAGGGAAACACCACTGGAATTTTTCAACTTGAGTCGTCTGGTATAACCGATATGACCATTCGACTTAAACCGAACTCGTTTGATGACCTCGTGGCTATTCTTGCACTCTACCGTCCGGGGCCACTTGACTCAGGCATGGTCGATCACTACATCGAGCGAAAGCATGGGAGAGAAGAGGTCGCGTATCTCCACCCTCTCATGGAAGAGATTCTCTCAGATACCTACGGAATCATTCTCTATCAAGAGCAGATTATGCAACTTGCACGTGAACTTGCTGGATACTCTCTGGCAGAAGCGGATCTGCTCCGGCGTGCGATGGGAAAAAAGATTCCTGAAGAGATGGCGGCGCAAAAAACCCGCTTTATGCAGGGTGCGCTTGAGAAAGAGATTGATAAGAGTGTGGCTGAAGAGATTTTCAGCCAGATGGAAACGTTTGCCAGATACGGTTTTAACCGAAGTCACTCTGCGGCGTATGCCTTGATCTCGTATCAAACGGCTTATCTGAAAACTCACCACAATGTTGAGTTTATGGCCGCTCTTATGTCCAATGAAATGGATGATAGTGATAAGACGCTTAAGAATCTCAATGAGTGTCGAAAGGCTCACATCGAAGTTCTTCCTCCTGATGTGAACAAGAGCTTAAGCAATTTCTCTGTTGATGGTCGCTCTATTCGTTACGGACTCTCTGCGATTAAAGGGGTAGGGGCTAAGGCAGTAGATGCTATTACTCGAGAAAGGAGCGAAGAGGGCGATTTTGCTGACCTGGAAGATTTTGTCACCCGAGTGGACCTCCGTGCTGTCAATAAGCGGGTGGTTGAGAGCTTTATTAAGTGTGGTGCCTTTGATGCCAGTGGTGAGCCCAGACGCGCGCTCTATGAGCGGGTGGAAGAGGTGGTTCGTGCCGGCCAAACCATCCAACGAGAAAAAGAGACTAACCAGATCGGCTTATTTGGTGGTGACCAACTCGAACAAGTTATCCCTCGCCGAAATCGCGAAGCCGTTCCTGAGTGGCCTACAAACCGTAGGCTTGCATTTGAACGGGAAGCCCTCGGTTTTTATATCTCTGGCCATCCCCTGAGAAAGTACCAGGGTGTGCTCCGTTCGCTTGGTGCTATTATGATTGAGGATGCCAAGGGCATGGCCAATAAATCTCAGGTGAAAATTGGAGGGGTGATCACAGCACTCCGTTTACGGAATACCCGTAAAGGGGATCGCTATGCCTCGTTCATGTTTGAGGACTCAGGAGCCACGCTTGATTCTCTTGCTTGGCCTGACACCTATAAAGAGATAGCCCATCTGATGGTAGCGGATGAGCCTGTTGTGGCCACCGGGCGGCTTGATGTAAGTGATGAGCGGGTAAGTTTTATTGTTGAGAAGATGGAGTCACTCTTAGCGTTTCGAGATAAAAACGCGTCTCAAGGAGTCTTAAACTTTACGGAAGAGGACGCCTTAGAGCATGCCGTTGGAAAGCTTGCGTCGGTGCTTCAACGTCACTCAGGAAAATGTCCAGTAAAAGTTCGGCTTGAAGTTCGTGGTCAACAGCTCTCTATGAGTCTTCGAACAGACGATCAGACACCTATCTGTGTTGATCCCTCTGAGGAGCTTTGTGATGAAGTGGAGCAACTCTTTGGTAAGCCGGTTCTATCGTTTGTGTAATCGTCCAGCTTTTGTTCGGTCTTTCTTAAGAGGCGTCTTCAGCTAGATCTCTTACAGATGCTTCTCCTCGGTATACTTCCATAGCAAGGTGTAATTTTCTACGAGCTTTGAAGACTTCAAACTTAACAAAGTTACCGGGATTTTCTTTGTGTTGTTCTTGAGACAAGACATCATTTAATGTCCCTTGTTCAAGGAGGAGGGATTCTATTTCCGCGTAGTTGAGACCGTTGGTTCTCACAGCTTCAACATCATAGCTTCCGCTTGGTTGAAGCTTGGGGAGAATCTGTGCAATGACCGCAGGCTGTGCTTCAACAAGATCGAGGATTGTCAGTTCAAGAGGAGTAAGGATGTTTTCTCGAAGAAATTCATAGTGTTGAGCTTCAGCAGGGTCAACAGGAACGATGCCATCAGAAAAATCATGTAGCCGTTGAGCAGGATCAGGAAATCGGAGCGAGGAGGTCGTTTGCTCAGGTTCCTTCTCGGGGGTAAGACCGTCTTGTAATATGTGTTGAGAACTCATAAGCGAGAGTATAGCCACATTTGAATCTTCTATTCAAATGTAGTCAAAATGTGGAAAATCTTACGGCTATTTCAAAGACTTATCCTTGCTGAGAAGGCGTCTCATGAGTATTCTCCAGGGTATGTTAACGGCCCGACAACGAGATAGCCTCTTTCCACCACTGTGGGTGCTCTTTGCACTCTTTGTCTGTGGAATAGGGTGGCTTGCCTATGAGCTCAAAGAGATAGTTTTCCTCTTGGTGGTGGGCTACTGCGTTGCTTACATCATTGACCCCGTTCTTGATCGGTTAGAAAGACGAAATATCTCTCGCGCGATCGGGGTGTTCCTTATTTTGTTTGTGCTTATTGTTGGTGTGATTTTGCTGGCTCTCACAGCAGTGCCAACCATTGTGCGTGAATTCGCAGAGCTCTCAGAGAACTTCCCAACCTACTTTGAGACAGTAAAAGAAAAAGTGCGCCCACTGCTTGGCTATCTTACGCCATATCTCCCTGTCGACTTTTCGCTTGAACACGGGCTAACCTACCTCACTGAACATGTTCCTGAGGTGAGCGGTGACACTATTCAGGGAATAGTGTCAGGGATCATTGCCACTCTTTTGCGTGGTTATAGTCTTACACTTACTATTGTAAACCTCTTTCTCCTTCCGTTTTTGGTCTACTATATCTCGGTAGATTTTGATCGAATCAACTCATATGTGCTTGAGTGGTTTCCCATCCTCCAGAGGCAGAAAGTAGCCAAACTCTTTGCTGAGATTGATACGTATGTTTCAGCCTACGTCCGAGGTCAGCTCACAGTTGGCTTTGTTCTCTTTCTGCTTTATGCGCTTGGACTCGGTATTGTTGGTGTTGAGCTCTGGTTTTTGATTGCTGTCGTCTCAGGGTTTGGAAATCTGATTCCGTATCTTGGCTCAATCGTTGGGATCTTGCTTAGTACGGTTATGACGTTGGTGACCTTTGGCACATTTACCCATGTACTGATTGTCTGGGCCCTTTATGCCGTCGTCCAATTTCTTGAAGGTACCTTTATTACTCCGTGGATAGTAGGAGATAAAGTTGGCCTATCACCACTCTCTGTTCTCTTAGCGCTCCTTGCTGGTGGAACTCTATTTGGGTTGCTTGGTATCTTCTTGGCGGTTCCTGGGGTGGCCATTGCTCGTGTGCTGATTAGAACCTTTCACGAGTGGCTTCTTGTGCGTTCTCAGAGAGGGTAGTTCGATGTCGAACGTAATACTCCCAGAGCCTCTTAACCTTTGCCACGTTGAGCAGCTTATTGATCTCGCTCTCTTAGAAGATCTTCCAGCTGGAGATATTACTTCGCTTCTCACCGTGCCTGAAGAGAACCGAGCTTCAGCTACTTTTTTGGCTAAATCAGAAGGTGTCTTTTGCGGTGGGCCTGTCGCAAAGCTTGTCTTTCAGAAAGTTGATCCAGATCTTTCGTGTACCTTTGATATTGTTGATGGGGAAGCTATTTCTCCTGGCAAGAAGCTAGGAACTGTCTCTGGATCAACAAGGTCTTTGCTTGCAGCTGAACGAATTGCACTGAATTTCTTACAACGTCTTAGTGGAGTAGCAACATATGCGGCAGAAGCGAAACGACTTGCACCTGATGTCACACTCCTTGATACAAGAAAAACTCTCCCTGGGTGGCGCTCGCTCGAAAAATATGCCGCTCATGTTGGTGGGGTAACGAACCACCGTATGCATCTTGGGGATATGATTATGATTAAAGATAATCATATCGATGCGTGTGGGGGAGATATTAGAGAGACACTCAAACAAGTAAAAGCAGGACGGCCTGAAGGGATTAAAATCGAGATGGAGGTACGCAACCTCGATGAGCTTCGCCTCGCTCTTGATGCCCAAGTTGATATAGTCATGCTTGATAATATGGATGACGCTCTGACGAAAGAAGCGCTTGATGTGATTGCTGCCCATACCCATACAGCCTACGTAGAAGCATCGGGTGGTATTGCCCCGGAACGTGCGAACTTGCTCGGTCAAATGGGAGTTAATGCTGTCTCTATGAGTGCATTTACCACAAAAGCCACTCATCTTGATATCTCGTTAGATCTCAATATCACTTCCTAGTGGTTCATCCATATCCCTAGCTCATTGCGATATTGGCTTTTATTCTTAGAGTGAGTCTGTATTGCCTTACCTTGAAGGCGTTGTGAGGAGGGGGCTTTGGCACAAGCCTTGCAAAGCACTTTATGTGCGTTTATAATCAGTGGCTCCCCTCAGATATAAGGAAGACCCATGGAAACAGTTCTCAAGCTTATTCTCTCGCTTTTGCTGCTTTTTTGTAGTGTATCCCAAGCCTCGGCCGGTGGTGCTGAAATCGGTAATATTGATGGTGGGCTTTACGGCGATGAGCCAAGTCCAATGGTGGATGGAGACGAACCTCTTGATGGCTGGATTGATATTGAAGGTCTTCCCCTCGAGGATCTCCTCGAGCTTCAAGAGCTTCTTGCTGGTGTTGAGCTGGAAGTTGTCGAGTTTCAAGACGGTGACGATATTCATCTCGATTAGTACCCAGAAGCTTCAGGCGGCATTGCTCCTGAGCGTGCTAACATTCTCGGTCAATGGGGAGTTGATGGTGCCTCTATGAAGTGCCTTTACCATAACGTACGCTCCCTCTGATATCTCGATAGATATTCGCTAGTAAGGTAGACAGTTAAGACGAACCGGAGATGTGCTATAGGGCATGAGAGAAGTTTGGCATGCAATCAAAGAAAGAAACCTTGAGAAAATGTGTGAGAGATAGAGGGCGCAGTAAGGCTTAAAGCACAAAGATGCGTGAAGCAAAGTGGGGCGTAAACACAACCCCACCGAGCTCACACGCACGCACCTTGGCCAGATTCGATGAGGACGACAGGGAGACCCGTCACATCATCGAAACCAAGGGGCCACAGCGGATCGATCTGAGACAGGAAAAACTCAGAGATCAACGCTGTGCGTTGGCAGAAAAAGTTGTGTTTGCGAATTCCAATCGGAGAAAAAAATGCTCCGAAAGGTTTTAGCTCTCCACAAACACACCGAGCGGGACTCCGGGGGGACTCGGCCTTTTTCTGCCTACTTGCTTGGGCGTCGAGTAAAAACTCGACTTGGGCCAGAAAAACCAAATTTCATTGATTGCAGCCATTTCCAGTACTTGAGAGAAATAAAGTATTCGAAATAGCTGCAGGAATGAAGGAAGGAACTCTTCATTGATGAGTAGTTAGCATCTAACCATATTCGTTTCTAAGAGAGCGTCAGTAGCCCCAAAAAGACCACAGTTCTAAAAAGTCTAGCAAGAAAGAGGTCCTCTTTCAAAGAGAATACACGTCCGCTTCTTCAAGGAGACTTGGAATGTTCAATGCCTTGTCCTCATTGACCTTTTTAGGATTTAGAAAGTTAGAGAATTTTTTCTTCGCGATGCGTGAGTTTTTATTTGAAAGCTTGAACGTATGTGTGCAGAGGGTATAAAACTATTACAGGGAACCTTCTTCGTTGATAATGACTACCGTACCAACCCCTCATAGATTGCCTTCATGGGAACGGGCGCTTGCTGAGCCGCTTTCAGAGTCGAAATGGACTATTCGTTGTTACGATACCGTTGAGACAACGATGGACAATGCTCGCGCACTTCTCACAGAGATTACTCCTGAAAGGCCTGGTCTCGTACTTGCCCAAACCCAAACGCTCGGTCGTGGTCGCCACGGAAAGAGGTGGGATTCAACGAAAGGTTCGCTCGCTTCTACCTTCGTGTTTCAAACGGAGCTGCCTCTTGCTGCTATGGCGGGTTATTCACTCGCTGTGGGGTGCTCTATTAGTCGGGTCTTGCAGAGCCTCGGATGTGCCTTACTCCTCAAGTGGCCAAATGACATCTATCTCTCAAGAACAGCTAAGGCAGGTGGAGTGCTCATAGAGTTACAACGACATGAGGGAAAATCCTATGTGCTGACTGGCATTGGGCTCAATCTTGTAGAGCTCTCTAGGGAGTTCCCTGGCACAGGAGCGCTCTTTTCTCTGACTGGGGGGCAACAACCTGGGCCGTGTGAGGTCGCAGCTCTGCTTGCAAGCGAGCTTTTACGAGACTGGGAGACCTTTCAGGAACAGGGATTTGAGCCTTTTCGCCAGGAGTGGTTAAATCAGGCTCTTTTTTGCGGGGAGACTATTTCGGTGCAGACGGGGGAGAGAATTATCTCTGGTGAGTTTTGTGATATAAACGCTGCAGGAGGAATGGTGATCCGCTCTGAGGGAGAAGAATTTGAAGTCCACTCAGGGCAGATCCAGATGCCCCATTAGTCTCGTGTTGGAGCCGTCCTATGCTACTTGCCTTTGATGTTGGAAATACTAATGTTGTAATTGGCTGCTTTGAGGGAGAGAAGCTAAGCTGTGTGATGCGGCTTA
>JAUIBK010000075.1 GCA_030428205.1 bacterium
TCTTTATCGCGATCCTCCCACTCCTTGGTCTCGGCGGGGTTCAACTCTTTAAAGCTGAGATTACTGGCCCGCAAAAAGACAAGATTACACCGAGAGTTAGAGAAACAGCCAAAAGACTTTGGCTTCTCTATGTTGCGTTCACAGCCACTCTCACCGTATGCCTCTGGCTTGCTGGAATGAGCGGGTACGATGCTCTCAATCATGCGTTTACCACAACCTCTACAGGTGGCTTTTCAACTCACAATACCGGCGTTGCTCACTTTCAAAGCCCCACCATTGACTATATACTCATCTTCTTCATGGCGCTCAGCTCAGTGAACTTCTCACTTCACTACCGCTTTCTCATCCTGCGCGATAAAGCCGCTCTCTTTTCAACTGAGCTCAAATGGTACCTCTCCATACTCCTGATCGCCTCTGTGGTTATTACCTTCACAATTTGGGAACCTGGAACTCAAGGAACTCTCGAAGACTCCTTTCGTGAATCGCTCTTTACGGTCATCTGCACAGCGTCTTCTACAGGTTTTACCAATGTTGATTATATGCCGTGGTCGGTTGGAGCTCACTTTATCATCATCTTGTTGATGGTTATGGGGGGCATGTCCGGCTCAACAGCTGGTGGACTCAAATGTATCCGCATCGTTGCCTCAATGAAGCAGCTGGCCAAAGAACTTAAGCAGGTGGTACACCCAAACGCTCTTTTGACGGTTAAAGCCGATGACCACTCAATTCCTGCCAATATTATTAATGCCATCTGGGGATTTATCTTTCTCTACTTCTTTGTCTTTGCCACCCTTACTCTGATCCTCGTGTATCAAGACTTAGATCTTATCTCGGCTTCTACTGCTGCGTTCTCTGCTCTGTCAAACATTGGACCAGCGTTTGGTGAACTTGGACCGTATGACAACTATGCAGAACTTACAGGGACATCTAAAACGGTACTGTGCGGAGCGATGCTCCTTGGTCGGTTGGAGTTTTATACGGTGCTCGTAATACTTACTCCGGAGTATTGGAGGAAGTAGAACTTATCATGCAACGGGATCTTTGTTGCATGGTGGCCTTAGTCTTGCTCCAAATATCAAGGATTACTCATGAACGAGATCCAGTCGCCAGATCAAGCACCCCCTCCGCAATAACCTTAGCAGCATCCTTGGGCCGATCTTCGCCTTTGGCGGTAAGCATCTCGGAGTAAGTATGACCATCACAAAGTCTCTCAATCGCAGTAAGGAGCCGCTCGGAAAAGCTCTCGCCTTGAAGTACAACCACAGCTCTCCCTTGAGAAGCTAAGAGCTGCGCGTTCTTTGTCTGATGGTCTTTGTCCACGTTTGGAAGTGGAACAAAGATAGCAGGACGACGTACGACTCCAATTTCCATAACCGTTCCTGCTCCAGCGCGAGCAATGACACAATGAGCCCACTCATACGCTTCATGAATATCTTGCACAAAGGACATCACCTGATGTTCAATACCGTGCTTTGTATAAATCGCTTTTAGCTCATCAACATGTTCAGGCCGACACTGGTGCCAAATATTGATTCCCATTTCCTTTAGACGAGGAGCCAACTCTTGGAGAGTCTTATCGAGTATCCGAGCACCTTGAGATCCTCCAAGCACAAGAAGATTTCTTGGGATTTCCACCTCTGCTGATACATCTCCAACCTCAAGCAATTCTTGACGAACAGGGTGCCCCGAGTAGGTGACAGCACTCTTTCTTGCAAAGTTCGTATCAGGAAATGCCGTGGAAATCTTTGTCGCAAAAAAAGAAAGAACTCTATTGGCAAGCCCAGCTTCTCTCTCTGCCTCATGAATCCAGGTTGGAACACCCTTTATCCAGGCACAGAGTACTGGATAAAATGTGACATACCCACCAGTACCGAGCACGACATCAGGATTAAACTCACGAAGAATTCGGAATGTTTTCAGTAGCGACGAGGGAAAGCCTAGAAGAAATTGAATGACCCCCTTGAGTCCTCTATTTCTAAGCCCACTGGCCGATATCACTCGACAGGTAATACCGAGCGGAGAAACGAGATCTTCTTCTAATCTCCTTCCAGAGCCGACATAGAGCAGTTCAACTTCTTGCTTCTGAAGATGCTGAGCGATGTACACCGCAGGCATAATGTGGCCGCCAGTACCACTCGCCGTCAAAAGGACTCTTCGAGGTTGAGACTCAGATGGAGAAGACATAAATCAATATGTTCGATACAACGAACGAGCTAAGGAGAGTAAGACCCCTATTGTCAGAAGACAACTAATCATACTCGTTCCACCGTAGCTGACAAGGGGAAGCACCATACCCTTCGTTGGTAGCATTCCAGTCACCACTCCAATATTGAGCAGTGCTGGAAGTACGATCAGCATCGTCAGGCCTATAGCCAACGAGAAAAGGAAGGTATCTTCAGTGACCTGGGTGGCTATTGCAAGACCTCGCCACAAGAAGAGAAGAAAGAGACAGATGAGTCCGACACCTCCCAGAAAGCCAAGTTCCTCTGCAATAACAGCAAAGATAAAGTCGGTGTGTGCTGCAGGTAAGAAGAAGAGTTTTTGCTGACTTGCACCGAGCCCCACACCTGTCCACTCACCTGTCCCTACCGCAATGAGAGATTGTAGCAGCTGATACCCCTTTCCGGAGGCATCTTTGCCTGGCTCAAGAAAGCTCATAACACGAGCGAGTCTGTACGGGGAAGTCCATACAAGAAACGCCATACCAACAGCAGCGACTCCCCCTGAGACAACGAGATATCTCAGTCGCACCCCCGCTGCCATCGCCATTACGAGCCCCACGATGCACAGCATAGCGGTACTACCGAAATCTGGTTGGAGAAGGAAGAGAAACGCAAGCACAATCAGTAAAAGAAATGGCACGGCAACTCCTTGAGAGAAGGTGTGAAGCTTGCCTTCATGACGTGCAAAATAGCCCGCAAGAAATACGACAAAAAGGAGCTTAACCATTTCACCAGGTTGAAAACGGAGTGAACCGTAGCCTATCCACCTCTGTGCACCACCCGAGGTGATACCAATACCTGGAAGAAGAGGAAGGAGGAGGAGTACAAGCGCGGCAAAAAAGCAGTACGGTGAATATTTACGAAGAGACTCAGGGCTCAATCTCGTCACAATAAGCATCCCAAGCAGGCCGATGGCAACAGCTATTCCTTGGCGTTTCACGTAAAAAAGCGAATCACCAAACTTTTCTTGAGATAAAATACCTGTGGTTGAATAGAGCATCACCATCCCTACTCCTACAAGGAGTACCGTAACGCCCACCAGCACAGCATCAACCAAAACTGGTGGGCTGAGTTCACTCTTTGGGAGGTGTGAGCGAAGCTCTTGGGTGCGCGGGCGTTGATGTTTGGCTTTAAACGGCATGCAGATAGAGAGAAATAGAGATTCTTATGGGAACCATGATAAGCATATTTCTCGTGATTCAAACAGGGCCTATTTGTATTCTCTTCGGATGAGCGAAGGGGGCGTGAGAAACATTGAGTATTGAATAGCCATTTTCTTGAACTTTTTTCTCCGTGGCACAGACCTTCGGTATTACACCAAGATTATTGCCACGGAGAAAAAGTTCAAGAAAATGGAAACGGAAAGAAGAAGCTATTCAATTTTTCCGAACAAACTCAGACTATAACGGATTACCGTTTTCATCAAACGCCACCACCTGAAACCCATCAACATCTTGCTCCGGTGTAGGAATCCAGCTGGCAAGACATTCGCGTTCGGTGACGCACGGATCTGTGAGCGCATTCAGGAACGAAACAAGATCACTAACCTCTTGACTCGTAAGCTCGACTGAAGCGGGAAGTTTGGAGGTACCGTCAGCTTGTAAAACAGCAAGTTTATCTAATGCTTCTTGTGTATTTGCTTGCATGTCATTTTCTTGCACCCCTTGGCGCAGAGATGATGTGCTGTAAGAAGCAAATGAAGAAGCAGGATCGAGGTGATATTCGATTACTTCTTCTAAAGTTTCAAAGGAACCAGCATGTCCATAGGGACCCATCTGAGCTACGTTGAGCATCGAAGGTGTACGGAAGGCGTAGCGATCTTTTTCAAGGCCAGTTTCTCGAAATCGACCAAAGTCATCCGTTCCATTTCCTCCGTTACCTTTTCCTGGACCCACCTGAGGAAAGCCCAAAACATGATACTTTTGGTCAGTAAAGAAGTCCCCACTGTGGCACCTCACGCAGCCTGCTCCACCATCAGCTGGCTCTTGAAAAAAGAGCAGGGCTCCTCGTTTAGCGCCATTACTCAGAGCAGAATTATCTCCGAGCACATAGGCTTTCCAATCGTTTTCAACAAAGGTTTGAGACCGCTCATACGCACCGATAGCAAGGGCTATCCGGTCATAGCTGATGGTAGGATCGCCAAAAACACTCTGAAATTCTGCAGGCCACCCCTCCATAGCAGAGAGACGTGAGGCCAATGCCCTACGGACGTCTTCGTTTGAACCATCAACAACAAACCGCTCCGTTCTCATCTCTTCAGCTGAGGTAACAGGAAAGCGCGCTTGTGCCACACTTAAATTAGGACCTGAAAGAGGATCAACGGTGTCAAAATCGGTATCTGGTGTTCGAATACCTTGCCCATCTTCGCCATTGACACCAACAGTTTTCCCTAGGCTCTCAACTCGACCATCGTGAAAGAGCGAGTTGTCCCACAACGAAACATTAAAGGTTGTTGGAGCATTTCGAGGAACAGTTGGATTACCACTTGGATGTTTACGACCAGGCCCGAGAAGATCTGGTTCTGTAGCTTCGACCCCGATAGGAAGAGAGAGGTCGTCTCCGCCCCCCAGAACAGGATGGTGGCAAGAGACACACGCCGAATCAAACTCTCCACCAAGCGCTTTCGTAAAGAAAAGCTTCATGCCCAACTGTGCAAGTGGCTCGGTAATTGATGGCAAGTTGCGGTTTAACGCAGGATCACCGCTGAGGGGCTGCTCGGAAATGATAACTCTAAGCTCACTGTCATGAACAGTCGGGCCATCGTCTCCACCGTTAGAGCAGCTCAGTAGAAATATAAAAAGAGAGAAGAAAATTAATTTCTGGAAATTCATAACCTCATGCACAATGAAAGAGAACTCATGGAGCCGCGAATCAATACGACGGAACATCACTTTGTGTTATCGCCTATTAGCGAGACACACTAAACTCTTTTATCATTCATCAGATAAAATGAGGAAAACTTTCAAGTATAAGAGAGTAAAATGGTATGTATACCCCGTGAGAGAAGGTTTGTCGTGCTCTCCAAATGTGTATGCCGCGTATGGTGGTGTGAAAGCTGATCGCATTCACGCGTTTTTCTGCACAGGGTATATTTGACCTCCCCAGGCCCATAAATGGGCCGTGCGGCCTTCCCGAGGAGGCCTCGAAGATGCTTCGCATTTCTTGCAAACGAGATGATACAAAGAGCCACCTTTGCTTAGGAGTTAAAAGGGCCAGGGATGACTTGAGGGTCTGAGGCAGCCTGACCTGCGGCCATTGATGTACCGCCTGCGCCCGCCATCATAGGTTCACTCCCGAGAGTGTTGTTTGATGAGACATTAAGACTATCACAATATGTATATTCATACTCACCATCATAAGGAGCTTGAATAACAATATCGACAGGCCCAGCCATAGAGGTCGCGGTACCTCCACCAGCAACGACAATCGCTTCAGCCGCACACATATACGGCTTTTGAATAGCTTCTGAGTCAGAAAGTGCTGGAATTGCTATAAATGAAATACATGCTACGAGAAGAACATAATCAAGAAGAGATGCGCCTGCTTGTCCCTTTTTATCCTGTGCCATTACCCAATAACTCCACAAAACCCAATAATTTTCCCTTCATCCCTCATGAGAGTTATGAGCAAAAGACATGCCATGTATACTAAAAATCAACTACTTAGCAGGGAACCTAATCGCTAAGATCTTGGTTTGATTGAGTTAGAGAAAAAGACGTAAGAACAACTCGTACGCCTCCCTTACGATCATTTCCTTCCTTTAAAGGAGCAATATCTTTATCGAGTTTCGCAAGGAAATCCCGGGCTTTCCGGTGAAAGACTTTCCCCTCTTCAACGAGCCACCGTTTAATCTCAGGCAGACTATCAAGAAATACATTATCGTACTCAGTACGCAGATGAAGATTCGATATATCCTGCTGGCCTGATGCGTTTTGTTCTACAGAGGTATGAAAATCTCCTAGATCAGCTCCAAGAAGTTCGTAGGCTGCAACTGGATCGTAGTCGATACCAGGTAATTGCTTAACGAGCTTAACCTTCTTTTTTGTACGTATAATCGCTCCGAGACGCTCTAGTTCAAAGAGCATCGTACCAGGATTGATATTCTTAGAGACGCTTGCAACAAGCTGCTCAAACTCACTGTCATCCCCTTCATAGGTGAGTAAGCGAGGAGCACCAGCAGCAGTTGTAAAATCTGGGCTCTGCTCCCAGTGCCCAATAATCCGCGAGAGAATGCTCGGAGCACGTTGAGATGGTGCCTTCTTTTCTTTGAAAATCCGGCTCACTTCCTGTCGATAGAGACCTGTCATAGCGCTAATGCGACTTGAGTTGACCTTTGTTGTAGTACGCAGGATTTCTTCTTCGGCGACTTCAACAAAAAGCTCCTTAGCGACACTGACGAAATCCTGGAAGGCACTTGCATGGCGTATACAGTACCGGACAAGGGGCTTCATCATGTAGCGCAAGCAGAGTAAACGCTTCTGTGTATAGGTCTCAAAACTACTCATAGAAAATGTCACCAATAAACATGTTTAATCCCTATCGGTATCGTACCAAGAATCCTTGACTTTTCTCATCCCTAAAAATGCAGAACATCAAAAAAGATATCTTCAGATGATAGAACAAACAGTTCCCCGACTATTTTTATGCTGTATTTACAATGGCTTATTTAAGTAACATTTATTTTCACAAAAAATGTTTCTTATTGGCACTTATTCTGCATAACACCTTTACACAGGCAAGACAGGGTTGACTCTTCTCTGTCGGGTGTAGGTTGTACCCCCCCAAAACGACTTACACATTAACTGGAGAGAAGAGCACAAACATAACCCCCAGCAACACACGACCCTCTTACCTGCGTACTCGGAGTCGGTGGTTCCCTTGGGAACCTCGGCTCCGTTTCTATTTCTCCTGCATTCATCAATATTTCTTTTCGGCGTAGCCTTGTAGCTTACCCCCCAGTCTCAGCCTCCGCCTTAGTCTATATCTTAGCTTTGGTCTTATTCTTGGTATCAGCCTCCGCCTCTAAACTACCCAAGAAACATTTGAGCTCAATCCTCGATATCCCTAATGAAGCAACAAGAACTCAAAGGGAAACGTATGTTTGAACATGAAATTTTAAACCCTATCAACTCAGCATCGAATTTCTTTCAAACGCCATGGAAATGCCACCTCCCAAACGGCAACACACATTTGAAGGATCAGCTCAAAAGAGCTGCAACCTCACCACTCAAGATCGCTGAAATATCAGGGAAAATGACGAACACTGACAAGCTACAGTTTTACTCAACTGCTCGAGGTTCAGTTATGGAATGTGCTGCTATAAGTGATGTATTTGTTCGTTTGGATCCAAAGTTAAAGATGAAGAGTCAGCGGGAGAGAGAGCCTTGAGAAAATTACCAGGATCTAGGCTTCCGTATGTTTTAAGAAGTAGACGGAGGCTGATACCAAGAATAAGACCAAAGCTAAGATATAGACTAAGGCGGAGGCTGAGAAAAGAGTGCAATCGCAGACAGGTATCTTCCCTCCTTCTCTGCATAGAGGATCAAAAAAAGCTACTTTCAAAGCCTCAAAAGCAACTCCGAAAGAATTCCCCCCGCTCTTCATACGAGCGAAATTCATCAAAGCTTGAACCACCTGGGGTGAACAGAATCACATCCCCTTCTCTCACTTTTGACTGAGCAAAGTGGATTGCTTCCTTGCAGGTAGGGTGTGGATGAGTTTTCAGATCCATCTGTTCAAAACTATCCTTGATTAAAGAAGCAGCTTCACCAAAAGGAAGAACAACAACATCTGGCGTAAATTTGATAAAGCGTGCAAGCTGCCCCCAATCGCCCCCCTTGTCTTTTCCACCAACAAGAAGCCATATTGTGTGGTCAGGAAATGCTCCCCTTGCAGAAGAGAGCGCAGCCTTCGAAGCTGCAACGGTAGTAGATTTTGAATCATTGATAACGGTCACGGGCTCACTTACGATCCGTTCAAAACGGTGAGGAAGAGGAGTAAAGCTCATAACCCCTCTTACGATACTCTCGATAGAAACACCGATTTCTAGGGCAGCAAGTGCCGCAGCTGCAATATTATAGCGATTATGGAGTCCTAGAAGTTTGGACCTTGAAAGCTCAACGGTGTGCTCATCAGCTCCGCGAAAAAGATAGAGCTCATCTTTCTCGTTTGAAAAAGAGATCCGTGCTCCGTCCCCGCTTGAAATATCCGAGGCGCCAAAAGATACAATCTGAGCCACAAGCTCTTGGGCAAGATCTGAAACCCGTTCATCGTCACGGTTCAAAATAGCTTTTGACTTCACCCGTAGAGAACGAAATGGCCGACTCTTTATCTCAAAGTACTCATCAAGTGAGGCATGTCTATCGAGATGATTCGAGCTCACATTGAGAAAGATGGCAAGTGTAGGGTGAAAACCTTGGGCAGATTCGATCTGAAAACTGGAAACTTCGGCAACATACCACTGAGCAAGCTCTTCTTCCTTTGGTGGATAACAAGAGAGCTCTTGCAAGAGTGAGTAGCCAACGTTACCAACCAGATGAGAGTTCATACCACTCACAGAGAGTATGTGGTGAAG
>JAUIBK010000076.1 GCA_030428205.1 bacterium
CCCCTAGAAATAAAAACTGAAATGTTTGTTGTATGAGGGAGTTAAGGTATGCCAGAGTACGGTAAGTTACTCATTCAATTAGAGGATTTAAAGATGAATAAAACGCTCTTCTATTTACTGGTTGTTCTTCTTGTAGCCTGTAATCAATCTCCTCAACAAAACAAGGAAACGGACTCTTCTGAGCGACGAGCAACGACAAGTTTTGGGCAATCCGTCGAGAAGGCAGAAGACCTCTCTGACACTCACGATCAACGAAATGAAGAGCTAGAAAAACAGGCAGAAGATCTGTTTGGTGATTCGTAACGAGCCCCAAAACAAATATCCCCTTCATTTCCTTAGTACTTGAACGTAAACATTTTTATTTCCGTTCAAGTTCACACGGAATAGGGATATACCCCGTAACCTTAGGTTTGTCGTACTCTCTAGATATATTCGCCGCGTACCGTGGTGTGAAAGCTGATCGCTTTCACGCGTATTTCTCCACGGGGTATATTTGTCTTCCCCAGGGAAATACGATGCTTTCGCATCATATTTCCCGTGCGGCGTCCCCGAGGACGCCTCGCAGCTGCTGCGCAGCTGATATACTCAGTGAGTTTTTCTTCTACAAACCTGTGGTCACTGAGTATATTTAATTCAACGAACGAGACGCAACTACTCTCCTCCAAAATTCTGAGTCCACCAATACTCTCCATCAGCTGCTTGAACACATGCAGTACCAAGCGCAGAAAGCTGGGGATCGAGAATGTTCTGGCTGTGCGTTGGGCTGTCCATCCAAGCAGCCGTTACAGTGGCAGCACTCTGAAAGTGCTTGGCAATATTTTGTGCATAACGGCTGAGTGTAAAATCACCGTGCAACTCTTGGATGACTTCATCAAGCCAGTTGCCATGAGTCAGCACGCCTGTAAGAGCCATGTCAATCGATCTTCGCCGAGCGGAACGTTCAAGAGCTTCATGGTACACGAGTGGGGCCAGCCCAATCGCGGCTCGGTATCCATTGACTTCTACAAGCACAGCTTCACCTAAACCACTAGGGCACTCTTGCTGACCAGCAGCAAGCATTGGCCACTCTGGGGACACGGGTGGAGGTGGTGGGATTTCTTCAGGAAGCTCCTCTAGTGGCGGTTCAAATGGGATCGCCTTAAAGACCTCAATATCATCGCTCCAAGTACTTTTCCCCGCCCCTTGGGCAACAACACGTGCTCGAAAAAAGTGTGCACCGTAATCCAAAGGATCTTTAAGCTTCAAGCGAATGGCCTTTTTCTTTTTTGTGGCCCTTAGCTTTTTTTTCGCAAACTTTTCGTATTGGTCCTCGGTTGTTTGCTTCTGAAGAACAACTTTTCCGTTTTTTCCACGAAATTTTCTAGGAATATTGACTTTAAGCTTTACGACCGTCTCATTAACTTCAAGAAGAGACACACCAGGAGATGGCGCGGCAAAGAGTATCTGGGGGAGCCCGGTGAGAAGAACGAGAAGAGGAGTTAAAATGAAACGCATGAACCAGGGGTACTCTAAAAAGTTGAAAAATCTAGTCTGTCTTGACTTCTCACGAGTGACTACTAGACTACCCCTAGCCTACTTAAGCTGAAAATACCCTATCCCAAAACAAAAGAAAACCCTACTGCCAATCCTGACCCATGAGTAACTATTGCCTCAATGCTGCCAAAACAACCTGGGATCCAACAAAAGGCCTGATTTCACTCGATTATCAAGACATATATTTCCCTCTTGAAAACGCTCTTGAGGGTATCCATCACGTTTTTTGCCGCCCCAATAACCTCCCCGGTGCTTGGCAAGGAGTACAGCACGCTACCCTGGCAGAGATTGGATTTGGTACAGGACTCAACTTTCTTGTGACAGCCGAGCTCTGGAAAGAGCATAGTTCTCCCAAGCAACGACTTACGTACGTCAGCTTTGAAAAGCATCCCTTAGATAAAGATACTCTCACTACATTACTCCACTCGTTCTCACTCGATGAGTCACTCAGAAGATCTTTTTTGGAAGCTTACCCCCCACCGATACGAGGTATTCACCGCATCCACCTATCTCACAACATCACACTTGACCTTGTCTATGGCGACGCACACGAGTCCCTCAAAGATTATCAAGGACTCTTTGATACGTGGTATCTCGACGGGTTTAATCCTCAGACCAATCAAGAACTGTGGAACTCTTCACTGTTTTCGCTGATTGCCGACCACTCGCATTCCAAGACAACGTTCTCAACATTTTCTGCCGCTGGTTTTGTACGGAGACAGCTACAAGAACTTGGTTGTCACGTCGAACGGTTTTCTGGCTTTGCTGGCAAACGCGAGAGTTTATGTGGATCTTTTGATGGGATGAAACCCAAGCAAGAGAACGCTCTACAATCAGCTGTGGTGGTTGGTGGTGGACTTGCTGGAAGTTTTTTGAGCTCTGCCCTTCTTGAACGTGGTGTTCGTGTCACCCTGCTTGAGAAAGAAGAGAATCTAGCCCATAAAGCTTCAGGAAACCCGCAAGGCATTCTCCTCCCTTACTTACGGAAGAAAGCCGACCGAGAAGTCCTTACCTTCCTTGCTGGATATCTCTACTCCCTCAGAACAATGAAAGCCCTCTCTCACAAAGGTGAGCTTTCTAGTTTTGCTCAACCTGGTATAGTTCATTTTGCTGCTACAAAGCGTCTCTTTGAGCTCCTTTCCGTGCTTGACGAACTCGGTCTCCCCGCAGACTTTGTTCAAAAAATCTCTGCCAAAACCGCTTCTGAGCAAACGCAAACAAGATGTATCGCTGAGGCATTCTCATTCCCAACGGGTTCACTTGTTTCTCCACCAGAACTCTGTCAATCGATCTTGGCATCCAGCCTTCATACAGAATTTTTTTCTTCTCACTTTCACTCAGAAGTAAAACACCTTAGGCATACTGGTGAGTGCTGGCAGGTGTTTGGAGAAAAGAACTCTCTTCTTGCCCAAGCGCAGAGCGTCTTTCTTACTCAAGCTCACGATGTTACAAAGCTATCGCAAACGCACTGGCTTCCTGTTGAAGCTATTCGTGGGCAGATTTTTCAAACACCCGCAAACAACCAGAGCGAAAAGCTTTCTTCGATCTTGTGTTATGACGGCTATTGCACACCTTGCTCCAATGGAAGCCACCTTCTTGGAGCAAGCTACCACCATAACGACATGCGCACAGATCCAGAGCCAAAAGAAAATGAAATTCTCACGGCCAAACTCAACAATTGGTGTCCTGATCTTCAACTCGATGGCACAAACTCGCTTATGAGCCGCGTTTCCTTTCGGACATCAACGTATGATCGATTTCCATTTGTTGGACAGATAACAGATATAGACAAGCTCCCGAATACGAAAGACAAAGAGTACCAGTTAACTCCCCACAAGGATTTGTATTGTGCTTTAGGGTTCGGATCTCGTGGGCTCTCTTCTATCCCACTATTCACAGAGTCACTCGTAAGTTCAATTTTTTCTGAACCATGCCCACTTCCACTTTCTACTCTCAAGGCACTCTCTCCAGAAAGGTACGTGCACAGATGTCTTAAACGTGTCGAACAGGACAAACTCCTTAGAGAATCTCCTCAAGAAAGCGCTCGCTCGATCTCCAGATGATATCAAAAACAATCGGGAACCCGTCGGGACCACCAAAATATGGGTCAGGAACATCTCGTGAGTCAGGTGTGGGATCATAGTCACGAAGGAGGAGTATTTTGTCTTGCTTACCAAAGAGCGAGATCAGATCTGCTTTGTTTTGCTGATCCATGGCCAGAATGTAATCAAAAGTATCGACATCATTGGATGCCACCTGCCGGGCACGTTGATGAGTAATATCGATGCCGCGATCACGTGCGACACGAATACTATCGTTGTGCGGCTTATTTCCTACGTGCCAATCACCAGTCCCACACGAATCCACGAGGTACTGCTGCTCAAGACCTCGCAGGCGCAACTGCTCCTCAAGGATGCCTTGGGCCAGTGGAGATCGACAGATATTTCCAAGACAGACACACAAAATAGACTGGCTCATAGGTTAGATCTCCATAAAAAGTGCGTTAACTTATTAAAATCACTTGAAAAACATATTATATCTTTCTCCACTTTTTCTCAACCACCCCGCTTCCTAGCTGCATCTTAAGGTGTAAGAGATCTATCCTTTAAAACGAGCACACTATGAGCGAAGAGCATCCAGATGGAGAAGGCGCACCCAAAGGGGCGGCAGATGCAGATCCTTCATCAATACAATTTTTACACGACGTAGAACTTGAAATTTCAGTCGAACTCGGCCGTGCCGAGGTTCCCATTCAACGAGTCAAACAGTTCAAAAAAGGTTCCGTTTGTGAGCTCGAAAAACTCAGCGGCGAACCTCTTGATGTCCGTGTAAACGGAAAGCTCGTAGCCCGTGGAGAAGCCGTCATTGTAAATGAGATGTTTGGCGTGCGGGTTACCCAAGTTGTGGCACCTCTTGGAGAAGAAGTCATTTAGGCTTTTCCAAAAATTATAGCTCTTTTAAAAAGCGTAGTGCCTTAGTTTTTCTTGGCTTCTCGCTAGCCTTAATCTATTGAGCATTGAAAAAGCCACGGGAACTTCAAATTCCCCCCCCCGGATCTCAACAATAAGGTTTTAAGGTTTCCTATTCCAAAAGCGTTCTTGCCACGAACCGTTCTCATAAACAAGATAGCACAGATGCCCCGTTTTAACTTTTATCGATTGATCCTCTTTTCGCTGCTTGTAGGCATGACCACAGAGCTGTAAAAAATAGCGAAGTTTTCCGTTACTTGAAATAGCCAGTACTGTTTGTTGTTCACATGTTTGAAGCTCCTCGGCTAAGGAATGAACATCACGAATAAAGTCATTTTCTTGGGAATTCCAAACACCACTTGTAGGCCAGATGCTACGAGTATTCCAAGCCTCAACTTCTTCGGGGCCATACTGGTCAATAATCTCTTCTGTAGTTCGCCCACTCCACGCTCCATAATCAATCTCATCAAGACGGCGATCTATCTCTACTGTTCCGGAGAAAGGAATCAAACTACTAATAATCTCAGCTGTTCGACGAGTTCTCTTCAATGGGCCACAGAGAATGCGATCAAAGGCAACCTGCTGCTCTTGAAAAAAGCGCGCAAGTTCACATGCCTGCTCTTCTCCTTTATCAACAAGCGGGTAGTCTGTCGAAGAACTTGCCCAGACCACCTTGTCTTTTGAGCCAAAGGTATTTCCATGCCGAGCGAGAAAAAGATGAACTGTCACGAAACAAGCTCTCCCTCTCTGGCAATTATTGCTTCAACTTGTACAACGTCCTCGGGAAGGTCCACCGACCACGGAGTTCTTCCTCGATAATCAACTTGCACAACATCAATAGGAATACCGTGTTCGAGCGCTCTGAGTTGTTCAAGCTGCTCTACCATCTCAAAACGGCCAGGTTCAAGCGTCACATATTCTTGAAGAGTTTCATATCTATATGCGTAAATACCGATGTGCTTATACACTGGAAGATCATCAGGCACGCCATCACGTAAATGAGGGATAAGTGCTTTAGAAAAATAAAGAGCTTTCCCTGAGCGATCAAAGGTCACATGCGTTCCACCAGCAATCCCCGCACGTGTCATCTCGAGCACTTTGTCATATTGTTCACGCCTGAGTTGAACCGCTGGTGTAGCAAGAAGACAGTTTGGAAACGCCTTCATATGATCGACTAAGGCCTGTAGTATCCAGGGAGGCGTCAGAGCTGCATCTCCTTGAACATTAAGCGCTACGTCCGGCTTTTGCTCCTGTTGCTCAAGTGCAGCAAGAATTCGCTCTGTTCCATTTCGACAATCTGAGGGGGTCATGACTACTTTACCACCAAAAGCACGCACATGCTCAGCAATGCGCTCATCGTCGGTAGCTACAAGCACTGAAGCTCCTTTAACTGCTGAGGCAATTCGCCAAACCCTCTCAATCATTGAGCACCCCGCTATCTGGGCGAGGGGTTTCCCGGGAAACCGGGATGATCCATATCGAGAGGGGATAACAAGGGCGATGTCCATGTCACCTCCTAAGAAAAAGAGAGATTTTTTTCGACTGCCTTAGAGCACCCACGAATAGCTTCTGCCTCCATCTCAATGAGAAAGCGTGGATCCATTAACCGAGAAACTTCAACAATAGAGCTCGCAGGGCGAATGGAGTCAAAGACTTCTCTATGTGCTCTCGCGTAGTCTTTCCACTCAGACATTCGCACGACAAAGAGACGAGTTCGTACGACATCACTCATAACAAAGCCTGAAGAGCGAATCACTTCACGGATGTTCTCTATAACAGCTCGCGTTTGGCGGTAAACATCATCGCCTCCTACTACTTCACCCTTTTCATTCATCGCTGTGGTCCCTGAAATAAATAGGTGGTCCCCAGCTTGGACAGCACGACTATAACCGCGTAGGGGTTCTGTCGGGAGCCCTGAGAGAAGATTGATTCGTTCTTTTGATTGATTATCCATAGGCACCTCTAAGAAAGAATGTCTCAAAGAGGCTCAGAAAATACAAGTAGCTTTCTCTTCATGAGGAGAACATGTCACCGTTTCACATGAACATCCCTTCCAGAGGAATATGAGATAAATGGTGAAGCGCTGGAAACGGACACACTACTTTCCTGGGAAACGTTCCCGACTCTCACGAATAACATTGATAGCTTCTCCCTTATCTTCCCAGCCGATAACTTCGACTCTCTTTCCTTCGAGATCCTTATAGATAGAAAAAAAATGCTCTATCTCCTTGATGAGATGAGGTGGAGCATCAGCCAAACAATTCAAATGGTTCCAAAGAGGATCTGAAACAGGGACTGTGAGAATTTTTTCATCATCCCCCTTCTCATCTCTCATTTTAAACACCCCAATCGGCTTTGTCTCAATGAGGCACCCAGGAAAAGTTGCCTCCCAAACAAGCACAAGCGCATCAAGGGGATCCCCATCAGCCGCTAAGGTGTCAGGGATAAAACCGTAGTCCGTAGGATACTGCACAGACGAAAAGAGCATACGATCAAATTTGATTGCTCCAGTCTCCTTGTCGAGCTCGTACTTATTTCGGCTTCCCTTTGGAATTTCAACCACAACCGACACAGTATCTTTCATAACGAAAGCCTCCTAGAAAAATATTTACCACCTACGTATTGCTTAAGCTACCCATTCGCTTAGAATCCTATTGTGCTGTTGGGTTATAGCCTCTCTCTTGAGGAGTCTCTATTCTATGGTCAGCACAACTCACACCTCCATGCAGAATCGCCGTACCAGCCAGGCCGGTACATCGATCGATCCATTTATCTCCTTATCAACCAGTGCAGTGCAGAGAGACAACATTCCAGCATTTGAGCAGTTCCAATTTACTTCTCATAGGACACTCGCGACAACTACCGTCTCTTTCACAATCCCACAAGGAGTTTCATTCTATGATGTGATCTGCGCTGCGAATCACAACTATACAACCCATGCCTCCAAGAAACAAAGACGACTAATGTTAAATCTTCTCTTTGATGGCGTACTCCACGATGACACCAGATTTCACCTAGCTCCTGGATATGAGAGAACATTCGAGGTTCATATCCTGCCTGAAGGACGAAAAAAAAGTCGCAAGAACCAGGTACACCACAACGGCACGATCGCTTTTGACTCAAGCTTAATCGTTGTTGACACATCTGTCCTTCTCACGGCGGCCACTCTTCACATGGAGCGTGAAATCTTACACGGGAGAGAAGTTAATCCTCAAACAGGAAAAGGGGACCTTTTTGACGGATGCATCGTACGAACAAGCACAGAAGCAGTACGACTTCAAATCTTTGGACTGATGAAAACGTACGTCGGAAAACGAGAGAAGCGTAAAAACCTCATTGTAGCTGGAACACCCGTTGATCCCAACTCACACCTCGTCACCCTGAAGTAACTCGAACCGTTGCTTCATGAATCTCAGATCCGTGAAACTGATAGAGAGCCCATTGGGAGAGATTTCCAGCGCATGAGCCTCGGGTATAGTCAATGTCTCCAGCGACTCCCACATACGACACAGACTTCATCGCTACTTGCGGGGCGTTTCGGTTCCTTTCAAATGCTCTTGCAACCGTTCGGAGCGCCTCATAACCAGCATAAGCCTCTAGAATAGGCTCTTTGTGGAAACGTGCTCTAAAGCGCGCCCTAAAATCTTCAGATATCTTCGGATCAACTACGTATATGCCATCCAAATCGGTTCGCTCGCTTTGAGAATCCGCGAGGAGTTCAAAAATATTATTTGCTGAAACAATGCTCCCTTCGTAGCCAAGTTGTTGCACCGCTTTGATGACCGCTTCGGGCTCGTGTGCAAAACATATTGCTTGGGGGTCAAGTCGAACTATTTTTGTAAGCGGAGCTTTAAAGTCAGGAGTTAAGTCAGCGCTCGCATAGGTATCAACAATCTCAACACCTCTACTCTGAGCTATCTCTTTCCAAATCTCGCGATAGGTATGCCCCCACTCAGGATCATCAAAAACAACAATAGCAATTTTTTTCACTTCTGGGTGAAGCACAAAAAAATCATCAAATGCTTTCTTGGTTTTTGAAAACTGAGAAGTTGAAGAAAAAAAATATCCCGGTGCCTGTTTGCAGTATCGCTCGTGGGGCAAACTAAGTGCGAC
>JAUIBK010000025.1 GCA_030428205.1 bacterium
CACACCGAGACTTGTGGCCACCATTTCTCGGTGGCCTGGGCGTTCTCAGTGGTTTATTTTTAGGCTGATACCAAGAAGCTGTCCGAAAACGCTCAGTGGTGAATTTCAAGTCGAGTATAACCACTGAGTACACCGAGATCACCGAGAATGAGTGAGTTATACTTACTTTTCGGACAAGTTCCGAGATCAAGGCCTGAAATCGAAAGAAGAAAAAGTATTACACCTCTCCACCAGTTGCAATCTCAAACGCCTGCACATACTTACTCTTCTGAGCCGGAATAAGATCTATCCCCTTCTTCTTAAAGGCGTCTTGAACCACCTGCATAATAACTTCTTGGTCTTGTAGAAACGCAGCACGAACTTCCTCAAGGCGCTCTTTCTGAGTCATATCACCAGAAGCTTGTGCTTCTGCAATTCTCCTATCGAGAACATCTGATACATTACGCTCAAACTCGACTTCAATTTCAACAATAGTTCCAACCGTGTCCGGCCTACGTGCATTCTTCACACCAAGTTTTTTTGCACGGAGATACTTAACGTAGATCGGCCCATCATAGACTCGACTCTTATCGAGACTAATAATAAAAGACTGCTCTGGGTTTGGTCCTGAGCCATAGTCAGACTGTATATTGAGGTGCTGACGAAAACGCTCTGTCAGCACAGCAAGACGTGGCTCAAAGTTGAGAGATTCCCCGTCGGCGACTTCGTCTCTGAAAAGCTCCATTACTGCTTGGCCAGGGAGCGTCGCCATTCCTTTGTACATTCCAGTTTGGAAATACGGGATAAACTCGTCGAGATCCCAGGGAGCCGAAGGCGGTAAATTTATCTCGCTAAAAGGAGTTGACTCTTTGCGGAACTCAAAGCGAGCTTCTTGCACCGTACTATATCCTCGACCAAGTTCTTGGCGGCCGGTCTTAGCTTGAAACTCAAGCCGATAAGGCCACTCTTCAGGCCAATCTTGTTGCTTCACATGAATCTTATAAGCTTTCCAGCTTTTGTAACGATTACGAAGTCGGTAAGAGACTCGCTCCCGGTAGGCATGATCGTCAGGTGTATCAAAATAGATATCTCTGAAAACAAAATCCTCAGTTTTATCATCAACGTAGTAATCAGACTGAGTATGACGAGGAGCGTTCCACACCTCTCGGTCGTCGCCTTTCTTCGCTAACGCTTTACGAAGCCTTTTGGAGATATCTTCAAGTCGATACTCAGAGAGATTTTTTGCACGGAGCGAGTATTTGAACTCTCTCTCTGCCCGGGCGGCAGTGCCGTATCCCGTCTCATTGAGGATCGATTTATGAAGAACCGCTGGAACATTTATCTTCTTTGTTCCTTTCTCATGCACACGGGCATGCTCGGTTTGCATATAAAAAGGAAAGATATTCTCAAAACGACACTTCTCCATCGTGATTGTTGAGTGTTGAGCAGAGAGATAGTCTCCTTTTAAGGTCACAGAACGTAGACTTGCCGTACTATGGTGAATACTCAGTGCTCCTTGGTAATCAACAAAATCAAGCCGATCCCTTGTTCCACCCTCAAGTATCATGTGCTCAAGTACTGAGTCTTTACTATTTCTCAGCGCAACAACGCCCCACCCTTCTTCTGAGTTTTGCGCTAGGACATGGACAGGCTTCGCCTCAGTCCCCTCTACAATGAGCCGTCCACCATTGACGAAAAGAGAAGCTCCAGGAGCCATCTTAAGAAGAGCACCAGCTTTAATGGTTAAAACTGTGCCTGGTTCAACTTCAAGTGTCTCGTTCACATCGACAACGCCCTGGAGAACTTTTTGTTGCTCCATGCGATATTGGTCAGGACTCCACCAGACGATATTTTTTTTGTGTTTCGGCGATATCGCCAAAGTATCATCTCGAGTTGGAGTGTGCGGTTCTAAAGAAACAGCATTCATCGCGTCAAAGGTAACGTTCTCTAAAAGGCTAGCACCTTGAGGAAGGCTCACTTCATACACATATGTAGCAGGCACAATTTCTGGAGACTTTCGTCGTATATATTTACGCTTTGAAAAGAGATGATCACGGAGCGCAAACACCGCTTTTCCATCTTGAACAACGGCAGAAATCTTCTGTGCTGCGGGATCTACATCAGGACCCACATCAGCAACCCCCCGGCGAGTGAGGGTGACTGTTGTTCCTTCTGGAGCTTTTTCAAAATTGAGCGTGAGTTTTTTAATCTCTACTCCTGAACGCGACTGGATTTGCACACCCAAGAACGCACGCAAGGAGGAAGGTTGAGTTACACGATATGCAACATTTGTAACCGCAAGTTCGCGTCGAATCATCGCATGACGCTCATCAATAACGGAGTGTAACTCTGCAAGCGCCTCTTCCCATTCTTGATTACTAATATGCTCGATTCCCTTGTCATTAGCATGAAGCTTGAGAGCGAAGGCATACATATCAGGTCGAAGCTTTGAAGTTTCTTGCGAGACAAGCTCATGAAGCGTTGGCGCTGCCAGAGGGCCGTGAATAGCTTCCCAGAGGGCTCTGTCTTTTTGCGCTCGGAATTCTGGATTCGAGTTTGTGACACGAAAGAGGGCATTAGTGCCCATATCAAGGGGCATCTCGTTCTTCCAGAAGTACGCAACTGAATCCCATACAATTGGCGAAAACTTTCCGCTATCAGGATTGAAGTAGAGCTTTCCATTGTGAGTTTCATCGACATGCACCGAACCTACAAGCTCTAAGAAGGCCATGTACTTCGTTAAGGCAGGAATATCGACAAGTGCTTGCATCCGATCGTAAAAACGGTACGGGTCATGCTCCTTTTTAATGATATCACTCAGTGCTCGAAGCTCTTTGTTCCCCTCTTCTTCTGTTGGAGACTTGACCTTCCAAGCGTCAGGGTGGAAATAAAGAAGAGGTCGCTCTTCCCCTCCATAGATTTGTTCTGACTCAATATCACCAACAAAAATCTTTCCAACCGGGAGACGTTTACGGCGGAGAAAATCTTGATTTGGCTGCTCTAAGAGAAGACGAACACCATCAAATTGACGGTTGAGCCGAAAGTGAACAAACTCAGCATGGGGGACAAGAAGCCCTCCCATGCGTTCAGCCATCTGGTAACCAAGCCAGTTTGAGATCTGAGTACGCACACGGGGGACGTTGAGATTGAACTCATTCATACCTTGGTAAAACTTTCCATCCCGTAAAACGATTCGCCAACTTTTATTGGGAAATGCCCAATGATTTACAGAATCACCACGAAAGCGCACTTCTGCATCATAGATTTTTCCACCAAGTCGTACTTTTGCTTTTTCGAGGTCTAGATCTGTTTGGGGAAGATGCTTTTGAAGAGCATCCATCCGCTTACCCTTAATGTAAATTTCTGTAACGGGGAGCTGAGTATTTTTAAGATCTTCGTGGTTGGCTTCTAGCGAAAGCTGGGTAAGTCGAAAAGCTTTCTTCGTTCCAAGCCATACTCGCTCAAAGTAGCTAAAACCTTGAGCGTATCTCTCACGTGGCATATTTGCGAGATAGTCCAAAACCCCATTAAGAACAAAACCAACCACGATCAGAAACAAGGCGTAACGTACGAACTTCCTTCTCCTTCTTCTCCATCGGTGTTGGCGGAGGACTGTCTTATCCAATTGAGTATCTGGTTGATCTGGGGTGCTCATACAGCTCTAGGCTCCTGACAATTCATGCCTCAATGACATGCCCCACGACCATCAGGATAAGCTCATTACCCACCTGCTCCTCGGCTTCGACACTGACTCGATTTCTCGAAGTCAAAGAGCAGTAACTTGCCTAAACCTAATAACGCTGGACACGCACCAGGAGTATATAGTGCTCGGAATGGCAGAACAAATCGTGAGAGCTAAAAATTTTTAGCGGCGGGCACGCTTCTGACGAGGAACCCAAATCGCCTCTCCTGTTAGAGGAGAATACGCGGCAACAAGCTCTTGCTCTCCCCGGGTGGACGCCAAGGGGGCCGCTTTCATTGCACGTACAGGCTTTCGCTTTGGCACAAGCGTGGTTTTTCCTGTCAGCGGAGAGTAGGCAACCGCCATTCCTTCTGGAACTCTTTGATTTTTCTGCTCAAATGGCTCGTGAGTTGGCGGATGTCGATAGAGAGTCCCCGCCTGCTGGCTATAGAGAGCTTGTCTCTCAGCTATCTTCTTCTGGCTGCGTTGCAATTCTTGAGTTGGAGCGCACGCAATCAGTGAGAAGAGAAGGATGAACGATATGAATAACTTAGCCATAGAAACTCCTTGTTCTGCTTTCAAAGGTAGCAAAATTCAGGACGTTAAGATAATTTTTCTGCTCAAGGTCAAAGACAGGAGCAGACATGAACATCAAAACTCCACTACGAGTTTACCTCTCTGGTGAAATCCACTCAGATTGGAGAGCCCAGATCTTACAAGGCATCTCCGAGAGAGAACTTCCCATCGAAGCCCTCACTCCGGTAACAAACCATGAAGCAAGTGATGCTTGCGGTGAACGCATCCTAGGAGCCGAAGAGAAAGCGTTTTGGAAAGACCATAAAGCGGCCAAGATAAATCTCATTCGGATTCACTCATCCATCGAGCGAGCAGATATCGTGATTGTTCGCTTCGGCGAAAAGTATAAACAGTGGAATGCTGCTTTTGATGCTGGTTATGCCGTTGCCAAGGGAAAGAAACTCATCGTCATGCATAGCGAGGAACACATTCATGCCCTCAAAGAGATCGACGGAGCGGCACACGCTGTTGTTGAGACTCCGCAAGAGGCAGTGGAGATCTTACGGTATGTAACATTGCAAGAGTAGGTAAAAGCCTTTCCTCTAAGATCTCTACTTTCCGTTACCATTTTCTTGAACTTTTTTCTCCGTGGCTAAAGTTTATACTCTACGCCAAAGAGGTGCGCCACGGAGAAAAAAGTTCAAGAAAATGGCTGGTCAACCCTAAGACAAACTACACCAGTACTCTCTGCATCTGCAATCAGAACAGTATTTCTACACGGACCAACCCAACTGGTACTAGTGCTATGGCCAAAAAGTTTTTTCACTTCGTTCAAACCCTTTTTGGCCATAGCACTAGCCAGCTGTATTGTCCCTCCGGGGGTTTTTGCCTCCGGCAAAAAAGTGTGGCTCCTAGCTTAACCGGCAAGAATTAATTTGTCACCACACTAGATATTTCCAGATCGAGAACACGGCTCTATCGGCCCAAGGCATTTCCCGCCAGTTCCTTCGATGTAAATGTTACCATTTCCGCCGTTCTTCTTAGATTTAGAACGGAGGCCAGAACAGGTATCACCGGTCCCACTTCCCCATCCTGAGTAAAAGTGTTGAGCACCGTTATTTACGCCTGGGATACTTGAAGACTTAAAGCCCATTCGTCCGATGACAACACCACTAGAAGAAAAAATGCGCACATCATTTCCACCAGGTTTTTTACTCCCAGTGTAAAGAGCTACCGGCTTATGCTTTCGTGGCCCATCAGCATCAGCGTATGGCTTATAGAGAACCCCTCCTCCAACACCTCCATACCCCTTACAACTGTTTTTGCCAGAGCCAACAGGTCCAGAAGTGTCTTCTTCAGACGAAGAATCTCCACCTGACTTCCTAAAGTTTCCATTATTGATCAGGTCAGCTAACACAGACCCGTTATCTGACCGAGAAACAGTCTGCGGCTCGTTTATACCGAGAGGATCTACTATGGTGAGAGAACCACTCTTTACAAGAGCAATCTCTTCTCCTGGTCGATTTGGGAGGTAATCACCTACCAAGACATAATTTTCGTACGATCCTGTAAAATCACGAGAGTAAAGTATCGAACCAGTATTTGGATTAAAAACTCGCACGCGGAAAGCACCCGTTGAGAGTCGAGAAAAGAGATAAAAAGCATCTTTTCCGTTTGCTTGAAGAAGGGGGCCCGCGTCTTGAACCGTTTTTCTTACAGCAGCATTCAGTTTTACTTTTGATGTTTGCCCATTAAGAGATTTAAAAATAAGTTGGTAGCGCTTCACACTCTTTCCTCGAGTTCGAAGGAGTGCCACTTCATCCGTCAAGCCGTCTCTACTGATAAAGAAATAATCTTGCGCTTTTTTAACATTTCGAAGGCCAAAGTAGCCAACGGTACGAGCCACGCCTCCTTCAAAAGCATTTGGCTGAATAACAATCTTTGATTTCGCAGAGACACGCACCGCTCCACAGATACCATCCCCATCGTAATCACCTCCGGAGATAAGAGCTCGATCTTTCTTTCTTCCAAAGGTTTGCGATCCAGCTCCTTTGACGCTCCAGGTTGCATTCTTTCCTGAGCGAGAGATCGTAGCAAGCTGAAGTGCAGTTTGTGAGAGCCAACGACACGGTGCAAGGATGTCCCCATCAGCTCCATACTGATCCCCTGCAACCACGGAAGAGGCTGACGTGGTTCCTGCATCGAGGGTATAAGATGACCATGAAAGAGATCCGTTAGTACCAACATTCACAGAGAGGAGATCGGCCGTTCCATTGCCATCGACATCGATGGACTCGGCAAGAGCAAAGAAGGGCAAGAATAAACTGATTGCAAAACAGCAAGTTGCCAGTCCAATCGTCTTTTTACTCATAGGTCTCCATCCTTCATCGGTCATAGACTAAAACAATATAGGGGGTGAAAATTATCCTCGATATTCAGGTATCGTCGGATCACCACCGAGGCTCACTTCTTTGCCGTCAAGAATACCATCAAAGTCCGTGTCAGCAGAATTTGGCTCCGAGGAAAGAACCACTTCGAGACCATCAGACAGGCCGTCACGATCTGTATCCTTTGACTGAGGGTTTGTGCCTATCTCATTTTCATAAT
Source organism: bacterium (assembly GCA_030428205.1). Classification (GTDB taxonomy): domain Bacteria; phylum Bdellovibrionota_C; class UBA2361; order UBA2361; family RFPC01; genus JAUIBK01. The sequence goes on from JAUIBK010000025.1 coordinate 6,785, forward strand.
CATTGCTGAGACCGTCACCATCAAGATCCTCGGGCCGAGAGCTTGCATCAAGGGGGTTGCTCTGAGAGAGAACTTCTGCACCATCAATAACTCCATCACCGTCAGAATCTTGATCCTCTGGATCGGTGCCTGCTGAAAGCTCTTCGTTATACCCAAGACCATCGAGATCCCGATCTATTTGTTGCATGCGGATCGAAAGTCGTGAAACTGGAGCCGGCGGAGTACTATTTGGGTTATCAATCTCGGTGCCAAAATCTTGCTCAAGCCTGTCGGTATATCCATCCCCGTCACTATCTTGGCCGGAACCCAGTAGCTCAGAGTCGTCTTCATAAAGACGGCCAAGCCAGTTTCCCTTCGCTGTCCCATTTGTCGAGGAGAGGTCGGCTAGGCTCTTAAGAGAAATCACACCATCTTGAGAAGTTGAAATGGAATCACTCGTAGAATCATTTTTTACACCAAGAGCACCAAGCTCACGAAAGAGAGAGAGAGTTTCTGTCTCTGTATCGTCGTCCTCGTCATCATCGTCATCGTCCGTATCATCGGTCGAATCATCATCTTCATCGTCATCATCAGGAGTTGGTGTCGGCGTAGGTGTGTCAACAACTCCTGAGTCGTCATCAGTAGGAGTAGGGGTTGGGGTAGCCGTACTGGAGGATTGAGACGCAAGTTCATAGTCCTCGCGACAGTAGTTCTTCCCGCTGAGAAAAAGGATCAAAACAGCGCAGCCAAGTAAGCGACCAAAGAGCCCTTGAAGACCAACGTTGTTCATACAGTACTCCAGTAGAAAGTTCTCGTCAGCAGAGTATACCTAGGAGACTAAAAGCCGACCAGAGACGATGTTCAACAACGCCAACCAATCAAACAATGTTTTATATCCTTGTGTAGCGTAGTGTAGATATTCGAGAACCATTCACGTATGTTCGTGACATAGGAGGTCTGTCCATGTTTCGTCATTCATGACACATTCCTCGAACAGCATCCTTATCTATAACGACTAGTAATTTGGAGACAGACGTACAATGGCTCATGAACTCCCACCACTTCCTTACGACTACGAAGCACTTGAACCACATATCGATGGTCAAACAATGAAGCTCCACCACGACATCCACCACCTTGGATATGTCAAAGGACTCAACAATGCAGAAGCAAAACTCGCTGAGGCACGAGAGAGTGGAGATTTTGGACTTGTAAAACACTGGGAACGAGAGGCTGCTTTTCACGGTGCTGGTCATTTTCTACACTGCATCTTTTGGGAAAACATGAGCCCAAATGGCGGAGGAGAGCCAAGTGGTGCGCTCGCAGACGCAATAAACAGCCGCTTTGGCAGCTTTTCCAATTTTTCAGCTCAATTTCTTGCTGCTGGCGGTGCTGTAGAAGGATCCGGTTGGGTACTACTCGTAAAAAACAATGCGACTGGCACACTCGACATTCTCACCTCAGAAAAACACCAGAACCTTACTCAATGGGTTGTAACTCCCCTTCTCGTCTGTGATGTATGGGAACACGCCTACTATCTTAAGTATCAAAACAGACGGGCTGAGTACCTTCAGGCTTTTATGAATGTCATCAATTGGGATGATGTTGCAAAGAGACTTGGGTAATTCTCTATGCCCGTCCCTACGGGCATAGCCCTTACTCTTGCACTTCATCTTGCTCTTGCACCTCCAATGAGAACTTTCAACGAAACCAATCAGTTTGGCTTTTTATCTCGTTGAGGAGTATACTCTCACCCCATGCAAGAAAGACTCACCCCACTCCATACCTCTTCTGAATGCTCCCTCTACGAGCTCCCCACACACGTAGATTCTCGTGTACGCAGGGTTATTTTTTCGTCACCAGAGACAAGACGGATCTGCAACGACACCCTTTTCACAGGAACAGATTACACACGAGCTCTCCAAGCAGCCTGCACAAAATGTCTTTCGCTCCTTCGAGAACATAAACTCTTTAATGCCTCTGAACTTGAAACGTACGTGCTCCACATTCTCCGTGGAGGATTAAACTTTGGACTGCGCGAAGCTCTTACAGATGCATTTGAGTGGAAGAATCAAAACTCAGCTTTCATTAGTGCACAACGTGCACGCTCCACTGAAGATGAAAAAGAGTGGATTATTACAGAGAGCGACTATCAAAAACTCTCTCTGCACGGAAAATGCTCTCTCCTCTTTGGTGATGTTGTAGCCACCGGTACGAGCTTAAACTTTGCCCTGCACGAAGTAGCACGTGTTGCTCAAGAACAAGCTGCCCCTATTGAAGAGCTGACTTTTTTCACCATCGGTGGCCCTCGGAGTCATGCGCTTGTTGAATCTCTTGAGAAAGAGAAGCTCCAGGCCATCCCTGAGTTTAGCCACGCAACCGTTGTGTACCTTGAAGGGATTTTTGACGTCGCTTCTGGAGACTCTCCACTACGAATCAAAATCGATGGCACTGATCTTCTCCGTTCTCCGTCGGTACTCGCCCCAGAGTTTATTGAATCTCAGTATGAGTCACCAACCTACCCTCTTGAGCGGTGCACAATCTATGATGCGGGATCTCGTGCTTTTGATATTCAAGAATATGGCGAGGACCTTCTTGAGTATTGGCAAGAAACTCTCTCATTGGCTCAGGCTGGTACGACTTTTGATGAACTCCTTTTAGAGCGCATGCCTGAACTCGATGGAAAACGATTTTCAGATGTGAATCTAGCAACCCTCTGTGAAAGCCAAATAGAAAAAATACATAGACTTCTTTTCAGGGGCTAGTGCTATGGTTAAGGAACCTAGCCCTGAAACAAAGGCAAGATGGAAAACACAGGCAGCACTCAAAGGAGCAATCGTACCACACTACTTTGAAGTTTTTCCTCACAAAGTTCTTCTCGAGTGTGGAGCTTGTAAACATGCTTTTTCACGCCCCCTTATTCCGCACCTGAACGAACCAACATTTGTCTGTCCCCAAAAGCATTGCAAGGCAAAAAACTGGGTTCCTGTCTATTTCGATCTACTCTAATGGACTCAGCGCATTACACCATGGGAACATCCCGCACCTCGTTTGCCTCCTTTCATGTCGACGTTTCTTACGTTGCACACTCCTTCTTTGAGCATTTACATATCAAAACGGCAGTGCATCCGGACGAAGATCTTCCCTATCTCCTCGGTCGCATTCTTACCCTTTGCCATTTAGCGTGCCGAGATGCAACGTTTACCGAAGGCCTCTCTAACCCCAAGCTTCCTACTATCGTCACTCACGATGCGATAGGCAACGTTTCTCAGTGGGCACAGGTCGGGGCTGTCACCGCAAAGAAACTCAAAAAAGCTCTCAATATGTCACCACTGCCTGACACCCGCGTCTACTTTACAAGTAGCGAAGAAGTAGCGCGATTTACACACGAACTTCGAGGCAGCAAGCAGAACTGGATCAAAGATGCAAACTTTTTTCAATTTGAAGATGGATTCCTCGAAATCCTTGCTGCAGAGATCGGGATAGCTTCTGACTGGTCGGTTACATTTATAGATGAAGCGGTGTACCTCAATATTGACGAGAGAGACTATCACGCTTCTTTAGCAGATATTGATATATGGAACGAGTATCAAAAAGCCCTTCAGTAAAGGGCACGACTTACCCCTCTTTTGCGAGTGCTATCAGCTCGTCAGGACTCTCCCCTAAAACAAGGCATAGTTGTTCAAGAGTATCGCGAGAAGCCGCACGTGTACCTGCAAGCAGCTGATCGCAATCCATATGACCGAGAGCTCCTTGTACACCGGGCATAGCCTTCAGCCGTTGCTGAACGATGCCCAGACTTAGTGATTTCGCGGTTACTTTTGCAACATCATCTGAAAGCTCGGCATGTAATTCTTTCACTTGATCCGGGGAAACGAACTGAGATAACCGCTGAGTCACTATGGCTCCAAGCGCTCTAAGCTCCTGATCGTTTAGTTCTTTGAAGAGAAGATTGGAACCACTTACTCCAAATTCAGTTTGGATAAGTCCAGAATTGTTATCACGCGCAGGCTCGGGGGTCATTACACTACCTCATTCATACAGTACACCACCACCCCATCAGCAACGGCTAGGGTAACTACTTATGAGATCTTACTCAACTTCTTAAGATAGGATCGAAAAATCGGGGGTAAATTCAGCTGTGGCGACGAGCTCCTCACTCCGCAGCCCTTCTGGGCTCTCATCGAATAACCACGACTCGACGCGGTCGACCTCAGAAACCGGAGGTCCCTGATGAAGTAGCTCTATGAGCTGATTATGGGAGTCTACCGGACCTTCAGCAGCAAGATGAACCGATCCATCTGGAACATTTCGTACCCAACCGAGAAGACCAAGGGCACGAGCTTGGCGCTGGGTCCACATACGAAACCCAACGCCCTGAACTTTGCCAGTCACACGAATGAAACGTTTTTCATTCATGATGCAAAACTCAAACTATCCGTGAGCTTTGGCTGGAAAGCTTTTATCAAGAGTCGTGTTCCACTCTTGAAGCTTATCTTGGACGGATGAAGCAGAAAGGACACTATCAACATCGCCACTGAGAGTGACTTTGTTGATCTTGTCACCTTGAGCAATCGCATCAACTACATCTTGTCCCTCTAAAACACGACCAAAAACGGTGTGCTTTCCATCAAGCCACGGAGTAGGAACATGAGTAATAAAGAACTGGCTTCCGTTCGTACCAGGCCCAGCATTTGCCATGGAAAGAATTCCAGGACCATCGTGCTTCAGCGTTGCATGAAACTCATCTTCAAAGCGGTACCCTGGTCCACCACGACCTGTGCCTGTGGGATCACCACCTTGAATCATAAAATCAGGAATAACACGGTGGAAAGTAAGACCATCATAGTATCCACGCTTGGCGAGATTCACGAAGTTCGCAACAGTCAAAGGCGTCTTATCCGCAGTGAGAGAAAGAACAATCTCTCCCTTAGATGTATCTAGGGTAGCTTTTAAGTCAGCTGAGGCACTATTCACAACACTTCCTCCAATGAGAATAAAAAGAGCTAGAAGTAAGAGATATTTTCGCATTACACCCTCCTAATCAGTGTAGAGCTCGATTGAGAGGTTGTTATAACGCAAAGAGCGATAGAGGGACACTATTAGTATTTCCTCTCCATTTCTTCTTGCCCTTGGGCTTACTCTCAATAAAAACTCTGGGAAGGTAATGGAGATTGTAGGCTCAGTCTAAGAGATTGAGCTTGCTAGGCTTCGGCCAAGGCCTTCTGTTTCTCTAGGTTTGTTTGACAGGGTCATTTTTTTTGAGCAAGAGCAAGATGAAGAGCAGGAGCAAGGAAAAACAAACTATGTTTGAATAATTAAGATTTCTCTCACGTCTATACCTCAATACACCGAGATCTGGTTTGTGCCCTCAGATCACATCTGTTACTTTTGCTTCGATCCCCTGTGTTCTTAGGGTATCGCTTGAGAAAGTCTCAGGAATTGGTGCACCCCACGTAATCTGTGGGGCATCTTTTCACACAGGCACTTTTCGACAAACTAATTACAAGGAATTATCCATGAAAAAGCTTTTTTCTAAACTGTTTATCGTATCAAGCATTGCGGCTTTGATCCTTCCTGGGATAGCTCAAGCTGAAATCAGCGATGCTGATTTTGCTAAAGCTATGGAGAAATATCTCGCTTCTAAAGATGGTAAAAAATCACTCGGTTCAACAGTTGAAACTTATTTCAAACAACGTCAGCAAGAAATGCGTAAAGAGCGTGAACAGAAAGCTCAAGCTGACATGGAAGAACAATTTAAAAACCCTGTAAAAGTTGCAGTTGGCACAAGCCCAACAAAAGGCCCGAAAGATGCTCCGGTAACGATTATCGAATTCTCTGATTTTCAGTGCCCTTACTGTGTACGTGCAAACGCTACCATCGAACAGGTTGTGAAAGAATATGGTGATAAAGTTCGAGTCGCTTTTAAGCACCTTCCACTTCCCTTCCATAAACAAGCAGAACCAGCAGCAAGAGCTTCACTCGCAGCTGGTAATCAAGGAAAGTTCTGGGAGATGCACGATGCCCTCTTTAAGAACCAACGAAACCTCAACCCTGCATTCTACGAAAAAACGGCGAAAGAGCTTGGACTTGATGTTGCAAAATTCAAGAAAGACATGGAGTCTGAGGCTGTCAAAAAGCAGATCGAAGATGATAAAGCCCTTGCAAAGAAACACGGCATCAGCGGAACACCTGGCTTCTTCGTGAATGGCGTTGCAGTTCGAGGAGCTCTTCCTTTTGATCACTTCAAGACTATCGTTGACCGTTGGCTTGAAATGAAGAAGAAGGGATAACTCGTTCTTCATACCATAATAAAAAAAGGGGCCTTTGAGGCCCCTTTTTTTTTATTACTCTCCAATCTCTCATCATCCTCCTCCTGCACCTGTACCAAGATCCTTCACCTACTCCATATAGAGGAAGAGGTGGAATTGGTGCAGGTGCAGGTGCAGGATGAGGATAAGGAAGAGGAAGAAGAGGATGAGCTAAAAAGCTTGGCTTAGCGCAGCGAAATATACATCTCCTCCAACCCAAGCCTCTCAAGCACATGATTCATCACCTGTACATCATCATCATACCCACTCGCAAAGGTAGTTTCTGAGATAGGATCTTGAGAATGAGCAAAATAACGCACGGCACCAAGAATCAGCGACTTCTCCTTGTCCTCAAACTCTCCATAATGCGCGAGGAGGTACTTGCTGCGCTCAGCAAGATCACGCCCTAAAGAAATATTTAGACGGGGATTTGTTTTGGCTTGTTCTTCAAGCTCAGCCAAATAGGTGTCAACCTGAGGTTCAAGCTTTTTTACATCTTCCTCAGAGAGCACCTCACACAAGTTCCGGAATGTCGGAATAACCGTGTGCGGGAAACGGGGTAATTTATGCTTATAGCGGCGAAAAAAGACCATAATCAGACTATACACCTCTCGAAGACTCTCTGCTATCCTTTCCTTTTCAATAGATCTATACTCAGTCCCTGAACACTTAGAATCTCTTGGCACTATGAAACGAATACTTGTCACAACCGATCACTCTGCTGAATCTCAGGTGGCCTTTGCGCTGACAAAATCGCTCTCGGAGAAGTTCGACTCAAAGATCGATCTCCTGACGGTCATTGAAGATCCCGCTCAGGCAGCTGTCATTTATGCTCTTGATAATCCCATCGTTCCTACAAAAGATGTGCAAGAACAATTTAAAGAGAAAGTCATGAGGGACTTACACGCTCTTGCCTCTGAGCACCTCACCGACCGAGAAGTAACCTGCCACGTTGTCTTAGCAGAACACGCAGTACACAGCGCCATTCTCTCTTTCGTCAGAGAGCATAATATCGACCTTGTTGTAATGGCCTCACACGGTCGAACCGGGCTCAAACGTCTCTTGATAGGGAGTGTCGTTGAGCGAGTTGTTCGTGAGTGCCCCTGTCCAATACTTACTGTCCCATCTCACGGTGATTAAATTCTCCTATTGTAAAGGCAGTGACTATGAGTGGAACTATTGGAATCGTCGTAAGTGGTGGACCAGCTCCCGGCATCAATGCCGTTATATGCGCAGCGGTTATTGAAGCATGTAATCGTGGGCATACGATTGTCGGGTTTCAACGAGGTTTTCGTGGGGCAGTCGAAGATGGAGATGCCTCGGTACGAAGCCTCACCATCGATCAGGTGACTCGAATCTATAATACAGGCGGCTCACTCATCGGACTCTCACGATTTAACCCCTTTCAATACGAAGAGAATACAAAAAGTTTTTTGGAGCTTCTTGCTCGCCACAACATTGATAAACTTATTGTTATTGGTGGAGAAGGCTCGGCTTGGGTCAGTCATAAACTCAGTGAACTCCTCCCGTCTCTTCGTATCGCTCATATTCCAAAAACAATCGATAACGATATTCCGCTACCAAACGATCAACCGACTTTTGGTTACGAGACCGCGCGAAGTGTCGGCAAACACGTTGTTGATATCCTTCTCACAGATGCAAAAAGCTGCGAACGGTGGTATCTCGTCGAAACCATGGGTCGACAAGCTGGATTCATCGCACTTGGAACAGCACTTTCATCTGGCGCCACTCTTGCACTTATTCCTGAAGAATTCGAAGACCGTCTGTATACCGTTCACGAAGTCGCTGAAATTATCGTCAGCTCAATGGAGATGCGACACAAGCAAGGCAAACTCTACGGTGTTGCAATGTTCGCCGAGGGAATTCTTGACAGACTTTCACCTGAAGGAAACGAAATTCTCAGCCAATGCCCTCGCGATGAGCTTGGACGCATCACTTACTCTGAGGTTGAGTTGGGAGATCTCCTCCTCCCTGAAATCCGTAAACTCTGCAAAAAGAAAAACCTCCCTCTTACCATTCGAACGAAGAATCTCGGATATGAACTCAGGTGTGCGGATCCAATAGCTTCCGATATCGAGTATGGAAGATTTCTCGGCTATGGCGCGATTAAGAGCCTTCTCGAACAAGATGGCCACTTTCTTATCACTAGAACGCGAGGAAACTTGGAACACCTCCCTCTCAGCGATCTGTTCGAGGGTGACGAGCTTTCTCCTCGCACTATCAATCTCAACTCTGATATCTATCGAATGGCTAAACGGTATATGGTCCGTGCGGAGCTCCCACGTTCGTAAACGTCACATGAAATATTTATTCAACCGAGTACAATACTCACTTTTCCTGTTCTTTTGCTGCACCTATCTCTGCGGGTGCTATGTCCTGCCACTCAATAGTGCATATACTGGTCCTCCTGAGCGCCCTCAAAGCCTCCTTGATACCTACCGACACTCCTCACAGTATACAAAATCTGAGGATCAAGTTTTACAAACAGAAGATGAATATACGATCCGGCGCATTACTCTTGATACCGAAGCTGGTGAAACTAAAATTGACTTTTATCAAGGCCCAGAGAAACGTGACGAAATAATCTTCGTATTTCCTGTTCTGGGAGGTCGTCCCATTCTTTCACGCCACTTTGCAAGCTACTTTGCGAGACGAGGGTTTGATACAGCAATCGTTCATCGCTCAAATGAATTTAAGAAACCCGAGAACTTCCGAATCCTTGAAGAACTCTTTCATAAAGGAGTACTCAGAGATCGTATTGCTATTGATTACTTTGAGAAAGAAGAGGGAAAAAGTAAGTTTGGAACTTTTGGAATGAGTCGTGGGGGAATTAATGTCGCTATCACAGCAGGGATAGATGAACGTCTTGAATATAACTTTATTGCGATGGCTGGCGCGGATCTTCCTGAGATCTTTATGCACTCAAATGAAAGACGGCTACAGAGATATGTCAAACGAATCTCTCTTCAAGAAGAGATGACAAGAGAGGAGGTTTTCGATCATCTCAAAAGAGAAATCCGAACCGATCCAAAATACTTTGCACCATACATTGACGCCAGTAAAGCCATGATGGTGCTTGGCTTATGCGACAACACCGTCCCTTTTCGGCACGGTCAACTCTTACGAAATCTAATAGGAAAACCGCGCACCATTTACAGCTTCCTTGGACACAAGACTACAGTACTCTTTACTCAAGTTGTAGAAATTGTTCCTCCGTTTGAAGACTTCTGTATGCTTCCTCCAGCTTACATAGAATCTGAGGCTATCCTCTTCTTTCGAAAAGCGTTCAATAAGGGCCCGTTTCCTTGGCAAATTGTGCCGTGGAAAATCCTTCAACTCCCTTTCAATATCATTTTTCAATTCGGTGATTGGATTATTCCTGATAGCTAAGTAGAGTTTTTCCAAAATCAAAGAAGGTATACGGTTCTTCAGCCGCTCGGCTCTTCTTCGATGAAGAGTAACTTACCCAAAACTGGAGATTGACTGGATCATAAACTACATTTTGAAAGTTCGATTTCATGGCTAAATCAGGAATAATGGTCTCCATGAGTAGCTCTGGGGTAATCTTTCCATTATTCTCTGAAAGCTGTTTGGCCATGCGATCTTCGTAGTGTCCTCCATAGGTCACTCCGGGGATTGCTGGCAACATGTCCTCATTATCCTCAGCCTCTTCGCCAGGTCGAAACACAAGAAATCGATCCCGATCTCGGATATAAAGCTCAGCTTCACGGCTTTTCCCGTCACTCATAAGATAACCAAACGAGTTCGTTCCAGGTGACGTTGAAATTATGCGGCGTACATCCGCAAGATTACTTGCATCACGCAACACCTCACGCAAGAGAAAGGGCATAGGCTTTCCACGGAGAGTTTCATTTGGAGGACTCCCATATCCCATCTCACCAAGGGTAATCCCTTGCTCGTTCATCCCAGAGATAGCTCCAAGAAACCCGACCCAGCCAATATTCACAGAAGCATTGCCCTTGTGAGGCTTTGAGACTAAGAGAAGTGGATACTCATGAAGCTTTGAAATGCGGTGCAATCCCCAATCTAAGATACGAACCGTATACATATTGTCATCTGCGCAACCAGATGGCAGCACTCCAAAGTTACTGCAACTCGTTGCAAGCTCTCCGTTCATCATTCGTTTAATGATTTTTTTGAGTGCCTTCTTGCCGCCCCACTCACTGATCGAAGGAAGCACATGGATGTAGTGCACGACCTTCAGAGGGAGCCTCGCTCCATGGGCAAGGCCGTGCATCTCATCGATATAGTCTTGAGGAATAAACGGACGAAGTCTTTCAAAAGCTTCCTCAAAGAGAATCTCAGATTTAAACTTATCTAATCCACTCTCATAGAGATAGTTCAGGTTATCTTGCACCTCACGCCTTAACAGTTTTCCGTGCTGGTATCCTCGCTCATATGGTGTCCCCTCTACGTAGAGCACCCGAATCTGCCCATCTTCAGTCCAACCGAGTTTGGCCCGAGAGAGGATCTCAGCCTCGTGTTCCTCTGAAGTAATGTGATCGCTACGAATAAGATAATGAAGCGGATCGATCCTCAAGTATCCACAACTTGAGACCGTGAATAACACACAAAGCAAAAGCAAGGTTCGAAAGAGCTTGAGAGACATAGAGGTATCCTTTCACACACCTCCTCTGTATTCCTCTGTGCACTTCCGTAATACATAAACATCACAGAGGCGCACAGAGGAACACAGATGAAGGTTATCGATTTTCTTCTAAAAACATTGCTCCCATCCTGAGCGACCACCGTACTACAAAAACATCTATCGCAATCACAAGAAGCGCGCAGCCAGACGCAAACATGCCCCAGGTGAGATCGCTCATTGATTCTCCCATCATACCTGGCTCACGAATGAACAACAAAAATCCAACAGGAACCATATTAGCAGTAATAAGAGCGATACAAGAAAGCATAAAAACAAAACTACCAAAACTTGCGGCAAGTTGAGCAGAATGCTCCCAGTCAAAGAAAGCAAAGCGCGCCCCTAAGCCCATACCGAGGCCAACAATACCCGTGCTGAGCAACCAGCCTGTACAGAACGTAATAAAGAGCTCAAATGCACTAAGCTTAATGGCAAGCCCACCTGAGAGAAACACGACACTCGAAAGAAGACCGATAGGAACAAACCAAGACCAGAACTTAATCATCATAACACGTTGCAGTGAGAGCGGGCTTGTTTGGATCATCCAATAGGCCTTGCCTTCAAGCGAGAGAGAGGGATACACAAGACGAGTCGACGCAGCCGTTGTTACAAAAGCCCCCATCGAAACATTAATCACGTAGATGAAGCTTTGCCACGCAGCCTGCTGCTCTGCAGACACATCTTCTACGAGCCGAAAGATCCGTAAGTTATAGAGATAAACGAGGTATACCCCAGCAAGCAACAAGAGCTGTACAAGCTGTGGCATATCCCGAAAGAAGACCCGATATTCCTTAAGCAAAATGGCGCGTCTTGGCGCAGAGAGCCAAGGAACCCAACGCAGAAAAAAATGCCAAACTCGTTTCGCATGGAGCACCACCTGTTGATGCGTATCACACGAACGGGAATACGCGAGCTCATAAAAGAACCCAAAAACAAGATAGGCAAGCGAAAGAAATCCTATCGCCACGACAAAGAGTAAACCAACAGGAGTCCACGCCGATAGATATCGCCCCTCAATAGCATCACGAAAAGCAATAGCCACCCACCTCGAAGGAAGCCAGAGGGTGTCAGGCAAAGAGACCGTATTCATAATCTCCAAGACCGCCGTAACATCACTCCGAGCTTGAATACCATCACCAACAAACTTTGCTGCTAATGCTATAAAGGCGACAAAGCAAGCAATGACTAACACTCCAATGAACCTTGTCTTCGAAGGCGGTATGAGAGCCGTAAACAGCAGAGAAAAGAGAAAGGCAATGGCTGCAGGGATAAGAAAATAGGGAATGAGGACTATTGGAGCAAACCCATAAAACAACACACCCGCCTCATACCACTGACCGTACGCGAGAAGAAATGGAATGATAAACAATAAGGGCATCCAAGACGAAACAAAAAGCACCGAAGCCATCTTGCCTACGAAAAAACGAAAGCGAGATACTGGAGCAGACAAAATGAGATCGAGATCTTTTGAGAGAAAGAGTGCCCCAAGCGCAGTAAGCGAGTTCGAAACAAGAAGCATACAAAAGAGGAGCAGCAACAATATGGAAAATGGAATAACTGGAGAAAAGTAAACAAGTTGTGACACGCTCTCAAGTTTTTGGAGTGCATAGAGTGATACGCGGTATATCCCATACATCACAACAAAACTTGAAAAGAGCACAAGAAGATCTCGAAATGCGACTGAGCTTTTTTTCTTTTCAGTTCTCCAACGGTTGCGAAAGGCAGTCAGCCGAGGACGAAGGAGAATAGGAGCTAATGTACTCACCTGGCTCCTCCCAAAAACAAAGAGAAGAGGCCACGGAGCCTTTCAGCAAAAAGGTCCAGAGAGAGGTGCCCTGGCGTCTCCTCCCGACACACTTCTGTAAGGTCTTCCGGTGCTTTCCCCTCAAACTCTTCTGAGTCAAGATCGAGCGTTGTCAACAATGGGGCAAGCATCTGACTACGAGATGACGCTACTTCAACCGGAGCAAAACGATAACGAAACTGAATGTGATCATCTCCTTGAGGCAAAGCCAAGAGCGGTCCCGGAAAGAGATGACGGTGGCGGGTAACTTTGTCTTTCACACGAGCTATGAGATCAAAGTGAATTGGATTGACCTCTCGCAAACCAAGCTTTATATCAAAGTCATCACTTTCAAATCGCAGAAGCGCAGCAGCCAGTTGGCCAAAAGAATTAAAGGCCGTGGTAAGAGAGAGCCGAACCTCGTACTCCTTCGCATCATAGCGAACCCGTACAAGCCCACGACTTGAGATCTCATATTCGTCACCTTCATAGGCGAGAAACTCAATACCCCCTATGCACATCCCGTGAGAAGAAATTTGAAAATGGCGTTCTCCAACTGGAATACCATCAACAGGCGACTCAGGACGCTCGAGTTGGAGCAGCGAACCATATTGCAGAACAGAAAAAGTGACTGAGAACACCAGCAAAGTGAATGCTAATGCGCCATCAGTATGAAATCGACCAAATGACATAGTGCTGAGAAATCGTATTCAATGCTATGCTATGTTGTGAGTAACAAAAGAACCACCCGTGATGACATCCTCAAAAGCCAAGAATGAAATACCATCTCATTCCGTACTGCGCGGCACGAGTATTGTCGGTAGTATTACGATGCTCAGCAGAGTACTCGGGTTCCTCCGTGACCTCTTGATGGCCCGAATTCTTGGAGCTGGGCTTTTTTCTGATGCTTTTTTTGTCGCTTTTCGGATTCCAAATATTCTCAGAAGTTTTGTGGCCGAGGGCGCTCTCACCTCTGCCTTTGTGCCCGTCTTCACCGATGAGCTCAAAAAGGGCCAAAGCAGCGCTCGAGCCACGCTTCAAGCAACGTGCGGCCTCCTTCTCTCTGTCACCCTTCTCCTCTCCGGGCTCGGCATTCTCTTTGCTCCTGAGCTCGTTACTCTCTTTGCTCCTGGGTTTGCCGAACACCTCACAAAGTATGAAACATGCACAACGCTGTTACAAATCATGATGCCGTATATCATGTTTGTCAGCCTTGTTGCGATGCTCAACGGCGCACTCAATGCGGTACATATATTTGGAGCTGCTGCCTTTGCTCAAGTCGCCATGAATATTGCTATGATTGCTGGAATACTGCTGGCAAGTTACAGACCTGAAGAAAGTAGAGTGTACGTTATTGCGTGGTTTGTACTCATCGGTGGAGTAGCACAAATACTCGTACAAATTCCGGCCCTCAAACGGTCACAGTTTACTTTCCTGCCAATACTCAACTTTATTACTCCAGCCACAAAAAAAATCATGACTCTCATGGTTCCAGCCATTCTGGGAGCTGCGGTATATCAAGTATCTATCGTTGTACAAACAGTACTCGCCTCTCTGCTCCAAGAGGGAAGTGTCTCATGGCTCTTTTATGCTGATCGCTTAGCTCAACTCCCCATTGGCGTTTTTACTGTAGCGCTTGCTTCCGTGCTGCTCCCCACGCTCTCACGGGCTGCAAGTGATGGCGACAAGAAAGCTTTTGGAAAACACCTTGTTGATTCTCTGCGCTATACAAGCTTTTTGCTCTTTCCTCTCTCTTTCGGACTCTACTTCCTCGCTGAGCCGCTAATCTCTCTTGTATTTGAGCACGGTGCTTTTGATGCCCATTCAACACGCATGACATCCTGTGCTCTTCAAGCACTCTCTCTTGGGGTATGGGGAGTAAGTTGTCAGATGATCTTTGCAAGGGCGTTTATTGCTCGTAAAGATACGGTCACGCCTGCTCTTATGGGAGTGCTCACGTTAGTCGTTGGTCTTATCACTTCTCTTGTACTCATGGGCACTCCGATAGCTTCGACCTCTTCACTTCTAGGAAAAGCAGTACTCTACTCTCAAGAACTTCTTGCTTCACTTGTCCCACTTGTCGCCTGGGGGCATGTTGGGTTGGCACTCTCATCTGCAGTGGCATCTCTGCTTGCTCTTAGCTGCTACCTTTTCCTCCTTGGTCGAGAATCTATAGCGCTTGGCCCATTTCTCCAGTCATCACTCAAAGCACTTATGGCGTCTGCTCTAATGGGGCTATGCCTCTCCCTCACCCTTCCCACTCTCTCCTCGAGCCTCATAAAAATTGCGGTTGGAGTGCCGCTAGGTGCTCTCGTATACACCCTTTGTTCCTTGGTTTTTAGGAGCAAAGAGATTTTTGAGGGAAAAGCGATCGTAACTGAAAAATTAAGGAAACTTTCGTAACTCCTGCTCGATAGAGGTCTTGGACGGGCAATGCCCACTCTGTGAGCTCTGTGTCTCTGTGGATGGAAACGGCAAGCCTCAGATAGACACAGAGCTGCATAGCCCTCTTTTGATTGAGCACATGGACACTGAAAACACCACACCTAAAACGATTTCCGGCACCTATCGCCCACAAGATCGAAGCGGTATTACTCAGCTACATACGCTCCGCGCCTACAAGCGAGATCTTGAAGAAGCTCAAATAGAAGAGATAAGAAACAAACGATCACAACTCGCTGCAAAACTTCGACGTGCAAGAGCTCGCCAGAGACTCCTCAACGAGCGAGAAGTTGAACGGCACAAGAAAGCATACGAGCTGAGCATTGAGCAAAAAGCACTTACCGCGCACAACAATGCTCTCATTCAATCTGAAGAGAAGATTCATGCCCTAGCCTATCAGATGGCACAAAGTGTGGTTGAAGCCGAATGTAAACGAACATCCGAGGCTCTGATTACGAAGCTCAGAAAAAAAATCTCAGAACTCACCTTTGAGCCTTGGTGGAAACTTCGAGTCTCTGAGCAGGATCTTGAAGAGGTCAGAACCGCTTTTGATACACTTCAAGGGGTTACCGTAGAGGTTGACTCAGGCCTCTCCGTTGGAAACGGATCGCTTACGACTCCTTCAGGAACAATTACCATAGATTGGGCAAAACACCTCGATTGTGTCTACGAGTCTCTTGTTGAAAGCAAAGAGCAACTTTGCCTTCCCCCATCAAGAAAAGGAGAGAGTGCATAATGCATGCTGAAGCTCAAGGCCATCTCCACTCTGTAACCGGTCAAACACTTCTTGCCACCCTTCCCACCGCAGCGTTGGGAGATCTGTGTTATATCGATCGCAGAGATTCCAATCCTCTTCCTGCTCAGGTCACCGCTTTTCGTGGTGAGACGATTGTCCTTACTCCTCTTGAAGAACCAGGAAGCCTCTCTCCTCGAGCAACGGTGCGAACCGCAGGTCAAGCCGTCAAGCTCCGTCTCCCCCGCTCTCCATTTGGTCTTGTCCTCGACTGTCTTGGGCAGCCGTATGCCGGACAAAGATATACAGAATCTTACGTAACGCTCAAATGTAGCACCCAAACCCCTTCGCCTCTCGAGCGCACACCAATAGACAAACAACTTCACACCGGCATCCGTTCTCTCGACACTCTTTGTCCTCTCGGTTATGGACAACGGCTCGGTCTTTTTGCTGGCCCAGGTGTAGGAAAATCAACGCTCTTGGGCATGATCGCACAACAAGCAGAGGTTGATCTCGTCGTTGTTGCACTTATTGGTGAACGTGGAAGAGAGGTTCAAGAGTTTATGGAAGAAGCTCTCGGAACAGAGGGTTTGAGTCGATCGATTGTTGTCGCCTCAACAAGCGATGAGAGCGCCATTCGAAGGAAACTCGCCCTTGAGACAGCAACAACCATCGCAGAAACCTACCGCAACCAAGGACTCAACGTTCTCCTACTCGTTGATTCACTTACCCGAGCAGCACGCGCTATTCGTGACACATCACTCGCCGCTGGAGAGCTTCCCATCCGTCAAGGATACACAAGTTCCGTCTATAGCGAACTTCCAAAGCTCATCGAGCGGACAGGAACAAATAGTAAGGGATCAATTACTGCAATCTACACCTTACTCAGTGAATCAATGAAAGAGCTCGATCCCCTCTCTCACGAAGTCAAAAGCCTCCTTGATGGTCACATCTGCCTGTCTCCAGAACTTGCTTTGCGCGGTATTCGCCCAGCTATCGATCCACTCGAATCTATTTCAAGGCTTAGTGGAAAACTACTCTCGGAAGAAGAGCTAAAGGAGAACACTCAAATCCTAAGTCTTCTTGCACAAGCAAGAGAAGAACGGGAGATGGCTCTTCTTGGAGGGAATGCGGATGAGGATACGGCTAAGCTTTTGAGGAAAGAAGAAGCTTTGTGGAAGGTGTTTACCCAGGGGGTGGATGAAGTAGGGTCGGTTGAAGAGGCTCGTAGAGGTTTTCAGAGTGTCTTTGTAGAGCAAGACTAGTCCTAGTCTTGCTCTATACAGGCCCTACTCCACCAACCTCCCCCGACTCTCTCCAGCAGAATTAATCACCAACGGAATCTCACGAACAGTATTGACCTTCGTTCCCGTTGCTTTATCCACCGCACGAATTCGAGTGCGAGCAATATATTCAAAGGCACATGTCGGGTTAAACTCAACTTTTCCTGCTGTTTCTGGAACAAGAAGAGCGTTGGTAGAGATATCAAAACCACTAAGGATATCTGTTAAATCGTGACGAATTTTCTGCTTCGTAGCACTCTTGAGCGTTAACCTTACTCGCACTTTGATATTCTCATAGAGGTCTGTATCAATAGAATTCACAACGGATTGAGCAAGCGCCTTACGAATAAGGGTGACATTGACAGGGTGCTTGGGGCACCGTACAAGCATAGCTGACTTCCCAGCGATCTCAGCTCTAGCTGGCCCAGCAGCAAAACTCAAAAGAATGATTAGAGCGATAAGTATCCGATTCATCACAGATTCTCCAGTGTAAGATCAAGTGAGTCCTAGGGTACACGACGAGTGCGTAAGGCGAAAAGAGGTCTTCTCGGGTGCTCAGCTAGCAGCAAGTGGATAAGCACCAGGCAAGTTTATTTGACTACCTGTCCAATAACACTAAACTTTTTCTCTTAACCTTGGAACTTTAGTTGTGGCTGATGGATCCCGACTCCAATCCCATCCAATCAAGAGAAACAATCCCTCGTCCACCAGAGACGAGTTCGCACAAAGCTACCCGAGGAATCACTCCAGATTCTCCCGTCTCTCCCCAACACGATCCTCTAGCTCAACTCAACTCTGAGGAACTGTCTGCTGTCAACGCTCGTCTCTATGACGTTGAAGAGCAAGTTATTCAAACATGGGAAACAATTGGAAGTTTGCGAGGTCGCAGAGATCACAGTGCGAGAATTTGTGAGCTTGAGGAAGAGTACGCAATCTACCTCGAGCAACACAAAGATCTCTTTGAGCAGTTTCCTGCCCTCGGCCCTGCACTCCTTGAACGGCAACAAGAAGCAGAACAGGAGGGCATCGACAGATACGTGCGGTGCGATCGTGCCGCTATTAAACTCCATCAAGCAACGCACTGGTCCCAACGCGACAGCACCGTTGCTCATCAAACCTTGGCACATCATACTCCTGAAGAACGGACTCTTATTCGAGAGTGCTTTTACGAACGGTATGAAAAAGAGATAGATCAAGCTTTTCAAGAAGCTTTTGTTCGCGACCTTCCTCAGTGGAAAAAAATTCCACGATACATCCGTGAAGGAAGAATTGGAGATGCTCTAACTGAACCCCTAAAGTTACGAAACCTCTTTCGTATCCGCGAAGCCCTCACTTTGATGCGAGACCTCTACGGGTACCAGGCAGGCATCTTTACTCTCGTCGTCGATGGTATTAAGAATCGTAGACTCAAAGATGCGGGTGTACTCGCAACAATGCAAAAGCTCCTCGATGCCCCCGAAGCCTCACGCACCCAAGCTCTTCTTCGGGAAGATAGGGTGACCGTTGCCTCCGATAGTATGTTTATTGCCTTGAAAAGAGATGTAGATCCTCCACGTTCTCTCGCCCTGCTCTTTGAAGACCTTAGCCGAAAAGAGATATTGGGAGCTGAGATCGATTTTAATCGCCGGTATCGCAGTAGAATGGGAGGTCGTACACTTCAAGCAGTACTTCGAGACCGCTTTGAAGGAGAGGAACTCGAGTACTTGCTCGCTCTAAAGTCAAAAGACCATGTTCAAGCTCACGCCGTACTCGTTCACCAAGCCATCTACGACAAGCGCATACGGTTAGAAGCGTGCAAAAAAGTGCTTGCTCTCTCTGAGAAAGATACCATAGCCCTCCGTGTTTCCTTTGAGAAAACTTACGGTTCAGCTCTCTCAGAGGATCATCCAGATTTGAACACAGGCAAACCCTATGTTGATGTACTTCGCGAACTGTTACACGGCCACAACATGACAGCTGCAGCGCTGAGACTCAATTGGGCTCTCAAGCAACGCAAAGCTGAATGGCCAGGAGATGTGTTCTACGAACACACCGGAGAACAGAATACTGCAATTATCCATGAATACGAGAGAATAACGGGCAAAGATTTTTGGAGAGAAGCACGAAAAAAAGTCAAAGGCGATCGTATAAAAATCCTTCGCTCTCTCGTGGATAATGGTGAGCTAACAACAGCTGAGCAACTTCGAGACTGCATGCAGGGGTTTGGAGCAGATAGCAAGAGCATCCTTATGATCTTAGCCGATCCCAACAACAACGATCCAGATCAACTCAAGCGTGATTACCGTGAGAGATTTCAGAGAGATCTTGACCGTGATTTGCGTTGGGAGCTTTTTGGAAACGATCGCTTTGACGCTCAGCTCCTCCGTCAAGGCCCTCCAAAGAACCTCCATGAGCTTGTTGGTCGAGTTCACCTCATGAGAAAACACGCACATAATCGGATCACTGGTTTTTTTCTCGATCGCTTTACAGAGGATGGACGTCGGCTCCGTTCCGACTTTACAGCGCTTGAGGACTTCTTTTCCAAACATATCGAAGGAAAAGAACCAACACGAGAACAGCAAGAACGCTGTAAAGTGCTCGCCCAACTCTGTATGCAAGATGTGAAAGAGATACGAAATCTCAAAGCTGCCATTGCGAATGTCGCCGTCAATACCACCACTCTTGCCGGTCTGATTATTGTCCCTCAGGTAGTCGTTTCTGGGCCTCTACTCACCATTACACAGTATAAAAGGGTCGCATCCGCTACCTTTCTCACGAGCCTCGCACTGCGTATTGGACTCAAAAGTGCCATAAAAGGAAGCGGCTATAGTAAGCGTGAAATGGGAATCGATCTTACTCTTGCTGGAGTAGATGGGGGATTTTGCTTTCTCAACAAACTGCGACTCGTACGTTATCTACATCTTAATAAAGTCTTTACGAATCCTAAAACAGCGCGCATTGCGACACAGATCGCCAGAGCCGCCATTAAAATTGGTTTGAAAAAAACACTAAAAGGCGGTGTAACTTCTACTTGGGAACTAGCAGATTCGCGCGTCTCTTCTCATGTACTTAACACACAGCGCCTAAGAGAGCTTGAAAAAGAACAAATGAGAGGGAAACGACTTGCTCATGTCGTCTTGCGGGGGAAGTTTTCGACTTAAGTCGAAAACTCTCTTGACCCTGACCTTTACCTTAACCTTGACCTTGACCAAAAAAACATCACTCATCAGAGGCAAAACCCTTCATATACGAACAATGAGTCCTGAGTAGGGTATTGATTTTTTGTTAGATTAAGGTCAAGCCAAAGGTCAAGGTTAAGAGATTAATAGGGAGGAGATGAAGTTCTGAGGTAAGGGCGAGAGGGACTAGTAGTTTTCCTTTTGAAAAACCTCTTTTCACCCAGGGGCTGTCCGTACGAATCATGTGATTGTCGGACAGCCCCCCCGAAAGGACGAAGCGCTCGAGATAGAAGAACCATCTCAAGCGAATGACTCCTACGACTCGCCTTGCGTGTCGTCCGAGGCACCCGCGGTGGCCGTCTGGGCCTCATCTTGGTCTTGAGCTGGTTCCTTGAGGTCTTCCTCGTCGATCACGCCAAGTTCGATCAGACGAGCTTGTGTGGCTTCACAGAACTGCTTGGCTGCCGGACGAAGAGCCGCACGGAGAAGCTCGCGACCGAGGTCCTTCTTGACCATCTTCTCGATCATCGAGAACGCCCCATCAGGCAGCTCGATCTCGAGGGTCTTGTCCTTGAAGTACTCCTTGCGCAGGTGCTCGAGGATCATGCCGCCCGCAGTGGTGATGATGAATGCTCGCATGGTAGCAAAGCGCACGATCATCAATGCCACGGTGCCAATCAGCCCGAGCACGCCAAGAGTCGTCAGCCCCTTGCCGAGCTGCTCGAGGATCTGCTCACGCTCCTCCTCGCTCAGCTGAGGACCTTCCTCGCTGGTCTCTTGGCTTTCCTCAGGTGGTGTGCCGAGCAAGTCCTCGAGACCGTCGCCGAGCTTGGCGAAGGCGTCCAGACGCGAACCGGGAGAGACAGGGAACTGCTCTGAGTCCTTGTCGACATTGACCTCGAACCCAGAGCTCCCGTCAGCATAGCCATGCAAGACGGCACCAAGCCCTTTGTAGTTACCGAAGAGCTCGAGGTAGAGCGTGCCGAGGCGACGCTCCTTGTCTCCCGGTTCTCCGTTGGGATGCACTGGAAACGAATGTCTGACCCCGTTGAGGGTGACGTTGAGGGTGACTTTGTCCATGGGTGGACCTCCTTATTCCTTGGGTGAATGGGTTTGAATTGAAGAGTCTGATGCCCTTCACAGGTATGCATGTGGTATGCGCTAAAGAACAAACTCTTTAGCGCATACCACAGCTCGATAACCCCTAGAAAATAAGAAGAAAAAAGTAAAAACCTAGGCTATTTCTACTAGCCCCTTACTCATATAAAAGATCAGATGAAGGCGGGGACTCTCAAGCATCCCCTCAAAAAGAGCGTAAAAGCGCTCTGAGCTATCATACTGAACTCCCTATGCTAAAGATACCTTGAGTGAGACAAATCCTCTCTTAGGAACCATCCGCTGGGATATGGAGTATAACAAATTAACCCTGAAAGTAGAGTAAGGCACTAGAATACGTTACACTTTCCACTGGGTTCTTGTGGTCTTTTCTCCATTATTTTATCTGAGTAGAGAGATTTTACTCACTGCTTCTTTCTCACCATGCTCCGCTAAGAGAATGAGAGAGAAGTAGTGATGACTTAGTTAAGGAAATAGTAAGAGGTTATACTCTTCATTCACGTACTCCTTCTCGTTGTGTGTTCAGCATGAGTGTATTCAGTGCTTCGAGCTTGTGACTATAAGCTGGAAGCACTGAACCATCTTGTGCAATTCACCAAACCGCCCCAAAGGGGCAAGGAGTCCATCATGAAACTGAACGTGTTTCTCGTGTTGGTCATCGTCGGCCTCGGTGCCGCGTTGCTCGTCAACATGAACAAGGCGAACACCACGCCGACCGCCACGACCACTCTGTCCGAGGGGTCCAACATCAACCCCAACGACAAGGTCTGGGAAGCCGACGTGGCCGAGTACCCGGGCATCGCTGAAATCGATGCAGACGGGAACTGGTCCGGTGTCGGTATCGAAATGCTCGAAGCGGCTGCCGCCGCCGAGGGTGCTACCGTCGCGTACACCCATGTGACCCTCGAAGAGGGTTTCGGCCGTCTCGGCAAGGAGTCGGAAATCCTGGTTGGGTTTCTCGACAAGACGAGCGATCGCCTCAAGGGCGGCAACCGATGCGTCACCCTTACCGAAGGCAGCAAGAGCCTCGTGCAGGCCGTCGGTAGTAGCAACACGCTGCCCTCGACGGACAACCTCACTGGCGACGACCTCGCCGCCGAGATCGTGGGCGGGACCAAGGTCTCCGTCGTGGGTGCGAGCAGTAACCGCAACGTCGCGGTCAAGCTCGGTGGTCAAGTCGTCTCGGCGACCGACAACACCGACGCGCTTGACGCGCTCGTCGCAGGCAATGCCGCCTTCGCGCTCGACGACAGCCAGCGTCTGTGGAAGCAGATGCAGGACCCGAAGTACTCGGACAAGGTCGAGATCGTCGGCAAGCCGTTTGGCTTCGTTCCGGCCGGCTTCTATGTGTGGCCCGGTGGCAGCAAGCTGCAGTCCACACTGGAGCTGCGCTTCACCGAAGCACGCGAGAACGGCACCTTCGACGAAGCCTGGTACGCCGCGTTTGGTGCGATGGGTGGCTGATCGGCAACCCACCGCAGGATCTGGGAAGGATGGACCTGATCACTCGCCCTCGTGCGAGTGTGACGGTCCATCCTTTTCTTTGGTTTTCAACTAAGTCATCCTACTTAACTTTCCCATTCCACCACAGCCCCTCTTAATCTTGACCCTGACCTTGACCTAAAAACTGAAATCTATCTCCCTCACAAAACCCAAGTTCACGACCTTGACACTCTGTAGGCCAAGGTCAAGACTAAGGTCAAGATGAAGAGGGCTCTGTGGAGCAGTCGTAGTTTAGAGGTGTATGAAACGAATCACTCACACCAAATCATTCCCCTGGTTTGAATCCGCCAAAGCACTCGGCATTGAGTTCCCCACTGAGCGAGAAATGCGTTGCACTAGTGATGCCTACATCTCTCTGACACCAACCGAGCAATCTTTACTCCTTAAAGCTTCCACAGAACTCTATGCCCTCATCGAGCAGGCCTCCTCTCAGGTTTTCAAAGAAAACCGACTCTCTCAATTTCTTATCCCCGAGCCGTATCACAACTTTTTTCAAACCTCGTGGCACGCCTCTCAATCCCCATGGCTTGGCCGTTTTGATTTCACATTCTCAAAAAATGGAGTCCCAAAACTTCTCGAATTTAATTCAGATACCCCTGCTCTCTTAGCTGAGTCTTCCCTCCTTCAAGAAGCGTGGAGACAATCAACATTTTCCACCCAAAAGTCATGGAATGACATTGAAGAGCTCTTTGTCCCTCATGTATCAAAAGCCGCATTCTCTAAGCTACACCTGACTACTCCAAAAGGCTTAATGTACGACCAGCTACAAACAAAGCTTATTGAGCGTTTAGTAAAGCAGGCTGGAAAAGAAACTACTTTCTTCCCTCTTCAATCACTTTCTTGGGATGAATCGCACGAAGATTTTGTTGATGACAACACTCAGCGGATTGAAGCTCTTTACAAGTTTTATCCTTGGGAGTGGATGATTGAAGATGACACCTCAAAACATCTCCCTCAAAGCACACTGCAATGGTTTGAGCCTCCTTCAAGAATGCTCTCAAGCTGTAAATACATGCTTGCTCTCCTCTGGGAGCTCTTTCCGGAGCACGACTTTCTTCTACCAACATTTTCTGAGGCGACTCCTCTTGGAGATTCTTACGTACAAAAACCGTACTACTCTCACCGTGGCGAAGGAATTCACCTTCAAAAAAACGAGAAAAAGCTCTCGATACCTAGCCCAATACAGCATGAATCGTTTGTCTATCAGGAGCTTTGCCCCCTTCCCCGCCTTGGCAATCGGTACTGTTGTGTTAGTGTATGGATGGTGGGAAGTTCCCCAGCTGGTATTGGTATTCGCGAGAGTCGTACTCCAGTTACCGATGGAGGAGCTTTTTTTATTCCTCACCTTATAGAGGATCATAAAGAAGCGTAATGGCTCACTTCAAATCTCCCTGGACCTTCACCCTCTCTGAATTCTTGCGACAATCGTACGCAGAAGATTTTGAAGATCTGCAAGCGCTCTGTGAAGAGCTCCTTGCCTCTTTTCCATCTCCTGATACACAGCCGAAACCCTCAAAAGAACTTCTCAAGAAATTTGACACCCTGATGCACTTTATCTTGGAAGAAGATGAGCTTACGGCGCTTCATTCACGAACACTTTTTCTTAAAGGAGCGCTACACTCCTGCCTACTCTCTTCAACCACACCACAACACGCTTCTTGTACTTACAACGCTATCGTAGGCCTTCAAGAGATATGCCAACCGTTTGACTTCTCTTTTGATTAACATATGCGCTCATTTTCAGACTATAAAGGAATACTACACATCGTCGGCTACTCTCCGTACGAAGGGCGCTATCCAATTCATGAAGATACGATTGAATGCGAAGTCGCAACGATACTTGTTGAAGTAGCAACACGCCACCTCGCACTCCCCCCTTCTCAGATTCGTCTCTACATCCCACCTCACGTTCATAACTCAACGAACCACGGCTCTGCGCAACAAACCATCCTCAAGGATCCAACCCTTACAACCGTTCAACAAGCGCTCAGCCCTCACTTTTCCAGCGGAGATGTTCTTCTTAATCTCCTCCCTGGACTAGATAGTATGCATTTTGCTCAGTGGTGTACGGAGCGCGGTGGGCATTTTCTCTGCACCTCATTTGAACACTTTTCCTCTGAGCCCAGAGAAGACTGCTACACGGAGTCCCTCGTTGGTGCTTACGAGAGATATCTTCAAGAACAACCCAAGACACTCTCACTCCCAAGCTCTCTTTTTGCCTTTGGAACGGCTCCAGGTCTTACCAATCTCTATGCCCTTCAAGCCATCCGTGACTTTGCAGCCTCCTGCCAACTCGACGAAGCACTCACCGATTCTCCAGCTCAATTAGCTCGAAAACTTCACCTCGAGGGCATTCTGCTTACCGATAGAGATACTCAAGAGAGCAAGAGCGCGGTATTCGAAAATATCTTTTCTAATACCTACTCTGTAAGCACTCTCTTGAGCGAGGCCGTGATGAACGCAGAACTCCCTCTCCCCCAACTGTCTAAGCTCTTTCCCTCTTCTCTCTCTTTCTCTCCTGATTTTCCGCTCCACTTCCACCTTCCACAGATGGGACTCGAACTCGTGGCTCAGGCAGAAACCCCTTTGGGCCCATGTAAAGGCCATCTTATACGTAGTGATGAAGCGCTTAGTTTAAGCATAGCACTTAACCGCGACAAATCTTTCTCTCCTTTTCTCGGTCGAATAACACAACCGTGCCCAGCAGCACAAAAGTCATTTGAACACCTCAAAGCACGAGAATATCAAGAGCAAGAGAGCGCGGAGATTCTCTGTAAAAAGCTTTCATCTGGCCAAAGCGAGATTGGAGCACAACTTATAAGTAGAAAATATGGCAGTTGGTGGTGTGGACACTCGCTTTCACTTGAACAAGCAAGAGAGATTGTTCCATTTGCCAACGCAACTCTGGTGCAAAATGCTTTGGCTATCTTGGGTGGAGTCTTGGCTTGCTTACGAGAGCCTTCAAGAGGATTTATGCTTCCAGAAAATATCGATCCACAAAAGACTTGGGACTATCTTGAGCCCTTCTTGGGAAGACCTCAGTCGGTGTTGCTCAAAGAGAGTAAAGAGACTCGAGCAGTGTATGGGGATGACGGAGAAATCCTTTCGTTTCTGCTCAACTCCTAGAACTCTTGGTCAAGACTTTTGGACATTTATTGTCACACTAGCTCTCTTAATCTTGACCTTTGGCTTGACCGTTCAGCCGAACGGTCAAGATTTCGATACGAAACGAAGAGAAACCCTCTCTACTCTTTGGTTTTCAATGAAGGCTGGACACTGGGTGTGCCATTGGCTCCATTTGCTGATGCCACCGGCTGCTCTTCGTGAGGAGCCGTAATCATCCGTTTCGCCGGATGTTCAGTATCAAATGAAAAGTTGGTGGCTTTCGCTTTGCTTATTGGTCGTTTGACAGACTCGATACTTAAACCTTCTTTGAGTGCAGCAAGATACCCGGCGGCTTCAAAATAGTTTTCAGCTTCAATGTACTGCCCCGCAGTCCAAGGGAGCTCACGAACAAACTCTTGGCACGCATACGCTTGGAGATTATCACGCACTGCAATGACTGTGATGCCTTGACGCAAAGCGGCTACGACTGGAAGCCCATAACACCCAGCTGGGATTACAAGAGCGTTCACGTTTGAAGCCGTCAGCACATCTGGACGCGTGAGATCATACGAAATACGTGGAGCGCGCATAAGTCCTTTGAGTACACACTGTAAATACGTAATGGAAATAATCTCGGCACTCATACGAGGATCGATCACACCGTAATCAATGCTCTCAACTTCAGAAGATTCCATCATAGGGGCATGAGCAGATGGTTTATCGCAAAAGTTTGATACCCAGTGTGTTAAAAGGGCTTCAATTCCACCCCAAGGATTTACGTAGTTTCCGTCACTTTGGTAATATTCGTCACGTATCGTGGCATCTGTACGAATCAAAGAGGTAACCGCTACTGCATCATAATCGTCACGAGACGAAAGAATGTTGGCAATTTCGCTTACATTTTCAACAACACCTGTCGCACGTCCACTCTCTGATATCTGAATCGACATTTCACAATCGTGGAACTGAACAATCTCAGCAACATCGACTCCAAACGTTGCACGTGCGGCATTCACCGCATTAATCGCAGCAATTTCATACACGTCCTCTGGATGACTCCCAACAAGAACGAGCAAACGATTTTTTCGTACGGGCTGAAGGCCAATCGTACCCATCAGAAAACGCGCTAAAATACTCCCTTCAATATAAAGAGCATTATCAGGTTGTTCATTGAGATCAGAAGCGTTGACAACATTTGGATGAGTAAAAACACGATCGGCTAACGTAGAAAGCATACGAATCGTAGGCGTAGCATCTCCAGCATGTCCTCCAACAGAAGCTCCAACACCCGTAGGAATAACAAGTGCTATATTGAATTCTTCATGGTTCTCATACGCACGCTCTTGAAATTCACATTGATTGGGGTACGGTTTGTGATTACTCCGCTCGGGGACAGAAGCTACTGATACTTCTCTATCCGTAAAAACACACCGAACGATTTCTTCGCCCTTGGGTGTAATCTCTTTTACTTGATCAAGGATATCCTTCTGGCCGTCACGTGGGCAGAGTAATTCACGAATCTTCATATTCCCTCTTCACAACTTGAGAACTCAATTTCTTCGCACCAAAGTATTCTTTAATGCACTGCTCAACATCCTCAGATTCAAACATCTTACACGAAAAGATATTCACGAAAACGACTCGTAAGGCAGTTAGGGTATGGATAACAATATTACTCGTTTCGATAAAACGAAAGGCAGAAGTGCCTTTGAGGTGGGGTTCATCAGTGGCTCCCCCGTTCTCTTCGTCCCAATAGAAGGTCTCAAGAGCAGGCTCCATATCAATTCGATCACAGAGATCTTCGATAAAAGCACCGATATTTTCTCGATTCATCGTGCTCGGATCGCAATCACTGGCATCGATGAGTGCTTCGATTCCATAAAATATCTTCGACATCGCAAGTCCTCCCTCTAGCGTGAATACCTGAATACTTACTCCTAAGCAAATGCTCGAGGAGGGTTTTTCCCACATAGAGTCAAACACATCAGCTTTGTCTGCGACAAACCTGAGCTCTTTGAGTATACCTCCCCATTTCTTCTCATGCTATAGTTCTGCGGCATTGTATACTCCCCGCACTTGAAGATACCGGTTCGAAGCTCTGCAACACTATCAAGCGCGCCGTGGAAAGGGCCTGATCGGCCCTTACTGATTACGCGGGGAGTATTTGTCTTCCCTCCGGGGGATACTGAACGCATATCAAAATGCTCGCATTTTGATATGCGTTCAGTATAGTATTCTCATGAGGCTTCATCATGAACAAAGGTAAAGATATTGAGAGACTCGAGAAGCTCACTCGTGGAACCTTTTTCGATTCTTTTTACAAGCACGAACCGGTCATTCTCGCCGGAGCAGTATCTCACTGGAGAGCCATTGGCAAATGGTCTCCAGGTTTCTTCAGTGACACCTATGGGGACACAAAGGTCTGGCTTGACTACTATGACCCCTCTTCGACGAAATCTT
This sequence comes from bacterium, assembly GCA_030428205.1. GTDB lineage: Bacteria > Bdellovibrionota_C > UBA2361 > UBA2361 > RFPC01 > JAUIBK01. The sequence continues at coordinate 35,345 of JAUIBK010000025.1, forward strand.
CTCTCGATCACCACCTCGACTGGAACCTCAAAGAAGTCCCACTTCGTGACTACATCACCTCTCTTCAAAAAGGCGAAGACCACTACTCCCTCAGAGAAGACCGGGGGCTTTTTGACGAACATGCCGAACTCTTTGAAGACATCGACTATCTTGTTCCTTTCGGTAACGAAGAGTCGCTTGAAGAAGACGACTACAAAGGACTCTGGTTTGCCCGTAAAGGCCACGTAACAGCGCTTCATATCGATATCGGAGAAGGCCACCTCTTTCAGCTCTTCGGTCAGAAGAAGTTTACCTTCTTTGCACCAGATCAAACCCCCTATCTCTACGAAGAAGACCGCACAAAAATCGACAAAGATGAACGCGCTAAAGAGGTTGATGACGACGAGCTAGAAATCTGGAAGAAGTATATGAAATGGAGTGCGGTCAACCCTCTGCACCCTGACTACGACAAATTCCCGCTCCTAAAAGATGCCACTTACAGAGAAGCACACCTCAAGGCTGGTGACGTTATTTATGTCCCAGACGGCTGGTGGCACTTCGTTGAATCACTCAGCACAACTATTAGTATTACTGCTGGGTTAGACGAAGAGCTCTTTTTACGTGCCAAACGTGCGAATTCGTGACCAGCCCCCGCAAAAAGTTGAATAGCACCCAGACTCCGTTATAGTAGAGCTTCATATATTCTGCGGTCCAAGTCCGTCAAAGAACAGGTCTTTAAGAAGTCTTGATCGTTCGGCTGAGCTCACGCCAAAGTCTTGACCTTTGTCCTGACCTTGACCAAAAGAAACTCTTTCCCATCCCTTTTGTTCGAGTAGATTCAACCAAACTCTTTGCCGAGTTGTGAGCCTATGCGTCCAGGCTTCGAACTCGGCAAAGCTATCACGTTTGATTCAAGGTTCTACGTTGTCTGCAAGATCTCAGTTTTCACTCCACACCATCTTGACCGTTCGGCTGAGCTCACGCCGAAGCCTTGACCTTTGGCTTCATCTTGACCTAAAGCTCATTTGACCGTGCTTCAAAATTCTATTTTCAGTTCAAGGTCAAGCCAAAGGTCAGGATCAAGACTCGATAGGCTGAGCTCTTGCAGGCAACGTACCTGTTCATAACCAATTTCCATTCACCCCTAGCAAAGGAGCATGCCATGTTCGGCAAACTCAAGAGTCTGCTCGGATGGGACGGCGAAGACACCGCCCCACTCGAGTTCGAGATCGACAACCCCTGGAAGTACCGTATCGGCGGTCGTATGCGGATCAAGCTCAAGGACCTGCAGGCCCTCGAGTTCATGGTCACCAAGATCGTCGAGCGCAACATCCCGCAAGAGGGTCGTCCCATGCGGCTGACCGACTACCACGTCGGCGCCGTCTGCCACGACCCGGACAACGAGTACGCCTGCGATGGCAGGGTCGATCTCGTCGTGCGGTTGTGGCCCAAGCCCAACCCGATCCCGGGTGACGAGTACTGGGCATTCATCCTGTGGCTCGGTGCCGAAGCCGAGTGGACGCCCCAGAGCTCCAAGCAGGTCAAGGGCGAGGAGATCGTCGACACGATCTTCGAAGACCCAACCGGCTTCACTCTCCCCGAGGGTGTCTCGTTTGACGACGAGGAGTTCGATGGTGTCACCTGGAAGACCGAGGACGGTATCGCCCAGGGATTCGTGGGTTCGGTCACCGCACTCAAGGACGACGACGGCGACGGCACGGTCCAGGAAGACGAGCGTCAGGTCTGGGAAGAGGAGTTCTACTACCTTCTCAACTCGGCCGACGAGGACTATGTCTGCTTCGTGCATGTCGACCGCGGCACTGGCTGGACCACGATGAACATCGGGTTTGGCACCCGCGTTCCGGTCTTCGAGCAGATCTCGGCCGAGGCCTCCAAGGCCTAGCTCAAGAGTGCAAGAAGATCATGTGGCCTGCTCGCCGGCTCCTCTGTGAAAAGCAGAGGAGCCGGCTTCGAAATGGAGGATTTTCACCAATGTCTTTGGTGTTCAAAAAGGTTGTACCTAAAACGTGATAGCTGCCTCCTCTACCACCATCGCTCACTTACATTCTCAACCCCCTCTTGATCTTGACCGAAACCATGAACCTGGCAGTGCTTCAAAATGCTTTTTTCAGATTAAGGTCAAGCCAAAGGTCAGGGTCAAGATTTTTGGATACTTGTTTTCTTACTAGCTCTCAGATTCTTGATCCTCTCTCTCCGGTCCATCATCTTCCACCGCCCAAAGATCAAACTCTTCTCGTATTTTTGCGATCTGCACTTCACCTAAAATATCTTGATATTTTCCTGACTCAACGACCACACGCATAATATCTTCAGCGGTAACAGGACCAACCTCTTGGCGCTCTTCTTCAGGAAGATGGAGTTGTGCGACTTCGAGACTTCCTTTTGCTGTACCCACTTCATTCGCAAGATCTTCGAGGTTTCTTCCGCTTAACCCGTGGAGCCGTTCACCGAGAAGATCAAAGTCTATATCATCAGAGAGAATTGTCGTTTCATTGTCACGTTCACGTTTTCTAAACCTCGACTCTAAGATCGCAGAAACCCCGCTTGGATCAGGAAGTTCCACTGGAATAATGAGATTCATCCGGCTGAGGAAAGCTGCATCAAGCTTATCTTTTCTATTGGTTGCAGCAATGACCGTTACGTTCCCAGTAGCTTTTAAGCCATCCATCCGTTGGAGCACAATACTGAGCACCTTTTCTGACGCTTCATGAGAATCTTTATCACGTGAACGGAGCAGTGCTTCAACTTCATCGAGAAAGAGGATAGCGTGCCCTGAAGGGTGATTTGCTGCTTCACGCGCTGCTACTTCAAAGATTGCATCTGCCAGTTTTTCAGTTTGGCCATAAAATTTATTACTCACATCAGCACAAGATGCGGTAAGGAACGCAAAATTAGCCGACTTTGCTATGGCAGTAGCAAGCATCGTTTTCCCCGTTCCTGGGGGGCCTTCAAGGAGTACACCACGTGGAATACTCGCACCCCACCGTTTATAAATCTCAGGGTGCTTTAATTGTTCATCGAGAACTTTTATTAGGGCGACAGCATCATCTTGCCCCTTAATGTCATCAAACGAGATATCAGGGATTTCGCTCGGAACGAGTACTTCTCTAAGCGCAACGAGATCGACACTCCCATCATCTTGGCTTTTCCCCTCTTCGGCCTTTTTCTCTGCTCCCACTTCAGGAGCTGGCTCTGCTTTGCCCTCTTTTCGCTCTACAGCTTCAGGAAGAGCTGCATCATTCATTTCACGAGCAGCAGCATCACCAGATGTCTCAGCTTGTTGTGCACGAGGTGTCGAGGTATCACCACCTTTTCCACCATCTCCCTGTCCCCCGCCATAAATTTTTACCCAATCAACGGGACCACCACCAGTCATAGGAACACTCCACAAAAAAAATCTCCGAGCCACTTAGAGTAGCGAATTTGGCCGCTTACTCAAGATTCACCAGAAAGACACTGAAAATTCACGGTACCCAAAGTATGATAGAAAGTTGATTTTCGTTATACTACGCAGTTATGTGAACTCTATGCTGCCTAGAGTGTATCTCGCGTCTACTGCTCAAGTACGTGTAATGGTGGCGTTTTTTCACATTCGACCAAGGTTCTCTCTGTGAGAATAAGAGCAGTCACACTGCGTGTGATCTCCTGTGGTTTTCTTTCAACGATTTCGATCTTTCTCAAGAGTATTCATACGTGTAGAGAGAAATACCAAGTAACTTGGTCTCATCATCTATTCCTCTTTTTTGCTTCATTCCCCTCAAATCTCTCGGTGGTCCCCGTCTTCGGCGGTGTCCCTCGGCCTCCATTCCCCATGAATGCCGAGGGACACCGTGTCCGAAAACGAGAAACCACTCACCAAGACAAGGGAGGGTCACCATGACCAAGCAAACAAAAATCGGAGTCGGCGCGGTTGCTGGCTTCGTCCTAGGATTCCTCTTCTGGGGGTTCTGGGTCGCGCTCATCATCGGCGCTGTGGCTGCGTTCTGCGCTGCCAAGTTTTGGCCCGACAAGAAGCAGGAAGAACCCGCTTCGATCGAGAAGGACGGCTACACCAAGGAAGCGGTCGGCAACTACGTCGCCCAGATCCGCGGTCAGCTGATCAAGATCCGCGACATCGGCATGACGCTCGAGGAGAACCTCGATCAGCGTGGTGCCACGTTGCGGGAGAAGATCGGCAAGGCCTGCTCGAGCCTCGAGCGGGTGCTGTCCAACCTTCGAGAGGATCCCGAAGACATGCGCTTCGTGGGACTCTTGTTCAACTCGGTGGAGACGCTCAGCAAAGGTCTTGCGACCGCCAGTAAAATGGCAGTCCAAGGCCAGAGCGGCGACCTCTTCGAGCAAGCCCTGACCAAGGGTGAAGAGACGCTCGGCATCATCCAGGATGCCGCCGACAAGAAGCTCTCCGGAGCAATGGCGGTCGGCGACATCTGCGAGATGCTCGGCCAGTTCGGTGCCGCTTCCGAGATGGCACAACACTCGTAAACCACAAACCCAAGGAACCAAGGAAAGGAATCAACCATGAGTGACCAAGCTCAAGCACATCCCGAGATGCCCAAGAAGGGCGATACCCAACCCCCGGCGGAAGCTGCCGCTGAGACCACTGCCGAACAGGCGGTGGGACAAGCAGCGGCTGAGTCCGGTGGTGGTCAGTCGGCCATCAAGGTCGCACCGATCGACACCGGCTCGCTCGAGTCCGGCGAGAAGTCGATGCTCGCCATGATGCGCCAGCGTGAAGACGGTGAGCAGTGGGTGGCCAAGGCCACGGCTCTCGCCGACGACATCTGCCCTGAGGGCGTTCTGACCGACGAGGGCAACGCCAAGCTGCTCGCCTTCGTCAGGGACGATCTCCAAGCCCTCGGCGACACGGCCAACACCGTGATCGGCAACCGACGTATGCAAGACGCCGGCCCGATCAACCAGCTGTTCTCGTCCGTGAGCGACCTCAAGGGGGAGCTCAAGATCGAGGAGATCAACGCCAAGGAGCCGTGGACGACCAAGCTGCCGTTCGGTATGGGCAAGCGCTTCGTTCCGATCATCGCCTTCGCTGAGCGCTACCAGCGCATCAAGCCGAAGATCGACGGCAAGGAGAAGACGCTTGGTGACATGATCGCCGAGCGCATCGAGGGCCAAGCCCAGATCGAAGCGCTCAAGGCCGCGATCCTGAGCGGCTTCCTCAACATCGAGGTCGCCATCGCCGCAGGTGAGATCGTGCTCCAACGCGCGATGGAAGCCTGGGAAGAGCGTCGCAAGGCGCTCGAGGGGTCCGAGGATCTCGTGGCTCTGCAGCAGCTCAAGGACGACCGGCTGCAGATCACCAACCTCGACAACCGCCTCATGCGTCTGCAGGTCGCACGGATGGACGGGGTCATCGATCTCGCCTCGCTCGACCAGGTGGCCGATGTCCAGCGGCAACTCAAGGCTACTCTTGAGGACCTCAAGGACATCACCATCAACCAGATCCGCAAGGGTGTCGCCATCGCGCTCAACATCCACGACGCGCGTCAGGCGGCTGCTCTGGCTGGCGGCGTGGCCGAGCTCAACGCGGCACTTCGCCAAGCCAACGTCGATGCTCTCGGCATGGCGCAGGAAGAGGTGCACAAGGCGGCTACCGCTGGTGCCCGCGAGGTCGAAGAGCTCAAGAAGGTCTTCGCCACGTTCGACGCGGTGCTCAAGCGCGGCAACGAGCTCGTTCATGAGAACGAGCGTCTCAACGCCCAGGCCCGCAAGGACCTGCATGGCTTGGAAGGCGACTTCCAGGAGGCGATCCTCTCCAACCTGCAGGACCTCACCAAGCCCGCGGCGTGATGTGGCAGCGTTCATCCGAGCGCTGACGGAGCACCGAGTCTCTCCGGGGACTCGGTGCTTTTCTCTCTCACAAGAACTCTCTTAGGGACTGATTGCGCTCGTCGCATCCGTTCTTTTGAAGGTTTGTCACCCAACCCATTGCCCGTAAGATTCTTACGGGCTTTCCTTTTTCTGCTTTTTTTTCGCCGATCGTTTGCTTAGCAACGGAGTTTCAGTAAAGATAGGCTCGAGAATTCCTATTAGGGGATATTGCAAGGAAATCGATAACTCTATAACTGCGTTTATTTGTTGTGGCACACTATGAGAAATCAAGAACATCAACCATCTGAAACGACCCCTCACCCTTCGCCAAAGGGTGTCATGGACAGACTCCGCTCACAGTCCGCTGGGCTTATTGCCGGACTTGCAACAGCTGGAGCAGCCCTCACTCTTGGCGGATGTGGACAATCCAACCAGCCTGAAGTTGCTAAGTTCTCTAGTCTAGGAAATAACTCTAGCGTTGATCTCAATACTGTTGAACAAGCAAAGGCTGTTCATGGGAGTGTCGCCTCTGCAGTATCTGGTCTAGAAGGCTCAGTACGTGAGCTTGCAAAAGACGTCAAAGATGGTCGAGATGCAACAGCCTCACTCACAACTGCTCGGCTACAAGCAAAAGCACTAAACGAATCAATCACAAGCGCAGAAAAGTCATCAACATTTAAGCCTGACGCAGCACAGTTAACAGCACTCAAATCTGTAGTCTCTACACTAGAAACAGCATCTGGTTCTGAGCTTACCAAAGACCAAGTGACGTCCATGGAAAAAACTCTCGGCGAGTGGAACGTTGCGCTCAAGCGTGATGTTCAGATGCTTGATCGTGGAGTAAACGCAGCACGCGTTGCAAAACTTGAAGTTGTTCTCCGCCGTTCTGAGAGCGCTCTTACTGACGCCATGAAGAATCTTGCGGCAAGCTCTCCAAGCACCTACGATGTAAACAGCGAAAATCACCGCTCGATCCTCAAAGCTCTTGACGATGCCAAAGAAGGACTCAACACAGCATCTCGAACGAGTTTTTTCCGTAATGTTAGTAAAGATCTCACTGACGCTGCCACACTCGTTGGTGATGCTCGTATGACCCTCGAGAGTGAGGCAAACGTCGAGAAGTACTGGACGCGAGAAGTTGGAAAAACCGACTCTCAAGGCGCTGCTGTTTGCCAAGCTGCCAAAGATCTACTCGCAGCTATTGCAGCGGATAACCAAGCTGAGCTTACAAAAACGCTCGGTGTAAAGCCTGATCAAAGTGGCCGGCAAAGTGGCACACAACATGTGTACCATCATAATAGTGGTCTTGATTTTGGAGATCTCCTCCTCTACCACATGATCTTTAACAGTGGGCCTTCCTACTCCTACTATCCGACTGCCCACTCTTACTCTTCACCAGATCGGATGTATAATTCATCTGGCTATAACCGCTACAATTCAAGCTATGGCAGCATGCGAACAACGGCTGGAAGCAACCGCTCATTTCGCTCATCAAGCTCCATGTCTTCAAGCACACGTGGAACAACCTACCGCGCTTCGCAAGCGAGCAGTGGACGTTCCTCCTCTGTAGGGCGCTCAGGCTCTGGCCGTGCTTCTGGTGGAAGCCGCTCTGGTGGTGGATTTGGTCGCTCAGGCGGCGGAAGAAGTGGTGGTGGTTGATAGCCCACCTCTTATCCATATCCTCATAAGCAGCTCTCAAGCCAAGGGTCTCTTGACCGTTCGGCTGAGCTCACGCCGCCGAAGCCTTGACCTTAATCTGAGGCAAAATAATGCTTCCTGCACGAACCACGATCTAGATGCTATTTGCTCATAGCGATGGCTAAGAGTTTATCAGGTCAGGGTCAAGCCAAAGGTCAAGGTCAAGACTTGCCCGGTTTCTTAAGCATGCGCTTTCGCTTATCCTTGAGCTTAAGCTATGAAGCGACTTACAACATCAATCCGACCCAATTGGCAACACACCGTCGAACAACAGGGGTTAAGTGGTCATACCTATGATGACGGCACTCCGTATTGGAACGAGGGAGTGTATTACGAGTGCTCACAAGATGAAGTTGATACGCTTGTTGATACTGCTGTTGAGCTCCACACTCTTTTTCTAAGCGCTATAGAGCACTGTATTGAACACCACAGGTTAGACGAACTTGGCATTCCTCCCGAAGCTTTTGGACTCATAGAACAGTCGTGGCAGCGGCAAGACCCCTATTTTCTCGCTCGCTTTGATTTCCTTCTCTCACCTGGGACAAACCAACCGAAACTCGTTGCCATACGAGCCGATAGTCCTCCAGCTCTTGTTGAATCAAGTGAGATTCAGTGGCACTGGAAAGAAGAGCTTTTTCCAGAATACGAGCAATACAACAATATTTATGAAATGTTGCTCAAATCAATCCGTGAGGCAGAGCTTCAGGAGAAAACTCTTCACTTTACAGCTCCTGAAAGTATAGATGACGAATTTCAAGCCGCTGAGTACCTCAGCGAAATCGCACTAGAACTTGGCTTTCGGACAGTACTCACCCCTGTAGGCGAGCTTGAGTGGGACCACGAGGAACATTCGTTAACGGATCAGCACGGCGACAAGATTGAGCGACTCTTTAAGATGTACCCCTGGGAGCTCCTCTTACAAGACAAACACGGGCCACGGCTCGTTTCTGAACCCTCTTTTATTTGCGAACCTGCATGGAAGATGGTTGCTTCTAGCAAAGGGTTTCTTGCTCTCTTATGGGAGCTAGCAAAAGATCACCGCGCCCTTCTCCCACACTACTTTGAAAACAGCGCTGATGATGATGAGAAAGAGGCATGTCCCAACACGGTGCCTTTTTTCCCTCCCTCAAAGAAACGAAGTGCTGGTCTCACTATCCCTTCACACGAAGGAGTGCTCAGAGCTTCTCATGTGGGACGATCCTTTGAAGGCCACACCCCACGGGCTATGTTGTGGATGATCCGTGGTGTCCCAGCAGGCTTAGGATTTATAGAGCAGGCAGACGACTCATCAAGAGCGTACTTTGTACCACACATTATACACGAGGCCTAAAAGAGAGATGAAGGTACAAGCTTCTATTGCAGATGAGCAAGAAATCTTAGCCCAGACTTTGCGCCACTTCGATCTTCCAAGTGGCTTATCGTGTGAGCTATTTTCACGTGGAACACAAGATTGCTATCGACTCTTTGGCGAAGGATTTGAGTACTTTTTAAAGGTCTATCACACAGAAGACAGCGCCGAACAACTTGCTTTACGATTTTACATTGCTCAACAGCTCTCACACCAAGGAATAGCAATTGCCCTTCCCTTTCTTACCAAGGACAAAGAGCTCCTACTTGCCCTCTCATATCCAGAGGGCACGCGTGTGGGAGTACTCTATGAGAGAGCCACAGGTGACGCAGTGCAGTGGCCAAACGTCTCTCAGCGCCGCGCACTTGGTCGAGCACTTGCCTCTTTTCATATAGCCTCAGAATCCCTCTCTCACCCTCAAGCGGCTCAATCTCTTGCCTTTGGAGATTTCCAGCAAAAACATATTCCTCTGCTTCACTCCCAACTCAACGCGCTTTCTCCGACCAAAGATCTTCTCGATGATGAGGTAGAGCGAATCTCCACTCTCCTCCAAGAGGTTGGAGAACTTCCAAGCGGATTTGTTCACGGCGATCTCCATCTCAAAAATATCCGTTTTGCCTCAGAACTTGTCCGTTTTTTCGATTTTGATTTTTGCTCTTTTGCTCCCCTTCTCTACGATCTCTCCACCCTCCTCTGGAGCCTTCTTTCTGTCTCAGGAGCAACAATCGATGAAGCAAGGCTATTCTTTGAAGATGTGTGTGACGCCTATGAGTCGGTTCGACCACTTAGCATACAAGAGAAGAAAGCGCTTATCCCATATGCACAGATCCGAGAACTATGGTCAGTACACTTCTTGCTCAGTCGAAAGCGGTATTTTGGTGTTGAACCAGTTTCCGGAGAGAAACTCGAAGAACGAGTTGTGTTTGTAAGAGAGTTATTTGAGCTTGGGGATAAGTTGGTGGGATAGCAATACCCCCACCTCCTTCAACAAATAAAATCTTGACCGTTCGGCCGAGCTCACGCCGAAGCCTTGACCTTAATCTGAAAAAAGCATTTTGAGGCAGCGCCAGGTCCATGGCTTAGGTCAAGACTCCTAGGCCAATAGAGAGAGGTTATTCGTACTACGAGACAGTAACTTCATCTGGATCTATCTCATACCCAACATAGATAACAGATGTGTCCGACTCTGGATCTCGCTCGACTACAGCTAGCTCTGTATATGGCTCCCCACCATCGGCTACTTCACGTTCAAAAAGCCAGTAATGCACGCCTGGATCAAGGGTATATGCTTCAGGCTTTGAGGCATCAAATCCTACGTGACATGAACAAATACGAGTTCCTTGATGAGGATGGCCAGCCTTTCGTTTACGGTCAAATGTTCCGAGATTCTCTCCGTGCTCATCGTAGAGCGTAATACCTTCTTGCTGCTCTCCAGAAAGCTCTTCGAGCATTTCTGGGGTGACACAATTGAACCCTTCATCTTGGAGAAGGTAAATAAGCGGCTCTTCGTCTGATTGAGAAGGCTGAACATAACGCAACATGAGTGAAAGTGTCCCATCTCCTTCTACTCGAGGATTCGATCTATCTTGTCCTTGAGCTTCAATATGGTAATCCGTAAATCGATCAATCCCATCTCTGGATCCAACTTCAGTTTGATCAACATCTGTTACTACAAATGAAACGTTATGAAATTCGTCGTTAACAAGAGAGATCCTCTCTCCCACACTTACTCTAAGCGGATTGTACAGCTCTTGATGCACTGGTCGACTTTCCAGCTCTTGTCTGTTTATCGAGCCTAGTGCATCAGGATGATCGTACATCCTCTCAAACGCTTCTCCAAACATAAGACGTGGAACGTGCGACAAGACTGAGATAGATGCAAGTCTTCCTTCTTTCACTTCTGGTAACCAGGCATCGAGAAGCTCCCGGGAAGAACTTATATATGATTGAAAGTGCGCTCTCTCTTCAGAGGTAATCGCATCTTTGGTTCCCGGAAGAAGCTCTGCAGGATGAAACACAAATGAAAGGTGAACACGGGGGCCTTCGTCATCAAGCCATTTATTCACTCTCTCTTTTACATCACCAGTAGAGCGATCAGGAAGGTGCACAGCTTTTTCGATCTGCGCCCAAAATGACTCTTCGGTAGCACCATGGTGAATGGAAATCGGAATAACGAAGAGCTCTTCATTTTCTTGGAGAAGATGTACATTGACGTATTCGTAGACCTTCGAATCTCCTGTAATTACCAATCCATGCTCTTGCATAGCGTCAAGAGCAACTTGTGGATCTATCCCTTCTGCCGCAAGCTCCTTTTCGAGCCGAGCATGCTCACACTCAACTCCCATCTGACTTTGTGGAACCTTTAGTACATCAAAGGCCTCGTCTGGAAGATGAGAAGAGAATTCTCCAGGAATGAAAATACGTGTGTCGTTAAAGAATGTCATAGTTCTAAAAACTCCCCATACTTATCAGGGGAAAGAGCCATTTTGCTCCTCCTACAAACTGTGGAGAAACCTCTCTGTGAGTACCAACCTAAGTTGAAAACACATGAAAGGATAAGGAGGCGAGATCGTTGCCGATTCTCGCCCCCTTCGAATCCATCACTATCCGACGTGTGCCGGATGGTGTCAGGAGTCGCCTCCACCGAAGTACTTCGTCTTGAGCTTGTCTTGGAGTCCCTCCTGCTGCAGCCGGATGGTGGCTTGTCGCAGAGGTTCCTCGAAGGGACTCCTCTCGCGCAGGAAGAAGCCGTACTGCTGTTGGCGGATGGGGCCAACAACGACGATGTCGTCCACACCCATCTCAGCGACGAGCGATACGAGCTCGGTGTGATCGTGCAGGGCGGCCGAAACCTCCCTCTCACGCACCATCATGATGCACTTCTCGAGACCACCGTTTTCGATGCGGACCGGCTTTGGAATGCCGTTGTAGTCCTTGATGACATCGATCGAGGCAGTGCCAGCCTTGGTGGCCACCTGCTTGCCAGCGAGATCGCTCACATCCGTGATGCTCGCTTCGATCCGACGCTCGGTCTTATACGAAGTGAGATCCGAAAAGAACTCGCCGAAGAAGGCCAGTCCCATCGGAACGAGAATCAGGATCGCAGCGACCTGCGTCACCTTCCTGCGCATCGTGATGTCGCCTGTGCCGATCGTGGTGATCTTGTTCATGGCGAGTACACACGCTTGCACGAAGTTGGTGATGTGGCTTGTGCCCTCCTCGAGCTCTTGCTCTCGCTGACGCCTCGATAGCATGCGCCAGTCGAGGAAGTACAGGACAGCACCGAGCAGCACGACGAGACCGAGGTACTTGAAGTAGTGAACGGAGCCCTCGCCGGTGTAAAATGCGACGGTATCCTTCCACGAACCTCCCGTGTAGCCACCAGCAACGGCCATCGAGTAGCCCGCGTCCTCAAGCGATGTGATTGCATCGAGTTTCGCCTCTCGCTTGGCGGTGATGGTCGTTCCGGAGAACGCCACATCGACCTCGCCGTTTTCAACAGCAGCGAGAGTCTCACCGAGCGACTCATAGACAGTGACCTCGATACCGGGATAACCCGCTTCGCGCCAGACGGCGTTAAACAGCTCCCACTCGTAACCCGAGTAGCGGTTGTTGCCGAGAACCTCGACACAGCCAGCATACTCACGCACGCCGATCTTAAGGACCGGTAGCGAACTATCTTGTCCGTACGCCGTCTGCCCGAAGGCCATGACGAACGCTAGAACGGCCAAAACGATCTGCTTCATTTGTTGACTCCTTTTGCTTGGTGTTTGTGATGGATTCGTTTCGACTGCATTTACGTTGCAGCGCCTCAAAGAGACCGCGTATCAGAGACACAACGCCTCCTTGAGGCGCTGCAATGTGTCAGGATCGATGAATCCTGGAACTCCAAGAAAGGAGAAGAAGAGTACTTTGAATAAAACCCTGAGAAACCTTTCGTAACTCACAGAGTGTTTCTCATTTCAGCCTGCCTATGAGGCAGCTCAAAGGAGAAACACACAGAAAAATCTCTACCCGAAATGAGAGGATGAAAGAACGCAAAATGGAAAATTCCCTCTATATGGTAAGGAGTTTTAAGATCTTAAGCGAATTTTTGTGGAAAGAGGTAAGGGCAAGCTGATTGAAACAACCTTGTGAGACTCACCAAGGGGCAAGCCATGAGAAAAACCGAATAAAATGAGGGGGAAGCAGCGAAACGTCTGCTGCCTCCCCCCCTCACTCATGCGGCTACGGCAGCAAAGGGGCGATCAGTCGCACCCGCCACCGCCACTGTCACTGCCACCGCCGGAGTCCGAGAAACCACCGCCACCACCAGAATCGGAGATGCCGGAGTCCGAAGCACCGCCAGCGAACCCAGCACCGCTACGCGTCGTGTCGATGGTCTCGACAGTCGACACGGGCTCGGGCGTCGCCGCACTCTCCTCGGAAGCGCTACCGGTCGTCTCCGACTCGGTGTTGGTCGCTTCCGTGGTGGAACCCGCGAACGGCCCGCTGCTCCAGGCGCCCAGCTCCTCGGCGGCCGACATGAATTCGGCATCACCAGCCAGGCTGCCGTCCTCGTACGCCGACCAGTCGCCGTCGGGGAGCGTGAACTCCTCGAACTCGGTGGCCAGGTCGAAGATCAGCAGACCGAGCAGGTTCATCGCCAGATCGTCGGTGCCGAACTCGAAGATATCGCACAGCTCGCTCCAGTCGAAGCCCTCGCGGTTCTCCTTCTTCCTGAGCGCGGCCTTGGCCTTCTTGATGCCGGCCTTGCGGGTCGAGGCGTCACGGATCTCTGCGAGAATGACGTTCTTGTCCATTGCTGGACCTCCTTGGGATTGGTGTGCACGGATGTGCACGGTTGTGGATGAAAACAGGGCAATCAGCTTGCGCCTGCTCGCTGAGCAAAGACTCACCAAGCAAACGCAAGACAGAGATAGAATCTACACAAAATAGCTAAGAAAAGAGCTCCTCGAAGTAACTCGAATTGACTCCAGACTAACGGAGTCAGCGCATTAAGCAAATTATTCTTTGAACTCTTACCTGATGAGATTAATGGTGTCTCGGATCATATCACTCGCCTGGGAAAACACTTGAGAACCAGCTTGATACCCTCGTTGGAGAACGACAAGATCAACAAATTCAGTGGTCAGATCGACATTCGAGAGCTCAAGAGCACCACCTGTTACATTTCCAGTTCCACTTGTTCCGGCTGTGTTTTGGGTCGCAGTTCCAGAAGCCTCTGATGCTTCAAAAGTCCCTGAACCGGCACGGTTAAGCCCCTCAACATTAGTAAATGACGCTACCGGTACCGAACCAACAAGAACCTCTGTTCCTCCGGTGAGCTTGGCGATAATCGTGCCGTCTGGACGAAACTCATAGTCATCAATACTTCCTGTGCTCTGACCATCTTGCACAATCGTATTCAGAACAGATGCGCCTGAAAACTGGCTAAAGTTTGAAAAGTCCACCGTAAAACTTCCAGTCGCTGCTCCGTTTGAGTATGCGGGAGCACCCGTGAGAACTGCGGCCGCTTGATCGTCAGTAGCAATAAGTCCATCTGTTCCAAAACTCAGCGTAGTATCTGAACCAACTTGCACTGGCACACCTTCAGTTCCACCAACACCGCTTCCATCCATGTATCCACGAGCTGTCCAAGTGTTCACATCAGTCTTATAAAAAGCAATGGTTAATGCATGCCCCTCTCCAAGGCTATCGTATACGGTCACACCTGTTAAGAGATCCGCATTTGCACCCACTTCAGTGAAAGTAGCAGGATTCGTTGGAATATTGTTTATCGGTGTAGAAGAACCATCAAGATTTCCCGAAACAGTAACAGCTGATGTTGGCGTTCCTGTGATATCGAGATTTACCATATCTATTGTGCCAAGAGAGGTTCCTGTTGCCCCCGTATATCCTAACACTTTCTCACCAGAACCAAGAGCAAGCTCTCCGACCGAGTCGATAATAAAACTCCCGTCTCGGGTGTATTGCTGATCTGCCACTGAGCCTACAGTAAAAAACCCATCTCCTTCAATTGCCACATCAAGAGAGCGATCTGTAAATTCAACCGTTCCTAC
>JAUIBK010000026.1 GCA_030428205.1 bacterium
TACGGTCATGGGGTAACTAATCTGATCCTCTACATCTTGAGGGGAACGTCCCGACCATTTGGTAAAGACAATCTGTTGGTTTTCTCCGATGTCAGGAATTGCATCGACAGGAACCGGATTGCGCGGCAGACTCTTTATTTCCCAGTCAAAGGGAGCAACGAGCGCCCCCCATACCACAACAAACAACACAAATAGGCCGACAACGAGCTTATTCTCAAGGCAAAATCGAATAAGTTTACCCATCACATTGCCTCCTGTAGTTCACCGCAGGAGAGCATCGAAGAACCAAAATATGGGTTTCGAACTTCCTTGCCACTTTGCAGCCAAAACGCACCTTTTCCATCTTCCCCTGCCATTGGGCAATAAGCCTTGAACGCTTTTAGTGTTTTCGGGAGGCGGTAATTAGAAAGTTCCTCAAGAAACCCGCTAGAGAATTTCCCGAAAGCAATTCGAGTGAGTTCCAAGTCTTCTAATTTGCTGGTCTCATCTGGAACAAGCTCATGTAATGTATGAATATCTGAACCTTTTAGAGATTCCTTGATGTTTGCAAAAGCCCTCTTTGCGCCTGTTAGATCATCTGCTGCAAGCGCCTCAGTTAACTTGAGATATGCTTCAACAGTTGAGATCAGCTTCTCCGGTAATGGCTTTAAGTTCTTCGCTGGCAGATGCTTTGAGTGATCCTCCATTTTGCCTGTGGAAGCCCCATCTTTCATTCCCCCAGAGTCACCGTGCTGATGGCCGCCGGTCTGCTTGATGCCCTCAGGATTCATCATGCTCTTTTTACCTTTAATCTGTAGGTCAGCATCGATCTTAAAGGCACCCGCGATCACAACCAGCTCGCCCTCCTGTAAACCGCTTTCAACGATATAGTGATCACCTGAGCGCGGCCCAAGTACGACTTCTCTCATTTCATACACTGATTTTTCAGGGTGTTTTACGTAGACAACCGCTCGTCTTCCAGTAAGAAGAGGTGCCGAGACGGGAATAGTAAGAGGAATTATCGCTCTTGAATCGTCCGTTACATATCCGAGCTGTTCAGCTTGAACGAGATCCATTCCACAAATTGGACAGGTTCCTGGATCGTCTCGCACGATTTCGGGATGCATTGGACCGATGTACTTGCCCTTTAAGGAAGTATCGATAATCTTACCCTCCCCATAGACCTTGGCTTTGACAACACCGTTTACAAAAAGTCCTGGCTTAAGCGCTCCCTCGCTGTTCTTCACGTTGACTCTTACTTGAGTCGTGCGGGTCATCTGATTTACCACTGGGGAAATAAAGGAAATAGAGCCGTGAAAAACCTTTCCTGGAATAGCTTGTGTGGTGAACTCTACATCTTGTCCGTACCTGATCCAGGGAAGATCAGTTTCATAGGCATCGAGATGAAGCCAGAGAGTGCTGAGATCCGCAATAGAGTAGACCCTGGTTCCCGTTTGAACATACATTCCTTCTGTTGCGTTTCTCTCAACCACGACACCACTAGCTGGCGCATAAATAGTCACATCATCCGTAGCGCTTCCACGTCTTTCGATCCCTTTTACTTGCGCTTCAGTAAGACCAAGCAGTGTGAGCTTTTCCCTCGCTGAAATAAGCGCTTGTTCCGTAGATTTTCTAACAAGCGTACTTCCTGCAGAGAGTCGCTTAAGGGATTTCGCTGCTTGAATGAGTTCTTCCTGGGCGCTTATCAGCTCTGGACTATAGAGCTCCACCATATGGTCGCCCTTATTCACCGTTACCCCAGTATAGTCTACGAACATCCTATCGATTCGGCCCGGCACCCAGGCAGTAATATGCGTAAGGCGCGTCTCGTCATAATCAAGCATTCCAACCATACGAACTTCTTTTAGAACGGTTTGCCGCACTACGGGTGTAGTTAAAACTTCGGATAGTTTTTCTGCCGTCGGTGAAAGTTTCAGTGTTACCTTCGAAGGATCATCCGTGCTGTCGCCATCCTTATAGACCGGGATGAGATCCATACCGCAAATCGGACATTTGCCTGAGCCTGGGAGTTTAATTTGGGGGTGCATGGAGCAAGTCCAAAAGTCGATTTCATGCTCTGGCGAATGATCACTAGCGCTCGCAAGGTGACCTTCATGAGCGCTTTGATCATGCTCTTGAGCTACCCCAACGAGAGGAATTAAAACCACTAAAAGAAAACTTAAAATCTTATTCATTACAGTGCTCCTTTGCTTAGCGTTTCGTCACCCATGGAAGAGAAGTCTCCAAGCAATGCAGCCAGCTCTGCGTTCGCTGTTTGGTAATCAGCCTGTGCCCTTGCGAGAGACAATTTAAATTCCAGAAAAATCCTCTCTGCATCGAGAAGGTCTAAAAAACTCGATTCACCAGACTCAAAAGCTGTATAGGTGGATTCTAGTGATTCTTCTGATTTAGGAACGAGCGTATTCCTATAAAGCTTCACTCTTCGTTTGGAATCTTTAATTTCGAAAATACTTTTTGCGAGTTCTGAGTGAAGAGCATAGATCCTAGCCTTTTTCATCTCTTTGGCGGAACGCTTCTCTTTTTTTGCTTGAGAAAGCCCGGCTTCATACTTAGAGCGATAAAGAGGGAGGCGAATAGAAAGCATTCCAACAAGCGCATCGTCGCTACTCTCGCTCCCGGCTTGCTCCCTGTCTCCTACAAACACATAGTCTGCGCCAATTCCAAAGTCTGGATAAAAATTCTTATTCGCGAGTTCGATGCCACTTTCTTTTGCCTTAATGACTGCATCGATGTAGAGAAGGTCAGGGTTATTCCTCGATAACTGAGCTTCTAGTGCTTGCTGATTGAGTTCTACAGCTGTCTTCAAGGAAGTATCAAGCGTCGCTTCAAGTGCACTATCAGCAATCGGTACTTCTTCTAACGCTTGTCGATTAAGTAGAGCATTAAATCGAGCACGAAGTGGGGCTTCAAAATCTTTAAGTTCTTCTACTTTATCCTCTAAGGTTCCAAGCTCAACCTGCACTTTTATAAGATTTGCCTGGGTCCCCGTCTGGGAACGGTAGCGCTGGTTAAGTACCTGTTCCCAACGTTTCAGAAGTTCGAAATTAGCATTTGTAATTTCTGTAGCACTTCTAAGATACGCAAGTTCAAAATAAGCATCCGTTACACTTGCTACAAGCTTGTTCTTCTTAGCGAGAAATGCATAAAAAGCAGCTTTGGCTTCACTATCTGCGATCTCACCTTTAAGAGTCAGCTTCCCAAACCATGGTATGGGCTGCATCACTCCGATTCGTTGGTCTTGGGGTCCAACTCTTGTTTCAACTTCTTTTAAAAAATATCCATAGTTAAGCGTCGGATCGGGAAGAGTTGATACCTGTGGTGATTTTTGAAGAGCTGCTCGATAAGCTTCAAACGCGCTCTTTAGCTCTGAGCTTTCTTTGAGTGCAAACAGTATATATTCATCCAGTGACGGCTTACCACTCAGGAAAAGAGACGAAGTCTCGGAGATCGCCTCACTGGATACGGCTTGGAATTTGCCCCCTGTAGCTACCCTCTCTGCAACATCAGCCGTCGGTAGCTCGCGAGCAGAATCGGCTATTGTCTTACTCTTTTCGTTATAGGTTGAGCTACAGGCACTAAGTAACGCCAAACCAACAACGAGCAAGCCATGCAGCCAAATATGTATGAGTTTTCGAATCATAAGGTATCCTTTACCAACAGTAACGGGTGCTTTGATCTACCACAGATCGTACACGATCAGTGGTAGATCAAATTCCAAATCGAAGCTGAACTAAGCTTCTATGAGAAGGGCATATATCAGATGAGCCAGCGCTGAAGACGCACTGATAGTGTGGAAGAGGAGGTAAGAGCAAACGGCAGGCCCCCGCTGGGGCTACCACGCGGCAAGATCTTAATCGTGTCTACAAAATTATAACCAAAGTTCAAAAATGGGTTAGCAAGAGGCACTAGCTCCAGATCTTGGATAACTTTCGACTGAGCGACGGCAAGAGCCTGCGCATCAACAAGAGCACTTGGCGATTGAATCTCGCAGCAACAACTAGAATCTGATCCATGAGAATGTGTCTTATCGCGATCTCCAGTACTGTTACCGTCTGGAACATCGTGATCTGCGCTGCTATGGGAGCCGCACGGGTGCGAACTCTCTGAGTGGTGACTCTTTGGTTGGTTTTCGCTCTTATCAAAAGAATCAAGAGCAAGACAATTACAGGGGATTATAGACGTAAAAAGTAACGCCAAAGATGAAATCACAGCGACCGAGGCTAGTCTCTTTTTTCTTAAGATACCCCACATAGGTATAGTGTCGCTCAGTTCTTAAAAAAACTCAAGGGTGAAGATCTGAAGATCCAAGTATTTGATTTAGCGTTCTAAAATAGAATGTCTATGGGTTTAGTACCGCTTTGAGCCTAATCACCCTTCCGATCAAATTAAATTGAGCGTTCACTTAATCAGGAATCATAATCCAACGCTACTTGTGATCCATTTTACCATGCATAGGGCCATGTCTATGAGTCTGGCCGGATTCTTTCGTCTTTAATGCAGCTACGAACATGGCGTCGTCCCCACACTTCGAACATACATGTTTTACTTCTTCGTTCTTCCCTGATCCTGTCCCTGTACCAACCACTGTAACGGTTCCACCGCATACAGGACAGGTGTGCTTTTCACCAATAGTCATCAACTCGACATGCTCGTTATTTTCATGCACTTCGTAAATCGACACGTTCTTACACATACCACACGCCATTGCTATCGTATCACCTGGTCGAAGCGCTTCCGCTTCAGCTTGAGTCTTTATATGCTCTAGGTGCTTGACATGGTGATCATTATCACTCGCCTGTACTATCAGAGGAAGACTGAGGGACAAAAAGACAATCAGTGCACATTTAGTTAAGTTCCGCGCTCCAATTAGATTTAAGACAACATTCATAATAATTCTCCGTAGAAAGATCGTTTATCCCCGCAAAGCCGCCTGCAACTTCTCTTCTGCTTCTTTGGAAAGAGAAGTCTTTAAAACTTTTCCACCAACCCCCGATAGTTCTTCCAGTACCTTATCCGGAGTTACTTTCCGAATAAGTACAAAAAGAGCTGAGCAACACGGCTTCACTTCTTCGCTTAGTCTTGTTACGAACTCATCATCAAGTCCATAGTCATCCAGGGACCCTGCCAAGGCACCAAACCCCGCGCCGATTCCACCGAACAAAACCATTCCTAGAGGACCTGTAAAAATTAAGCCCACGAGGCTTCCCCAAAAAGCCCCTTCCCATGCACCAATACCTGTTAGATTTATTGACTGCTTTAACTGAATCTTCCCATCCTCTCTTCTGGTCACAACAACAGCGTCTTCAAGGTCTATTAGATACTCCTTCTCCAACGCTCTGAGTTTTTGAAGAGCATTTTCTGCACCTGCTTTATCATGTTCAAAGATAACAGCTACTAAAGTATTCATTACTTCTCTTTCTGGAGCTGGGTCTCGCTCGAATATTTCCTCTCTCCGTTCATTTTCAACCAGATCTACCAAACCCTCATTTGAGAACAAAGAAAATTCTATACCCTATACCCGTATAGGTTTGATAGTTCCCAATAATACTTGAGCGAAACCTTCAGATACTCTTTCCTTACTTAAACAACTTGGTTTGATTCTATAGTTGTGACGCGTAGCGTTTAAAAACGAACCTCAACTCCCCCACCCCAGCCGAATTCATTATGCCACTGCCCAACAAGTGAAGTGTCACGGCTTAGCATGTAACGAAGACCTGAACGAATCTCCCAGCGCTCTTCAGTATCAAACTCAAACTCCCCGTACGGCATAAGAGTTGGAGTAAGATCAAAGGACTTTCCAAGTGCAAACTGAAATCCTACATCAGTATCAATCCACGAGCGTGATTCTATATTTAACGGCAAAAGATATCGCACTCCTAGTACTCCAACATTTCTCCCAAGATCTTGCGCCCCCTCGAAATCGGCACCTAAAAACACTGTAGAGAAACGATTTATATAGTGGTCATAAGTTGGTATCACCTCCCATTCTACATCGTTAACTTCTTGCCACCCAGCTTGCCATTCAGCGGAAAAGATGTGACGGGAATTCGCGACAGTTACTGCGCCTTGCGCCATGTTTGACATGCCGTCTACTTGACCAAAAAGGTAATATTCATCCCCGTAAAGATTAGACCGCACAGCAGCCAACGCAGGATCAAGCTCAAAACCTTTATAGTGAACAACTCGGGCCATGCCGCTTTCCATGTGGTAAAGCAGGTGACAGTGAAAAAACCAATCACCAAACTCATTGGCATCAAATTCAATAACCGTCGTTGACATTGGTGCTACATCAACGGTGTGTTTTAACGGTGAATATTTTCCGTGTTTGTTTAACACACGGAAGAAATGGCCATGCAGATGCATCGGGTGATGCATCATGGTGCGGTTGATCATGATGAACCGAACCACCTCTCCTTGTTTAACCTCAATCGAATCGCTTTCAGAAAGCGGCTTTTGGTTAAGAAACCAAACATAACGCTCCATATCCCCATCTAAAGTGAGGCGCACTTCTCGAACAGGACGATCTTTAGAAAACTCTGTGGGCGTCGGAGATCGAATTTTATCATATGGGGGCCACGGCCTTTCAGAGCTCATGCCATCAATACTAAATTCTCCACTATTTGAGCTGAGGTCACCTTTTAGCAACCCGAGCCAATTCCCCTTTTGTTCGGCTTTATCAGACATGGCAACATGAGTATCCATCGAGTGTGAATGGGATTTTGGTATCACCCCCATCTTCTCTGACATATCCATGCCATGCGTATCATGATCCATCGACTTACTTTCCCCGTGGCCCATGCCCGCCATTCCGGGCTTATCAAGTAGTCCAGCATCAACTTTTGCGTTGGACATTCCCATTGAAGCTCCTGGCGTGAGGGCGAACATGTTCCTTAGAGATAAGTCGCCCATTCCCGCGTACAGATTGGCTTTTGGAATATTCGGGGCGTACATTTTTGCGCCTGTTCCAAGCCACAACGAAGCGTGGCCTGATCCATCGTGCGCAGTAGCACGAAATTCATGGCTCATATTCTTTGGCACCGGAACAATAAGATCGTACGTTTCTGCGACACCAATAAGTAGCCTTTTCTCCTTGAACGGCACTACTGGGAGTCCATCTGCTGATACGACCTCCATTTCACCATTAGCTACTTCGAGATAGAAAAAGGTAGAAGATGAGCCGTTAATCACTCTTAAGCGAGCCTGGTTCAGTCCGGGAAACTCCTCCTTTCTCTCAGGCAATCCATTAATAAGGAAACGTTCATAGTAAATATCAGAGAGATCCATCGGAGGCATCCGCTGCAACTCACGTGAAAAGTAGTCTGGGAGCATTCCCATACGTGCGGCTCCAAGGATGCTCTGTCCGGTTCCTTTCTGAACTGAGTACCACTCACTCCCGCGCTTTAAGGTATGCAGCACCGTGTGTGGATCTTCATCTGTCCAGTCAGAAAGAACCACCACATAATCTTGGATGTGATCGAGCGACTCTTTAACTCTTGGTTCAATAACGAATGCCCCATACACACCTTGCTGCTCTTGGAGCATTGTATGGCTATGATACCAATAGGTACCGGACTGTCTAAGGTCGAATGTGTAGGTGAATGATGTTCCCGGAGCTATTGGTGGATAGGTTACATTTGGCACCCCGTCCATATTATTCGGAAGGAGTAAACCGTGCCAGTGAACGGATGTTTCCACATCCATCTTATTATGAACGGTGATTACAGCTCTATCTCCTTCAGTAAAGCGCAATGTCGGCCCTGGGACTCCACCATTAACAAGCATCGCAGGACGTTCAGCCCCTGTCAGATTTATAGTCCCTTTTGAGATAGCAAGTTCGTATCTTTGCTCGTCCGCTGATACCCCAATGTTCCAAATGAAAAATTGGGCAAAAAAAAGTACAACCAGCCTTCTAAGCACTGAGCGCTTGGAACGAGGAAGGCTTTTCCCAGCAGCAAATCTATTATCCGACCTTCTATCAGTCATACCGTTTAAAGATTTCAATTAATTCCTTAATCTTCTTGTCCTTCTCACGCTTTGCAACCTTCTTGGATGAAAACGTCTCTGTCACACAGGAGGTTAAGTGAGTTTGCAACACATTGGCTTCGAGTGACTTTACTGCCGAACGAATTGCTCGAAGCTGAGTTAGAATCTCTGGGCAATAACGTTGATCTTCTATCATTCCGCGAACACCTTCAAGCTGTCCAGCAATTCGGTTAATTCGAGAAATCTGTTTTTTATGAGACGGATGCAACTCGCTACAATGCTTCACGCTTTTCCTCCTAAATAGGTGGTCATTTTACGATTCCCTGATGATACCCTATACAGGTATAGTGTCAATTGAAGTGCGGTTCTGGGTAACAGATTACATTCCTACCGTTTTTCTAAAATCGCCTCCAGCTTAAGATAAATCTTATTGGTATGAAGAGAATCTGTAACACATTTACTTTTCTGGTTGCTCTTTTTGCGATCGGCTCCTTTCTTTACTATCACGGATTTCAATGTTCTCATGAGTTTAAGTCTTTTCAAATCCTCACAGTAAAATTTAGCTTCGCAATTTTTCTAGTCGCGTATCTTACTCAGTGTTGGTCATCCTCACACCCCTTACGATTCGTTAAGAAAGCACCCTTTGAAGGCCTTCTGCTTGGCTTGGCTACCGTCGAAGTCCTATTGACCTATCTTTCACCTTATTCTCTTTCAGGTCCTGTCATTGATCTTCTGAGTCCTGTCGCAAGAAATCATGTGCTGATCCTATTGTATCAGTCAGTATTAGTCTTACTTGCATTTATCGAACTCGCCAAGCGTTGGAGTGATGTAAATGACAGCGTTCCCTTCACTCTCAGTCCCGCATGGTTATTTGTGCTTTCATACGTTTTACTCATCGTAGGGGGAAGTTGTCTTCTTAAAATGCCTGAAATGACCGCAAGCGGTCAAAGTATGGATCTTATCGACGCGCTTTTTACGTCAGTAAGCGCAAATTGTGTCACCGGGTTGATTGTGGTTGATACCGCAACCTTTTTTTCACCTAAGGGTCACGCACTGCTTATGTTTCTAATTCAGTTGGGAGGATTAAATATTATCTCATTTGCCGTTTATTTTGCCTTCTTCTTTCAAAAAGGAGATCCGGCTAGCAACAAGAACCTTGCCGCGGACTTTCTCCACCTAAAGACCGGCCCGAACCTTCGAACGCTCCTCACAAGAGTTATCTCGATCTCGCTCATTGCTGAAATAGTTGGTGCTACGCTGCTTTACCTTCAGTGGCAGGATTCACTTGGCTCGTTAAGTCGAGCCAGCCGACTATTTTTCTCTTTTTTCCACTCGGTATCTGCGTTTAACAACGCAGGCTTCACCTTGTTTACAGGTAATCTCACAAATCCACTCACCGCGACAAACTATGCAGCACATACCACCATTGCCATGCTCATTGTTCTTGGTGGACTTGGTTTTCCCGTTATTATGAATTTGGGAAGGCTGATGTTGAGAAAGGAACGGTTGTCGATTGATTCAAAGCTCGCCCTATCCTCTGCGTCAGTTCTTATACTGCTTGGGGGCTCTCTCCTCCTGGTGTTTGAACCCCTAGAGGCATTCCGACGCAGCGACATCATCGCTGCGTTCTTTCAGTCTGTCACTTCTAGAACAGCAGGCTTTAACACTATCTCTTTGACGTCCCTTTCTCTTCCAAGCCTTCTTCTTATGATAACTCTTATGTTCATCGGAGCTTCTTCAGCCTCAACTGGGGGAGGTGTCAAAACATCAACATTCGTAGTGGCATTGAAAGGATGGTTATCGAGGATGGGGAAAAAGTCGGAAGTTTCCCTTTATCGTGAGATCCTTCCCTTTGCTGTACTCAGAAAGGCCACTGCGATTATTATCGCTTCGTTAGCTACAATAGTAATTGGTGCAGCGCTGCTCATCCTCATTGAACCCTCCCTTTCCCCACTCGCTCTCGTATTTGAAGCGTTTTCAGCATTTGGGACAGTAGGACTGTCTCTTAACGTAACCCCAAACTTATCAAACTACTCCAAGGTTATAGTCATGGTCTTGATCTTTGTTGGCCGTGTGGGTCCGTTAGCTCTTACAGCAGTTTTACTCACCCAACAAAAACGCCGGTCCGAAATCGGCAATGTAATGATTGGATGATTTACATTGTGCACTAGATATTAATTGTTCGATTTCAAAGCCTTGGATCAATTTTTAAATATTGTGTTATGATGTTCTCTCGACACAGGAGAAAATGATGCCTTATCTGATACTCGGCATTTTTGCAGTCATTTTGTTTTTTGGCGAAGCCTCTTCCAGGCTAAGCCTTGACCTTTACGCCATGGGCGGTGCCCTGTTATTAATTTTAGCCTTTCCCCTTATCTGTGGTTTTTTGTTCTTAGTCTCTTTACCTATCATCGGTGGGCTAATCGCTCTCGTTTTATCGCCTTTTATCGCTTTATTTCGCAAGCTTGGCTTATTCAAAGAAAAAGACAGACCTGAGCAGGCCGAGGCTAAGACAAGTGGTGAGCGTACCTTCGAAGACGCGCTTCAAATGGTTCGTGCTTTTGAAGCAGAAAGGAAAAAGAGAGGGTTCAAACCTGGATGGCTGTTTTTCCAATGCAAAGACGACGACTTGCTCTTAGAGGCATTAGAATACCTGCGCTCAACCGGAGAGATACCAAAATCACAACGCTCAAAGCAGAAACACTCCAGCCAGAAGGAAAAAACGGGTACTGAGAGGAACGAAACAAAAACAGAGTGCTTTGATCCTTATAAAATCTTGGAAGTTCCATCAAGCGCCTCTCCCCAAGAGATTAAGTCCTCATATCGACATCAAATGAAACTTTACCATCCTGATAGGGTTGCTCATTTAGGTGCGGCGCTTCGAGAACTCGCCAATAGAAGAACTCAAGATATTCAACGCGCCTTCGAAACCTTGATGCCGCAGGCTTAAAAAGCTCTTATCCAATCTCAAGCCCCTTTCCGAGATCTATTTTCTTATACTTTGACACATCGATGTCGATCAGCGCATTTCTACGACTTGTGCTTTCAAAAAGTTCTATCGCTACCTTCTCCCCGCGCATTACTGCTTTTACAAGTCTGGGTGAAAGAATAGCACCTTCGACTTCTTGAGCCGTTTCGACATCTTCACCGCAAGGTACTTTCAAATTTACTCCTCCTGAAATCTCTTTCGTAACTACTATCTCACCGAGTTTAAGCGGGAACGGTGTAATGGCAAGATCTGGTGAAAGCTCTACTCCGGTCATTGTCTTAGCAAGCGCAGAAACATCCCCGGTAGAAAATGCTCTTTGAATACCTTCGATGTACTCTTCATACGAAAAATCAATCCGTCGATCCGTTCCAAGGAGCGTTCTTGTTTGATAGTCAAATATGACCCGTCCTGTTCTTCCGTTTCCGTCAAGAAAGGGATGAGTCTTAACGTAACGAAGATGGTAAAATGTTACCGCTCTCGCTTTTAACTGATCTGTACTTGCTTCCCGAAAAAGCTCGCTAGTCTGTTTCGAAAGAAGACTTAACTCTTTGGGAATCTGGCTGTAATAAGCCCCTCTAGCATCATCTCTTCCAATGGCGATCTCTTGACCAAAGGCTCTGAAGTCTCCAGCTTCCCCGTAAACCGAACCAAATCCATACTGATGAATCGTCCTAACGGTATCAACGCTCGGAACTAACTCCTCAGTTGATTGTAGAAACGTTCTGGCATTATTCAATCCTCGACCTACAGCACGTTTGTAGTGTTGGAATGTTTTTGGTTCAAATGATTCCTTTAAGAGGTACTTAATTCGATGATCCCAATCGAACTGCTCGCGATTACTCATCAGAAGCTGCCTCTTCATCGAAGAAGTATTTCCTTGCAGCCTCTAATTGAGAGATCCCTTCCTTTTTGGCCTTAAAAACGATCTCTTCGATCTTTTCTTCATCGCCATCGGCTAATGATTGCTTTTTGACCTCGATGAGCTCATCGAGCGAGATCTCGTGGCCTTCAAGCGCCATGTTGTGCTGGATGAGCTTAAGGTTCTTAATCTCGGTCTCGGTTAGCCCCCTACCCTTCTTCTCTGTCATAAAGCGCTTTCCTCCGTGTTCACCAATTAAAAGCGAGCCTACCAGTATAACACACGTTTAAGTTGCTGAAATTACAGGTTCTCACTGCCAGGGAAACCTGTGATTTCGGTACATATAATATAGTGCGTTAGCCGACCGCCGTAAGCTTGGCGAAGGCCTCAGAGAGCGCTTCACTTGAAACGGTCTCATAAAAATCGCTTCTCCCTTTGAGCATCCTCACTACCTCGTCACTGTATTGCTTAAACCGATCTTGAGACCTCGCTCGAAATACATCCTGCTCGTCTTCTGGAATACTTGGAGCGTGTCCAAGGTAAATTCTTACCAGTACAGCCAACATCTCAATTACCGCGTGAAGCCGTTGATTAATGGCTCGGTTATCCCTAGCTAATTCAAGCTTCATTTGCCCAAGGACCACGTCCATTGAGTCTTCTCGATCCTCATTTAAATACTGCGAGATCATTTGATAGAGCACATCTCGTTTAGTAAGCCCTCTTCTGATCCCTTCACGGGATGAAATGATCTTATCAATGGCTTCGATATGCCTTTCATGAAGGGCTGTGGTGGTTTCCACAAAACCATTTTTCGTTCGTCTTGACCGTCTCGCTCTAGATTTCTGCTTCATGCCCTACCCTCTCACAGTCCTATAAACTCAGCCTTGGCTTTAAGCTTCTTCACTTTCTCTTTCTCAATTGGTATTTCCTCTGCCACAATGTTCCAATCTACTTTCTGAGGTTTTAATCGAAACGGATATGCGCCCATTCTTTTTAGATTCGGTGGTGGTTTTATGCGCGAGAGGAAATTGGCGTCTTCATAGTACTTAATCTTTCTAGCTCTAATAGGAGCTTCCCCTGTTACAAATAGAATTGATTCGTCTTTTGGGAACTTCATCACTTCATCGACCGTTAGAAGTGCTCTTCCAGTCTCTTGGTTTGCAAGCACTGTGTGTGACGGAAAGGGCGAGAGCCAACCCTTAGCGTAGTTCCTTTGTTGATAGCTCTCGGTTTTCTGCCCGAGCATTTTAGAAATCGTTTCCGCTGTTTCAACAGTATTAGGGGTAAAGACCACCTTGATATGGCAATTATCAACAATTGAGTTTTTAACCCCATACGCTTTCTCAATCTGCGGAATTCCTTGTGAGATAAGCATCGCCTTGATTCCGTAGCCAGCAAGAAAACCAAGTGCGGTTTCAAAAAAATTAAGCCGACCCAGTGTTGGAAACTCATCAAGGAGCATTAGTACGCGATTGTTATTTTTCTCCGGTACAAGCTCCTCTGTAAGCCTTCGACAGATCTGGTTTATGATAAGTCGTGTAAGCCGCCTTAGCCGGTCTACGTCAGATGGGGGTACCGCAATGTAGAGAGAAACTGGTTTTTTAGCTTGAACTAAATCAATGATACGAAAGTCACTATCGCTTGTGTTATTAGCTACTATCGGATCACGATAAAGCGACAAGAAAGACATCGCCGTTGAAAGAACACCACTTCGCTCATTTTCGCTCTTGTTGAGCATATCCCTTGCAGTAGCAGCTACCACCGGGTGAGTCGACTTATCTTCTAAGTGCTGTGCAATCATCATCGCACTAAGGGTATTTTCGATATCCCTTTTTGGATCAGAGAGAAAATCGGCCACTCCAGCAAGCGTCTTATCCCTTTCTGCGTAAAGTACGTGGAGGATTGTTCCTACTAAAAGAGAATGGCCGGTTTTAGCCCAATGGTCGTTCATACCGTGACCGTCCGGGTCAACGATCATATCAGCGATGTTTTGAACATCTCGCACCTCAAGTTCGCCCTTTCTAACCTCAAGGAGCGGATTAAAATGACAGGAGTTTGGGTCGGCTGGATTGAAATAGAGAACATTAGAAAATTGCGAGCGGTATGAAGCGGTAAGCTCCCAGTTTTCGCTTTTTGGATCGTAAACTATGACACTATCAGGACAGGATAGAAGCGTTGGCACAACTATTCCAACTCCCTTTCCCGAGCGACTAGGTGCAACTATTTTTACATGCTCCGGACCATCATGACGGATGTACTGTCCGCGTGAGTTCATCCCAAGAACGACCCCCGACCCGCTAAGTAGATTTGCCTTTTTTAGTACACTCTCTGATGCCCAAACGGCACTTCCATGAGTTGTTGACCCATTCCCGGTCTGAGACGTAGAAAGCGCCTTACGAAGAGCGAAAACCGTCCCGATCAAAAATAGAAAAAGAACTATTCCCCAAGCTGTAAAAAACTGAGCCTCATTCCCTTCCCCATACGAAAGATCCCAGACAATAAACTTCCACGGGGCATAGAGAGGGAACCCTAGAGCTTCGACCCAGGGCGCTCCAAGCTCAGGATGATAGTCAAAGCCACTTGCTACGTACTGAGTTGCAGCAAATAGCCCTAGAAGTATCGCTCCAAGAATAGTAGCAACCCGACTAATGACACTTGCCACAGCTTTCACCTGAACCTATTTTTTTAAGCCCTTGGGCAATATCTAACACTTCCTTACCTCTCTCTTTGCTTAAACTTCTCCCTCACCCGTTCGGTTACGATTACCTTCGGATAGAGAACGGATCGTTCTCGAATTCGCACCTCTAAATCGCTCGGTACGTTCCACCTATCTTTTCCTGTTCGTTTTACGATCCCTCTCCTCTCAAGCGCAGAAAGCCGTCTTTTCATATTCTTCCAAGAAGACGCTGCGGATGAGGTGTCTTTGTAACTACTTTTCCGCTTAAGATACGATAGAGCAGCCTCTTCTTTTATCTCCCCTGCCCCGTCTATTGAGATTTCAACAATTTCCTTATCGATTGGTTTGCCATGAAAGCCATGCGCCTCAACACTTACGGTGTCACCAACTGAGCTCTCAAAGCCCTCTTTTTCGCTATACCTTGTAAGCGCTACGTAGTAATTCTTCCCGTCATTTGCCTCTACTAGCATAAAGGTCTTATCCCCTAACTCATCGATAAGACCTTTATGCTTAACCGGGCCTGAAATACCTGGATGTTCACCGGGCTCAAACAAAATATTCTCCCTCCCTTTACGCATCTTTTCGTGCATGGTTTTAATGATGTCGCCCTGTACGGAAAGCCCACGTAAGACCTTTTCCATGTTCTTTGAAAGCTGCCACTTCCCGGGAGACGCACGCCTAGCGAGCCCGAGGTTACGAAGGAATTTTAACCGCTTAATTTTGAGATCTCTTAGCTCTCGGTCGACCAAGTTGAGCTCTGATTTTAAGTCAATCACGCCATCAACACTTCCCCTCACTTCAAAGAGAAGTTTTCTATCAATCTGACCAAACCGTTCCTGGGTAACTCCCTTTTGAAGCTCCTGGCGTATCTCCCATTCTTGCCGGTGCCCGAGGGTTCTAGTAGCGATTTCTTCCGCAAGATCCCGCATCCCGTAGGAGACGTAACTTCTCTTTATCACCAGGTCTTCCCCTCGGTCTGTTTTCCCCCGAATAAGAAGATGAATATGCGGATTTTCAGTGTCGTAGTGAGCAGCTCCAAGCCACTCAAGTTTAGTACCAAGATCTTGCTCCATTCCCTCTACCAAGTCTTTTGCAAACTGTTTTAGATCCAGGTCTTCGCCGCGCTCAGGAGAGATTATAAGTCGCCAATGATGGCGGTCTGATGACCACTCCTTGACCTGTTCTGTAGCGGTATCACGAGTGACCTCCCCTTCCTTCTCAAATACTTTCGCGGGGCCTCCATCTTTATCGACTCCCTCCCGTCCTATGTAGTGAATGTACCTCCTAAGATTCTTAGCGGAATTTTTTCCACTGTGCTTTTGGAACCTGGCTTTTACCGTTACGCGCTGCCTAAACTTCCCTCCTTTTCCCCTGGAAAATCCCCGCCCAAATCGAGAACTTTTTCCCTTTCCAGCTCCCCTACCGGACTTAAATATTTTCCCTCGAAGTTCCCCGTAAAAACCCCTTCTCTTTCCTGAAATCTTCTCCGCTTTGCCCCTCCCAGGATCGGGAACAAACGGATGCTCTTCCGGTAAATTAAGTGTTTTTGATCGTAATCTGCTCATTTAGTAAATCTCATTACTTACAAAGTCCCACGTGCCATTTCGTAAGCGGTTACGATTACCTACAACCCTTGGTCCATGGGCCATAACATGCACCCATGGGAACTAAACATAAGCAACGCAGTAACTTAACCTCCCTGCACAGGGGGGTCTTTTATCTTGCATAACCACACATTAGATAGAGTCATTCGCTGCCTTCTTTGTTGTCTTCTGTTGTTCCTTCGCAACTTGGTCAACCAGGTCCATCATTTCTTTTCCGCGCTCAAAGTAGGAATGGACCTCCTTAGTGAGCGCATCTTGTACCGAGTCAGTTAGCTTTTGAATCGTCCCTCTTTCAGCGAAAGTATCTGATGATTCAAAGAGCTTTCTGTCCCCTACTACCTCAGCAATAAGGCGTCTTTTCCCGGCCTTTATGCCTTCGTCTTTGACCTTTATTCGAAGGTTTGAACCCTTTCTTGGCATATGAATTGTCCTCCATATAAATCTCAGTTACAGGGCCTCTTGGAGCCCAAAACGGCTAAAGATTTTTCCCTTCTATAGGTTTAATCGCAGATTTTTTCCGAAAGTTTCCTCTTTTCTGAAAAAAAGCGTTCCCCCGAAAAAAATCACCTTTTCAGGCAACTTCTTCGAAAAATCTGCGATTAAGTAAGTGAGAGACAAAAAAAGGAGGTGTTTTATGGACACGGATGACTTTGGACAAAAGCCCTCTCTTAAACTCGTTGAGGGCAAAATTGACACTGAGCTTGTTCCGGCAGGTGAGATAGCGACAGAGCTTCAAACAAAAGTTATCGCGCCGCTTCACGTAGAAAAGCAGACACTTGAACAAACGCAAGTTTCTTTAGGTTTGCGGAGAGACCCAACGGATATTTACCGTAGGCGTTACGTGTATCCTAAGCCACTTGATGCTGAAAAAGCTATGAGCCAGGCCGTTGATCGTGTTGGCGGTGATTACTTCGTACAAGACCGAAAGTTAGTAGACCGTTTAGAGGATGTAGAAGAGAAAACTATCCGTTCCCTTGAATATCTCAAGCAAGAAACACGCGGCTTTTCGCGCTTTAAGCCAAACCAAATAAAGAGGCGCCATTACCTTACAAAAGAACTTACAAAACAGAGAAAGTCTCTTAACGAAGCTCTCACCCGGTACAATAACCGGGTAGCGGTTTTGAACCGGCCCGAGAACCAGGAGAAAATTAGAAATGTTGCTGAATCGCTCCTTAAAGAAGACGTAAAACTTCAAGTGAAGCGCATTGAGCTAGATAGACAACTAGGCCACGTTTCTCAAACCCTAGAGCGTTCATACAAATTAGAGAAAAATTTCGGGGAATTGAAACAAGAAAAGGTGCTTATTAGACGCGATGAAATAACGATAGGCGAGAAAACCCTTTCCCTACCAAGTCCAGCAAATCAGCGATCATTTAATCAGCAATTATCAAAGGCCAAGGAGAAAAACCTGGCCCTTACAAAAGCGCTTTCTAAGTGAGTATAAAATGAAGTCTGTACCTAAAGCCGTTTTGGAACCTGGCGAATCAATCGAATCGTCTGAAATGCGTCTTCTTCGAGCTGTCTTAAAGCTCGCTATCCTTGATTACCTATCAAACGGGCAAGGCATTGCTACTATCTCCTCAAACCCAAAACATGACAAAAGAAAGGCGCATCAATGGTTATTTTCACAACCCGTTTCTGCCTCCTCCCCTCCCTTTTCCTTTGGATGGATCTGTCAGCATCTAAGCGATGATTACTTAGGGTTAGCAAAGAGAATTAGAGCCGCCGTTCAAACCCTTAAGGTCCAAAAGAATACTTTGGGGGCTCTACAAAAAAATTCCGCTCAGGACGAAATCAAGTTGGAGGCTGCATAATGAAACAAAAATCGCCCGTTGACCCGATTATCACCCTAGCAAGACGCTTAACCGAAGAACTCCTGATTGACGCCACAACAACGGATATTTCCCGAGCTGAGATAATAGATTCTCTTGAATGGATAGCGATCATTCTTGAAAAAGGTTCAGTTGTTGTAGACGGCTTTATCGCTCATAAAAAGGCTCTTAATAGATCGAGCCTCAGACAGATACACTGAGGCTCGACACAGCTGGCATTACCCTTCTAAGTCAGGGGTGCTGCCAAGTATATAATCAACGGCATGTTGTGCTTTCGCTCCTGCTTGTACCAATAGTTTCGAATCATTCTTTAGCGCTTTCACCCAACCATTAATATACGCGGCTGAATCGTCTAAGATCTTACTCTCTATTCCCGTAATACCAGAGAGAAAACACGCGCCAAGTTCTGCGATTAGTTCTTCTTTTGAATAATCCTTAGAAGCAAAGCCGGTCGGCTTTTGCAATCCGCGATCAAGTCTCTTCTCGTGGCCAGTCGCATGACAACATTCATGAAATAAGGTCACGTAGTAGTCTTCGAGGGATTTGAAATTTTCCTTCGGCGGAACATTTATAGAATCGCTTAGCGGAAGATAGAAAGGATATGATTTAGTGTGCTCAAGCTTGAGCTCTGGTTCACGTGTTAAAAAATCAGATACTACCCGTTCACATTCTTCGATTCCTTCAAGCTCCGGCTTTGGCACTTCAAGCTCAATTCCTTCGCACTGAAGTACATTAAACACTGTATAGTGGCGGAGCATCGGGATCTTGAGAAGATCGTTTGTTTCAGGATCTTTTTTCTCTAACCACTTCCAGAAAATTACCGGCGTTCCCTTCTCTCCACCTTTAACGCTTCCGCCTAGCTTTCTTGCCTGTCTAAATGTTAACCAGTAAGAAGAATTGTACTTCTGAAGTGCTAAGAGAAGTAAATTTATACCCCGATAGTACTTTTTGCTCACACCGTTTTTCGGAAAGCCGACTCCCTTCCATGATGCCCGCCAAGGTATGACACCTTCTTCAAGCTTATTAATGATTGTCCCGGTGATTTTTTCGTATATTGATTGATTGCTCATAGTTTCTCCTCTCGTTTCGCCCTGCCACCCAACCAAACAAACTTTCCTTCGGCGGCGGGGGATTTTTTTATCTTCACCCCCTCGGGGATAAAAAAATTCCCCGTTGCCGTTAAGGAAACGGAAAATACTGGCGGAAGGAGCGAAGCTTTGGAGGATTTTTTATAGAGAGAAAGGCAAAAGGCATGACAGCTTTGCTGGCAGGGCTTTTGCTCGAACAAAAAATCTGGAAAAGCGTAGTGAGCGTAGCACCGCTTGGGAAAAGGGCTTATCGGGCAATAATGACCGACTCCACTATTGACGAGTTAGCTTTATCACCTCTCTTGCAACCCTCAGATCCCAGTGAACCAGTCTTAGAAGTTGCTCTGCTTTGGAAACGTCCATGGAGTTCCGCTTCGCAAGCTTTTCAGCGCATTCTTTTTTGCACTGCTCAATACGGTCTCTTAGGCTCTTATCATTTGAGACCATCGCATCAAGCGGCGTGAGCTTAAGCTCTTTTAAAATTCTAACAGCGCTGATTGCATCTGGAAGTGCTCGGTGAACGGGCTCTTCCTGCTTCATTCCAAGTGCATCGAACGCCTTCTTTATTCCACCTTTCTTAGCGTACCTAGATCGAAAGTGGACAGCGACATTGATAAACCGAGGGTCTATAAAGCGCTCTTGAGTTCCACTCTTCTCTTGGTATTCTCGCTCAAGCGCGGGTGTATCGCTTCCCCATGAGGCAAAGATTAGCTTTTGTTTTGGTGGCAATTCTTTTAGAAGCTCTGGAAGCACATCTGTTAGAGGCGCTGCGCTATCAACATCTTCTTGAGTAATTCCTGTAAGCTTGGTGCAAAACTCAGACAGCTCGGGTCTTTCAGTCGGACGAACAAAAAATTGAAAGTCTTTTACATGCCTATAGTCATCTGCCCGGAGAAGATGAATCCCGATTTCTATCACCTCCATCTCTTCTGAGAAATTGCCGGGTCCGTCTTCTCCCTCCCAGCAGGTAAGCTCGAGATCAATGCTTGCGATAAATTCCTTTTCGTCGAGTTGGCCAAATTGCTCGATGACGGATGGATTGTGCATCTCCGTCTGAATTGAAAATACGTTTTTTCTCAGTATTCGGCTTAGAGATTCGTCTTCTTGGTTTACGGACATATCTTTCTAACTCCGTATCTCCTTTTTCCTAATTTTAGTAAACGATCATTTACTACCAAATGTATCAGGTAAACGGTCGTTTACTATGGGTCACCCTACTTCCTCTTCGTCCTACCTGCCCGTTTCCGTCTCTCTCTAATTCTTTGTGGAAGATGGGCTGCATCAATTTCCAGACCTCCAACATCGCGTGTTACATCAACCAAGTCAGCCAGCCTTTCGGTCATTTCCAGTACAAAAAGAACCATTCCATATGAGCCCGCTGAGACCGTCGGGTCGCCAGTCTCAATTTTGCGAAGGGTTGCTCTACTTATGTTACACCGTTCCGCCATAACAGAGACTTGAATTCTCCGTTTTCTCCGTGCAAGCGAAATGTCGGAGCCGAGCTTCTTAAATGCTCGCTGAAGACGAAGTGGTAAGTAAGAGTCGTATCGCACGGCTCGGCCTGTAAAGGTCATAATTCTAGTCCGTAGACTTACTAAGGTACAGAATATTAGACGTTATTAACTCAGGCAAATACATCAGTGTGCCTCCCTAGAGGCACACTCGAGTTACGACGCTACCAAACTAGCAACCACTTTGTTTCAAGAATTCAACCGAGAAGCCAAGTAGAGTGGCAAAAAGGTCGTATCTTCCATCTGCTCAATATTTCGTTGCGAGAGCACAAAGGCTTTCTTACAACCGAATTCTTCAATGTACAGTCGAAGGCTCTTGAGTGTGCCTCGACTCCCACTCTTCACTTCAACCGGAACAGGAGCTCCTTCGTACTGAACGAGGTAATCGACTTCAGCGTCAGAGCCCTTGACATTTCGATACCAGTAAAAAAGCTGAGATGCGTCGTTTATCTCACTCTCGGTAAGGAGCTCCTGCCCTACAAACTGCTCGGCAAAAGCCCCCTGTTTTATGTCAGTAAGGTCGTCCTCTAGTGAAACCTTCCTCCAATCAAATCCCATCGCATGGTGCAGCAGTCCAATATCA
The DNA here is from genome assembly GCA_030428205.1 of bacterium. Lineage (GTDB taxonomy): Bacteria > Bdellovibrionota_C > UBA2361 > UBA2361 > RFPC01 > JAUIBK01. Next base: position 21,127 of record JAUIBK010000026.1, read on the forward strand.
AGAAATATCAGCTTAAAGAATTTAGCTTGCGATCCTGCGCGGAGAGGTAGGTTCTTCGCATAGCTTGAAACAACTTTTTCTAACACTTCTGCTTTTGTTAGAAGATTTACAGCTATTTTTATCTTTTCCCCGCGAATTTCCTTGTCTAGCCGTACGTACTTAACACGGGACTCCCCTACTACATGCGGTGCACTGGCAAATACCGCTTCTAACGCTGCCCAGTCTGCCTTTTTGGCATACTTCTGAAAATCATCCTCATACCCCTTAAGAATTCTTGCATGAACGTCACTTACAAGATTTAGGCTCTTTGTTTCGACATAGGTAGTAACTGCTCTTGGCATCCCTCCTACGTAAAAGTAAGTGCGAAGAAGATCGAGAAGCTGATTATGCGCAATATCTGGAACCGGCGCATCAAAAGGAGATTCCTTGATGACGCGTACGAATTGGTCCTTTCCCAAAGCAGCGAGAAATTCCCTAAATGAGACCGGCCCCATCGTAAGCTGATCGACTCTTCCGACTGGAAGCCCAACTTCTTCTAAAACAAACTCAACAAGCGATCCAGCGGCAATGACCGGAAGCTCCGGCTTCTGTTCATAGAGATATCGAAGAGCAAGTAATGCTCTTGGCTCACTTTGAATCTCGTCAATAAATAACGCTGTGCTTTTACCGAAAAGATTTACTCCTGTTCCAAGCTCCAAGTTTTGAAGAAGCTGTTCAGCTGTAAGATCCTTTTGAAAGATACTTCGTAAGGAGGATTGCTCCTCTAAGTTAATCTCCAGGAAGTTCTCAAAGTTCTTCTTCGCCCAGGTCCTAATGGCGTGAGATTTACCGACTTGCCGAGCTCCCCTAACAAGAAGTGGATGTCTGGATGCTGAGTTTTTCCAGGCATCTAGCTTGCCATAGATATCTCGATATATTTCAGCCATTTAGTGCCATACTATGTAAAAAGTAACGGTTATCTTACGTATTATACTGGAAAAAGTAACGGTAGGTAAGCCCTAATTTTTGGATAAATACGGCAATCTTAACCTCTCTCAAGACGATTGTGCCTGTATGGAGGCACACCGGATTGCCATCGAACCTTCGATGGTTGGCTAGCTATTCGCCGCCAATCTCTCATCCTGTAACTGCTCGGAGAGGGCCATAATTTGAGCAATGATCTTATCTCGCCGATCAGGCGCCATAGACTGGAATAGTTCACTAACTACCCCATTCTCGCCAGACTCAATCGCTGAGAGAAAATATTCGAGAGATGCCCGCTCAAAACTCTTCCCGATTTCAACCTTAATTCGCTCTGTGCCATCGCCGTAAAGTTTGCCGCGTTTGAAATCAAGAGAACTAAAACTTATGTCTTTTCGAAACGGGCGAATGAACTCTAAGAACCCTCCGAAAAGTTCGCTGTTATTGATTCCCTTATTGGCTGCGAGGGCTTCGCGGAAAGCCTTTCTCTGAATGTCCTCTACAAGCTTCTCGTGATCACCATTTAGCCGTACTTCAAAGCGTGGTTGCGTATGCCCTATTTTCTTTACGACCGCCTTTTTTTTCTTTTTGCTCTTTGCCTTTTCAGGGCTCGGCTCCTCTGTTGGAGCTGCCTCACTCTCTAACGATTCTGGTTGTGGCTCCGCGGAAGCTTCAACCTCCGATGGTTCGATGGTTGCTGCTTCTTGCTGCTTAACTTCCGCCTCTTCTTCAGTCTCTGGCTTCGACTCTCCTGCTACGGGCCGACCTGCTACAGGTGGCCTTACCGCACGTTTTTTAATTCGAGAACGTTTCGCTGAAGCTGCAAGTCCTGCGCTGCTACTCATTTACAACCCCCATCATTTCTTGCTCTTCCCCAACTTCCTCTGCTCCATAGTGCAGATCGTAAAAGAATTGAGGCGAAACGGTTGTGTTTACCTTGTTAGTTAGTGCTCGGGAATAAAGCTCTGAAAGAAGCTTTCTGTATATGTTTCTATACACCTCTGCATCACGATGCTCGCTTTCAAAAACCGTTCTATCATTTGATATCGCTTCCGCTATCCGAACCGATCGAGGGATTTCCGTCTTGAGCATAAGCTCTTTCCCTGAATATCTCTCTTTTGCCATCTCACGGATATCTTTCGACAACACTTCTCGCTCAAAGAGATTGTTGATAAGAACTCCTGCTACTGAAAGATTCGGATTGTAGCTTGCCCAGCAGTCAGCAATTAGTTGTTCCATCATGATCAAACCATCGAACTCTTTTGTTCCTGGAATCATCACGGGAAGAACATAATCTGAAAGTCCAAGCGCTAGCTGAGTGAGAAATCCCCTACTTGGTGGTGTATCGATAACTATGTAATCGAATTTTCCAGCTAGATCTTGTCTTAGCCTTTCTCGATACCCGAGGAAAAGTTGTGCTTTCTTCTGCTCGAAAGCGCCTACATCGTATGAGTTGGCAAAGCCATCTTCTTTAGACTTTCCACGAAGTGGCGACTTCGATTTCATTTCATATTCAAGGTCATCCTTCAGACTCTCAAGGTCTATATGCCCCGGTAAAAGAGAGAGGCGATTGTCGAAAAACGGCCTATCTACACGGTAAAAGAACTCATCAACTGGAATATCCTCATTATCTACGTCTAAAAACTCAGCGATAGTAACTAAGTCGTCGCCATGTTTCTCTTGCAGTTCATCGAGGCCCAACACACAAGAGAGGTTAGTTTGAGGGTCAAGATCGATAACACCAATTCGAAACCTATTACCTGTAGGACGAGTCTCGCTAAGCGCAGCAGCGATGTTAGCGCAGGTAGTAGTCTTCCCTACCCCGCCCTTATTCATTATCACAGTCAATATGACTGGGTATTTGAGAACAGCAAGCTCTGGCTTACTCATGCAGTCTCCTCGTTCAAGGACAAAACCGTTTATAGTTTAACTGAATTATTCTCCGATGGTTGGAATCTGGCAATACACTATTTAACCATCGATGTTTCGATGGATGGGACAGTGAACCATCGAAGGTTCGATGGATTAACGCCATAAACCACTTCGATGAATCAATATCGATGCACAACCATCGATGGTTACAGAAGACATAGGATAAGCTTCCGCTGAGATTTTGTGGCGCTTACAACCATCGATGGTTCATAATGCAATTTGGATAATTCGAAGTTAGAAAACAGCTTAATCCTTACACAGAGACTCTCATTTTGCGTCCTGTAAGCTTCCTAGAGAGACGATTTGCTGATTGCCCCTCTCCCAGGTCGTAACACCCGGTAAAGCGTCAGGATGAAGGATTCTCAAATTTAATTTGAACAGCGCTTCCTCCTTCGCCTCCCTTAACCATCGATGGTTCGGAGGAACATGTTTTGATGAAATGATTTGAAATACCAAACACGCCTAACCATCGATGGTTCGATGGATAACCACCACTCACTCGGCATCAAGTTGGCAAAACCAACCCGCGCTGACCCCTCACCCCGAACCCAACCATCGGAGGTTAAAAACAAAACCTCCGAATGTTCGATGGTTAACAATTCAAACCTCCGATGGTTCGATGGTTAAAAATAGGATCTAGTCAGCTTTACTGTCTCTTGCTACAACTTGAACAGAGTTAAACTAACGATATCGATCACTTATCGATTTATGCTGCTTTTAAGGAGGTTTAATCCCTTTTTCCGTATTGCACAGCCCGCGACAGGAAGAGGGGAGAAAGAAACGACAGAGTACAGCAGGCACAAAAAAAGGAGTCTGAAAACTCCCTTTTTTTGATTGCTTTCAAAAGTGCCGAAGAGGGCGACTCAAGAAAGTATGTTTCAACTCGCACCTGAATCATACCTCTCAGAGATTCCCCAGACAAGACACTTTCGAAAGCGATTACAGGATAGTTGTATCTTGTACTTTGAATTGGAACTTAGACCGTTGGTTTGGGCTCTTCCCGATAGGGGGAAATGAGACACAAAACTACCGGGATTTGAGACACGAAACTAGGGGGAAATGAGACACGGGAGTAGGGGGATTTGAGACACAAAACTTCTACCACATAGGGGGAAATGAGACACAAAAACTTACGTAACTAGCTGATATGATGAACGATAATGAAATGTAACTTATGTATTAAAAACTTAATTAACTCAACAACACCAAGGGGCTGTGTTGTTGCTTTCTCATTTTGCTTTCAGGGAACACCGTGAAGATGGAAGAAGCGATACCAACTTCAACAGCAAAGAGAGCGTCCTACCGCGATGAAATGAATTTCGCGGAGTTCCCACTTGCTTCAATTAGCGACCGTATTCCCGATAATCAAAAAACTCTTACCTTTACTGACACAATCTTTGATCAAGGAGCAAACAAGCCAGTTACTAGAACACTTACTATTTCAGCCTCTGATGAATACGGATTGCCGACTGCATTGGATGATGAGGTCATTCTTGGGCTGATCCAGCTTACAAACCAGGGACAGTTTGAAAGTCGAAAAGTTCACTTCACTCGCTATGAGCTCATCAAGCTTCTTGGTTGGCGAGTTGAATCCAAGAGCTACGCTCGAATAAGCGAATCCCTAAAAAGATGGCTCGGAGTAACTCTCTACTACGACAAAGCTTGGTGGTCCAAGGATGAACAATGCTGGGTAAGTGAGAATTTCCACATACTGGATCAGGTCACCATCTTCGATAAGGAACGCCGAGAACGACGACTCAAAACGAAGAAGGGCGATAACGAAGCTGGACGATCAAGTTTCGTTTGGAATGAAGTCGTGTATGAATCATTTCAGGCCGGGTACCTCAAGCAAATCGATATGGATTTTTATAAATCGCTCAAAAGCTCCATTGCAAAGCGAATATATAGATTTCTCGATAAGCGCTTCTATAAAAGAGAAAAACTTGTCTTTGACATGCAGGAGTTTGCTCTAGAGCACATCGGTTTGAATCGAAGCTATCATAATGGGGAAATCAAAAGACGCTTAACACCGGCGGTTAAGGAGCTAGAAGAAAAAGGATTTCTCGAAAAACTGCCACCGTCGAAACGATTTCAAAGACAGGGTAGGGGAAAGTGGTCGATTACATGCGTAAGAGCTAAGTCCACTCTCGTTAAAAAAGAAATAATCGCTAATGATTCGCCGCTTGTTCATGATTTAGCCGAAAGAGGCATAACTCTTGTTACTGCAAGAGCGCTTGTAGAAACTTTTCCAGAAAACACCATCAAAGAAAAAATTGAGTTGGTTGATTGGCTTGTAAAAAACAGTGATCAGCGAGTTTCCAATAATCCAGCCGGGTATCTATACCGAGCGATTGAAGAAGATTACGCGCTCCCTCAAGGTTTTGAGACCAAAGAACGGAAGAGAGAAAGAGAAGAGAAGAAACGAAAAGAGGAAGAGCTTAGAAAGACAAAGGAAGCGAAGAAAGAAAAACGAATTGCTGCAAAACAGAGCTCCGAACGAGAACTACTCGATTCGTTTTGGAATGGGCTTACCGAAGATGAGAAAGCGGAATTCGAGGATGAAGCCGTAAAATTGGCGGATAAGTTTCTTTCTGAGCAGTACCGGAAGGGTAGGGGAGATCAAGGACTGCTCTTCAAGACGGTTAGGCAGTCGATTATTGATTCGCATATTCGGCGAAAGCTTCAATTGCCGGAGGCGGCGTGAGTCGCATGAGACGTAAATCGAGGATGCGTGAATTAAGGATGGAAGGTACTCATGCAAAGAGGTCCATTTTCGAGAGGGAATTATGCTGATCCCAGATCATGAAACGGAAATAGATTACCTAAATTGTCAGGTCATATCGCAGACGGTAGTTGAACTTGTCCAGGACAATCGTACCCGAGCGTTGACCGTAGGTATTCATGGGGATTGGGGTGCAGGTAAATCTAGCATTCTGAAAATGATTGAATCTAAACTTGAGTCCGATGAAGAAGTCGCGGTACTTTGGTTCAACGGCTGGACTTTTGAGGGCTTCGATGATGCTAAAACCGTACTGATTGAGAACACAATTACTGAGTTGTGCCGTCAGCGATCAACAGTCGGAAAGGTAAAGGAAAAGGCCAAAAAACTCCTAAGACGAGTGAACTGGCTTAAAGTAGCCAAGAGAGCCAGCGGAGTCACCTATAACATATTAACAGGCCTGCCATCTCCTGATCAGTTTGAGATTGCTCTCGGAGCATTACGAAAGGTTGCTCAGGATGTGAAAAATGTAAATGCGAGTGAGATTCCATCTAAAATAGAAGAAATAGAGAGCCTATTGAAGCCCGCAGAAGATGGAGAGAATCTGCCGGAGACGATTCACAAGTTTCGCGAAGAGTTCCAGGATCTTCTTAAGGAAGCCAAGATTAGCCAGCTCGTAGTACTCATAGATGATCTGGATCGCTGTCTGCCAGAAACGGCTGTGCAGACTTTGGAAGCGATTAGGCTATTTCTTTTTGTTCCCAAAACAGCTTTCGTCATTGGTGCTGATGAGGCGATGATCGAGTATGCTGTGAGACAGCATTTTCCGGATCTGCCGGTGGCATCTGGGCCGCTGCCCTATGCTAGGAATTACCTCGAAAAACTAATTCAGATCCCTTTCAGAATCCCTGCGTTAGGTGCACAAGAGACGCGTACGTACGTACAATTGTTACTGGTTCAAAGCATTGTTGGTGAGGATCATGTAGGGTTCGGGAAATTGTTGGAGAAGGCAAAGAACAGTTTGGAGAAGCCGTGGCTCGGAAAGGGACTCCTCCAAACAGATGTCCAGGAAGTAGATGAGAATAAGAAAGACGAATTGAACTCTGCTTTTGTGCTCGCGCAGCAAATTGCTCCCATTTTGGCAGAGGGTACAAAAGGTAATCCTCGACAGATAAAGCGATTTCTTAACGCGTTACTTGTGAGACAGGTCATTGCTAAAGCGCGTGGATTCGGTGACCAGATCAAACAGCCAGTATTGGCAAAATTGATGCTTGCAGAGAGGTTTCAACCTGACTTCTACGAGCACATTTCAATGTGTGCGATGAGTGCTGGTGACGGTAAGGTTGGAGAACTGCTCGCTCTCGAAGCCAGCGGACAATCTAAGAAGATAAAGAAAGGTTCCAAGAGTACAAGCAAAAGAAGTAGCGACAAGGAACAACCTCCGGACCATGAGGGAGCAAAATGGTTGAGAAGAGATTGGCTGAAGCGATGGTTTCAGATTGAACCGAAATTGTCGATGGAAGACCTTCGACCTTATGTGTTCGTAGCGCGTGATAAGCGTTTACTTACAAGCGCATCGGTTCAAGGTGGTTTGGAGGCTCTATTGTTCAAGCTCTGCGGATCTAACCTCGAAATTCGCGGCGCAGAGTCAGAAGTCCGAGCATTGTCGAGTGCGGATGCTGGAGTCATATTCCATGGTCTGCGAGAACGTGTTCTTAGCGCAGGAGATTTCAGTGTCGAGCCTAATGGGATTGTTGGACTTGCTATCGTAGCGAAACATCATCCTCAATTACAAAATGAGCTTGTTGCTCTTCTTGAGTCCTTCGACCCGAAGATACTGGGTCCATGGGTTGTGAAGGGCTGGAATGAGGCTGTGACTGATATGCAAGCTCGCAGAAAACTAATTACAGTGATGCGCGTTTGGGGCGCGCAAGATGAAAATAAATTTCTGAAGACCGCCGCAGTTAGTGCTATCAAAACGTTGCAAGGCAAGGGTAGTTGATGGGGACCTCGGGACAGACATCGGGCTCTGGTTCCGGCACACCGTTGGTTCCCTCATGGCTTGATGAGCCAGGGCAAGATCCACTTCCTGGTTCCGAAAGTGGCCCCTCTCCCAGTGATGGTGCCAAGGATGTGAGTCAAGATGGGAGCCAAAGCAAACAAGGTAACGAGCTTAATCCATCCGTTCCTCAGCCCGCGCCGGGAGCACGGTTCCGTAGTGCTCGCACAAATTTTTCTCGTTTTGCTGGATCAGGAGGCCGTGATCGAAGTGCTCTGCGTCGAGCAGTTAGAGATTATGTTCGTAGTGGGACAGGTGGGAGCAGAAATGCAGTGTTGCGCATGGCTCCATCTCGTGACACCGCAGGCAAGGTTCTTGGAGTTTTTCGTGGATTTCAGAAAGACGGCATACACGCAACGCTTAGTCGCCTTAACATCGGTGATCTTTCTGGTCGAAATGTTCAGGAAGTCTTCACAGGACTGACAGAAATAGTATGTGGGGATGGTGGATCGATTGATGAAGCCATCGCACGAGATGCTTGGCTAGAGACTATCGCTGAGCTTGATCAGTTTGGAATTGAAAATCTTGACGCGCTGACTGATGATCAGATTAGAGAGTTATTCCTAAATTTCATAGCTCATTCAATTGAGGCACGACTGTATCAAGAGATCGGAGTTAATGGTTTCAAACTATCTGATGACTTGGAACATGTCGAAGCGTTCGATAGACAATTTCGAGCCTATATTGAACGGAGCGTTAGGGATTCCTTCTCCGGCGATCTGTCCAAGCTCTCAGACATGTCTGATGGAGATATTAGAAAGTTTGTCGACACAACTTATCTTGAAGTCTGGGAGCTTCTGGAACAACTGGGAGATCGAGAGGGATGAAAAGGCATAGCATAGTGGTCCGGCTCAAGCCTTCCGATAAGGAGAACGTGTCAGTTTTAGATGATGAGTCACAGGTTTCTAATCTTAATTTTGTTTCTTCGAACAACCGGCTTGATCATGGTGTAGGACAGATTGTGGAGCAGCTTGCCGAACGTGGGATGTCGCCGAGTGAGAATGCTATTGATCTTGCAATTTTAGCTGCGGCTGTAACCGCTGCAGACACTAGGATTTCTAGAAGCGAGGATTCTCAAGACAGCTGGACGCGAGAGATAGATCTCTTTCTGCCCGTAGCCTGTGTGGAGCTTTGGTCGGCTAACACTCTCCTCATTGAACGTATATTGCGATTCCTTACAGGAGACGTGTGGCGGATTCGCTTTCGTCCAAGACAAAAGCAAATGGAGAGGCTCATCGCTCGAAAGGAAAAGAAATCTCAAGCTCTAACTTTTGATTCAGTCGCTCTGTTTTCCGGCGGACTTGATAGTTTTGTCGGAGCGATAGATCTACTTGAGAGAGGAAATTCCCCCATTCTCGTTAGCCACTATAAAGATGCAAGCACTAAGAACCAAACTGAATGCTTTGCCAGACTGAGCAAACAATATTCGAAGATACCATTTCATCATGTCCGAGCTAACGTGAGTTTCGACAAAAATGACTTACCTGGCCTGGGTACTGAAACAACCACCCGAGGTCGGTCGTTCATTTTCTTCGCGCTGGCAGTACTAGTTGCTGATTCTCTTAATGGAACTACTCCAGTATACATTCCAGAGAACGGGCTTATTTCTTTAAACGTGCCTTTGGATCCACTAAGACTGGGAGCATGGAGTACAAGAACTACACATCCGTTTTATATGGCTAGATGGCAAGAGCTGCTAACGAAGCTGGGGCTGGATGTTCAGCTGAGAAACCCTTATCGCTTTAGTACTAAAGGCGAAATGCTCTCAAGATGTGAGAATTCAAGTTTCCTAGCTAAGAACTACGCTATCACTGTCTCTTGCTCATCAATTTCAAAGGGGCGTTGGAAGGGATTGTCCCAGGGACACTGCGGTTATTGTACACCGTGCCTAATTCGTAGAGCTTCAGTACATGCAGCGCTAGGGAAAGACACTACTACATATTTGATACCGGATCTTTCTGCACAGCCTCTGAACGGAAGAACTGCTGAGGCAACGGATGTGAGGGCATTCCAGATGATTCACAGAAGACTCTCCAAAGATCCCGGCCTCGCGCCAATTTTCGTCCATAAGACAGGCCCGCTTAGTGATTATTCGACATCTGATCTCGCCAATTATGCTGAGGTATTCAAAAGGGGAATCGCTGAGGTAGGTACACTGGTTGAACAAGTACGGATTTCTTGAGTATGACGGATGAGAACAGAATTCGCAGCTTTGATTTTCATTGCCATGTAGACCTTGATTCCAATCCTCCCGATCTGATCCAAAAGTGTGAAAAATATCAGGTTGCCGTTTTAGCAGTAACAACGACACCGAAAGCCTGGCCTCAAAACCTAGAATGGACAAGGCGTAGCAGATACGTTCATGCGGCGGTGGGATTGCATCCCGAGCTAGTTGGTGAGCGGTTTTCAGAAATTGAACTTCTTGAGCAACGAATTGCTGACACACATCTGGTGGGTGAGATCGGCCTGGATGGTGGTAGCAAATATCGGAGTCTGTATGCTAAGCAAAAGGAGGTGTTTGAGCGTGCTCTCGTTGCCGCGAATAAGCACGGTGATCGCGTTATTTCCATACATAGCCGTAAAGCGGCTCGAGATGTAATCAGAGCTATCGAAAAGCATACCGACCCGACTCGAGTGTTATGCGTTTTACACTGGTTCTCTGGATCAATCGCTGAACTTCGTGACGCTCTGCAGTTAGGATGTTATTTCTCGGTTAACTCATCTATGTTTACCAGTAAAGGTGGAACTAAGTTAATTGAGAGCATTCCATTAGATCGCCTTCTCACCGAGACGGATTCACCATTTGCAAAGGTTAAAGGGAAGCCCTCTGTGCCCTGGAATACAGTGGAGCTCATGGTACCAATCTCCGAACTCTTTGGCCTACCATCAAATGAGATCAGTGAAACGATATGGCGGAATTCGACTAACGTTTTTCAGTTCGCGGGAATTGAAATTTCGAGCTAAGCTATACAAAGACCAGTTGTGGCTTAGGTCCTATCGGCATCCGGCAGTTCCAACGCAGGCAACCTTGCTATGGTCATCATCTGGATTCACTGGCGGCGTGCCTTTGGGCTTTCCTGGTAAGCAGTTCGAAAGTAAGCGCTGTGGAGTGAGGCATTTTGCCTCATCACTGTTGCAGAAATGCCTCACCTCAAAAGATTGAGCCTCGTAAACCCATCTTTTTCAAGAAAACAGGAAACTTTCGGAAAAAATTCGCGATTAAACTTATAGAAGGGAAATTTATATTCCCTTTGGAGAGCGTTTTAACAAATGAACCGTAATGGACACAGTTGTTTGTCTTACTTCGCCCCCGTTAGAAAAGGGATTTCGCCTCGTTTTTGGCAATCCCTTAGCGGTGCGGACGGTAGAAGACGACTCTAACGGTAGCGTTAAGAGAGAGGCTGTTTTCCCAGCGGGAAAGATTTTCTGTTTAGAGGTTTATCACCGGTTTCTTTTTGGAAAGACAAGATGGGCTCTTTACGTTGCAAAATCGCTAGACTCAGCAGATGAGGCAACCTACATCCCTAACGTTTACCCAGGCGCAATGGTTTTACTAGAGGTTCGAGGAAAAGCCAAAGTTACAGAAGCAAACGAGTGGATCTCGAAATTCAAGTTAGAGCGAGATCCGGCAGAGATGCATGAAGCTTTTTTCTCTAAGCATCATGCAATTCTTAATACTTCCTTTGCGCCGCGCACTCCCCGAAAACCAAATTTGTAGAAAACAGGAAACTTTCGGAAAAAATTCGCGATTAGATAAGTGAAGGGATCAAAAACTCTCAAAGAACTTTTTAACGCATTAATGGATTAAAAGATGAAAACGATAAACAAAACTTTAAGTATTCCATTTGTATATCTCCTTATCGCGAGTAACACGGCCTTTGCGGCTGGTAGTGGGATGCCCTGGGAAGGGCCACTCCAGCAGATCCTAGATTCAGTATCGGGGCCGGTTGCTCGCACTATTGGGGTTGCAGCAATCATAGTCACAGGGTTGGGACTTGCCTTTGGTGAGGGCGGAGGCGGAATGCGCCGTATGCTCTGGGTTGTGTTTGGTTTGACGATTGCTTTTGCTGCAACCTCGTTTTTTCTTTCCTTCTTCGGTTTCTCCGCAGGGGCAGTCATTTAAGTCTGGTGGAGTAGGGGAATGGAAGGATTTGAAGTGCCGATTCATAGGTCTCTAACGCAAACCATCATGATAGGTGGCGCGCCAAGAGAGATCAGTATCCTAAACGGAACGCTTACAGCGGTTCTATTTCTTGGCCTTCATAGTCCGATCGGACTTCCTATCGGGATCGCCATTCATCTCCTTGCAGTAGCGCTTAGCAAAAAAGATCCCCAGTTTTTTGCCACATTTCGCCGCCAAATAAGACAGAAGAGGTTCTACGATGCTTAATCTGAAAGAATATAGAGAGCATCCAGATAGATTATCTGACCTTCTTCCTTGGGCGATGCTCATTGCTCCTGGCATAATTCTAAACAAAGATGGCTCGTTTCAAACTACGATTCGCTACCGAGGCCCTGATCTAGATTCTGCAACCGACGCAGAGCTTATCTCCATTAGTGCAAGGCTAAATAACGTTTTAAGGCGTCTTGGTAGCGGATGGGCCATTTACTCCGAAGCTAAAAGAGTTCGCTCGGACAATTACCCAACCTCTCACTTTCCAGAGCCGATTAGTTTTCTAATCGATGAGGAAAGAAGGGTAATGTTCGAAGCGGAAACCCATTACGAGTCACTCTACTATCTTACTTTTGTGTATCTTCCGCCGAGTGATTCGACGAGTCGAATTGCTTCGACATTTCTTGAGAATAAGCCATCAAAGGAGCTTCAATACTCAAACATTTTGGCTTCCTTTGGGGCTGAAGTGGGAAGGATCGTAAATCTCCTTCAAGGGATTTTTAACGAAACAGAGCATCTTTCTGACGAAGAGCTTCTAAGTTATCTGCACGCAACGGTTTCAGAGAAGTCTCACCCAATAGTTCATCCTGAGAATCCGGTTTACCTAGATTCTATCCTCGTTGATTCACCTCTTCTTCCTGGGTTTGAGCCAAGACTTGGTGAAACGCACCTTAAGGTAATAGGGGTAAAGAGTTTTCCTGGGAAATCACAACCAGGACTTTTGGATCGACTGAACCGACTTTCAATCGAATACAGGTGGGTTACTCGTTTTATTTGCCTCGATAAAAATGAAGCTGAAGGAGAGATCAATAGGTACAAGAAGCGCTGGTTTGCTAAGCGAAAGGGGATAGTGACGCTTCTAAAAGAGACCATTACTGGTGCCCAGAGTGTGATGGAGGACTCGGACGCCGTAAATAAGGCGATGGACGCTGATGCAGCGCAGCAGGAACTTCAAGAAGATTTGGTTTCTTACGGATACTTTACCAATGTCGTTGTCCTTTGGGACAAAGATTTAGTAGCACTTAACAATAAGTCCCGTGAAGTAGAGAGGATTATTAATTCACTTGGCTTTGCAACGAAGCCAGAAGATATAAACGCGGTTGACGCCTGGCTTGGAAGTATTCCGGGGAATTGCCGAAACAATGTACGAAGGCCCCTTCTAAACACACTTAATCTCGCTCATCTAATGCCTCTAAGTGCTGTATGGGCCGGGCCGGAAAACGATGAGCACTTAGGTGGGCCACCTCTTTTTTATGCTCGTACCAACGGGAGCACTCAGTTTAGGTACGTCTCTCATGTTGGAGATGTCGGTCACTCACTAATAATCGGACCAACTGGTACCGGGAAATCTGTGCTGCTAAATCTTATTGAAGCTCAGTTTCTAAGATACAGTAACGCACAAGTCTACATTTTCGATAAGGGCGGAAGCTCAAGGACGCTAACAGCAGGGGTAGGTGGGGACTACTACGATCTCGGTGCCGATGATAGCGAGCTCTCCTTTCAGCCTTTAGCGAATGTTGATGAGTTGCCTGAGAGAAGATTTGCATCTGAGTGGTTAGTAGATATCCTCGTCCAAGAGAACGTTACGGTCACTCCTGCCGTTAAAGAAGAACTTTGGACTGCTCTTAATTCACTAGCATCAGCACCGCTAAAAGAAAGAACAATTTTTGGTCTTACCGTACTTCTTCAAAATGAAGAGCTAAGACAAGCACTTCTTCCGTTTACGATCTCAGGGGCTCACGGAGGGATGCTTGATAACACCCACGACAATCTAAGATACGGTTTTTGGCAATCGTTTGAAATGGAAGTCCTTATGGAGACACCGGCGGTTGTAATGCCGGTGCTTTCGTATCTATTCCATAGGCTTGAACGCCGCTTCACTGGAAAACCTACACTCCTTGTTATTGATGAGGCGTGGCTATTTCTTGATAACCCAGCGTTTGCAGCAAAGATTCGTGAGTGGCTTAAGGTTTTAAGAAAAGCCAATGTGATGGTTGTGTTCGCAACGCAGAGTCTTGCTGATGTTGACGGAAGTGTAATTGCGGCAACAATTAAGGAGGCCTGCTTTACAAAGATTTATCTACCTAACGCGACGGCGCTTAATGAGGACGCTTCAGCCTTCTATAGACGCTTTGGGTTAAACGAGCGCCAGATTCGAATTCTTGCTGAAGCAATACCGAAGCGAAATTACTACTACACGTCTCCTCTTGGAAATCGTCTCTTTGATCTTGGACTTGATGAACTAGCGCTTGCTTACTGCGGTGCAACAAGTAAAGAGGTTCAAACCCATGTAAAAGCGCTCCTAAAGAACGCGACAACTCCCGAAGAATTCAATCGTAAGTACCTTAAGGCTCAAAACCTAACCTGGGCACTGGATTCACTTAGATCGATTTTAAATGAAAGGGAGGTTGCATGATTAGCGTTAAAGGCACATTGAAGATTTTTTTAGTAGCAGCGCTTCTCATCGCACCACTTCGGGCACACGCAGGGGGAATCCCTGTTATTGATGTTTCTAATCTTGCTCAAAACATTCTTTCAGCCGTTAGAGCGCTTCAAAGTAATCTTAATGAAGCAAAAATGATTGTTAACCAAATAAAGCAACTTGAAAACGATTTTAAGAACTTAACGGACTTAAACTTTTCAATCGGTAACGATTATTCAGCGCAGCTTCACGACCTTTTTTCTGAAATGGGAGCAGTTCAAGGTCTGATGCAAGATCTCATAAGTCTCCAAAGCAAATTTGAACAACTCTACCCGGAGTTCAATACCAATCCTTCGGCAGTATCAAGCGCCACAATGAGCCAGGTGCTTAATGACGCTCTTAACGAGAGTCGCCAGATGATGCTTGGTGCGGCAAGAACAGGCGCTAAAGTTTTAGAAAACCTCCCTAAAACTGAATCCCAACTAGATGAGTTACTCGTTAAGTCAGAAAACGCGGTAGGAAATCTCTCAGCCGCTCAAGCGGGCAATCAGATCACAGCCACAATTTCATCGAACATCATGAACCTAAACGCTCTTATGGCTAATTACGCGCAGGCTCATATGTCTCATCTTCAAAAGCTAAATACTGAGCAAGCAGCCGTTGAAAACCGTCTTCAGCACGTTCTTAGAGGAATAGATGACGCCCCTACGGCTGCAAAAGTTAACAGGAACCCATTTTAGAAAGGAGAAGTACGATGGGTCCTGATACCGGAATAATGAATACAGTGCTTCAAACCTTCCTTAGCAAGATTGCTATAGGCGTTGGGGTTGTTGGAGCTGATGCTCGCGGGCTGCTTGGAATACTTGCCACAATGGAGCTTATCCTAGTGGCTCTTTGGTGGGCCTATTCTGGAAACGAAGCCCTGTCACGTCTTTTAAGAAAGGTGCTTACGATCTTTTTCTTTATCTGGGTGATTGATAACTACAGCTTCATTCTTACCTGGGTAACAGACGGGTTTGTTTTTACAGGGGAAAAGGCAGCAGGGGGTGCAGCAGTAGATATAAACGATCCATCTGGAATCTTATGGGCAGGACTTCAAGTTGCAAAGCCAATTTTAGAACACGCGAAGGCTCAAGCGAGCTTTTTTGGAAGCTTTTTTGACGGTCTGGTTAGTTTACTCAGTGCTTTCATAATTTGCTTCGCTTACTTCATTCTTGCCTTTCAGATCTTTCTCACTCGAATCGAGTTTGCGCTTATCTCTACCTTGGGTCTTATTCTGGTTCCTTTTGGGGTCTTTAAGTACACGTCATTCATGGCAGAGAAGGTTTTTGGGGCAGTAATCTCCTTTGGAGTAAAGCTCATGGTTTTAGCGTTTGTTGTTTCGGTGGGGTTTCCTCTAATGCAAACCTTATCACTCCCATCTGATCCCTCATGGGTAGAGATGTTAAGCGTGATGTTTGGAAGTCTCGCTATGGCACTCCTTTCTATTCACGCTCCCGGTGTTGCTTCAGGACTTCTAAATGGTGGCCCGAGCCTTACCGCAGGGTCCGCGGCCGGAGCAGGCGTAGCTGTTGCAGCCGGTGGTGCAGGAACACTTCTTGGTGGATACGCGGCTGCAAAAATAGGAACTGGGGCTGTGGGTACGGGAGTGGCGGCAACACATGCAGCGACTTCGGGCTTAGGTGGAGTTCATGGCTTAGTAGATGCTGGAAGACAAGCTGCGAGTAATGGATCGGGACCATCTGCTGCAATAGGAAAGTATAGCAAAGTTGCCGGTGCTACATCTGGAACAGTTGGAGCTGTATTTCGAGGTGCGGCGAAGGCAGGAATCGCTAGTCCAGTAACAACCATGAAAGAGAATTTAGCGGATTCTTATAAGCAAGGCCGAGCCAGGGTAGGAAATTATATCTCAACTCCAAACCAAACAGAAAATACCAAAAAGGCTTCCGAAGGAACTGAGAAAAGACAGCCCTCAAGTGAAAAAGGAGAAGGCTCCAATAGAAATTCAGGCGCTAAGCAAAAGAGAACCGAAGAGTTTGATGCAGAAGAGGGCAGGGGAGAAAGAGGTAGTTCCAAGGGTCGTTCCGGCTCTAAGGGAGGAAACACTTCGAATAGAAGTGGAGGCAACCCGTTTTCTCGAACGGCTTACGCCGCACAAACAGCAGCTAGTGGAGTTCATAGCTCGCAACCCGCAGCAGGAACACAAGTAAAAGTAAGGGATGAAAGAGATGACTAAAGAATTTACGCTACCACCAGAGTCAAAAAAACCACCTCACCCGGTTGAAACCCCTTACTTAAGGGGAGCCAAGGAGTGGGATGATCGAATTGGATCAGCAAGAGTTCAGGCAAAAAACTGGAGAGTTGCGTTTTTTGGCTCGTCTCTCCTGTCTCTACTTCTTATATCAGGAAACCTATATCAGCTAACTCAACAGAAGTTAGTCCCTCTTGTAATCACTTTGAACAAGGAAAGCGGTCGGCCTGATGTTATGGGGCGTCTAGATAACACTCATTACAAGCCAGAGCTTCAAGAGATTAAGTTCTTTATCAATCAATTTATTCAAAAGGTTCGCTCTGTCCCTGATGATCCGGTGCTTATTAAAAAGAACTGGCTTGATGCGTATGCGTTTTTAAGAAGGGGGGCAGCGACCGCGCTAAATGAGCTTACCAACACAGATGAAGATAGTCCGCTAAAGAAAATAGGGCAGCAAACAGTTACTTTTAAGATCATTTCAGTAGTCCAAGTAACAGGAACCGAAAGCTACCAGGCAAGATGGCGAGAGAAGATCTTCGATAGAAATGGAGCCCTTTTAGATGATTACACGATGACAGGGGTGTTTACCGTTGAGTTTGAAACTCCAAGCGATGAAAAAACGCTCTACGTAAATCCTCTAGGGATATTCATAAAAAGTTTTCAATGGAATAGAGAATTATGAAAACGAAATTAATTTGTGCATGGGTAGTAGTGCTTTTTGGAGTTAACCAAGCAGTAGCGCAAGAAGTTTTACCTCCAGAGATTTCAGCCGAAAAAGAGCACTATGATTCCCTTGTTAACTCAATGGAAGCGGGAGAAGAGAAAGCTCGCCTTGAATTTGCAAATATGACTTCTTCCGGGGAGAGCTCCTCCGAAGCGGTAACATCTCAAAACGAAATATCGCAATATCCAACATTCTATAAAAAACGGCCAAGAACAAGTGATGAGCAACTAATAGAGCTTCTTGATGAAGTCCAAACACTAAAGGCTAAGGTAGTTAGTACAAAGCAAGCGGCTGTCTCAACTGAAAGACTTCCATCTAGGAAAACGGTAGGCACAAAAACCTATTTCAATTACCAAGATGGAAAAATTTATGAAGTTCACGCTGGAGTTGACCGGGTAACCGATATTGAGCTTCAAAGTGATGAGACATTAACAAACGCGCCGCTTTCTGGAGACACAGTAAGGTGGAAAATAGGTGTGGTAAGTAGTGGTAAAGGGGTAAGCGCCAAAACGCACCTGATCCTCAAGCCTCTCGAAGACGGAATAGAGACTAATATTCTCATTCCTACAACTAAGCGCGTCTATCATCTTCGCGCTGTCTCAGGGGATTGGTACATGCCAAGCGTTGCTTGGAATTACCCCGAAGAGCAGGCAAGAGAAGTGGCCGAGTATCTACGGAAACAAAAAGAGCTTGAGCCAGTTGGGTTAGCGCCAGAGGAGCTATCTTTTAACTATCGTATTGAAGGAGGCGACTATAGCTGGAGTCCTCTTCGGGTCTTTGATGATGGGCAAAAAACCTACTTCCAGATGCCAGAAGAGATGAGTGTAACTGAGGCACCGGTCCTTTTCGTAATTGATGATCACGATGAACCGATGCTCGTTAATTATCGAGTGAAAGGGGCTTACTACATCCTTGATAGATTAATTGAGCGAGCCCAGATGAGAGTTGGAAAGAAGGGGATCGTTACAATTTACAGCAGTAAATATAAGAGATCACTTTGGGAGAGGTTATTCTAAGTGGAAGAAGAACAAACACATTTTGAACCGAAGGGAAATGCCAAGGGCCTCCCCCTACATTCAGATGCTCCAAGGAAGCAGCTTGGGCTAGATAAGCGCGCCATTTTAGTCCTTAGTTGTGGTCTAGCGATAGTTATCGGGCTTCTCTTTTTAGGAGCGCTTTCTCCGAAAACAAAAGAGGATGCGTACAAAGCAAATAACAGGTGGAACCCACATCCAAGTGAGGCGGTTCAGGGGCTTCCGAGCGACTATGACGAGCGGCAAAGACTTAGGCAGCAAGAAAAGCGTAAAAGAAAGTTCGAACAAAAGCTAAAAGTGGAAGCAAGGCCACTTGAAAAGCGCCTTACCCCTGAAGAAAAGATTCTTCAGGAGTACGAAATATCTCGTCTTAAGGATGCAATCAGAGCAAGAGAATCTGATTTAGAGTTTAGAGGCTTGAATCAAAAAATTGACGGTTCGGGCTATGGTGTGAGGGCGTCTCTGGGAGAGATAAACTCAAGCGATCGGTATGATGCTCCAGGTTCAGGAGCTTTAGCTTTTAATCCGAGAGATGATGATAACAGGCAGGATGAAAAGGGTGGATTTCTTAATGAGCGGAGACTTGAAGCAACTCACCTCTCATCAAACCTCATTCCACCCGCGTCAAAATACGAACTTATGGCAGGCACAGTTATTCCAGGCTTGATGTTAACTGGAATAAATAGCGACCTTCCAGGCCACATTGTGGGCCAAGTTTCTCAGAATACTTATGACACCGTTACGGGCCGCCATCTTCTTCTTCCGCAAGGTGCAAAAGTAGTTGGGCTTTACGACAGCAAAATAACTTACGGCCAGGAACGGGTTTTGGTCGTATGGAATAGAATTATTCTTCCAAACGGAAAATCAATCTCCCTTGAAGGTATGCCAGGTATGGATCTTTCTGGGTACGCGGGGATGAAAGATAAGGTAAACAATCACTATCTAAAGCTCCTTTCAGGAGTAGTGCTCGGGTCAGTTCTTGGAGCCGGTGCTCAGGTTGCTTACGGGGATTACCAGAACGTCAATCCCGATTTTGGCCAGTTAGCTCTTCAGGGAGCAGCTCAAAACATCAATCAAGCTGGACAAAAGATAACGCAGAAGAATTTAAACATTCAGCCAACGCTTGAGATTCGCCCAGGGCTTAGGTTCAACATCTTTGCAACGAAGGACATCACTTTAGAACCATACGGAGAGGATTAATTAACGTGTTTTTTGAGATAAGAGGAAACTTTCTCGAAAAATGCACGATTAAATAAGTAGAGAGGAAGTTATGAGCAACTCAAAATCGATTAACAAAGTAATTTTGGTTGGGCGTCTCGGTGGCGATCCGAAGCTTCACCATATGCGACAAAAAAGGCCTCTTTGCACCTTTGATATCGCAACTCAAGGGCTCAAGGTTACAGATACAGCTTGGCACTCAGTAGTTGTATACGGAAAACTGGCTGAGCAGTGTCATACTGAGCTTAGAAAAGGCTCACTTGTCTATCTTGAAGGCACTCTACAGGGAAGAGTCTGGCAGGATAGAGCGAGAGTCAAACACAAGACCTATTCGGTTTACCCAAAGCTTGTTCAAGCACTCGAATCAAAGCGAGGGTATGAGAGGGTAGAAGACTCAGCGGCTGCTGCCCCAACTGAGGACGCAAACGGTCTAGACGATCCAGGTGCCGGGTACTTTGATGACCTAGATGAGTCAGAGATGAGTACAGATGGATGATTCACGGATTTAAAAGGAGGTTTTCTCTTGTGCGCTCATCATCTAGCCGACCAAGGTTATCGTTTTGTGGTTATAAATGTTCCGAAAGAAACGTACTCGCTTATGGAAGAGTTTCTAAGCGGATATAAGTTTTCGAGACAAACTTTCTACAAGCACTTTCTTTTAGATTTTATGGTTCGGGTTAATCCAAGGATGCCAATAAACGCGACGTACACGGGGAAAGACGGTCATAAGCTACGAATGTGGATTGAGCCTTTTGTCTACGAGATGGTCGAAAAAAAGGCAAACGGAGTGAGCATAAGAGCTTACTGCTATACAGCTCTCATTCACTTTCTTACCAAGTGGCAACTTGAGAAAGCTCGGAAGAAAGAGGCGAGGAGAAAAACCAGATGAAATGGTTATTTTTGATTATAGCTATATCTTTAAGCGCCTGTTCAACTTCAAAGCTTAATCTTTATAGCCCTACACTTGGGGCATACAATTTTAATTACAACGTGGAAGCCCCCAGTAAGACAGGTGTTATCCAAGCCTTCGATGACGGAAAAGACACTTACTTGAAAGTCTATAGGCCAAATAGACGGATCGAGGGCCTTACCTTTATCGAAGAGGGTTCAAAAAAGCGCCTCGAAGTAGCTCCTGTTAAGAGAAACCTTTTTCAAATTTCCGGCCTTTATGACGCGATTACGGTGAATAGTGGCGGGATGAGATCGTACATAACCCGACTGAGACCGGAAATAGAGGAGGGGAGTCGTTGCGAATCAAGTCAAGGCTGCCGATCGTAATCGGCTTTTTAGCGCTTACGTTAATCTTTAGCTCAACAATTTGGGTGACGTGGTTACCTTTTAGGTTTGTAAAAAACTACAGTGTGAGCGAAAAGCCAGGGCTTTATATTGTAAATCACCAAAAAACTCTTAAGAAAGGTGACTTGGTTCTAGTGTCCTTCCCGAAGGCTGCAAAGATCATAGCTAAAGAACGCGCCTGGCTCCGTGAAGATATTCCTCTTCTTAAAAGAATTGCAGGTGTAGAAAGCGATCTTATTTGCCACAGAAACGGCAAGCTAACGATAAACGGAGTAGAAACCGCCACTATACTTACGAAAGACAGAATGGGTGAGGAAATTCGGGGGGTGAAAGGGTGTTACACAATTGAGCCCGGCTATTTTTTGCCGGTAAACACGCACAGCCCCTTTTCATTCGATGGCAGATATTTTGGTCCTATCTCTTATGATTTCATCCTTGGAGCAGCTAGTCCACTTTGGATCTTTTAGTGTCCGTTAATCTAAAAGATTAAAACATTTGAGGAAACTTTTAGAAAAAATCCGCGATTAAATTAGTAGAAGCAGAAAATTTATTGACGGAGCTTTTACTATGAAACGGATCTCATTTTTTATTTTGGCGTTTACGCTTACCTATTTGCCCTCTCCCTCTTTGGCAGAGAGCGAGTACAAAATCAAACTTAACGGCACAAGCAACTACATTACAGTTAAACCTGGAACTGACAAGGTTACCCTCTGGGGTGTCTCAAAGGGGAAAATGTCTTCATACATTGAAGTGTCTGGAAGTGTTCCAGAAGGTACCGAGGTAAAAGCGCGGGGTGCCTTGGTTAATAAATCAATCTCTCAAGCCAAGAATCAAAAGAAAAAACAGTATCCAATTAAGCTTCTGGGGCAAAAGAAGCTCTCAGCGCTTCATTCTCAGTGTCTTGATATTTCAGTTGAGGGAAGCGAGCCAGATGAGGAGGACCTCCTCGATGTAAACGATTACCCGGCAATTGAATCCCCCGTTTGCGATTCTATCGGGACGGACATTTTGCAGGAGATGGCAGTTCAGCTATCAGGTACTTTCGGGGGTGGTTGGGAGGCTGGAAACGCTTGCGCATATCTTCTTACCATTGCAGGAGATGTCTGGTTAGACCCAGATGAGTGGTGCGATAAACTTGACAGTGAGCAAATCGCTCTTCTTGAGCCGTTTGGACTTGATTGCGATGAAGGAGGAACGACTCTTCTTGCTCTTACGCTGCCGAGTACATCTTTTAACTACAAAGGACTTCTCCATAAGGATTCCTGCCACAAAAAAGGACAGTATCTTGTCTTAGTCACCTTAGATTTTACCAAGGTGGCCGGTCTTGGCACCGATCCCTTTGATATCACCGTTCGGGTAAATGAATTTAAGCGAAAGAATGGAAGAGAATCCGCCTTAAAGCCAAAATCTGAAGGCCGCTACGCTCCAAGACCAATTGTTATGATGAATTGGTTAGGGGATACCTGCGGGAATCGTATTGATGTTGTTAAGTGGAAGAAGCGAAAGCCAAAAAACATCACCCCTCTAAATGTCTACTCTCTACTTTCCTACAAAGACATGGTGCTTAACCTAGCTCTGGTTGATAGCGCTCTAACAGGTGGCAGGGGTACTGCCGAGCTATACACCGGAGATGAAGCCTACGGGGTCTGCTTTAAGTTGGTTCGTAAGCGCCAGAACAAAAATGGTTATCCGTTTCCTTAGTGCCCACACCGGCGGGAAACAGTTCATGAGAAGAGCTTTCATATGGATGACCAAACGATTGAAAAACTACTTGAAGCCTTGGTTGAAGACTACACCTGGGAAGAGTTGCAAGACGATAAGTTCATGTTTGTTGAGATGAATACTCTACTAGGTATGTCACAGCCTGAGGCCAAAGCACTACTCTTTGGAGCAAGAGAGATTAAAAAACTTCGTAAGTACTACGTTCCTGATTGGAAGCAGTT
Organism: bacterium; assembly: GCA_030428205.1. GTDB lineage: Bacteria > Bdellovibrionota_C > UBA2361 > UBA2361 > RFPC01 > JAUIBK01. The sequence continues at coordinate 44,078 of JAUIBK010000026.1, forward strand.
ACTTGTGATGCACTAAGAGGATTTACTTTCGATGAAGGAGACCGGAACAGGAGAAAGAATTGAATCGATGCTTACCACAGCGCTTGGAGAAGTTGCGGGGCGACTTTTAAAAGATGACGCCGTAGTTGAACTCATGCTTAATCACGATGGAAAGCTCTGGGTTGATAAATTGGGGGAGGGGAGAAGCGATAGCGGCTATACAATCTCCCCGGAAGATGCAGAGCGAGCGATTTTTATCGTAGCAAGTAGCATTAAAAGTGTCTGTAATAGAGATCAACCGATTCTAAGTGCAGAACTCCCAGGCTCCGGTTTTCGTTTTCAAGGACTTCTTCCCCCTCTTTCTGAGCGGCCAGTGTTTACGATCCGAAAAAAGGCCCTCAAAGTCTTCTCTCTTTCTGACTATGTAGCGAAAGGTTCGATGACCGCTCAAGAGAAGCGAATTATCGAGCAGGCCGTTTGCCTTAAACGAAATATTTTAATCGTTGGTGGTACTGGAAGTGGGAAAACCACTTTAGCGAATGCCATCTTAGCCGAGATCTCAAAGACAGAAGATCGAATCATCATAATTGAAGACACAAAAGAACTTCAGTGTGAAGCCAAAGACTACGTGCCTCTAAGAACAAAGGATGGAACTGCAAGTATGACGGACCTTCTAAAAGCCACCATGCGCCTTCGGCCAGATCGAATTGTAATAGGAGAGGTGAGGGGGCCTGAAGCTTTAGCGCTTCTTAAGGCTTGGAACACCGGTCATCCGGGGGGATGTGCAACCGTTCATGCAGACGGTGCCAAAAAAGGCCTTACTCGTCTCGAACAACTGATTGAAGAGGCTGGCGTCAGACCTTCGCCACAACTAATAGCTGATGCCGTTAACTTGGTCATTTACATCGAAAAGACAGCTACGGGGCGGGTGGTTCGAGATCTTGCTGCGGTTGAGTTTAAAGACGGAGCTTATTTTCTTACCCGCCCAGCAAAAAAAGTGCCGCTTACCCCAAGAATTGAGGAAACTTTTAGCGAAAATATTCGATTAAATAGATGAGGGGGAAAATTTCTATATGCATAAGGACTATACAAGACATTTTGAGCCGGAAGCAAAACGCACACCCGGGGAGCGAGTCTCCTCCGATTCAGATAGCTGGCAATCACGGCTTCAAATTGATTTAGCTAACGAGATAGCAGCTAGATGGCGTAAGAGAAGTATTGTCGCCATCGTCACTTCTTTTCTCACCGTTTCAGCGCAAGCGGCCTGGTATTACACTCATCCGAAGTACGTTGGGATACCTATTCGAACAGAGGAGCCATACACTGAAACCGCTGACTTTGAAGCCCGTATTGAAGAAAAGTTTCTACATATGGCAGGTGTACTTAAGTTTTTAGTAGACGAGGTAAAAAAGCACGATGAGCTTTTAGTCAAACAGACCGCACAATCTTCTAAGCGAGACGAGTATGATCTTCTAGCTTCAAAGATCGTAAATACCGGCGTTAACAAATCTCCGTCTTTTATCCGAGCAGTTGTTACAACTAGTAAGGCAAACGTGAGGCCCGTACCGAACCTAAGTAGTGAGCCAATTATGACCCTTGATAAAGGAACGGAACTTCTTGTCGACTTAAGGCAAGACGAGTGGAATAGGGTAGTCACTCCCACGGGGCAAAAGGCGTGGATGTCATCTCAAGTGATGGAGTTTGAAGGTGCAAGCTAAAGGTATCGGTATCTTATGTGGGCTTCTAATAGGGCTCTTTAGTGCGAACACCCTAAGCGCTCAGCAATTATCGGTTTCGTATTATTCTCCTCCTCTTACCGAGCTTCACCTTACAAGTGGCTTTGGAGAAAGAAGGCATCCGATTCGAAAAGTAATTCGGCACCACGATGGGGTAGATCTCGCTGCGCCAATAGGAACTCCTATATATGCTGTTCTTTCCGGCCGCGTTGCTTTTGCTGATTCTTTTGGCGGCTATGGGAAGTTAGTTGTGCTTATCCACCCGGATGGAAAGACTTCTCACTACGCTCATTGCCGCTCTATTAATGTACGAGTGGGCGATCTCGTAAAAAGAGGTGAGCTATTGGCCCGAGTTGGCCGTACTGGAGCGGCTACCGGGCCACACCTTCATTTTGAATTCAGAGAGCACGGGATTCCTTTGAATCCTTCGAGCATTCTATTGCCGTTACGGTCAAATCAACCCTACAACTAATTGGCGTTCTTCAGGGTATCAATTTGGACTTTCTTACCTGGCGTTAAATTATAGGCAATTTAGAGTTCTTTTGTTGATCTAGTTTGCTTTTTACTGAGCTAACCCCGTCAATAATAAAGCACGTTGGACAGGAGCAAACTCCTTCGCGGAAGTTGTTTACAATGGCATCGGTCGGACAGTTCTCGATGCATGCCCCACAAGCCTCACAGGCGTCTAGGTTTACAACTTCATACTTATTGGTTTCAGGGTTTCGACCAAATACACCTGTTGGACAAACTACATCACACATATGACAGGTAATGCACTTGTCCGGCACGACTTCAACATGCGTATTATTTACTCCCAGCAACAATTCCTTAAGGTCTTGTCTCCAGAGCGGAGACCAGCTCGGCATGTCATAACCAACGAAAGCAGACACTAAAAGTATCCAACCGACCCACGCAATGAGTGCCCAGGGAGTCATACCACCGAAAAAATGAGCCCAAACTACGAAAATAGCTGCGACAATCAAACCAAGAGAAAGTCCTTTTTGGACACCGACTTTCCCTGGAAGCCAGAACACTAATAAGCTGCATGCAACTGATAAGGGAAACATTAGTAGTAAGCTTTTCCACCATAAACTCGGAATCCAGTACGACGTTGCAAGAAGTGGCAGAATCAATAACAGACAAACGTTGAAGCCAAGGTTCGTTCCCATTACGAAGCGGTCTTTCACTGAAAAATCTACGAGTCGATGTTTTCGTTCGGTAAGAGTCTTATTCCGTTCAAGGTATGCCTTGAGGTCTTTGATATGAGCAGGCCCAAAGCGCGGTCGCCAGTCGGTCCGATCTCGCAAATCCCAGATGTTGATACCATTAGCTGCAAGCTGCGGAAGGATAAGGCGGCGGTGATCAACTAGTTTTGAAATACCACTTGTCTTGATAATCGATATGACTGTATCGGCAGTAAAATCCCCGGCACCACCTGCACACCAGGCATTAACTCCTTTTGTTGGTGCTACAAGAAGCCAAGCGTCAATCCCGTCTCGTTTAAGAGTGCTTAGTACCTCGCGCACCGTTAACTCAAAATTGCAGGTTACCAACACTGGTGATGATCGGTCAGGATCGCCCACTTTTCTGAGGCCGGGCTCTACGGGAAACGGGAACAAGCGTCCGAAAAGCAGCCAGAAGTCTTTTAATAGGTCCCACATCAAACTGGCTCCGAAACGACAAGTCCAAGGCTTCCGAAGAGGTATTGCCGAGTCGATCGTACACGATATCCAGCCTGTTCGAGTCTAGCTTCAAACGAACGTAAAGCATGAGTAGTATTTTGAGTAAGCAGAAAGGTAAGAGCGGCGAGCGGCAAGCGAACGAAGTAAAATACAAGGCGTTGCCACCACCGAGATGGTACCATCTCGTCTGCTACAATTAGAGTTCCTCCTGGCTTAAGAACCCTTCTTGCATCATCAAGTACGTAATCAAGTTCATCCTTTGAGAGTTCGCTAAAAACTAATGTGCTAACAATATGATCAAAGCAAGCTTCTTCGAGTTCGTCTATTTGAGTAGCTGCCATGTGAGCGAACTGTGCTTGTGGGGCGTTTGTGCTAGCTACTTCTAACATCGGTTTTGAAATGTCTATGCCGTAGACGTCGCATCCTTGCTGTACCAACAGTGCTGCTAGTTTGCCGGTACCACAACCGATTTCAAGAACCTTTGAGTTACGCTTGACGCATGTCTCTGCGATGTGCTGCTTGATGTCGTCGATTCGCCCCAGTGTGAGGATCCGCATCCCCCGGTCATATTTTTCTGGGGTTTGTTCCAAAAGTTTCATGTAGACCGTAGTAGACATGGGATTTAACCTTTAATTGCTGTTGGAGCTTTTTTTAACATCCATGCGTAACCGACTAGAATGGAAAGCAGGGTAATAAAGAAAGTGAGCGGTTTAGTGACATTCAGAAATTGACTACCAAAGAGACCGAGATAAAGAGGAAGCATTGGAGAACCACAACAGCCCGTTAGAAAGCAAAGCCCAGCTATCAAAATTCCGCTTAAGCCTAAGCCTGCTGCTGAGCTGGCAAGTGCTTGACGGCGTAACTTAAGCACTCGTAGAAAGCACCACATGGCAAAAGCAGCGGAAAGAGCATAGGAAAGCCCTAACCAGTAATCTCCTGTTTTGAAATACGTCTCAAGCCGTATTGGCTCTTCAGTATTGAAGTCGTAGCTTGCCCAGCCCGATGGAGCATCGACAGTTGGAGCGCTAGTTATCCAAAAATGAACACCGAGTACTGCTGTAAATATCAGAAATAGAAACCACTTCATTGAACCTTCTTCACTTGAGTAGCTTGAAACACCAAGCCTTGCTTATCGCGAACAACTTGACCCGTTATAAACAATAGCGTCCTTGGCTCAGGGAGAGAGCCGGAAATCTTAACAGGTAGATAATTTTCAGCACACTTTAGCTGACCACATGATTCGAACTCGCGCGAATCAATCACGGAAACAACGCCTTCAGATTCATTGGATTTTGCAACAACTGCCCGTAGCACGATCTCACCAGGATAGGCATGTGGGTCCTTGGCCAGTTCATCGACGTGAACAAAGTCGGGCTGCTTCTCATCAACAATCGAAGTCTGTTCAGATTGTGCCTGGGCAGTGCTATCTTGATATAGAAAGGCCTGGCCAACTCCTAAAAGAACTACTATGGCTGATAGACCAACAGCGAAGTGTCCAGTTCCTATCATGAAGCCCTCCTTGCCCTAGGGATAGATCGCTTTGCAGCATCTTCGGTTAAGCACCAACCCCGGTCCAAAAGCACTACGACACAGGGATCAATAATATAATAGTACATCTGCAAACCTTCACGACGGGCCTCAACAATACTACGGTCGCTGAGCCGTTGAAGCTGATTGGAAACAGCTTGTGGGCTCATATTCAGCTTATCGGCAAGTTCACTGACGCAAAGCTCGTTGGACTGAGCTAAGGCATGTAGCAATCGAAGGCGTGTAGCATTGGCTAGAGTTTTGAAGGTGGATTCTAACTCCCGCGCCTGTTTCTCGTCGAGAAGCTCCCTTTTTTCAAGCTTGGGCTTGTCTACATTGTTGGCGGGTTTTTGTTTTTTTCTCATGCAAAACCTCAATATATTAAACTATACCGTGTAATAGTGTAACAGTCAAGCTCTCTATTTATGTGCTGAAATTTAAGTAGGTTTCTAACTCAAACTGGCAGCTTAAAAGAGCACCCTACGCACGAACGAAGGATGCTCTTAGGCACGTGAGTGATTATGCGGCAATTTTTTCTCTTTCATGAGAAGAGATGTAGTCAAAAGCTTCTACAGCACAGCGAATCACGTTTAGGAGATCCCAGGCGCTAAAGCCGGTTGAGCTACAGTACTCACCTCGCTCGTCTTTGTAAGATCGAACGAAAGTAACGGATCTGAACG
>JAUIBK010000027.1 GCA_030428205.1 bacterium
AGAAGAAAATCTCCTGTTGTGTTGTTTTCCTTGTGGGGTGGAAGAGGGGCTTTAGTTGTCACGCTCTTTTTCTCCTTGGCTGGATCTCTGCGATTGTCCCTGTAGGCAGTTTCCCGGCTGCGCTTAGTATTCTATTGCCATGTTCATCTAAGGCTCTTTTCACATGATTTTGCCCAAACCTTGCATATACTTGAGTAGTTGATGCGTTAGAGTGGTTCAACACTCGTCCAATCAGGTGCAGGGTATTTCCTCCTTGAGCTAGCCAAGAGCCAACGGTCCTGCGGAGATCGTGGAGCCTTACGTCTTGTACTTTTGCTTTGGTACGTATTCGATCCCAGCTTCGCTTTAAGTCGTATACAGGCTTCCCAGGCTTATCTCCTGCTATCAGGTATGGATTGCCCTCAACTTCAGGAATAGTTCGAATAACTTCAAGTGCGGCAGAGCTTAGGGGTAGGTAATGAGGCCTGTCAGCCTTTGTGTCTTCAATTTTAAGTTCTTGTGTCTCAAAATCAATGTCTGCCCACTTAGCGTTTAGAAGCTCACCTTTTCGAAGCCCAGTAAGAAGGTAGAGCCAAAAAGCACCTCTTATGATTGGCGAAGGTTCTTCGTCGATGGCCTGAGCGAGTCTAGGAAGTTCTTCAGGAGTTATCCATCTATCACGCTTTGTTTCTCTGTTTAGCTTGATTCCTTTTGCAGGGTTGTCTCCTTGAAAGTATCCCCATTGGATGGCATAGGAGAAGATAGTTGATAGAAGCCGGAGGACTCTATTAGCTTCGTATGGTGTGCCGTTCTTGGTGATTTGGTTGTGTATCTGTGCAATGTCACTTCGGGTAATAGCAGAGACTTGAGTCGTTCCGAGTTTGGGCTTGATATAGCGATTGATTCGACGCTCATCAGCCTTCCAGGTCTTCTTGTGTATCTTAGCGTGGCGCTCTAGGTAGTCGTCTGCAAGTGAATTTATGGTTGGTCCTCTTAGTCCTTTGCGTCTCTCCTCCATTGGATCTGTTCCAGTGTGGGCTTGCATGAGCATCTCACGAGCCTCATTTCGTGCTTCTTGTAGGGTCTGAACGTGAACCTTAGAGACTGTGACCACTCTTTGCTTTCTGCCGACTCGCAGCTTGATGATGTAACTCTTCGCGCCATTCGAATATAGCCGTACTCCGAATCCTGGAAAGGAGTCATCCCAAGCGTACTGAGTGGCAGGCCCGGAGGGGTCAAATTGGAGCTTATCAATTGTGGATTTGTTGAGTTTCATGCTCGTTAGTGGCTATTTAGAGTTACCATAGAGTTACCACTTGAAGTGATAAATGGTGCATTTTGATAGTATCAAATGGCAGACGAAAAAGCCATAACTATCTGTAATTATGTAGATGATAGTAGGTGAGGGTAGGTAGTGATAAGTATGGCCCTGTGACTTTTAATCACTGGGTCCGAGGTTCAAGTCCTCGTCGGCTCAAATTTCCACCCTGAATTTGGCTTTGCCAAGATTCTGCCCCTGAAAGGGGCGGGTGAACTTTTTACCGCTTTTTTCAATTACTTAAGAAGTGATTGAGGAAAGCGGTTTTTTTGTGCCTGTATTTGTGGGTCCTACATGTAGGAGCCTTGCTCGTTGAGGCGTGAGAATGGGTTGTATAGGTAGTGTTGAGATCCAGATCTCATATTCACAAAATTATCTCCACTGAGCAGTCCCATTTACACAAAAGCAGGGGTGTATTCCATATGTTCCACACCCCGTATCTGATAGGCGAGCACCCTCAACACACCTTGATTGCTGTCGTGTTCGCGGCTGCCTCGTCTGCTGTTGGCGTCTGCGTTGAGCATCTTCACGACGAACGATAGCATCAACATCTATCATTGGGGCCTCAGCATCTCTTCGCTTCCAATTTTTTTGTTTATTTTGGTTCAAAAGCTTTCGATATATATCCATGTTATTCCCCTGAGCAGAGACGTGAGCTTGAGGAAGGAGAAAGAGTGCCAGAGGGAGTAGAAGGAGAGAGGCAAGGATCCTTTTCATGATTTTCCTTAGAAAACAGAGCATTATCTGGTAAGAGAGTATCGAAAGTCTCAAGTGAATACAATCACTTTGTGTTTGTCTCGAAAACTAGCATTAATCATTAAACTTATTGATCCTTGGGTTTCATGCTATTAGCGGATAGTGTGTTAGTGATTGCTACGTGAGCGTCATGATCAAAGGACACGTCCCAAAGGAATAGAATATGACCAAGTTGCCATTTCTTGTTTTCGCTACCTTATTGTACATGCCATATACGAGTGTAGCACAAGGCTACGTTAGGCCTGTGAAAAATATGTCGATTGAGGATCTCAAAGATGAGAGATATGGTATCCGGCTCCATCAGAAGCAGGTAAATTATATGATTCGGACAGCGGAAGGTATTCGCGACGGAGCATGTAGTCAGTTCTGGCGAGGAGCGATGCGTGCGAAGCAAGAGCTCTCAGAGATCCCCTCAGGGGTTCGCAATTACAGTTATCGACATAAACGTGCAGCGAAGGAAAAGGAAAATAAGGGTTATCTCGACAAGTATGAGCAATGCTTTTCTCGAGAGTTAAGGAGCTATCCTAAGATTTATAACAATGATCTTGATCCAGCTCGTTCCTATAATGAATTTGAAATGGTCTACAACAAACTCTCTGCTCAATTGAATAAAAACCAAGCGAGATATTTTGAACTTGGGCAGGAACTCAAAGCGCGTGGCGTTAAATAGTAAAGTGAGCCTTCACCGTCTCTTCACTCTCTTTCTGGCAGTGTGCTTCTCGCTGTTGAGCGTTGACCTTCCTGTGGCTGAGGCGCAAATAAATATTGCAGCCAAGATTTGTTCTCAGAAAAATCGATATGCGAACAGCAAGTGGTATCGCACAGGTCCTGGAACAGGTGGGGCGAAGTATTTTGGGACTGAGACACTTATCTGTTATCCAAGTTATGTATATTGGAAATTAACAGGTACTGGTTTTGATAGTTATAAGTGTGAAGAAGAGTATAAAAACTGCAAATTTATACAAACAAGAAAAATTGAGAAGGTGACCAAAGAAGATGGGAAGGTTTTCTACTATACTGGAACATACCATGCGGTAGTAGATCAGTATTGGAAAGATAAACCGTCTCACGCCCAGTCCAGAAGTCTCCCCTCGAGCGAAGCTTGGGAGAGGTATCTTGCTCGAGATGGCCACGTAGACCTTGAGCATTACGTTGACCCGGCGGGAGGAAATGATGCTTGTAGCAGTGGAAAGCTCTTTGCTACGTACAAACTTGATTACGATAGAGATCATCAACTCCATCTCGATATGATGCACTACCACATGGTGGTGAGTCCGATTAAAGGATTTCCGGATGCTCGTGTTTTTGAGCCTCGATCTCTTGAGCCGCTCGCATCACGTGGGGCAACCCATTGCTACAAGCTTGTGCCGTATGATTCTGTGCCTGAGTGGTCCCACTCGAATAAGCTCGAAGGATCGTTTATCTCACCTCATACCGCAATTTCGTATACCGTTCGTAAAGGTAAGGTCACCGAGCAAAAACCGATGAAGGCCTGTTGTAGTGCTCAAGAACGGAGGTGTCTGAAGCTTGTCTCAGTAAATGAAGCATGCCCGCCTCAGAGTGTGACTCCGCCTGGAATTCGAGGTGATGGATTGTTTACGCCTTGTGCCCTTTGCCGCTCGTTGCCCGTAGATATTGCTGAGTCTGTTGTCCCGCCTTCAACTGACAATACGTTGATCGGTTGCTGTCGAAGTGGAAAGTGTCATGATGAGACCGATGCCCTCAGTTGTGCTACAAGTGGTGGTTTGCCCCTTGAAAGTAGTGCTGCCTGTCCCCGAGACTCGAACCCTTGCATCCCTGAGTCTTCTTCCGATCCCAAACCATCTGCGAGTCCAGTTTCTCCTCCGAAAGTTTCAGGTGCTTGCACGTTAGTCGACGATGGTTGCGTTAAAGTAGAAGCTGCTGATGATTGTTGGAAGAGATCGGATCACGTTGCCTTTATTCGTGGTGGGAGCTGTGAGTCAAAAAAAGGAGGATGCTGCGATAGGAGTGGTAAGTGCGCACTCACAACCTTCAGTCAGTGTGATGGAGAGTTCTTTCGTAACGCTTGTCCACAGATCTGTCCGGAACCATTTGGCAGTTGTACCCGTTATTGTCCTGAGATACAAAAGGATATTTGCTTATACACCACAAGATCGCACTGTGGAAGTATTGAGAAGAGTACGTTCTTGCCTAGAAAGCAGTGTCTCAATGATTCGGGATCTCTCGATTGTAGTTTGCAGAAAACGGACTAGGCAAGAGAAGATTTTTTAACTCATGGATAACGACAAGAAAGTGAATTCCTCTGAAGATTATGGCCCTCATGCTAACGTGGTTGTCAGTTTTTTTTCAGGACGGGTTTTTTGGATTATATGTGTCTTTTTTTGCATTGTTGGTATTGCCTATGGGTTGACCACCGGAGGACTTCTTTCTGAAGACAATACTCCTGGCGTGAAACAATGGCGACCTGAGGGTGCGCGAAGGATAGAGCCTACAAAGAGGGGAGTATCAAAACGCGACCTGGAAGAGTCGAGTACATATCAGAGGTTTAAAGCCTCTCACTGAAATCTTCCCTTGGCGAACTCTCATTCAACGTTCCTGCTCAGGCATTAAATTCTGTGCAACAATGTTGTGTACGTCATGTCAGTGTCGTCGCTACCAATACAGTTGAAGCCGTCCGTCAAGGCGTTTATCAAAATCCCCAGCTAAAACCAAATCCAATACCTGCATCGTCTGGGCTGCTTACGACACCGATAATGAGTTCACACGATTCATTGTTAATGCACTGAATTCCAGCACAGGTAACCTCTCCATATTCTTCGATGCAGAGGATGTCACCGAATGGTCCCTTGTTGCCTCTTTCCTTTACCTCTGGCCAGTCAAACAGTGGGCCAGGCTCCTCATGTGGACGCTTCCAAGCCTCTCCTCTATTGTCCCTCAAGGAGTCACTACTCATCTCATCATCGAGTAGAGGAATAGCATGACTTGGAGATAGAAATGTAAAGAAGAGAAGCATAAAAATTAGGAGGTAAAGCAATCTGAGAAAATCCTTTTTCATTGTAAATTCCTTATTCAAACCGATAAACATCATTGCTTCTATGAAGAGTTATGAGTGAATTGGGAAGTAGGTTACTTAAAATGCGCAAGATACACATATTTAATAGGCTGAGAGATCGGTGATGATTTCAGAGAGGTCTTTGGAGCGCTCTTTGAAGAGCTTAAAGATGTTGAAAACGACGAGGAAGAGTAGGGAGTTGTTATCGAGATTCGTCAATCTTTCCTTGTGTGCTCCGAGTAATGAGACTTCCAGTCTCTGTCACTATGGTATCCCCTTGTAAGCAAGCAACAACAACGTAAAGCTCTGACTTGAGGTTTGCAGCTGACGCCTTTTGGTAGAGTTCTCTTACTCTTGTAGAAACCTCTTCTCCTATCTCGGAATCGCTCTGCTGCATGCTACGTAAGGTGTCTTGGAGGGTGCGAAAGGCAATCGTGAGATTTTCAGGGCTAACGAAAACGAGCTCAGGATCTCCTTCCACGGAAGGAAGAGAAAATGAGTGCTCTTGTTCGGCTTTTTGGAAGTGGTAGCGAATATAGCTCGAGAGATCAGCTGGATGCACTTCTAGAGAGAGAGCGGGTTTAAGTGGTTCTCTTGCAGGATTTGTTTCTGGGGAATTGATAGCCGCCTGCTCAATTTGAGCGGCGATACGGAACCGAAGAGGGCTGAGGGCATCTCGGGATTGGTAGAGTTGCTGAAGAGCCTCTTCAAGCTCAAGAGAGATAAGGTGGTTTGTGCCATTTCGTGTCGTCAGATAAAGTTGTTGGTCTTCGGTGATCCCAAGGTTAAGCCCAAGACCTTCTCCAAGAAAAAGTACTGACTTTGCTCGGGTTGTCAGAGGTAATGTTGGTGAGGCAGCGAGTACTTCCTTAAGTTTTTCTTTTGAATACGCTGTAAGGGTAGGGGCACCATTGTGAGTTGGAGCTCTTCCGGCAGGAAAATACGTACTCTGCCTCGTGTGTGACGGAAAGTTTGAAAGGTCGTGAAGAGTCTCTGTCTCAGGATTGTAGTAGGTAGGCTTTCCATGAAACTCAATAGATCGCTGAGGATTGATTCCGTTTATGGAGAGCGCACAGGCGAGGTCTTGCTCCAGCTCCTGAGGATTAGGCCTCTCTACCTGTTCTATTGGAGCAGGAGAGAGCGTCTCGAGAGGAAGAGGCTGCTCAGAAGCCTTTGAGGCGATAGGTGCGAGAGCTGCAGTAGTAGCGAGAATTGTTTTCATCCGTTGTCTTTGTCCCCGAGAAAAGAGAGGCTTCCCCCCCTTGTTATAGGAGAAGTCTGTAGTGATGTAGATTATAAATGTACGTAATGTACTTATTTATGCAACATCGCTCCATCGAGTGACGATAACGTCTTATGAGTGCTCGTGGGACAGATCCGCAATCGAGCGTGGTTTAGGTTCATCAAAGGTTTCATATGCGAAAAGTATCTCCACTCTTTCTCCTTATCCCATTCCTTCTCTTTCTTTCTACTTCTTTGACAGGTTGTGTCATCATTAAGGTGGTCAAGAAGAAGGATCAACAGAGCTCAAGTACAAGTAGTATTGCTTCTTTTTATGAGCGTGAAAGAGGAGCTGAGCAGATAGAAGATCGGCGGGAAGAAAAAGTCTCTTGCCACGATGAGACTGTTGAGTGCCTTAGTAGTGGAAGAAGCAAGTTAGAGGATCTCAAAGATAAGCTTGAAAGTGGAGACCCAGCTCAGATCGCAGAAGCGCGGCAGACGATTTATGATGCTGCAGAGAGAAATGGCGAAGATGAGGAGACACTAAAAAGTATCCTTACTGCTTCTCCTGAAGACCTTCTAGAAGAAATTGACGAGCGTCTGGCTCTTCCTGATTGTAGCGATGTGCAAGACGATCCAGAGTGTAAGGAGTCGAAGTAAGGGAATGTAATACTATCTATAGAGTGCCTGAGAGGCTTTCCCCCTAAGAATAGCTCCTTCATTTTGAACGGTCATGAGGGGCTCCTAAGAATCAAGATATCATATCTCTATTAATCTCTGAAACGTTCTCTCGATCACCATATTCATCTTTTCTGGTTGGTCAATTGGCGTTGCGTGACCCGAGTCTTTAATGAGTGAAAATGTGGCATTTGGGAGAAGTTTCGCATACTTCTTGTGTAAGGCTTGTGGCACATAGTCTCTATCTCCTGCGATCACATGTACGGGAAGTGTGATCTTTGAGAGCCGCTTAAGGATTGACCAGCGGGCAATAGCCATAAGGCATTTTCGGTAGACTGTTAGGTCATTCTCACTCCAGCGGAGTACAAACTGCTCTCGTACTTTCTCTTGAGAGTCGTAGGGAAAGAGCTGTGGTGCGAGGTCCTCTGCCATTGCTTTCATTCCAAAGACGTAGAGAAGTCCAAGCCGTCTGAGAAATGAGAGCTGAGAGGGAAGGGGGAGAGAGGGGAATTCTGGGAGAACATTGATGACCGTAAGTGAGGTAAGAAGCCCTGGGTGTTCGGCTGCAAGCTCGTATCCAATCATTCCTCCCATGGAAACTCCTATGACGTGTACTTGGGAGAGTTGTAGCTGCTGAAGGGCGGTTGCAACAACATGAGCAAAAGATGCTATCTTGTATGGTGGCCACGCTTTTGTTGAATCGCCATGTCCTGGAAGATCAAATGCTAGGCACCTGTAGTGTTTGGAAAAGAAAGCGAGTTGATGTTTCCAATCGCGTTTGCTTGAGCCAAGACCATGGAGGAAGAGAAGAGGGGGGCCGGATGTGCCTTGATCGATATAGGAGAGGTCATTTCCATCAATGGGAAGAGATAGGGGCGCGCTCATTTGAGCGTTATGCCGGACAAGAGAGGAAATGGCAAGCGATATACTTCCGGCACGTAAAAATGTCCGGCTCGAAACTTTGCAACATTATCAAGTGAGTTGTGGAAAGACCTTCAGAGGCCTTACTGATTGGACGAGAGGTATTTGTTTTGTCTTTAGAGGAAATATATGAACATCTGTTTTTGCGCTCAGTTTAGAACAAGGCGACACAGAAGGGCGAAATGGGGCTCCCTTCTGTGTCAAAGTATTCAAGTGTTCATGATTAAAATATTCCACCCAGGAGAGAGCCGATTCCATTTTTAAAGAAATCTCCAATACCTCCAAGGTTTAGACTGCTTCCGATGTTCTTGATACCGCCAAGGATGTCACCTGCAACGCCTTTGATCCCACCGAAAAGATCCTTTCCCAGAGAGAAAATCTGTTTTCCAGTGTTCCAGATGTCTCCAACCTTGTTAAAGATCGATCCGAGCTTTTCTCCAAAAGATGAAGATTGGCTTTCAGTCTGAGTTGGAGCTGTTTGCTCAGCGTAAGTTTCTCCAGCAAGAGGAACAATCGAGTGTCCATTGATGCTTGGTGTCCCTTGAGACTGCCCTCCAGTAAACGCGTTGATAAGTCGGTCAACAGTTGATTGGAATGCTTCCATCATCTGAGAAACCATTGAGTTGATGTAACGAGTAACGTTTTCGAAGATGTTATTTACTTGAGACGACTGTCCAAAGTTCATGTTTGGTTGTTGTAAGCCACCAAACGGTAGGTTTGGCTTAGTAAGTGACATATTCCCGAGCCCAAACTGCTGCATCGGCTGAGTAAGGGGGCGCTGAATTGGTTGAAGTGACATTGGTATTCTCCCTAGAATGGTATATGTAAACTGAAAGCAAACGACACAGAAATGCTGCTCACTTGAGTTAAGCCAGCACCACTGTGAGGTTTCACTCTCTATTCGTTGATGGGGAGAAAAAGTTGCTTAAGGTGGAGAAAAACTCAGACATTAAAGCGAAAATGAACAATATCACCATCTTTCATGGTGTACTCCTTGCCTTCGACACGCATTTTTCCAGCTTCTTTCGCTTTTACCTCACCACCACAGGTGGTGTAGTCGTTGTAAGAAATTACTTCAGCTCGAATAAAGCCTTTTTCAAAATCTGTGTGGATTTTCCCGGCACATTGGGGGGCCAGCATGCCGTTTTGTGCTGTCCAGGCGTGGGCTTCTTTGGGGCCTACAGTAAAAAATGTGAAGAGATTAAGCAGCTTATAGCCAGCTAAGATAAGTCTATCAAGGCCTGACATCTCAAGTCCTAAGTCATCGAGGTAGTCTTTACGTTCATCAAGTGGGAGCTCGGAGATCTCCGACTCCACCTTACCGGAGATTACGACGACCTCTGCACCTAAAGATTTAGCGTGAGCAGCAAGCTTATCAACAGGACGAGTGCCAGATGGGTCAGGAGACGTTGCCGCGTCGTCCTCTTCCACATTTGCTACGAAGAGTGTCGGCTTTGCCGTCAGAAGGGGGGCAAGCATGTCACGCAAGTGCTCCTCATTTCCTTCATACTCAAATGAACGGGCAGGTTTCCCTTCAGAGAGGTGTGCTTCGAGAGCTTCGAGGATAGTAAGCTTCGACGTTGCTTCAGCATCTTGCGATTTAGCAAGTTTTCGGTACTTATCAAACTGTTTCTGTACGGAGTCGAGATCGGAAAGGGTAAGCTCAGTATCGATTGTTTCAATGTCTCGCACTGGGTCTACTGAGCCATCGACGTGAATGATATTCTCGTCATCAAAACACCTTACGACATGTGCTACGGCATCAACTGAGCGGATATGTCCGAGAAATTGGTTTCCGAGTCCTTCGCCCTGTGAGGCACCACGGATAAGACCAGCAATGTCAACAAAGGTAATTTGGGTAGGGATAATTTTGGCAGAGCCAGCGATCTCGGTCAGTTTCTGAAGTCTGGGATCGGGTACAGGCACGGCTCCAGTGTTTGGCTCAATTGTGCAAAAAGGAAAATTTTCTGAAGCAGCTTTTGCAGACGTTAAAGCATTGAAGATTGTTGATTTCCCAACATTTGGTAGGCCGATGATGCCGCATGTAAATCCCATGGTGATGTATCTCCTCTCCTAAGACGACGGTAAGCTACCGTATTCGCCTTGGAGAGGCAATAAAGCTTACTGAACAGAGAGCTTACAGATGGTTGTTTCGTCTGGAACTGTGCCAAGCTCGTGATTTGTGGCTTTTTTAAGGTTTTTCACCGTTCGTACCCGTTTGACTATGACCTTGTCCTTCTTTCCAGAGTTTTTACGACACTGTCGCTTAATCTTACGAGCGATCTTTAAGTGATCCTTTGCGTGTGACTGAAGTTTTGATTTTACATCTGTGAGGTTGAGGGATGTGCATGCAATGGTTGGTCCACAGCTTAAAGTTTTAGTGGGAATCACATTGGCAAACATCCAGGCAGAAAGATGGATCTCTTTCGCTTGTTTTCTAAACTT
Organism: bacterium; assembly: GCA_030428205.1. Taxonomy (GTDB): domain Bacteria; phylum Bdellovibrionota_C; class UBA2361; order UBA2361; family RFPC01; genus JAUIBK01. The sequence goes on from JAUIBK010000027.1 coordinate 10,353, forward strand.
ATTTCGCGCTTTTGCAGAGAGGCAGCTGAGTTGTTTTGTTCTTCGGAGCTCTTGCTTGATAGTTTTGAACATGGAAAAGCTTTCAGAATCAAGCATGAGTGCGTGATCATTGGTGCTCTCAGTATCACAGGTACATGTTGAGTTGTCACCGTTACAGACCCCACAATCATCGACAACGCCGACACATGTCTCTTCTGGATCATCATCTCCTGGGGTTGGGGTAGGCTCTGGATCGTTATCATCAGGGGTACAAGTGCTTCCATCGCCGTAGCAGACATTGCACGCATCGAGGTCCTCAGCTGTGCAGTCGTTCGGATCATCATCACAAGGGCGAAAAAGCGTGAAGTTGGACTCACATGTTTTAGTAGGATCATCAACTTGATGTGCACCTACTTTAACGTAGCATGAGCCGCATGATGGAGCGTACCAATTGACGTACTCATCAAGCATTGGGTATCCTCGATCTCCCGTAACGTAGGGATAGAGAACTGGCTCATCGCCGTCAACGTCGCACCACATATCGACGTATACCTCGACAAGATCTCCCTCGTCGTCTTTAATCCAAACACCACCGAGAAAGTTCTCATTTGGACCGAGCTCAACAATGCCTGACCAAGAAACACACTCAGGGTCCTCGTTTGCGTATGCTGGATAGAGATACACTAGCGTGCTCGCAAGAACAAAACCAAACAGGAAGAGAATACCAGTAAAAATACGATACAACATAATAAATCCCCAGAGCGTTTGAGCTGTCTGTCTCCTGCACTTCTATCAGCTATGATATGCGACTTGCTTCTGAAAAATGTGCTATATGTACATATTATTGCTCTAACCCTATGAAATCATTGCGAGTCTGGTAGTGGCAGGTGACTAGAATAGACTCAGAGAATTTCATAGAATATAAGCTACTTACACTAGGACGTTATCGGGGGAGCGTAGTTATGCCAACACCAGCAGAAGAAGGCCTGCCACACAAGCCTCAGCCAGAGGCTCAAAAAGAAGAACAACCACTTATTCTTGTCTACGATACGATTATCTCTGATGGCGGAATTACCAGCAAAGCTCTCTCTCCGGTAACAAAGGACTCTCCCTCAACAGTGCAGGACAGTTCCGCTGAACTAGTTGGACTTGTCAGAAAACATATTCAGGAGACATGCACTGGCTATGGTCTTCGTACGTCGCAGATTGATTTGAAAATTATGATGCCACATCATGCAACACTTGGTGTCGATTCATCTGATGAGAATGAAAATATTGATACTGTTGAGATGTTTACTGCCTATGTTGAAGTAACTGATAGGAGCGGAAGGTCTTATCTCTTGACTGATGGAGGTATCCAAACTTTTGAACATGCCGTTGCGCATGTGGCTTACGGGATTGCCCCTGCCTGGGGAAGTATTGGAATGACATCAAATCAGACGGGAATCGATCTTACTCCGATTCTCTCTGACTCAGCCTTTAGGGAGGCGAAAGGCAAGTTTGAAGGTTTAGACGGTGAAAAGCCGAATGTTCTCAAAGCTACCATTAAAACTGAGCTTGCAGAGCTTTTGGGAAAAGTGGAGGAAATTGATCAGGTTCTTCGTCAGAAGCTTTCGTTAGGTGAGCTTGGTGCAAACGATGTGTTTTCTTTTTCTTGGGAAGGGCTTGGAGGATTTTCTGCACATCTGATGTTGCACGCTCGAACAAGAAATCCACGAGCGTATTTTTGCCGGGAATTTGTATTACGCTTTACGTAGCCTCGCGTGCTTAAAATCCGCCGGATATACAATACAAGTTGTCCTAGATCAGCCGAGTTACTATCGATCCTGTGGCTCTTAAAAAAGAGTAGCTAGAACTCATGCAAACTTCAGAGGAAGAGATCAAAAAGTTTGTTTATGGAGAAGATCTTGGCTGTGTTTATCTTGACGCGCAAGGTGAAGTTGTGAAGTCCCCGAGTGGTGAGTGTGGAGTAGCTGCAGGTAGCACTAGAAGTTTTGGTAGGTATGAAGGCCCTCCTACGCGCATGTGCGCTTCGGCGTGATTCAATTCACAAGCGAACTTAGCAAGCTAAGTTCGATGTTCATTGAAAATGGCCCCACCTGACTTCTGGCCTATCGGCCAGCTGGACTTGCAGTATTGTCTTATGGTTCAAGTCCAGCTGGGGAATAGAGTATGATGGAAAATGCAAAAATGAATGGCCCCACCTGGACTTGAACCAGGGACCCACCGGTTATGAGCCGGTTGCTCTAACCAACTGAGCTACAGGGCCATCAGAGAATGAAGTTCAATTAAATAACCTGAAATAGTTCAAAAACCAACCGGCTCATTACTTTTGCCAAAGGCAAAACTCCCAGAGGGAAGATGCCGTTGCCGGAGGCAAAACCCCCGGAGGGAAGAAACAGGGCCTAAGTTGCTCCGCAGGAGCAACGTGGGGTTGCTCTAACCAACTGAGCTACAGGGCCATCAGAGAATGAAGTAAGCGTCAGTAAAGCTGATATAGCAAATTATTTCAACTGTCTATCTGGGCATAGCGCAGGAAAAAGCTGACTCTTCACCGATCTTGCAATCTACTCCAGGTTACTACTATTATGGCCGCAAAGAGAAGGGGACTGATATGAGTGAAAAGTTCGGTAAGTTACTTAAACAACTTATAGATTTGAGTGAAGTAGATATGTCCCTCGCTCGAATCCTGGCTCGCCGAAAGGAGTTAGAAACACAACTTGCTGATAAGCTCCTAGCCATCGAAGAACAAGAACGTGAGTTTGAAGATAAAAGTGCCCAGGCCACAAACGATCGTGAAACATTCCGTAGAGAAGAAAAAAGACTCAAAGAAGAAAATGAAAAACTTGTAGGACGCAGAAAAGCGCTTGATTCGTTTTCTGATTACAAATCTCAACAAGCAGCGCAAAAAGAGATTGAACAAACATCTCGTCAACTCGGCACGCAAGAAGAAAAGCTTCTTGCAACCCTTGATGCACTTGAAGCGTTAGAAGGTGAGGCGGCGACCTTAAAAGAAACACTCGACAAAGCTAAGGAAGAATTTGCTACTTTCGAAGAAGATGCTAAGGGAGAACTTGTAACTCTCGAAGAGCGCGGTGCGGAAAAGCAAGCTGCTCGTGATGAGATAGCGAGTAACGTTGGCGCGCGAGATCTCGTTGCTTATGATCGTATCAAGAATCGCTTTCCAATGGATCCTGTTGTTGCTCTGCAAGGGCAAGCCTGTGGTGGTTGCCATATGGAGCTTGGTCCACAAGTAATGGTACAGGTCGCTCGAGCTGAATCACTTGTGAAGTGTGGTGGCTGTGGAAGGTTTCTCTACATGGCCTCAAACGAAGAAGAAGCCGCTTAGTAGGGAACCCTCGCTCTCTTTTCCATAATCAGGTATACTTTCTTGTTCTTACTGTAGGTAGTAAGGAAGAGCCAATCGGACGATCGCCGGTTTCTTTTTGAGACGGGAGGAAAGTCGGGGCACCATAGGGCATACTGGCTGTTAGCGGCAGCGCTGGGTGACTGGCGGAAAGTGCCACAGAGAATAGACCGCCTTAATGTGGTCTTTGGTGTATTTTGGAGAGGGTAGTTTTACTTCGCCCCTTCTGCGCCCCGCTAACGCGGGTGCTTCGAGGGGTGCTGCGAAGGACACTCTTGCCTCAATGCAGCAAGGGCTGCATTGAGGCAAGGGTGAAACGGTGGGGTAAGAGCCCACCAGCAGTGAGGTGACTTACTGGCTTGGTAAACCCCAGTTGGTGCAAGGTCGAATAGGGAAGAGCCTTGTCTTTCGAGACGAGAACGGCGTGACCCGCGTCATTCTTCCGGGTAGTACCGCTTGAGTGTGGGAGCAATCTCGCACCTAGATGAATGGTCGTCGATTACAGAACCCCGCTTATAGTTGGCTCTTCCTTAGTATTTGTTGATCGTGTCGGAATTGCCACGATTAAGCTGTAAGAATAAGATGGTGAACTCTATTTTTGGAGTCGTCTGTGATCTTATCGAGTAGAGCTTCTCGTTCTTGTTTGCTCTCTGGAATTTCACCTCTTTGCATCGTTTCTTCTATCATAGAAGTTATATGTAGAAAGGACAGTTCAATAATTTCCTCAATCAGATATCCATATTTGAGACAGAACTTCGTGTATTCGTAATAGCGATCTTTATCGGAGGAGAGACTTATGTGGAAGCTCGTTTCGAAAACAGCACAAAGTGCTGATGCCCAAAGTTCGTATTCAAAAGAGTGAATCTCGCGAAAAGCTGGTGCTCGATTATAATGTTTTAGGCAGCTAAGAGTTATTCGTGCTGCGATTAATTTTGCATAGGGGGGTAGTTGACGTGCAAATTTTGCGATCTGTTCTTCTCTGGTGAGTTCGATTCGCGGAGCTGGTGATCTTGAGGCTGTCATGAGGATAGCTCCTCTTGTTTCTGTAGGACCGAAAAGAGAGAGCCGTGTCGCTCTGTCGGATCGTTATGGTCGTATGGTGTATCCCACTGACTCTTTTCCGTATGTTTTGTGTAGAGTACTTTAAGCTGGGTGAATTGTTCGAGTATGTCCCAGGAGAAAACGGTTGGTTCGCAGACAGTGGGCACAGCGTGCGTTTCTGTGAAAAGAAGAAAGTAACCACCGGGAGTAAGAACCCGCATAATTTCTTCAATCACTGGGGAAATATCGTCAACATGATCAAGAGAGTTCATCGATGATACGATGTCAAAGTACCCATCCTCAAATGGCATCTGCTCAGCCTGCCCGCAGACATAGTCCATATCGTGATTCCAGTTACCAAGTTGGCGATAAGAGAACGCCAGGGGATCTATTCCAACTCGAATAGTAGCGTTTGGTAAACCCTCTAGCGAACCTTGAGGGCCACAGCCAATATCAAGGACTCGTTTGCCATCGAAATTCTTGAGATCGAAATTGAGGTGATTGGTCATGAAATTTTTGTATCTTGGTTCTCCTCGGAGAAAAAGGTTATCGACCTCGCGTCGAAGTCCGATCCAAAAGGCGAGCTCTCCGACAAGCTTCCCAGGGTCTTGTTTTGTGACGTCTTCAGGAGAAGCTTGAAGCCCTGTAAGGGAGATGGCTTCAGCGTAGAAGAGGATTGGGATGTCACATCGAATTTGATAGATAAGCTCTGAATGGGCGCAATAGAAAGCCCCGCTCAGCTGATCGACAACAAGTTCACCGGTGATATCTCTGACAGCACCACAGGCGATCTTGGCGTTCAAGTCTTTAACGTGATCAGGGGAGAGAGGGGTGAGTGGCGTCTTGTTTTTGGGGCAAACATATTGTGTACTAGACCTCACCATGTACGCATAGTATTCAATAAGCACATGGTGAGCAAGGTGTGTGGTTACTTTCCCCCGTGGTTTTTAAACCAGGCGTTCAGAAGTAACGTTCTTGTTAAAGCCGCTTTCCGTCGAGTGATGTCTCGTATGTATCTGCCCGGTAGACTTTCACTGCTTCAGTTGGATCTCCAAAGAAAATAAGCCTACCTTTCGAGAGCACTCCCAGCTGATCTGCTGTTCTCTGGAGCATATTAATATTGTGGCTGACCATGATGATGGTCTTCCCTGATTGAAGAAGCTCGAGCATTTTATCGCGAGATTTTTTGTTGAAGCGCTCATCGCCTACGGCGAGAACTTCGTCAACAAGGAGAATATCGGGGTTCATATCGATCGCACAAGCAAAGCCTAGTCGAGCAAACATACCTGAAGAGTAGTAGCGAATAGGGGTGTGGGCGAATTCTTCAAGTTCTGCAAATTCTAGAATCTTGGGAACACGAGATTCAATCTCATCACGGGATTTTTGGTAGAGAGATGCGTAGAGATAAATGTTTTCGATGGCATTGAGCTCGCGATCGAAACCAGCTCCCAGCTTTATAAGAGAGTCAACTTTTCCACGTGTAGTGACTTCGCCAGTCGAGGGTTTGAGAACGCCACTAAGTACTTTAAGAAGGGTGCTTTTTCCAGCACCGTTGCTTCCAATAAAACCAACAATTTTCCCCTTGGGGACTTGAAACGAAACGTGAGAGAGGGCTTCAAATGTTGTGAAGTATTTTGCTTTACGGTTCCTGATATAATTGAGAACAAGCTCTTTGAAAGTGCCAGGGCGCTCTGTGTAGGCGCGGTAAGTTACGCAAATGTCATTTACCTCTACAGCAGCCACGTCTCCGTGAGGCTCTTGAGTGAGAGGAGCTTCTTCTGTTGGTGCTTCGGATACTGCAGCTTGCGTCATGGGCTCCGTCATACGAAATAAATAAACTTATCATCAGACTTTTTATAGACCCACAACGATAGTGCAAGTAGTACAAAGCCTCCTGCAAGACTATAGAAATAGGTTGTCACGTCGGGGACAACCCCATTATAGAACACGTCACGGAAGTTTAAGATGGGGTAATAGAGAGGGTTAAACTGCATCCAATAGGCGGTGCGTGGTGGAAGCATCTCAGGCCCAAAGAGAATCGGAGTGAGGTAGAACCAAGCCCTCATGAGAACTTGAGTTAGGTGGACCATATCTTCAAAGAAGACGTTGAGAACTCCAAAGAGAATAGAGAATCCCAGGGTATAGATAATGAGGGGAAAAAGAGCGAGTGGGAAGAGGATCATAGTCCAGTGTAGTGGATGCCCCACAATGAGCATTACCACTACGAGTGGTACGATGGTAATGAGAAGATTGACGATATTTGAAGCCGCTGTTGAGATCATGAACATGAACTTCGGAATAGGAACTTGTTCGATGATCTTCATGTTTGAGCGAATAGAGCTTAAACTTGATGAAACGGTGGAGGAGAAGTATTGCCAGCCAAGGAGGCTACAGAAGAGATAAACAGCATAGTTCTCTACACGTGGAAGAAGCTTTGAGAATACTACAGTGAGCACCGCCATCATAAGCAGCGGGTTGAGCATGCTCCAGAAGTAGCCGAGGCTTGTTCGTTTATATTTTTTTCGTAAATCCCTTGCTACAGATTGCTTGAGGTACTCCCGGTATTGAAAGATGGAGGAGAAAAAGTCGTGATAGTGGTAAAGTGTATGTGCAATCGGAGTGTGTACAGCCAAGAGATACCTTCCGTTGGAGATGATATTTTACTCGAGAAAATATACTGAATTTTCACCCCTTTAGCAATTTTAGGTCTTCGAACTAACTCCTACATTTCATTGCAATTCTACTGTCCATCGGGCATTCTCAGGAGGAATTCATTCTGGGAAAGAAGAAAATATGAGTTTTATTGCTGTCATAGCTGCTGCCCGTCCTAACTTCATGAAAGTCGACCCCCTTTTGAGGGCGCTGGATGCGGCTGGGCTGCCTTCTGAGCTTGTCCATACTGGTCAGCACTACGATCAGAATATGTCAGAGGTCTTCTTTCACGATCTCGATATTAAGGCACCTGATGTTGATCTCGGTGTTGGTTCTGGTACTCACGCCGTACAAACGGCAGGAGTAATGGTTGAGTTTGAGAAGTATTGTTTTGAACGCAAGCCAAGTTGGGTAGTTGTCGCAGGTGATGTTAACTCAACGGTAGCGTGCGCTCTTGTTGCTTCAAAGCTCGGTATAAAAATTGCGCACCTCGAAGCTGGACTCCGTTCTTTTGACTGGGGTATGCCTGAAGAGATTAATCGTGTTGTAACCGATAGACTTTCCGACGTGCTGCTTACTCCTTCTCCGGATGGAGATGAGAATCTTCGCAACGAAGGTGTTCCCGAGAATCGTATCTTTCGAGTTGGCAATATAATGATCGATACGCTCTTGCGCTTATTACCTAGAGCAAAGGAGTCGTCGATTCATCAAACGTTAGACATTGAGCCTGGCAAGTATCTCCTTGGAACGCTTCACCGTCCGTCCAACGTGGACTCTGAAGAATCGCTCACACGACTTGTTGAGATCCTGCAACAAGCGAGTAGCTGGCACCCTTTTGTATTACCTGTACACCCTCGTACAAAGCAAAAACTTGAACAGTACGGTCTTCGTACACAGCTCGATGCGAACGACCGAATCCATCTGCTGGATCCGCTTGGGTATCTTGATTTTCTTGCTTTGAGCTCTCAGGCACGTGCCGTGCTTACGGATTCTGGAGGGATTCAAGAGGAGACTACGGTCCTTGGTATTCCTTGCCTGACCTTACGGGAAAACACAGAACGTCCAATTACTGTTACTGAGGGAACAAACACTATTGTTGGCTCAGATGAAAAGCTTATTCTCTCAACGCTTGAGGATGTACTTGCTACTGACTCGCTCAATGCGTCTGTGCCTGAACTCTGGGACGGAAAGACGGGCGAGCGTTGTGCTCAGGTGCTTAAAGAAAAGTTTTAGGCTGCGGTTTCTCTATGGATGAGCCTCGCCCACGAGTACCTCGAGAATTATTTCTCTTTCTTGTGATTTGTACGCTAGGAGCAGCCCTCTTTCGGTGGCACGCGTTGCCTTCTGGCCTACCTTATATTTCCTACATTGATGAAGGGCATGTGCTTCACCGTGTCCAACATATGCTTAGTCATAAAACCTGGGATCCGGCGTGGTATCGTTATCCGTCTTTTTTGATCAATGTGATTGCTGTTGTGTGTTCCTCATTTGAGCTTCTCCTTGGAATATCCATCCGCTCAAGCATACCAGCTGGATATACAGAGTATTATGATCTGATTGGCCCTCAGGAGATGATTCTCATCGGCCGCACGGTGGTCTTTCTCTCTTCGCTCGTGCTGATCCCTCTTGCGAGTTATACAGCATTTCTCTTAAGTGGAACGAGAGCGGCAGGGTACGCTGCGCTCATTTCCGCGGCCCTGCCAGCAATTACGACGCGTTCTACGATTGTGATTGTTGATACGGTAGCTGGTTGTTTGGTTGCGCTAGCTTTTCTCTTTTCTGCATTATCGCTTCGAAAGAATAATTCTCTTTCGCTTCTTTGCCTTGCTTCGTTCGCTGCTGGTTGTGCTTTTACGACGAAGTATCCGGCAGGAGCTATACTCCTCCTTCCTCTTGTCTCACTCTGGTTTGTTCCTGGGTTCTCTTTTGTTCATAAATGCAAACAATCAGTGACGCTCGCTGTCGTTTTTCTCGGGGCTATACTCGTTACGATGCCAGCACTTCTGATGCGCCCCATTGATGTCTTTGCTGATATTCAGGCTCAGTGGGGATACTATGCTACAAAATCAAGTGCTTCGGGGTATCTTGCCAATATGCTGTCGGTTAACGAGGTTGGGGTATTTATCTCGATTCTCATAGGGATCGGTTTTCTTGCACTTTTGGTTGATAGAACTCTTCGTCCGTTGTCTGCTGGTATAATTGCTTTTCTTGGTGTGCTCGGTTTGGCGCTTTTTCGCTCAGACTACCAGCCTTTTCGAAATATGCTACCGATTGTATGTCTCTTTTTGCCACTTGCAGGGGTGGGGTGTCGGCAGCTTCTTTCTTATGCCAAAAAGTTCAAAGTGACACCTCTTGTTGCGTGCGCCATTTTTATCCTCATAGCTCTTGAAACTTCTTCGCCACTACTTGAGTGGAGAAAACGTGTACTAGCGCTCGAAGATTCGAGGGTGGAGATGGCACGCTGGATAAGAGAGAATGTCCCCAAAGACTCAAAAGTGTTCATTGCTCGGGAGAGTGTGTTTTTCGATTCTCTTGTTCCGCAGGCTATTGAGGGGTCGTGTGAGGATGCAGATATAAGAGTCGTTGATTATATTCTCCTTCCCGCCTCATGTTCTCTTGCTTCTCAGGAGTCCTATGAAAAGTTGTATGAAGTAGGGAAGAGAGCTCTACCAAAATTTCCTGACTACTGGCGAACGAACAATCTTAAAGTTGTGCTTTGGCGCAAAGTCTAAGTTTATGATGCTCGCTGCTCTTGATGCTTGGATTGAGAGGTCAGCAGAGATGAGTAGACTTCTTTGTAGGTTTGACACACTTTGGCCCACGAGAGGTGTTTCCGGATATGATCCTTGGCACTTGAGCCAAGTTCATTTCGGAGATGGGCATCTTTGATCAAGTGGATGGCTTCAAACGTCAGTGATTCTGTACAACCTGCTGCAAAGTGTCTCGCGTATGTGCCGCTACCCGAGAGCTCTTGGAGCACAGGGAGATCGCTCATCAGGAGAGCTTTGCCTGTTGCCATTGCTTCGACTGGTTTGAGAGGGGAGACGAGATTGCAAACCCGAGAAGGAAGGCGTGGAAGCACCATAATATCGATAAGGGTTGAGTATTGAGCCACCTCATCTTGAGGGATGCGCCCTGGGAGTATGATCTGCTCTTGCAGCTGAAGGTTGTTTCTCAGTTCATGTAAGCGCGACTCCATTGGACCACTTCCAATGATAAGGAGCTTCGTATTTGGACAATGCTCAAGAATGTCTTGAAATGATTCGAGAAGAAGTTCGAGTCCTTCGTAGTGAGAGAGTGAGCCGATGTATCCCAGTACGATTTCCTCAGCGATGCCAAGAGAGCTTGCAAGTGACGTATCTTTTGGAAGAAGAGGAAATTGCTCGAGGTCAACGCCGTTAGGCACAATCCAAATCTTATGGGGATCGATGGCTCGTTGAATGAGATCGTTTTTGAGTGTTTGAGAGAGTGTAATAACAGCATCAGCTTGTTGTAAGCACTCGTTCTCCATTGCTTTGAAGAATTGATAACGGTCGCTGCTCTCTTCGATGGCTCCCACGGCGACTTGCGTGTCTTCCCAGAGCCCGCGCAGCTCGTAGACGAAAGGGATCTGAAAGGCCTTGGCAACGGCATAAGCAGCGAATCCATTCTTAAAATTTGAGTGCGCATGAATGATGGCTGGCTTGTCTTGAGTGACTAATTCACCAATACCTTCACTATATGCCTGAAGGTAGGAGTCTAGTGGATTGCAGCGATAGTTGTAATGGCCGGGAGACAGTATGCGGTGATAGTCAATTTCATCAACTTGAATCGGGGATTGCTGAGTTTGTTTCGTTGCAAAGCCTGGTCGGGTAACGGCCTTTGTCGAGTAACCCATCTGAGCAAGGGCACAAAGAATATGGTGAGAGCGATACGAGTACCCACTTGTTTGATCTGGGAGTGAGGACTCAAGGACGTGAAGAATTATATTTGGATCGCCGGAGGGGATTGTTTGTGAAGGAATGCACGGGCGTTTCCCCTTGGTATAAACGGCGAGATCGCCTTCGAGGAGCATTTGAAACCACTCTAAGTGTGGGGTGAGAGAAGTAGCTTCCTTGGCGAGAGTGAGTGTGTTGAGTGCCTCTTGATACTCGCCAGTATTTCTATAAAGTGTGACGAGCTCGGCCCAGCCTTTTTCATCACTTGGATACTGAGTCGTGGTCTGTAAGAGAAGCTCTTTGGCTGATTCGTGTTCATGAGCCGTTAAAAGCGCACGGGCAAGCTCAAGCTGTTCTTCGACAGTAAGAGTATCATGGGCTGTCATCATAGGACGTAAACGCTCAAGGCTTTGTAGCCAGAGGGATCGATCTCCTGTATGTGCATGACAGTGTGCAGCTCCGATCAGTGCAAGGGTGTGGCTTGCTTCAAGAGAGAGGGCACGGTGGAATTGTTCAAGTGCTTGATCGAATTTGTGAGAACGGAGCAACAAGGTGCCAAGTGTGGTGCATACTTCACACGATGTTGCTTTCTTCTTGAGGAGTTTCTGTAGCACGTGAAAAGCAGCTTGAGTTTGCCCTAGATCAAGAAGTCTGTTTGCAGCCAAGTACCTCGCCGAGTCGGCTCGAGAGGAGAAAGGGGGTGATTTTTTCTGGAGTAAGGATTTGATTCGAAAGAGGGTATATTCTAGCCGCGCAAGACGCTGAGGAGAGGCGTTTCGGGCGAGGGCGCGTTGCTCAAGGGCGACGCCTATATTCTGAAATCCGAACTTCACAGAGATACTCATTAGGGAAAAAGTTGTATTCGTATAGGGAGACTAGAGGATTTTTTCTTCTGGAGCAACGCTCGATACTTCTTCCCAGTTGGTGTATACTGGAGGACATTGAAAATGTCCGGAAGTCCCCCGGCCTGCGACGAACTCAGCCGAGTCGAGGGACAACTAATATACCAGCCGAATCATAGGGCAAACCCGATCAGGGTTTGACAATCTGCCGGGCATTTCTCTTGGCGGCTGGTATATACTCTCGGCTCTGATTTCTACTTCTGAGGTAATGACGTGACGCAGTGTGCACAGCATATCCCATCGTTTCAATCTTCGAATCTTATCCTTCAATCCGATGGGCTCTGGGTTTCAAAAGATCAATCTTCAATTTCGTATCCTGAGGAAGGAAATGAAGGTTGCTATCAAATTGAAGAGAACTCTTTTTGGTTTCAACACCGTAATAAGGCAATCGTCTCGCTCATTGAATCATTTCCTCCTCTTGGTGCAATCTATGATATTGGAGGCGGTAACGGTTTTGTTTCTCTTGGTATGAAAGAAGCTGGCTTTGATGTGGTGCTTGTTGAACCGGGTGTTTCAGGTGCTCTGAATGCTAAAAAACGTGGCCTCGATACAGTTGTTTGTTCTACCTTACAAGACGCCCAGTTCGAGCCGCATTCCCTTCCGGCTGTTGGTCTCTTTGATGTACTCGAGCACATTGAAGATGATGTGGCATTTCTCAAGATGATTCGCTCTGCCCTGAGCTCCGATGGGAGACTCTACCTCACCGTGCCAGCGTATCAGTGGCTTTGGTCGCAAGAAGATGTGTACGCGCAGCACTATCGGCGTTACACGCTCTCCAGCCTCTCCCGTGTTTTTGAAAAAGCTGGTATGAAGATAGATTTTGGCACCTATATTTTTTCGTTCTTACCGCCAGCCATTTTTTTCCTTCGTGTGCTTCCTGGACTTATTGGACTGCGAAAAACGGGAGAACTCGACACGTATCAACGCGACCACGCACCTGGTGGTGGCGTTGCTCAAAATATTCTGTCGCGGGTGCTTTCGGTGGAGCTTTCTCGGCTTAAGAAGGGTGGTAAAATCCCTTTCGGTGGAAGCTGTCTTGTTACTGCAAGCGTTGCGTAACGAACATTCCATTCTTACCTATGTGATTCAAGAGAAGCTCGGCAAGAAGTTTGTGCGTGTAAGCACTTGGATGAGCATCGTTTGGTAAGATAAGTTTAGCTCCTTTGCCAGCTTCACATGATTTTTTGATGATAGGATAACTATCAAGAAAAAGAGTGTCATGGGTGTCTGCTGCCTTTCGAATAGCCGGGGGAGCTGGTGTTGCTCTTTCACATTCGAGGCGGGGAATTGATAAAACGATTAACTTTGCACCCAGAGAAGATGTTACATCAATCAATTGCTTAAACAGGAACGAATAGGCAGAGGCTTTCTTTTCTTCGGTTGCCTCGTACTGAACGTCTCGTTTAAATCTTAATCCATAGAGATCACGTTTGAATTGCCAGATAATCTTATTCCAAGCAGAGCCTTTATTTTGAATGACTTGCTCAAAGTAAGCTCGATCGAGGTCAGGTGAGAAGTATTCTAAATGTGGTGGTGAAAGCGTTGGGCTGTTGAGGCCTGAAGCAAAAGTTACATGAGCCACAGGCAGGCAATACGCAGAAAGATTGGGAGCACATGGAGAGAGGTTTCTCCTCAGGTGGTCTTCAATCACACCGTAAAGAACTATTTTTGGATTGAGCTTTTTGTGGCGGTTAAGGAGCTGTAAGGATTGCACCGTTCCGTAGCTTCCAAAGGCGAAGTTTGCTGAAGAAAGATTTTGTGTTTTTGCTACGAGGTGAGTAAAAGTTTGTTCTTGATCAATGCCGTGCCCCCAGGAAAAGGAGCCGCCGATTGTCATCAGGTCTACCTCTGATGGTGTTTCTTCGGTAGCAGAACGAACTCGAGCTCCGAGGGCGTCCGTATAGATTGCATACGTCAGGCCAGAGAGTTTATCCGTTCGCTTAGAGATAGCTTTTTTCGTCGCTACAAAACCGATTTCACGATCTTTGACGATCAGTGGGTCTCCTTCTACCGTTATTGAGGAGCGAATACCTTTTAGTGGATTTTGAGAGGCGCGGTGGTGGTAGTAAGTCGCCATGATAGCGAGTGAGAGAGCCAGCGAAAGACTGGCTATGGAAATGTTTATGAAGAATGCTCTCATGGGTACTCCGCTCTAGCTCGACCCACTTGCGAGGGGTGATGGCTCGGAATCGAGGATTACGTGATATTCACCATACGCAAGAATCGATCGCTATTGAGTGGGCCCTTCTGCGCTGCAGGAGCAATGTAGACACCACCTTCTTCAGTGCTTTGAGCAATAATGGCACCGGCGCTAATGAATGATTTCGGTTTGAGAACGACCTCATGGCAGATGGTGGAATTGACGCCGAGAAAACAGTTTTTCTCAATAATAATGTCTCCACTGATACTCACGTCTGATGTGATCCAAGTATTGTCACCAATCGTAGTGCGGTCGCCTATATGATTCTGGCTCCACATCACCACATTATTTCCAATAGTCACATCAAGATCGATTGATTGGTGAGCCAAGATAAAGCAGTTTTCTCCAATGGTAGGAGGTTCAAGGAACGTGTTGCTCGAGTGAATATAAGAGGCACAGGTATAGCCTTTGTCTTTCGCGGCGAGATACTTCTCTTCACGTACTCCGTTCATTTTATGGTATCCCATAAAAACGAGCATTTGGTAGTCAGAAGGAGGGTAGTGTTCGGTAATCTCCTCAAAGGCAACGACAGGGAGTCCGAGAAATTCCCCCTCGTTGAGAAATTCTTTTTCGACGGTAAACGCAACGACTTCGTGCTCACTGTCGTGTGTGAGGTAGCGAAATGCTGTGTTGGCTGCTCTTCCTGTCCCAAATAAAACTATCTTGGCCATAATTCTTAGTTGCCTCCAAAGTGTTCGTGAGCAATGCGTTTGCGATCAATCTTGCCATTTTGATTTTTGACAATTTCGTCCGTACTAACAAGGAATTCTGTTGGGATCATATAGTGTGGGAGAACGTTTTTGAGGTCCTCACGCACAATACGTTTTTCTACCTCTTGCTTGACCTGTACGACAGCAAGGAGTTGGCTGAGTCCTCGGCGTTCACCGTGAACGACGGCAGCTTGATGCACATAATCAAGTGTGCAGAGGCCATTTTCGATCTCTTCGAGTTCAATGCGGTAACCCATGTGCTTTACCTGGTTGTCCACGCGGCCAAGAATATAAATCTTATTATCCTCTGAGTTGTAGCGAACGAGATCGCCTGTTTTGTACATCACTTCACGGTAGGAGTCGTGGGTAGGGGTCTGCGCGAAGGCTCTTGCCGTTCGCTCCGGATCGTTAAAATAGCCCATGCCAACGTTTGGACCGAGTAGGCACAGCTCGCCAGCTTCTCCGTTGGCAATACACTGATTTGCATCATCAACTATATGGAAGTCAAAGTTGTTGATAATGCTACCGAGTGGAGGAAACCCATGCAGGTCTTCAAAGTCTTCCTCGGAGATGACATACGAGGAGCACATACAGGTACACTCAGTGGGGCCGTAAACATTAAAGAGCGTGGCGTGGTCGTGATAGAGATCGTAGAGCTTTTTGAGTTGGCTCTTTGGGTATCCTTCGCCACCAAAAACAAACCTTCGAAGTGAGCGAAAAGTATCTTTGGTGAGAACCTTGCTACTCATAAGAAACATGAGCAGTGAGGGGACGGAAAACCATGCGGTACACTCAATTTTGTCGATTGCCTCGACGAGCAACTTTGGTTGCGAAACGAGCGCTTTGGAAAATGGAGCTAATGTAGCCCCGTTGAGGAGAGAGACGTAGAGGTCATAGACCGAATTATCAAAGTAAAGAGGGTTGACGTTGGTGAACACATCGTCGACTTCAACACCAAATTCCTCTTTTCCCCACGCTGCAAAATTTAAGACGTTGGCGTGAGTCATGACAGCACCTTTGGGAAATCCTGTAGATCCCGAGGTGTACATGATGTAGGCCGGAGTATTACCCGTAAGCTGAGAGCAGGCCATGAGGTTTTCGGTTGAAAGACCAGCTGATTGAGTGGCTACTAAGGAAAAGCTTTGAAAGCGAATGTTGGATCTCTGATCAGAGAACTGAGAGAAGTGTTGGCCAAGGTTTTCGGTGAGCTTGTCGTCGGCGAAAACCAAGTGAGGAGCGCAGTTGGAGATAATTTTTTCAAGCCTTGAGATCGGGGACTCTGGATCGAGCACTGCATAAGGAGCCCCAATCTTTAAGCAAGCGAAAATGAGGGCATAAGTGAGTGGGGTCTTGTCACCAGAGATACAGATAACGTCGCGAGACTTTACTCCGAGCTCAATGAGGTGGTGAGCGAGTTGATTCGCTTGAGTGTTGAGTGACCCGTAGGTATGAGATTCACCACTTTCAAAACGGAGAGCTTGTTTGTCTTCGTATTGATCTACGAGAGTTTCAAAGGCACGTGGGATCGTAAAGTTATACATAGACGAAAGTTTTGTATTGAACCGCCCCCGAAATGCTCAGCTAGGACAAAACGTGTCCACCGTCGAGCTCGAGAACTTTACCGTTATAAAAATCATTCGAGATAACGTGCATGATACCATCAACGAGCTCTTCGATTTTTCCGAGCCTACGAACAGGAATCTTCTTTTTGATCTCTTTGAGAGTAGTCTCAGGCACAGCCTCATGAGTAGAAGGAGTATCAAAAAATCCAGGGGCTACAGCTGCAACACGTATACCAAGCATACTAAGCTCGCGTGCCCAGGTAGTTGTAAGAGCATTTACTCCTGCCTTGGCTGCAGAGTATGCCGACTGCCCAGGATTTCCGTTAGCAGATATTGAGCTAATATTAATAATAACGCCCTTTGTACGTTTTTTGACCATCTTCTGGGCAACGAAAGAGGTCACAAGAAAAACAGAGCTTAAGTTGGTGTTGATGACTCGCTCCCAGTCTTCAAAGGAGTGGCGCTCAAAAGCACCACCTGCAAAGCTGAGCAGCGGAGCACTATAGAGAATGCCTGCATTATTAATAAGGAGATCGATGCAACCAAATTTTTGAAATGTGTTTTCAACAGCTTTTTCAACTTCAGAAGGCGAGGTAATGTCGCACTGATAAAAGACGACATCTTTCGTGTTTTCCTGATTGAGTTTCTGAGCTCCATCTGGATCGATATCAAAGACCACAACCTGAGCTCCCTGCTCGCAGAGCTGTTCGACCATGGCTCGACCAAACCCATTTACTCCGCCAGTGACGATAGCGACTTTGCCTTCTGTTTGCATCGCTTAGGCAGCTCCTACTTTTGATTCAACAGTTTTGCGAATCCCGGAGATGCTTGCCATGTTGGCAATATCATCACCACTCAGTTCGATCTGGTAAGTCTCTTCAACAGCAACAATGAGCTCCATCTGTCGGAGGGAATCCCACTCTTCAACGTCTTGCATCGTTAGTTCGTCAGAGAGCCTCTCTGAAGGGATCCTTAAGACTTCGACAAGGAGAGCGTTTAAATCAGAGTTCATACATAACCTCCACTCTGGTGTGCACACTTTGCTCACAAAGCCTCCAGTGGAAGAGGGCCCCTTCCTATGGAGAATTCTACTTGAGCGAGATAGTGGCGTGTTCTAAGGCGCTACTTTATTCGTCTAGTACAAAAAAATCAATGAGTTGGCTGAGCCTTGGACTGGATTTGAGTACTATTTTGTGGTTCACTATCTGCTTGTCTACCCGGAGGTGTACTCTGATATGTCACATGTTCATGCTCCCACCAATGGCGAACATTCCGCCCATTTCGATAGACCTACTCATGAAGCCAAGCGCCAGCCTGTAATCTCAGTAGTAAGCCCTGTCTATCGTGCAGAGAAGATTGTGGGTGAGTTGGTTGCTCGGATTACTGACTCGGTAAAGCAACTGACTGATTCTTTTGAGATTATCCTTGTTGAAGACGGCAGCCCTGATAACTCATGGTCGGAGATTGAAAAACAAGCCAAGTCTAATCCACATGTGCGAGGCGTGAAGCTTGCTAGGAATTTCGGGCAGCACAACGCCGTCAGAGCTGGAGTTGAGTTATCGCAAGGTGCCTACGTTGTTGTGATGGACTGTGATCTACAAGATGATCCTGTGTATATCCGTGAGCTCTATGAGAAGATACAGTCTGATGTTGATATTGTCTTTACTCGCAAGAAGGAAAGGAGACACTCTCGCAAAAAGAACTTTGTATCCTACCTTTTTCATTGGGTTTTTAACCTCTTAACTGATACTCATCAAATTGATCCTAATCTTAGTGGGTATGCCATAATGAGCCGCAAGGCGGCTAGGGCATTTAGCCATTTTCGTGAACCGAACAAGGCGTATATCTCAATTCTTCAGTGGATCGGACTACCTCATGCTACGATCGAGGTAGATCACCGCGAACGTTTTGAAGGAACGAGTTCATATACGTTTCGCACACTCTTTCACCATGCAATCACTGGCCTTACAGCAAACTCAGATAAGCTCCTTTGGGTCTCTATTTACCTTGGCTTTTTCTTCTTTTTCTTCTCTCTTGTAATGACAGCCTTGATTATAGGTTTCTATTTTACTGTTGGAGCTCAGGCGGGTTGGACATCCATTATTGCTGCTATGTTGCTTTGTACCGGACTTATCTTAGTTTGCCTTGGTATCGTTGGGCTCTATATTGGAAAGATTTTTGAGCTCTCAAAAGCCCGCCCACTTTTTCTTGTGGATCGTATCGTCACTCAAGAAGGTGAGGAGACGGAAGTTCTCGTATAATCGATAGCTTACTGTTCCCAGGCCTTGACTTTCTGCTGTGATACCAAGAGTATAAGGAGGATTTTCTCCCGAATGAAAGGTACTTTTGCATATGTCACAAGAAGCACTGTCTAGCGATTCATCACTTGCAAGCGAATCAGCTCCTCTCCTAACAGACTTTCTTGGAGCTCTTCGTTCATCTTTTTTCTCTTTTCTTGCAAAGCCGATAGATGAACTTATCGCAAATGAAGGCCGGGACTATACCCGTGCTGCGGAAAGGCACCTTGAGCGATTAAAAACGGCGTTTCCTGGTAAGCCTTTGCCGAATGCTGCTGTTGAAGCTTATACGCGGTTTAATCAAGAGATTCTGCGAGAAGAATTAGAGTTTAAAAAGACTGGCCGTTATGCCATGGATGAGGCAACCCTCGCAGAGGTGTGTGAGAAGGTCTATGACAACGCTGAAGTGATGGAAGCGTACTACCTAGAAGGACTTTACCTGACGTATTACTTTTGGCCTCACCACTATGAACTTGTTCAGTACTACACAGCACAATTTGTTGATCAATTCCCTGGCGGTGAAACACTCACCGAATGGGGGGTAGGGCACGGATTTCTTTCTCTGCTGTTCCTTGAAAAGTGGAAAGACATGAAAGTGAGTGCGTATGATATTAGTCGTCATAGTATTGCGTACTCTGAGCAAATGTTTACTTCTGCAGGCATCTCGAATGCTACGTTTCACTTAGCCGATATTCTTGAACAGCCTTGTCCGAAGACTGATGCTCTTATTTGTGGTGAGCTTCTTGAGCATGTTCCAGATCCAAATCTTCTTCTGCAACGAGCCGCTGCAGCCCTCGCTCCTGAGGGAAGGATGTTTATGACTGCGGCCATTAATGCTGCTCAAGAAGATCATGTTACGCTCTTCCGCAGTGATACAGAAGTTCTTGATCTGATGCGTGAAGAAGGTTTTGAAGTTGAATCTTCTTTGACAATTACACACCCGAATCGTGTTGAAGAAGAAGCTCCACCGCAAGTTGTTGCGTGTGTGCTCAAGCACGCTCACCCTGAAAATATCCATTAATCGCTTAGGTGCTGCTTCGTTCTATGGGAACTGCTCTCGATCTTAGTGAATCTTCTCCCTCAGCGCCTCAGTGGCTTAAGGTCGAGCAAGGACGTCTTGTTATCGGTTCGTCCCACCAAGATGCCTTTGCTATTGGACACCTGCTGCGTGAAACGGAGCAAACCCTTCTAAAGCTCTTTGGTCGTGGACAATTGTCAGGAACGGTGCATACGTGCCTCGGACAGGAGTTGTGCGCAGTGGGCCTCCTCCGTGCTCTTTCAAGCCCGAGAGATGTCGTCCTTTCGAACCACAGAAATCACGGCCACTTCTTGGCGTATTCAGGTCAAGTTCGAGGGCTTCTTGCGGAAATCATGGGGCGGGAAGGAGCTGTGTGTGGTGGCCGCGGAGGGAGTCAACACTTAGCATTTCACCGATTTCATAGCTCAGGAGTCCAAGCAGGTCTTACCGGTATTGGAGTTGGCCTAGCTAAGGCCGAGCAATGTATCGGAGAAGATGGTGTTGTTGCTATTTTCATTGGTGACGGAACACTTGGCGAAGGGCTTTTGTATGAAAGCATGAACCTTGCCTCAATTTGGAAGTTGCCAGTCATCTTTGTTGTTGAACACAATCGCGTGGCTCAAACAACAGAAACGAAAGACACTATTGGTGGGACGATAGAGAAGCGTGGTGAGGCATTTGGTCTTACAACTCATTCCTTGGATGATAGCTCGCCAAGCTTCTTTGATGATTGTGAACGTATCGTGTCTCAGGTCCGAAAGGAGAGCACTCCTGCTTTCGTTGTCGTTGAGACAGCTCGGCTTGGACCGCACAGTAAAGGAGATGACCACCGTCCTGAAGAGGAAAAAGAGCGTATCGCAAAGAGAGATCCGCTCCGTGCCTTAGGTGAACAGTTAGAGAGAAGTGTGCGCGAAGAGATCGAAGCCGCGAACACTACATACCTTGAAACTTTAGCAAATGAGTTGGTGTTAGCGCCTGAACCACATGAGTCAGAGATACACTTTCCTGATGGAAAACAAGCTCCCCTTGAAGCGATCGCTCTTGAGCTTGTAAAGGGCTCTGTAAGAGATCAGATCAATCATGCTCTTCACACCTTGTTTTCGAATGATGATAAAGCCTTATTGATTGGTGAGGACCTGCATGATCCGTACGGTGGAGCCTTTAAGGTTACCAAAGGTTTGAGCACTGCATTTCCAGATCGTACAGTCTCTACTCCTATTAGTGAAGCAGGAATTACGGGCGTTGGTATAGGGTTCGCACTTTCTGGCCATAAGCCGATAGTCGAGATCATGTTTGCAGACTTTCTCTCTCTCTGTATTGATCAACTTTATAACCAAGCGGTAAAACTTCCGTGGCTTGGTCGAGAAGAAGAGTTTCACCTTGTTGTGCGAACACCTGGGGGAGGACACCGTGGATACGGACCAACGCATAGTCAGTGCGTTGAAAGTTTGCTCATGCCGATCCCAGGCTTAACTCTTGTTGCACCGTCTCACCGCCATAACGTAGGACAACTGCTCTGCTCTTCGGTTGAAGCGTATGGTCCAGTTGTTTTTATGGAAAATAAACTTCTCTATGATGCTGTATGTGAACCGGGAGATTATGAAACGGTTCCGCCAGTAGCTTCTGACTTGTATGCTGATTTTTTCCCAACACTCCTTTCGAAAACGGAAGGTAGCCCTGACCTTACCATCGTAACATTTGGTGGAAATCTGCCTCTTGCTGAGCAGGTCGCAGACCGATTGAGAGACGAAGAAGAGCTCTCTGTTGCTCTTGTTATTCCAAGCCTTCTTTCACCAGTGCCGCATAATACGCTCTTCTCTGCTCTTGGTGGTCATGAGACCCTTGTTTTTCTTGAAGAATCCCCTGTGCAAGGGAGTTTTTCTTCGGAAGTTATCGCTGGGCTTAGTGAACGTGGGATGCATACAGAAAGTATTCTACGTATCGGTGCAAAGCCTATACCGGTAGCAGCTGCGAGAAACTTAGAACGTGCAGTTCTTCCCCAGGTCGATTCCGTACTAGAAGAAATATTTGAGGTTTTCGGATAATACATCATTATCTTTGAGGATAGAGTTACATGCCTTCACCAGTTTTTGTCCCACGTCTGAACGCTAATGAAGATGTCCTCCGTCTTACCGATCTTCTTGTGCAAGCTGGGGATAAAATAGGCCAAGGAGACCCGATTGTAACACTTGAAGGCGGGAAAGCTTCCCTTGACGTTGAAGCCGAACAAGAAGGATTTATTCTTGGCCTTTCAGCGGAAAAAGGAGAAGAGCTTTCTGTGGGTTCACTCCTGTGTTGGATTGGTGAAAGTGCGGATGAGGAGATTCCTCAGGTTGCTAAGACAAACGAGCTGCCAGCACCTTCCGGGAAGAACCCAGCTCGAAAAGCAACCATGAAAGCTCGTGCATTAGCGCGTAAGCTAGGAGTTGATCTTGAGAGTGTTTCGCCCTCGTCAGGAGATCGCATCTCGGCCGATGATGTTCTCCGTTTTTCAGAGGGTGGAGGAAGTGAACAAGCAGTGGCTCGACCTGCTGCCGTAACTGCTCCGCAATCGATTGATGGGTATGAGAGTCGTGAGTTTACCCCCGAAGAGCGTGTCATGGCGTCTACAGTAAGGTGGCAACGTGATAATGCTGTCGCGACTTATCTTGAAGTTGAGTATGACCAAGCACCGTGGAGAAAACACGCAAAGAAGGTACAAGAAGAACACGGAGTTCTCTTCGATCCTCTCAGTCTACAGCTCTGAGCAGGTACACCTCGGGTTTACTATTGAAGCTCGTGGAACGTTATATATGGGAGTTATTCGTGATGCTGCTTCGCTTTCTCCCAAGGAGTTCTTGAGTGCTCTTGGCGAATTGCAGATGGATGCTTTTCGAGGGAAGATTTCAGCGGAAAGCTCCTCTGGTATGACCGTCTCATTTAGTAGCCTTGCAAAACAGGGGGTGAAGAGGCACGTTCCTATCCTCCCTCCTCGTACTGCCCTCATTATTGCACACTCTGCACTATCCCCGAGAGAGGATGGTACTGAGCCTGCTGTACTTGGGTGTACCTATGACCATCAGTTGCTCCACGGAGCTGCTGTTGCAGGAGTGTTGAACCATATAGTAGAACTGTAGAGATTTTTGTCCTATCCGCAGAAGGAAGAGTCTATGTCTGATCAAGGTGAAACGATTCAAAACGAAATTCATGAAAAAGTATGTGAGCTCGCTGGGCGGCTTGGAAATGACGCCTCGTCGCTTTCTGCAACAGATATCATCCCTGAGACTGGGCTCCTTGATTCAGCAAGTATCATTGAGCTTGTTGTGTGGCTTGAATCTCAGTTTAGCATCCGGCTCGCTCATGATGAGATTACGGTAGAAAACTTAGGCTCTCTCGAGTCGATGAAGTCATTTGTCTTATTGAAGCAAGGTCAAACGGCCGCTGCCGCCTCCTCATGACCCTCATTCCTCGTCAGATTGAATCTGCATCTTTCGAAGAATTGCTCGATACCCTCGGTGTTAGGCAAGGAGGAGTTTATTTTGTTCATAGTAACTGGGACCGAATGGAGTTTTTTGGCCTCTCCTACCAACAGGTCATTGAAACACTCCAAAGTCGTATAGGCGAGGAAGGGCTTCTCTGTTTTCCGACATATCCTTGGATCTACAAGTATCACCCTGTGCTTCTTGAGATCCCCTATGAACCTGAAGCACCTTTTTCAACACTTGCAACACCATCGCGTATGGGGCTTCTTACAGAGATCTTCCGTCGCTTTCCAGGTGTCTACCGTGGGGCACACCCTTGGGTCCCTGTTGCTGTGTGGGGGAAGAGCGCAGAAGCTCTTGTCGATGGGGTGCATACCTGCTCTGAGCTTTATGGAAGCGGGTCGTGTTTTGGTCGACTCCTGGAGCGAGATGTTCAGGTGCTTGGACTCGGGGTGAGTGTAGGTACTTCAAGTTTTAGCCACTATCCAGATTGGCTTATGAGAGAGGAAGTCTCGTTTTCTTCTTTTGAAACGTTAGCAGTGAAGTCTGTCGAGCTTAGCAGTGGAACTATTGAGGAGGGGTTACGATTTGAGATTGTCCCCGAGCACGTTCAAAAGATTTTCTCTCCCAAAACTCTCTTTGAGCAAGATAGACAACTTCAAGACGCTCTTACCTTTGTGTCACTTGAAGGAAATTTCTTTTTTGCTCACTCTGCTGCTGCATTCACAGAAGCAGCGCTGCGTGAGTATGGCCAACTGAACGTGGAGGTCGACTATCCTTGTTGGTTTATGGAGAAGTTCTAAGCGTTTGAGACCATTTTTCCACTTGAGACAGGGGTGATTTGCTTTGCTCCAGTATAGAATTCTGTTACGGCACGACATACTCGCTCTTGCTCTCCTTGGGAAAGCCCACAGTAGAGTGGGAGGCGAACAATCCGCTCTGAGAGATCTTCGGTAACTGGTAGGGCGCCAGCGTTGTTTCCGAGTGATTTCCCCATTGGTGAGGTGTGAAGTGGAACGTAGTGAAAGACAGCTGAAACGCCTTGTGCTTTGAGGAACGAAAGGAGCTCTGTGCGTGCTTCGGGGGTTTCTGTTAAAAAATAGTACATATGAGCATTGTGCTCACAGTTCTCAGGGATAATGGGTTGGCGTAAATCTCCACGTGCCTGAAGTGGTGCCAGGGCCTCATTATAAGTGTTCCAGATAGAAAGTCGCTCGTTGTTGATACTCTGAGCCTGCTCAAGTTGGCCGTAGAGAAATGCTGCAATAATCTCAGAAGGAAGGTAGCTCCCACCGATATCTACCCAAGTGTATTTATCGACTTCGCCACGGAAAAACTGGTTGCGGTTGGTGCCTTTCTCACGCAGGATTTCAGCGCGGCTCTGATAGGCCGGGTCATTGAGCAGCAGCACCCCGCCTTCGCCGGAAGTGTAATTCTTGGTCTCGTGAAAACTAAAGGTCGCCATCTGCCCGAACGAGCCGAGCGGACGGTCGCGGAAACGACTGAGCATCGCCTGCGCCGCATCCTCAATCACTACCAGATGGTGCTTCTCTGCCAGCTCCATGATGCGCCCCATCCGGCAGGACACCCCACCGTAATGCATCACCACGATGGCACGGGTGCGCTCGGTGATGGCATCCTCAATCAGCCGCTCATCGATATTCATCGTGTCGGCATGGATATCGACGAAGACCGGCGTGCCGCCATGCAGTACAAAAGCGTTGGCGGTGGTCACGAAAGTGTAGGACGGCATGATGATTTCGTCGCCCGGCTGCAGATCGAGCAGCAGCGCTGCAATCTCCAGCGCATGGGTGCAACTGCCGGTCAGCAGCGCCGCATGGCTGCCGATGCGCTCTGTGAACCATTGCTCACACTGGCGCACAAAATAACCGTTCCCGGCGATGCCCGCCTTGCCGGTAATTGCTTCCTGCACATACTCCAGCTCGCGTCCGACCACGGCCGGTTTGTTAAACGGGATGAAGGCGGCGGGGGAGGTCATCACTCACGCAGGCTTGCGGATGATGTAGGCCTGCTGAATGCCGCAGCCGCCGCCGGAATAATCCTTCTCGATCTGGTGAAACAGCTGATTGACCGGGCTGTTGTAATCGCCGAAAGGCGGCAGGGTATCCAGCATCACCTCACGCAGCACGCGCGTGCCGAGATAATAAAGCGAGGCGAAATCATCGACCTCGAAGCTGAGCGAATGCTCTTCCAGCCAGTCCTCCAGCCGCGCCTTTTTCAGGTAGCGGTTGAAGTCGTGTTCGACCAGCGGCTCCTGCCCGAAGAGCTGGCGCAGCGTGTTGAGGAAACACAGCGGCTCCCAGAACCCTTCCGATAACACGATAGTCCCGCCGGGACGGGTGACGCGGATGGCCTCACGGATGCCCTGCTGCTGTTCTTCCCAGGTCGGCAGGTTGATCAGCACGCGGGTGGTGTAGGTAACGTCGAAGCTGGCATCCTCAAACGGCAGCTCGCGAATGTCGGCATGCTGAAATTGCACTGCATCGCCAATCCCGGCAGCGCCTTTGGCTTTCTGCGCCTGCGCTACCATCGTCTCGGCATAATCCACGCCAACAAAAGTCGCACCCGGCTGGCGGCTATATTGCTCCAGCGTGGCGAACCCGTTGGCGCAGCCGATATCAAGCACTGTCTGCCCGGCGGCGATATGTTTGGCGATGGCGTCGATCTCAAGATCGATGGCAAAATGATCGCCCCACGACGCCGTGTGCGACGTGCCGTGCTTCTCCGCCTGAGATTCCCAGAATTGTTTGATGAACTCGCCCATTGACTCCCGTGTCCTGTCCCGTACTGTAGCTGCTACAGTTTTCCAACATAGGGTGAGTCATGGCAAGCAGAAACGAGATCGTGCTGTTTTTCGTTGAGGACAAAGCGCAGGAAATGGCGGAAGCGCTGGCATTTTCCGAGACGGTGAATAAGAGCATCACCCCGGCGGACATGCTGCGCCTGTGCGTGGCCTCGATCCGCCACCATGTCCCGGATGCCGAGATTGTGCTGATTACCGATGCGGACAGCATGATCCACGCATCCTGCCCTGACGTCACCGTGCGGCGCGACGAGGCGATCACCATGGACCGGCTGATCTATCACCGTGTGCGGGCATATCGCGACTATCTGACCGAGGCGGTGCAGCAGGGAAGGGAGGCGCAGATTGTCTTCATGGATATCGACATTCTGCTCAACCGCAATATCACCGATGCCTTCGCCGACACATGGGATGTGGCCTTCACTGCCGGGTTCGACCCCAACCTCCGCTACAGTGAGCGCGGTATCCCGATCGGTTCGCAGAAAACGCCGGTCAATGGTGGGGTGATGTTCGCCCGCACCACCGAGGCGGCGCTGGCGTTTTATACCGACTGGGTGGCGCAGATCGAGCAGGTGAAGGAAACCGATGACTTTGCCGAATATGAGCAGTTCCGCGACGATGTCATCCGCCATTACGACCAGTGGTGGGGCGCGCAGCATGTGCTGATGCTGATGCTGGGCAAGGCCATTCGTGACGGTCAGGAGAGCATGCAGTATGGCGCGGCTGAGGTGCGCCTGTTCGGGCTGGAGCGCTATAATTTTTCGCCTGCTTACCGCGCTGAGGGCGCGCAGCTACATATGGATCTGCGCCCGGAACATCTGCAGGAAGTCTATGTCTTCCACATGAAAGGCCCGCGCAAAATGCTGATGCCGAAACTGGCGGAGATCATGAAAATAACGGCGCCAGCCTAGTCAGCAGGCTTTTCTACCACCCATTTTTTCTCAAGGACTTTGATAATCAGCCCTTCTTCGTAGATGAAGCGGTTGACGGCCTTCACGCAGCCGGGATAGCGCGGCGAGTAGTCATCGCCGATCATCACCCCGCCCGGACGCAGCAGCTTCCAGTATTTGGTGACGTCGCTATAGACATCTTCTTCGTCATGGCTGCCATCGACATAAATGCAATCTACCTGCACGTCTTTCATGGCGAGATAATTGGCCGCAGCAGAGGAGGTCATCGGCAGCGGCAGCACCACATCCTCTAACCCCTGCTTCATCATATTGGCGATGAACTGGAAATACTGCATCGGGAAACCGTGCTTGAGGTAGAGCTGCGGGCGCAACTCATCCGACCACAGCAAATGGTGTGATCCCAGCCAGGTATCGATGCACAGCAGGGTGGATTCGCCGACATGCTGCTTGAGCAACTGGCCGATATTAATAGCGGATGCGCCGGTCCATGAGCCGACTTCGATCATCATGCGCGGCTTGAGCACGCGGATAATCTGCTCGAATACCGGGCTGGCGGCACCACCGGCCATGCCCACCTCATGCGGGTACTCGGAATGGTCAAAGCCTTCGTAGACATTGCCCATGCCAAGCGCCAGAACGGCCTCCCGCAACGGGCATTTGGTAAGTATATCAGACATGACTCCTTGGATACGCCAAATACAGCCGTGGCGCAATAGAAAGGGTGCAAAGGTTCTTAATGCAATCTTAAGAGGTTTATGGTAGTGTATTAGGTAGCTCAGGAGGAGTGTTCATGTTTGAAAGTGCGCAAGTAGCGGGACTGATTTCCAATTCATTGTCGAATAAAGGCATTGGCGGTCTCATCTCAGGTGGCTCGGCAAAAACGTCGATTGCCTCGATGGAGAAGCTGTTGCGCGCGGAATACATTGAAAAGCCTGCCACCATCATCGATATGACCACCGATCTCGATAATTTCATTGCTGAGAATGTCGATGAAAAGACGGCGGCCAAGCTGCTTGCTGATCTGGATGCAATTCAGAATATCGCCAATGGCAGCGCCAGAGCCGATCTGATGAGCAGCCTGCTGTCTGGCGGTTCGGATAATGAAAACGGCGGCTCGTTGCTGAATCTGCTGGCCTAAGCGCCTACTCACACGTGATTTTCAGAATATACGGCGAGGTATGATCGCCCAGTATCACCGTATTCTCACCCGGCACTAGCGGGGCTTTGTAGGATATTTTGGCGCGCCCGACATATTTACCGTTGACGCTGGTACAGAAACGGCTGCCTGCATCCACCACATACACACCGTCTTCCTGATGCTCAATCGTGCAATGCTCATAGGAAATCTGGCAGGGCGACGGCTCGGCGCAGGCGATTTCCAGATCATTATGCCCTTTGGGTGGCTCGGTGTTGGGGTGCCCACCGATACTGAACGGCAGGTTGGCCGTCTCGACGGTGATCGGCTCAAACGCATCCTGCATGGATTCGATGGTGATGTTGTTGATATCCGCATCCAGCAGCACCGTAGCGCGCTCGGTGGCGGCAATGCGGCGGTTCAGCCCGCGCAGGCGATCCACCAGCGTATTCAGGAAAGGCAACAACTGCCCCGGACATTTCGCCAGCAAGAGCTGAAAATCTTCTGCTGATAATTCATCCAGCACTGCATCGTCCAGTGCGCGGGCGGAGGCGGAGCGCACCTCATCGGCATCGAACAGTGCCATTTCCCCAAACACCGCTCCGGATTCCAGCACGGCCAGTTGCACTTCGCCATGCTCGGCATGTTTGAGAATCTCAATGCGCCCGGATTTAATCACATACGCATTGTCTCCGGGATCACCCTCCCGGAAAATCATCTCTTTCGTCGTTACGTTTCGCTGTCCCACGCTTAAGTTGTACTTGCATCCATCATCAAACGCAAGCCTCTGCGCCGGGAGCGCTGGGAGGGGTTATGCGGCGTTGCTCTGCTGTAGTTTTTCCAACACGGCTTGCGCGACGCCAGCGGAAGAGGGCGGGTTCTGCCCGGTAATCAGTTGCCCGTCCGATACCACATGGGCGGTGAAATCCTCTGCTGTCTGTGCGCGGCCGCCTTGCTCGCGCAGTTTGGTCTCCAGCAGGAACGGCACGATCGCTTCGCAGCCGATGGCGTGTTCTTCCGAATCGGTAAAGCAGGTGAAGCGATGCCCGTCGATAATCGGCTTGCCCTGCGGATTGCGCGCGCCGACCAGACAGGCCGGGCCGTGGCAGACGGACGCGACCGGCTTGCCCGATTGATAAAATTGCTCAACGCAGTGTTTGACGGACTCGTCACTCGGAAAATCGGTCATGGTGCCGTGCCCGCCCGCGAAATAGACCGCGTCGTAATCCGCGCTACCGCATGCGGCCAGCACGCGCGTATTCGTGATTTTGCCGGTCGCCTCGGTATCGAGCGCAAAGCGGCGAGTATGCTCGGTCTGGTTCTCCGCCTCCATCCCGCGCGGATCCCTCGGAGCATTCCCGCCTTCGGGTGAGGCGATATCCACCTCGTATCCGGCATCGCTGAACACGTAATAGGGCGCGGCGGCTTCCTCGAGCCAGTAGCCGGTCTTTTCCGGTGCGCCTTCCATGTAATCGGCGGAGGTGACGACAAGGAGAATACGTTTGCTCATGAGGTGTCCTATGCGTGTTTGATAACGGTCATTTTGAGTTGGGTCATGTCATGCATGGTATAGCCGATCCCGCCGACACCATACCCGGAAGCGCGGCGTCCGGCAAACGGCATCCAGTCGGAACGGAAAGCGGTATGGTCATTGACCATGACGGCGGAGGCATCGAGCCGCGCCACCGTATCTTCGGCGATATCCAGCCGCTCGGTGAAGACCGATGCCT
Source organism: bacterium (assembly GCA_030428205.1). Classification (GTDB taxonomy): domain Bacteria; phylum Bdellovibrionota_C; class UBA2361; order UBA2361; family RFPC01; genus JAUIBK01. Next base: position 40,059 of record JAUIBK010000027.1, read on the forward strand.
GAAACGCGACATCGAGGCTGTTGGCTGCCTCAATCGCCTGCAGACGGTCGGTGTAGGGGTAGACGCAGACCACCGGGCCGAACACTTCCTGCGTGGAAACCTTGGCATCGGCAGGCGGGTCGAACAGCACCGTCGGCTCATAGTAACGCGTATCGATAGGCTTGCCGCCGGTCAGACAGGTCGCCCCGGCATCAATGGCTTCTTTCACCCAGCTATCGACGCGCTCCACTTCCCGCGGCAGGATCAGCGGGCCGACTTCGGTTTTTTCATCACGCGCATCGCCCACCACCAGCCTGGCTGCGCCGTCGGCCAGCTTGTCGGCCAGCTCCTTGGCGATGGAGGCATGCGCATAAATGCGCTGCACGGAGACACATACCTGCCCGGCATGGTAAAACCCGCCTTTCAGCAGGGATGGCACCACGGTATCCAGCGAAGCGGTGTCATCGACGATCACCGGCGCCACACCGCCATGCTCCAGCGCACAACGTGTGCCCGACGCCAGTTTGCTGCGCAGCATCCAGCCCACGCGGGCGGAACCGATAAAGGTCAGAAATTGAATGCGGGTATCGGTCGCCAGTTTTTCCGCCACGTCATTCTCGCAGACGATGGGCTGCACCCAGCCTTCCGGTAATCCGGCCTCTTGCAATAATTCACACAGGCGCAGGCAGCAGAGCGGGGTGGTGGATGCGGGTTTGACGATTGCCGGGCAACCGACCGCTACCGCAGGCATCACCTGATGCACGATCAGGTTCAGCGGGTGATTAAAAGCGCTCAGCGCCACCACCACGCCAATCGGTTCGCGCACGGTGAAGGCGGTACGCCCGACCGTTGCTTTGGTATGCCCCATCGGGATTTCCTCGCCGCGCATCACGCTCAGCAATTCATTGGCCGCCAGCTTGATGCCGTCAATGGCGCGGGTCACTTCCACCCGTGCATCGATCAGCGGTTTACCACCCTCGGCGGCAATGAGTTGAGCCAGAGCATCCTGCTCCTGCTCGACCAGTTCGGCGGTTTTATGCAGGATTGCCATACGCTCATGCGACGGCAGCCAGCCATCGCGATCCTTGAACAATGCGGAGGCGGTTGCCAGCATACGCTCGGCATCGGCGGCGCTTTGCATGGGGATGGTGTCCAGCGCCGATCCGTCATTCGGTGAGGTGATGGTGATGCTGGAAGCATCGTTGGATGAAGCGAGTGCTGTCATGATGCGTACCTCGTTTGGGGTGATCGAGCCTGCACTATACCAGACAGACTTTTGCTTTCAACTCATCGACCAGAACTTTGGTATTCTCGGAGTAATCCACCGGCACATCAACCAGATGCACACCCCCGGCCTCAAAGGCTTTCTCCAGCGTTGGCAGCAATGCATCGGCGCTGGTGACACGATGCCCGGTAGCGCCATAACTCTCGGCGTATTTGACGAAGTCCGGGTTGCCGAATTCCAGCCCGTAATCCTCCAGCCCCATCGCGTATTGCTTCCAGCGGATCATGCCGTAGGAGCTGTCGTTGATAACCATCACCACCAGATTCAATTTCAGGCGGATGGCGGTCTCCATCTCCTGCGAATTCATCATGAAGCCGCCGTCGCCGCAAATGGCCATCACCCGGCGATCCGGATACAGCCGCGCTGCTTCCATCGCGGAAGGCAGACCGGCACCCATTGTCGCCAGTGCGTTATCCAGTAGCACCGTGTTCGGCTGCGTGGTGCGGTAATTGCGGGTAAACCAGATTTTATAGACGCCGTTATCGAGCGCGATGATCCCGTCTTCCGGCATTACCCGGCGCACATCCCACACCAGCCGTTGCGGCTTGACCGGGAAGCTGTCGTCGTCCTTGCCGCGCTGCACATCCTGCTCGATGTAATCGCGTACCTTCATGAAATACGCGAAATCGTGGCTATCGACCTTGCCGACGCGATTAGCGAGGCGTTGCACCGAGGTGGCGATATCGCCGACCACTTCGATCTGCGGGAAATAGACGTTATCCACCTCGGCGGATTTGAAATTTACGTGGATCACCTTGGTGCCACCATGCTCCATGAAGAAAGGCGGTTTCTCGATCACGTCATGCCCGACATTGATAATCAAATCGGCCTTGTCGATGGCGCAATGCACGTAATCGTCGCTGGAAAGCGCGGCGGTGCCGACAAACAGATCATGCTTGCCGCGAATAACGCCTTTACCCATCTGCGTATTGAAAAACGGGATGCCGGTGACATTGACAAACTCGGTCAGCGCTTCCCAGATGCGCGCACGGTTGGCGCCGGCACCGACCAGCAGCAGTGGATGCCTGGCGTTGCGAATCATCTCGGCGGCTTTATCCAGAATCTCCCGGTCGGCATGCGCCCAGCGCCGCTGAGAGATGCCGAACACCGGGGTGGTTTTATCGTCCAGCGGCTCGGCGGCGATATCTTCCGGCAACTCCAGATGCACCGCGCCCGGCCGCTCTTCCTGCGCCAGCCGGAAGGCTTCGCGCACCATGCTGGGGATGCGGTTCACATTGACGATCTGCGCCGTGTATTTGGTAATTGGGCGCATCATATCCACCACGTCGATAATCTGGAATTGCCCCTGTTTACTGGACTTGATCGGCTTCTGCCCGGTAATCATCATCATCGGAAACGCGCCAAGCTGTGCATAGGCGGCGGCGGTCACCAGATTGGTGGCACCGGGGCCAAGCGTGGCCATGCATACACCCGGTTTGCCGGTCAGACGGCCATAGGTGGCGGCCATAAACCCGGCGCCCTGCTCATGCCGCGTCAGTACGATCTCAATACTGGAGGTGCGGATGGCTTCCAGCAAATCGAGGTTTTCTTCCCCCGGTACGGCGTAGATACGCTCCACCCCTTCATTTTCCAGCGCCCGGACGAACAGGTCGGAAGCATTCTCAGTGTGGGGTGCCTCGGCGGCGGCTTGCTTGGCGTGTGACATGATGTTTCCTTTCGTGTCAGGCAACTTTTTTGCCGGTTTCATTCGGGTTGGCATAGAGGTCTTCCATCGACATGGACTGACCGTTTTCCATGACGATGCGGGCATGCATGCGGCGCAAACGGCGCGGCTCAGCCACCCCGCAGGAATGCGCAATCACACCCACTTCCTTCATCATATTCTTGGCGTACTGCATCACCCGCACGGATTTATTCGCCGGGTCCAGCCCTTTCTGCAGCTTCGGATCATGCGTGGTTACCCCGGTCGGGCAGGTGTTCTTATTGCATTGCAGCGCCTGAATGCAGCCAAGCGCGAACATGAAACCGCGCGCGGAAACCACGGCATCCGCCCCGGCGCAGAGCGCCCACGCCACTTCCGACGGGTTGATGAGTTTGCCGCTGGCCACCACGCGAATACGCTCACGCAGCCCGTGCTTGTGCAGCAAATCAACCACCAGCGGCAGGCTCTCGCGAATCGGGATGCCCATATTATCGATCAGTGACATCGGCGCGGCGCCGGTGCCGCCATCGGCACTATCGACGGTGATGAAATCGGGCGCGCTTTCCGTGCCACGCTGATGGATTTCACGGCATAAATCATCAATCCAGCCATAGGCGCCGATCACGGTTTTAAACCCGACGGGTTTGCCAGTGATGCTGCGCACATAGGCGATCATATCCAGCAGGTCGCCGACACTGTCAACTTCCGGGTGACGGTTGGGGCTGATGGCGTCATGTCCTACTTCGATATTACGGATCGCTGCGATTTCCTCGGTCACTTTGACGCCCGGCAATATGCCGCCTTTGCCCGGCTTTGCGCCCTGGCTGAGCTTGATCTCAATCATCTTCACATTCGGATGCCCACCGACTTCCTTCAGCTTGTCCTCGTCAAACCCGCCTTCTTTTTTGCGCACGCCGAACTTGGCGGTGCCGATCTGGAAAACGATGTCCGCCCCGCCTTCGAGGTGATAGGGGGACAGCCCGCCTTCACCGGTATTCATCCAGATGCCGGCCATATGCGCACCTTTGGAAAGGGCGCGAACCGCAGGCACCGACAGCGCCCCGAAGCTCATGCCGGAAATATTGAAAAAAGAGGTGGTGGTGTAGGGGTATGTGCAGTCCGGCCCGAAGGTCATTTCGGTCGGCGCAACCGTGTCCTCATCCAGTGTCGGGAACGGGCAATTGACGAAATAGACGGTACCGGATGGGCGCAAATCCTTGGTAGAACCAAACGCCACGGTGGAATCGACATCCTTGGCCGCGCGGTAACACCATGAGCGTTCCGCCCGGTTAAACGGCAATTCTTCACGGTCGAGCGCAAAGAAATACTGGCGGAAAAATTCGCCCAGGTGCTCGAAGAAGTAGCGGAAGCGCGCAATCACCGGGTAGTTGCGCCTGAGTGTGCTCTGCGTCTGGTTGACGTCGACAACATACAGAATGGCAATCCACAACACCCCGGTGCCGACAATAAAGGCGAATAGATACACCATGAATTCGAGAATGTTGATCACATCGGACGGTAGGGCTTG
>JAUIBK010000077.1 GCA_030428205.1 bacterium
GCCGCCGAAATGGCAGTGCCCGGTGTGTTCCTGATCTGGATGGCCGGCGCGGCGCTGATCGTCGGCTTCCTGACGTGGATGTTGCCGATCGGCGTGCCGCTGCAGATCGTGATCTTCGCGTTGCTGGCGATCCTGGCGGTGTTTGCCGGCCGGCGCTACCTGCGCAGCAATCCGATCCACGAAGCCGACCCGATGATGAACAAGCGTGCCGACAGGGTGATCGGCCAGACCGTTGTTGTCACCGAAGCGATCGAGGGCGGCTCAGGCAAGGTCAAGCTGGGAGACAGAACCCGCGTTGGTGAGACCTGTCGAACGCCCCTGTGCTCCTACCTGTAAGAAAGGGCCAACCTGAGTCCCGTCGGCGAACGTACTTGGAAGATGGACAAGTGAAGCACCAAAGCTGTGTGCAGCAGCTGTATTTCCCATTGTGAGGACACGTGCATCAATACGTTCAGATTCTCGTACCCAAGTGTTGTTTATATATTTGAAGATGAAGACCGCACCTTGGTCGGCCTCGATGTTTGAACCGCCGTTACACGAATTCCAAACGTCGAGGGGATATAGATTGTACCCTAATTCACAGCCGTCCTGCTCGGGCGCACCAACGAAGAGTCTTCCATCTGCAGCTTCTATGGCAGCACCAAATCGAGAATCAAGAGAAGATCCAATGTTGATTTCACCACATAACGGATTTCCTATCTGATGAGTTTGGCCTGAAAGAATGTGTTGCCCGGAATACACATATACAGCACCGTGTACTCCGCTACAAACTGTAGCATCTGGATCACCCACCGCGAGCTCGCTGATACCGTCACCATTCACATCTGGAATAACTTTGATTGCCTGTCCAAAGTCTGTCCCAGATTGAGGAGACTCAATAACATGAATAGGAGTAGGAGTATGGTTTTGAGAGCTTGAACCAGGTGCTTGAGTATTGTTATCGAGCTGATAGATGAAGACTGCTCCATCACCATCGTTTCCTGTAGGAGAGCATCTCTCACCTGTTACAAAAAGTTGATTTTGAATAGAGGTCTCATCGAGCTGAGAAAACTCAAGGATACGTCCAAGGTTCGCATAATCACTTGGAGCAATGATGTAGTGAGCTGGTGTCGGAAGTACTTGGCTCGCAGAAATCTGTGGCATATTTTGGAAAAGAGACTCAAGGGTTGTCCGAGAGTGGAAATCTACTCGTCCTCTATTGTCTCCATTACAGTTACTTCCTGTTGCCTGACCGTGGTTTGGAGCTGAGATCGCTATCAGGTCGCCAAGATCACTTACGCTCTCACCGTACTGCGTTGTCCCTTGGTATGGGCTAGGATGCGAGACGGTTTTTCCGCCACTAGAATTTATAGCATCACCATCTATTCTTTTGGTAAGGAGGCCACCGATTCCAGAGTTCTGGTATGATTGGTTAATCATTAATAGGTCGGGTAGACCGTTACCAGTTGATCGTAGCTCAATTGCACCGGTCGTGCCCATTGCGTTCGTGCCCACATCAGCTTGAAGGCCTGTGACCTGGACAAATGTGCCAGTTTGAGCAAAAGAAGTTGAAGCAAAAAGAAGTGAACCTACGACAAGAGAGAGTGAAGAGGTTGATTTACGAAGAAGATTGAATTGAGCCATAACCACAGTTACCTTTAAACCCAAGATAAAAACATGCTAGAAACCCATCATAACTAGCTGAAAAGACACAGTTCCCACTACCTGTATCAGTCTACTGTTAGAGATATGCAAAATTTATTCCTACCTTTAAAAGCACTTGCTGCGTCTGATGTTACCAATAAATATTCCTATTTATTTTCTGAGTGATAGCCCCATGCCTTTGAAATTCTTTCAGAGGCAAAAAGCTTAAGCTTTCGCAACTACTCACATTTCTCTACAATTACTGGTACGTATTTTGCTTAATCTTACTGTGAGTGGCTGAGGTGGTCATTCAGGTGTTAATGAGTTTCTCTAACGAACTAAGGTTGTGGATGATTTTCGGGTTTTCTCGTTCCACCATATTTAGACGTGTGTACAGCTACTGTTCTCAGGGAGAAGGTGGTGTCTCGATCGTTGAAGTTGCGATTGGACTTCCGATTTTTCTCCTTTTTATTTTCTTCATTATTGCTCTTGGTGTCTATTTTAGTGCTGTTGGGTCTTTACAAACAGCTGTTGGTACAACTCGACTTGCTCTCACACGTGGTCAAGATCGTCTCGTTGGCAGTGAAATTATCAGCCATATCAATGCTTGGCACGCAGGAACCGGAACCTTTTCAGACGTTTCACCCTATGTGACAATTTCAGTTCCTCAGGATGAAGCAAGAGATCTACTCAATCAGTGGGTCGATGATACGTTTGGAAGTGGAATAGTCCTTCAGGATTTACCTGCTCATTATACATATGCTCTCGTATATGCAGCTCAACATATGCGAACAACCTCTGGCCAAACGGTTCGTACTCCATGCGATCCTGACGAACCTGGCAATGACGGCTGTCTTGCTTGTCGGTTTATTGATCCCTACTTTGGCCATGAGTGCCACTTTGATAGCTCTTGTCCTCAGATTGGTGACGTAAACTATAGCGAGAATATTCTCGGTTTGACCTGTTCTTTTCGGCCTGCGCAAGGATTTGTGTCACCTTTTTTACGGCTCCTGAGTCTTGTTACTGGTGGTGGAGTCCCTCCTGCGATTGTTGTAACTCGAAGTCACCGTTTTGAAACAGGTTAAGAAGATGAAAACTCGAATGAAGAAGCTGCGATTACTTTCATACAACTCATATGGGTCCGAGAGAGGGATTTTTATGCCTCTTACTGCAGTCGTCGTCGTTGGGCTTTTTTCTTTCTTTGCTATTTATGCCATAGATACAAATCGTACGAAAATTGTACGGGCGCAGGCTGAAACGCTCTTAACTGAGGTGTGTAGTCATGGTATTGAGGCAATGCCAATGATCTCTTCAGCTCTTAGTCGAGTTGCTTCACGCCTACCTGCTGATGGTCGTCTCTCTTCCTATGGAGATATCCAAGAGTTTGTCATTACTGTTCCTACGATACTTGATTCTGGTACGCCATACTTAGATGGTCTTGGTGGAGTTGGCTACAAGGCTTCTTTAAGCGGCCTTATACCATGTGACTACTGTTCTATTAACACTGATGTTTCTCACGGCTTATTTACGTCGGATGATGATGGCTATCCAGTTGGCTTTGTAGGTACCGGTGACGCTAATTCTTTTTTCGGATGTGAAGTTAGTGTTGAAGTAGATCATATCTTTCCGAATTTACTCAGTAACAGTACGGTTCATGCGAAGATTGCGTATGCACTTCGTGATGCTATGGATCGGGATATGATTGCTAATAGTAAAGGTGTTGTCATTGGGATTGCCCCGCAGCTTGAAGTACCTGTTACTCCCGGTTCTCAGTACGATGTCTTTGCGCAGACCTCGGACTTTTCACATCCCTTAGAAAATGACGTTTTTTCATTCATAGGTGAGAGACCTCAGTTCAATGACGATATCGTTGATGATACTCGCGATATCCCCTTAACTGGCTTAGCCTTTGCTGAAACAGGTAACCCTTCTGGAGTAGACGAGAGAAGAGCTCTCCTCCTTGGCTGCTATAATCCCTTGATAGCAGCGAGAAATGTTTTTTTACAGAGCTTTGTAGAACGTTTGGCACGTTATGCTCCGACCAGAAACTCTTCAGAGATTCTACTCTTACAGCCTTATAACTTTAATACTGATACATCCAGCTATGCCTTTAGTGATGATACAACAAAGCAACTCCGTAATTGGCCTATTCGTATGATAGCAAATTCGGATTTATTGAGTCGTGAGTATTTCTATCCTTATGTAAATTTTACAGTGGGTGGAGCAGGCCCTTATAGCAGTACCTTTGACGGAAGTGGGGATCCCGAAGATGAAGATTACCTATGTCCGTCGACAGACTGTGGCGGTGCTCAGCAGGCCGAACGTCTAGCTATGAGTCAACTCCAGGATTGTTTTCATCTATTTGCTGTTACAAACGGTCTTGGTTCTAAGCTTGAGTTAGATCCCGCGTCAACGAACGCACTTCAGTCAACTTTTGAACCTATCGAATACCAAACATTGGATTATACTCTACCTCTTTTTACTCCTAGCTCTTCTCAGGGGTGGTCACAAACAGCCTCTTACTGTGATGGTCTCTCTTCACCTGGGCACTGCGCTCTTACAGCTCCTGAATTAATGAACTTCATGGGCCGTGTTGAGTTCTGTCCTACTCCGGCAGCTGGGTGCTCGAAGCTTGATGAGACAGGTGCCGAAAAAGAATACCACTCACTTGATCCGAATGCTTTTCGCGGTGATATTGTTGCGTTTCTGCAATACCTTAATTCAGATGGAACTCCTCCTGGAGGAGATAGAGATAAACCTGGAGCATGGCCTCGGCAAGGACATATCCATGACTCACCTAGCGTCACTACTGATAGAGTAGGAAACGTGCCGGAGGATGATAGACATATATTCCTGATTGTGCATCGTCCTATTGTTGGAGACTGTTCTGATTCCCCCTCACCGGATGATGAGTGCGGAACTATTAGGCAGATTCTTACTACCGGTAGCTTACAGACTCGCCAACTTACAGTGGTCTATTTTCCACCCGACTACTTATCTGTCACAGACGCTAGCAAGGACCAGTTTTTGAAAGCATTTCGAATCCTTGATGATAATAGAGAAGAGGGCGAGAGGGGATTGAGAACTCTCTATATTTATTACCCCTATCACCCAGCAGCAGGAGTTCCCTCTGATAATCTTCCTTGGAACCAGTACTGGGTCAGGGGACTTGGACTTACGAATTCTGGAACTAATGAAAACTTCTGGGATCATGCCGATTTTATCTTCCATGAACATGTAGTTAAGCCAGAGCTTGCACTTTAAGAGAGATTCTCTATGAATGTACGATTTCATAAACCCCGCTCTATGGGCCAGGTTGGGGCAACATTGTTGGAATATGCTATTGCGCTCTCTCTTCTCCTTATCGTTTTTATAGCATTCGGTAAGATGCTTGAAGATCGTAGTAGTTCTTCAGGGAGTTCAATTGATGAAAGTGTTGGGCGAACTCTACCATGTAGTGGTCCTCTTACAGGGGATGCCTGCAAATAGGCTTATCTTTATTGTAAGCTAATCCGAACTCCTCCTCCGTGTTCTATTATATCTTGAGTGCCGAGTCAGATTTGAAGCCTCAATGTCAACACCTCAGAGTGAGCCAAGACGCAGGAATGAAATCTAGAAGAGTACTTGCGAGCAGTTGAGAACTATCTTCGAACCTTCTTCATCGCATTTCTGACCCTGCTGAGCATAACTTCACTCGAAGCCGTCTTGCTCACAAAATCTTCAGCTCCAAGGTCAAGTAACCCGATCTCGTTTTCTTCGGAGTCTGCTGCGGTGAGAAAGATAATTGGAATATGGTCGGTTTGGGAATTTTGTTGCATGCGGCGTAAGAACTCACGGCCGTCCATTTGAGGCATCATCAGATCGCAGAGAACAACTTGGGGGACTGTTTCGTAGACCTTTTCAAGAGCATCAAGCCCGTTTTCTGCTTCAATCACCTCGTACATCTCTCGCTCGAGTAGCATGGATAAGATAGATCGAACGTCCTCGTCGTCTTCAACAAGTAATACACGTTGTTTCTTGAGAGTTCCTGAGTCTTCCTCTTCAATAGGAAGAGAGTGGGTGTTTGATGATGGTGCTTGGGGAGCAAGCTGAGATTGGGTTGGTGCAGCTTCTATTGCAGCCTGTTTTTGTTCTTCTATCTCTAGGTAGGCGATGACTTCATCAAGAGAGGTAACTCCCTGGCGTACAAGTTCAATAGAGGCGTCTGAGAGAGTGAGGTAGCCTACCTCTTTGGCCTTCTCCTCGATTTCGCTTAGCGGGGCGTGTCGGTAGATGAGCTCACTAATTGGGTCGGTAATCGGTAAGTAGCTAAAGACTGCTGTTCTTCCGGAGTATCCACTTCCAAAACACTTGGAGCATCCACACGACATCTTAAACTGAGTCTCACTGTCAAAGAGTGTGAGGTAGTCCTGGTAGCGGGCAAGATGCTCTTCTGTTGCAGGTACGGCGCACTCGAGACACAATTTTCGGACTAGTCTCTGTGCAAGAACACCTTCTAAGGTGGAGCCGATCAGAAATGGGTCGGCGCCGAGATTCAGTAGTCTGCTAACGGCGCTTGGAGCGTCGTTTGTATGCAAGGTTGAGAGTACAAGATGGCCAGTTTGGGCTGCTTGAAGTGCTATGTCGGCTGTTTCTGAGTCGCGTATTTCACCAATCATGATGACATCTGGATCTTGGCGTAAAATTGAGCGGAGCGCAGAGGCAAAGGTAACGTTTGCGGCTTGGTTTACTTGAACTTGGCTGATGCCGTCAATTTGATACTCAATTGGGTCTTCAACTGTCTGAATATTGGTCTTTCCGTCTTTGACGTAATTGAGCGCGGTATAGAGGAGGGTTGTTTTCCCAGAGCCTGTTGGACCTGTAACAAGAAAGAGCTTTCCTTTTTTGTTAAGCACGGAAAAAAGCTTTTTCTCCAATGTATTAGAAATTCCAAGGGAGTTAAATGAGAGTTCAAGTGCATCTTGGCGCAGAAGGCGAAGTACAATTTTTTCACCGTGTGGGGTTGGAATGGTTGAGACACGCATGTCTACCGGAGCGCCGGCAACACGTAGATGTAGTGCGCCGTCTTGAGGCCGCCGTCTTTCGGCGATGTCCATCCCGGCGATGATCTTAAATCGTGAGAGTAGGTAGCCCTGGAGTCTCTTTGGAATATCCAAGATACTCTCCATCACCCCATCGATACGAAATCGAACTTCAAGCGCGTGTTGGCCTGGCTCAAGGTGAATGTCGCTTGCATTCCTCGTTACACCATCAGAGATAATTTTGTTTGCAAGACGGACGATTGGAGGTGCATCAGGGGCTGTGAGATCGATCTCAGGCTCATCAAAGTCATCAGAGACCAGCTCGACATACTCTCCGGAGTCTAGTTCGCCGAGCTCATCAAATTGCTCGTGTTGCATTGGATAGGTTGAGGTGAGGAGCTTGATCAGTTTGGGCTCTTCAACGAGAACCGCACGGGTTGGTTTACTGAGACGAAATTCTAAAGCGCGGAGTGCTTCTAAATCATAAGGATTTACCGTAGCAACGAGAATGTGTTTTTTCTCTTCCCATAGGGGTGCGATCTTGTATTTCCAGAGCTGCTCATTATCAACGTTATCTTTAAAATCTGTGGATTGAATATGGTCTGCTATCTCTGGGAGTTCAAGATCAATCCATGAGCAGTGAAGATGTTCTGCAAGTTGTATGAGAATCTCTTGTTCATCAATATCGTACAGTGCTGCAACATGCTGTATCAGCCCCGTTTCAGTATTGAGCTGGATCGGTTCTGTCGTGTTCGAATCAAGAACACCGATCTCGACAAGAGCTT
>JAUIBK010000028.1 GCA_030428205.1 bacterium
CCTTATACAGCAGCCTACGTTGGGAGAGCACTTATAATTTTAGACGCAGGTGGTGCTTACTTCGCTTCACCCCCATCCTCTTTTTCCATTTCACCTAGAATTAAGTCTTTAATTCCAAGGGGTTGAGTTTCGGAAATCTGCTTTGCAATCTGCTCATTGAGCATATCACGGTAGAGCTCCTCTTCTCGAGACCCCGAGATGAGGCCAGCGGAAGGTACCGATTTCCACATCTCTTTCATCATCTGTTGCAAGAGTAATGCCTCAAATTGAGCGGCAGCTTTTTCTGGGTCCTGGCCCTCGCCTCTCATATTGGAGTCTTTGACAGTCTGGGAGGCTTGAGCTTCCTTGAGCTGTGTAAGCTGCTCAGTTTGACGCTTCATTCTGGCAAATTCCAGTTGTCCAGCATCAAGGCCATTGCCTGCTAGTCCAATTTTTCCAAGAAGATCCGACATAACAACCTCTACATGATTTCTAATTCAGCTTGTAGTGAACCTGCACGTTGAAGTGCCATAAAGATTGAGATTAAGTCTCGTGGAGTTGCGCCAAGAGCGTTGAGTGCATCAACAAGTTCTCCAAGCGTAACTTGACCACCAACAAGGCTTAGCCCACTTTGGTCCTCTCCAACTTGAACATCAGTATTAGCAATAACCTCCGTTGTTCCTGATTCAGCAAACTCTTCGGGTTGTGAAACTTGAGTCTCAGAGCGAATAGCAATACTTAAATTTCCATGAGCAAGAGCTACTTGATTGATGGTGACATGTTGTCCCATAACGATAGTTCCCGTTCGCTCATTGACAACAACACGTGCTGTCATGTCTTGCTCAACATTGATCTGCTCAACACGAGAGACAAACCCTATCGGATCACGACCAAACGCTCCCATCAGTGGTAACTCTACGCTTGCTGAGTCGAGTGCAACAGCCAGTGGACGCCCAAGATCTGAGTTAATAGCGTCAACGACACGAGTCATCGTCGTGAAATCAGGTTTACGAAGTACGATACGAACCCGCTTTGATTGAAAGAGATCAAAGGGAATAGATCGCTCAACAGAGGCTCCTCGTGAGATTATTCCAACAGTAGGGTGATTCTTAATAGCAGCATCTCCACCTGCTGCAACAGAGAATCCACCAACAGTCACCGCACCTTGCGCGACGGCATATGTATTACCGTTGGCACCTTTGAGCGGAGTCAAAAGCAGTGTTCCACCTTGTAAACTCTTTGCATCACCAAGGGATGAAAGCGTGACGTCAATCTGACTTCCCGGACGTGAAAATGGTGGAAGTGTTGCTGTAACCATAACACTAGCTACATTCTTTACCTTGATTTCGTCTGCATTTATACTCAGCCCCACACGCTCAAGCATGTTTGAGATACTTTTGTTGGTGAAATCGATACTGTTTCCATCACCTGTACCATTGAGCCCCACAACAAGGCCGTACCCATAAAGCTGGTTCCCACGTACACCTTCAACATCAGCAATGTCTTTCAGTCGGGCTGCGCGAGCTGGATAAGACAGAAGAAGAAAGAAGACAATAAGGAGTACGATAGCCGCCACATCATACCAAGAGCGGCTTCGAATCTTCTCTGACATACTTTGATGTATAGACATGTAAAGCACCCTCTAAAACGGCCAAACAACTTTCAGCAATCGTCCAAACCAACCGGCATACTGCACATCGCCCAGTGTGCCACGACCAAAGTAGTCGACACGGAGATTAGCAAGTTTTGACGAATACACTTCATTGTTTGAAGTAACATCTCTCGGACGCACAAGCCCTGAGATAACCATAATCTGTTCTTCGTTATTTACTGCGATAATCTTTTCACCTTCGATGCGCATCACGCCATTGGGAAGCACCTCTACAACAACGGCCGCAATTCGACCTTCTAAGCTTCCTTCTCGGGTAGTCTCCCCTTCACCGTCATATTCAGACTCCCAACTTGAGTCAACAAGCGTGGCCGTATCAACTCCTCCAAAAGAGTTTTCCACATCATCCTCTAAGCCAAAGAGAGTTGCGATACCAGAAAGAAACGAACTCTCTTTCTTCGTGGAGGTATCTGCTTTTTTCGCGCCCTTCGATGTCTCTTCTACAACAATCGTAATCAGATCCATCGGCTGAAACGCTCGGTGATCTCGAAACAAACTACTTGCATGTGAAGTATCCTGCCACAAGGAAGAGGTGACTCCCGGCTCACCTAAGCGAAGGGGTCCTCTATATGGACGTGTCATCTCACGACTAGCGCGGTGCATCTCGTACGAAGGAGCTCCCATATTCGAAACCATCTCCTTGTTCCCTGAAAACGTTTCTTGAGGAGTTTCGGCAGCAAATTGATAACTCGCACGAGTAGAATCTTGTGGCTCAGAATATTGAGCTAACTGTACTTGAGCTTGAGGTTCTGGCTGTTGATGCGAGGAACGAAACCCTACCGCTTGTTGTGCACGAACCATCTGAGGACTATTTACGGCCTGCACTCCCTCTTGTTGGGCATGATGCTGACTGTGCAGATTTCTTACATAATCAAGCGATGGAAGTGTCGGGCGTGCAAGCTCGCCTGGGGGAACACAACCACTGAGACAGAAGAGAAAGGTAGAGACAAAAGAGAGTTTTTTCATCGTTCAACCTCCACAAGCCCTGGGCTAAGAACCGTACCAAAAACAGTTTTCTTTGATTGAGCATTTCTTACACGAATTCGTTGCCCCTCAATACCTGCCTCGAGCGCAATGGCTGAAGCTGTGGCTTCGAGAAACTTTGAGCGGTAACGAACTGTAACCTTGGCACCTGCTTCGATAAGCGGTGGAATATGCAACTTATTCTTTCGGAAAAACTCACCGTAGGCGATATGACGCTTCGTGGCGTATCCAATAATACTTTGAGAATCTCGTGCTGCATCCTGCGGTAGCTCAGCAAGGTTCATACGTGCCATAACAACATCTCCAGGCCCAACAATATTTCCTCGATACAGAGGTCGATTTGCTACTGGAATAGTTGCCCACTCTTTGACGGTAGCTTGGACATGGAACGTTATTGGCTTTTCACCCTCAACATCTGCTGTAATCGCCACTGAGAGTTGATTTGGTCGCTGAGAGTGAAAAAGCTTCGCTTCAAGCTCTGTAATACCTGGAACAACCAAGGTGTCTTCATTGTAAGCCACATCAATGAGCTCAATATCACGATTACTTTCATTAAGAGCCGCGAGCACGATAGTGCTTACTTCATCTCTTGTAATAGCGCGCGCTGCACGTGAGACCTTCATGGTACGGGGAAAGGCGTATCCGATAGCTTGAAGATCCACTCCACCTTCTCGCATCTTTTCCAGAACTTGAGCTGCCGTAAAGGTTTTCGGCTTTCCTGGGAGTGGGCTTTGAGCAAGCTCTATTTTCTTCAGTGCAATGAGTGCTTCATCGTCACGAACATACTTTGACGAGATGTGAGCCACATCACTGAGATGAATGGTTTTCTTTGTAACCGTAGACTCCTTCTTGCCAACAACCTTAATAGTTCGCTTACCACTCTCTCGTGAGGCTGCTTCGGCAGTAGAACTTGCTCCCACAAGAGCGGCTAAAACGTAAAGAAAAGCTATGGCAAAGAGATGCTTTTTATTCATTGCTACCTCTTAAGATTAATTGCTTGGTTTAACATATCGTCAGCGGATTGAACCCCTTTTGAGGAGGCTTCGTAGGCTCGCTGCGCTGTAATCATGTTTACGACTTGCTCGACAACACTAACGTTACTTGACTCGAGAAACCCCTGACTGACTCGACCAAATCCATCAGCTCCAAACGTTCCACTTTGAGGTGTCCCTGAGGCTTCCGTTTCTTCAAAAAGGTTCATACCAATAGCCCGTAGACCGCCTTTGTTCGGAAAGCGATACGCTTCCATCGTTCCGACCTGAGTAGGCGTAGTAGATCCCGAGACAAGGGCACTGATAATACCGTCCTGGCTAATTGATATGGAGAGAGCATCAGTTGGAATTGGGGCAAGCCCATCAAGCTGAAATCCTTCAGGAGTTATCAACTGGCCATCTTGATCTACCCTGAGTGATCCAGCTCGTGTATACGCAAGCCCATTTCCTGATGGATGCGTTATAGCAAGCATCCCCTCACCTTCAATTGCAATATCAAGATCTCGCCCCGTATTCGTGAGGTCACCTTGAGTGAAGATTTTTTGGACGGAAACGGTTTCAACCCCAAGACCGATTTGTATTCCGGTTGGATTTGCTGTGTTGGCTGTTGTCTGTGCTCCTGGCTCAACAATATATTGATAAACAAGATCTTGAAAATCAGCACGACTCTTCTTAAATCCGGTGGTATTAATGTTCGCCAAGTTGTTCGATATCACATCGATATTTTTTTCTTGTGCGTTCATTCCCGTTGCTGCTGTGTATAAAGCTCGTAACATAGCTATCCTTTCTTCCGTTTCACTCGTATCTCTTAGCTACTACTACTTCCAACTCGTGAAATCGCTTGTTCATTCATCTGGTCGATTGAACTAGCTGTTTTTGTATAAAGTTCAAATCCTCTTGTCGCCGAGATAAGCTCAATCACACTTTGTACAGCTGATACATTTGACATCTCTAACGAACTTGGAGCGATTGATGGGCTCTCTTGTGGGACTGGTGCGGGAGTACCAGGCAAAGATCGATATCGATTGCTCCCTACTCTCTCGAGAGCAGCAGGGTCTTCGAATCGTGTAACAAGGAGTCGTCCCACCTCGTTTCCGCCTGACATAACAACTCCACCACTGGTGATGTACGAATTGGCACCTTCGAGAACAATAGGTCCTCCGTCACCTTGCATTGCATATCCGTCAGCTGTCACAAGCTGCCCTTCTCCATCGACTGAAAAGTTCCCAGCCCTTGTAAACATGCGGCCCTCTGGAGTATTGACCACAAAAAAATCGTGTGGATTTTCCAGTGCAACATCGAGTTTTCGGCCAGTATTTTGAATACTTCCAATTGAAAAGTCTGTTGCTGTACGAACCTGCACAACGCCTGGCGTGCGATCGTGATCGCCTTGAGCAAATGGCATACTTTCATTCAGCTTCGAGGTGAGCGTGTCTTCAAAACCTTGTTGCTCACGTATGAGATACTGACGCTTAAACCCTGGAGTGTTGGCGTTTGCTAGGTTGTTGTTGACAACGTGCAACTTCGCAAGACTGATCAGCCCACCAGATGCTGCTGCGTACGTTCCTCTATCCATATCCTCTCTCTACTCCTCTAAATCACGTGCCGTTCACGCTTAATCGTGTGCGTCAGAGCTCCTAACCTCGGATCTGTAGCTGCTTTTTGCGCCGGTCGTCGCTCTTGGCGCGCTTCTTTCATCATGCGTGCAATGGTCTGAACCTCTTCCATTGGCAAATGAGTTTGTGCCGAGACGTACCGAACATCTCTTCCAGCACGTAGAAGCTTTTCCGCTGCTTCATAAATTTCCTCAATTGCTGCAGTATCAATTGCTGGGCTCTCCTCCTCGATAATTTTTTCAACAGAGGCTGCAAGTGGTTGAGCCTGTTGCTCAGTACGAAGATCTTGCTTAGCTTCACGGTATATTGTGTTTGATGAACCTTGCCCGATTGGTTCCCCGTAAATATTTACTGGTTGCTGCTCAGCAGAGGCCGCCGCATGTCGTTCAACTGCCGAGGTAAGTGGTGTTTTTGCTGGCTCTGGCTGTCGATTCATCTGTGGCTCAGACGCAGAACTTCTCTGGCGTTGCGATGTGTTCTGTGTTGATTCAAAGCTCGGAGGCTCTGGCATCTCGTACATGACTTGTTCAGCAGCGTCTCGTCTCTCTTGCGCCCGGGTTGTGCGTGCTGGCATTGGTTGCTCCGGAGCACGGCGAGGTTGTTCTTGCACTCTCTGTGGCTCAGGAGATCCGTTAAGAGTGGATTCATCAACACTCCGATGAGATTGTGGTTGATCTTGAACACGCTTTGCTGTCGAAAGCAGCGCTTTACGCGTTTCATCTGCTTCATCTATTCCCTTCGTGAGTCGACTTTCCATCGTCTCAAGGTCATAGAGAAGCTGTTCGAGCTCACGTTTGTTTTGCACTAACTCTTGCGCAAGACTAGAACTGGCAGTGTCAGCTTCTTTTACGATTCGTCGCAAACTATCTTCGAGCCCCTGTAAGTGGCGCGGCGAAACCGAGCTTCGCCTTCCATACCTCGCACAGAAAAAGATAAGCGAGAGAACTAGGGCTCCATCAAGGGCCAACTTCCAAAACGCTAAATCCGTCATAATCACCTCGTTGCTAGGCCGTGGAACATACGCCCACGCCGTCAATAAACCGACAGAAAACCAACACGGTTCGTCATCTCTTTGTCGCTTAGGAGAGTCCTTCCCTCTCCTAACTATCTGAAGACACTAAGAAATCAATCTCTAGTTCTTCTTGCATGCCATATACTGTGCAAGCACCTTGCCGTTTATTCGAGGTATTAAGTTGGCCTAACCACAGAGACACAGAGAGATCCTGGCTCAACGTTCTCTGCGTCTCTGTGATAAACCCGTGTGAGGAGTAAATAGCCTACGGACCACCGCAAGCTTGTTGGAAATTTTGCTCGGCTTGATTGATTGTCTCGTTTCCGAAACAGAAATTCATATCGCCAAGAAACTCACCGTCACAAAGTTCTTGTAGCTCAAAAAGACTCTCATCTGACAAATCCATCGTCAGAACAACATCTCCACTCTGACTACAATCAAACTGAGAGGTGTCAAAACAGAGTGTCGCATGTTCATAGAAGGGATCGTTAACCTTACTCAGTGCAGAGGTAAGAGAGTTCTCAGGTGCGGAAACGTATCGATCATCACGAAATTCAACGATAGCTTGAAAACCGTCTTCCGGTTGATCGTCTCTCTCATCTTTATAGACACCCTCAGTAAACTACACATCAGAGAGGCCACCTGTGCGCTTTACACACTTATTATTCTCTTTCGGCTAAAAGACGGGTTTCCGCATCGAGGGAGAGAATTTGAAGGTCCTCTCTTGTTAAACGAGCTTCACGAGAAAGGCAGATCTGAAAAAATGATGAGGGGTCATTGACTCCGACAAGCCCAGCGAGTGCACCAAGAACCACCGTCCTTGCTCCCTGATTTCTGTGTGAAAGAGCGAGTAAGAAAGGATCATGATCCCACTGCTCAAATGGATCACTTTGAAATTTGCCAGGTGCCGTTACTGGAAGCGGAAAACCACGTGAGTCTTCACGAGCTAATCGAATCTCTCGACGCCAAGGGTTTTCAAGTACTTTAAGAGAATCGGTATGCTCAAGATAGTCCAGCGCAGCAGGGTAAAATATACGGCACAATGTGCCCATAACAATAGGATCAACCCGTCCCCAATCCATTACAAAGTTGACAATCCCTTTCGCTCCAGATCCATGATACTCATCAGTTACCGACAATGGAGGATCAACCGAGAGGAACGCATGTACACGATCAACTGGAAACCCAGGAACAAAACTGGGATCTTTTTCACATTCCTGAAGAAGGTAGCAGAAGATAAAAGCCCCTTGGCTATGTCCACACATAATGAATTGTTCATTGAGCTTCAAAGGATTGTCTTCAAGCTCAGATACTATGAGTTGTCCGAGCACCTTTGCTGACTCCTCGATAGCAGTACTCTCGTCAAAATTAACGTTTACGACCGTTCCATCAAATCTGTCGAATCGTTCCTCAAGTTCATCACACGCTTTTCGTAGCCAACGCGAAAACGAACCTTTTGTATCTTGATTAAACGCACCATCAGCTACAAAGAATCGAACCTGCGAAAAGTGCGGAAGGCTCGCCTCAGGTGAAATTGGCATGACGTAGAAAGACTCCTGCTCTTCAAAGGTATAATTTTCGACAGCTTTTCCTGTGTCGGAATCTTCAGGAGCGACAAAGACAAAGCTAACGGTATCAACGTCCGCACCTTGTAGAAACAGGGAGAGCATTATATCCGCAGACTGCATTGAAGGGAAAAATTGAAATTCTTTTTGCTTATCCTGACTCCCATCAGGGAGCGTACATAATTGACGACCCACTGCCGTTGCAGAGGAGAAAAAAGAAGCAGAATCCAGAGGCTGCTCCACTCTAGGATCTCCAACTACAATATAGAGATGCTCGAGGGGGTCACGGTTGATCTGCTCAAGCTCATCAAAGAAATACGAATCTCCCCCTGAAGGAATCTCATTTAAATCCACATCGGAAAGAGAGACACAACTCGAAAGAGCAAGCGAGCACGCCGCAAGCCTTACTTTTATCAGCTCAGGGAGCACCCTTTCTAATTTGGGTGTTTTCAGTTCAGAAAGAGATTGGTCCCCAGCAACATCATTTTTGACATCTATCCCTACCACACGGTGATTTTACATCGGAACCGAATAGTAAGCGAGCCTTTCGTGAACTCTAGATTAAGTTATTAGGATGAGGAGACTTTCTTTAACTTCATCCATGATCCGTCACGATATGTTCCCACGCCATACTCTCGCAATGCGTTGTGCTCACGATCAAATGCAAGAGAGCCAACAGCACCTTGATATTCTGTTAACTCCTCTAAGCACTGTCTTACCTGCTCAACACCCTCACCACATGTTTCAATGGCATATTTGAGGAGATACAGAGAGTCATACGCTTCTGCAGTAAGTACTCCTAAGGGCAAGCCATCGATTGCAAATTTTTCCTTTAGCTTCGCTACTAAACTATTCGTTTTCTCATTATTCGGATCGGCTGTAGAGTCAACGGCAACAAGACCATTAAAAAGACTCCCACCGTGTTTTCGAGCCGCACCAGCCACGACAGTATTGCCAAGCACTATGGCATCAATCTTCAGTTCACGAATTTGAGACATTACAAGCTCAGCGGTATCAGTGGCTTGAACTCCAAGAAAAAGATAGTCGATACCTTGAGAGTTTGCCTTTAACAGCAAAGGTCGAAAATCTTGCGTACCAGGAAGAAAGCTTTCGTGATAGACTACCTCGATGCTTTTACTTTGATTCAAGGCATTCCTCAGCGCTGAAGATTCAGGAACAGTAAACTCTGTTTCTTCATTGAGCAGCGCTATTTTTTTCTTTTGAGGAGTTTGATCTAAATATTTTGCAAGTACAGTAATGAGCTTTCGGATGTCTCCTGTGAGTCGGAAAAGATATTCTCCAGCACCAGTAAGCTTTGGTGATGATGAAAGAGCTGCTAACTGTATTACCTTGGCATTCGTGGTGAGCTTGGCAATAGGAACTGACTCTGGAGAGCAGTGACCACCGAGAATATATTTCACCTTATCTACATGTATGAGCTTTTGCGCTGCGTTCACAGCTACAGAAGGAACTCCTCGCGCATCTTCAGCCACAAGCTTGACCTGTTTTCCTGCGATGCCACCAGATTCGTTGATCTCTTCAAGCGCAACCTGAGCAGCTTCCCAAGCCGCATACTTTGCCACAGGACCTGTCATCGGTCCTATCCAGCCAACAGAAATCTCTCGGTTATCTTGAGCAGTCGATATTTGGACAAAGAAGAGACCAAGCGAGAGAATAGAGAAAGTGAATTTCTTAAACATAAAAACTCCTGATTTCCCTATCGTCTCCTCAAGAATACAGCAGATAGCGCTCCCTAGTCTACTTCATATCGCAACCTGGCGTATCACCTATCAAAGAAAGGCCTGGATCAACACAAATTCATTCACTATGCTCATATACAAAAAGGTTCATCATTGACGGATTCTCTCGTTCTCTTTCCTCATATTGCTAAGTCCGGTGGCTCAATTATCCACCGCATCATGAAGCGTCAGTACCCAATAACCCAGTACAAGCACTTTGATGGGACCAAAGAAGCCATCACCTATCTTCGAAATGCTCCACCCAGAGATCTCCTCAAACTTCAATGCCTCTGCGGCCATGCTGTGCACTACGGGATGCACGAGTTTATTCCCAAACCATATACCTATGTAGGCATTATACGCGATCCGATTGAGAGATGTATTTCTCAATACTACTTTTATAAGACCGATCCTGGCACATTCCACCATGAAGAGATCAACAAAAATAATCTTTCCCTAGAAGACTTTCTCCCCGCTCTCGGGAATCACATGCTCAAAACTCACTTGGGGCTTTTTCATCCTCGGCGTGAAAACCCAACTTCTCAGGATCTCAAAGAAGTTTGCGCAATCATAGAAAGAGATTTCTCCCTTCAAGGCACTACCGAGCTATTCGACGAAACGCTCTACATGATGGGAAAAACTCTAGGCTGGCCAGAACACTTTTTCTGGATCATGAGCAACAAAGGAAAAGCGAGGCCAAAACGAGAAGAGGTCCCAGAGAGGGTTCTGAAGAAAATCAAAGAAGCAAATATACTTGAGTACGAATTCTATACATTTTGCAAGGAGCGCTTCCAAAACACTCTCCAACAAGGCGGCCAACGCCTTAAACAAGAAATTGAACGATATAAAGTTCAATGCGCTCTCTTTTCTAAAATCATCGAACGTGCTGGCTCAAAACAAACCTATGCTCATCTCTTTCACCACTGTATACTTCAAACTCGAGAACATTTAAGATTTCCACTCCTCTCACTCATACCCGGACTCAAAGAATGTATCTCAGAGTGCCTCCCTTCCTTAATGGAAGCCACTCAAAATACATTTATTCTCGATACGTTCAAAAACCTTACAGAGGCAGACGTCGTCAACACTATTGTTGTACAGTCTTGTTCATTTTATCCCGGTGAAGAGGTTGTCGCCAAAGGTCAAATACCAAACGCTATCTACCTTCCTACTCACGGAAAACTCAAAAGTACTACCAAGCATTTTTTACCCTCCTCTGTTGCTTGCTTGAGAGAATGCCTCGCACAAACTCCTATGAAAGAATCGATATGTGCAGAGCAGTATACTGAATCTTTCTCACTCTCCCTTGCCCAACTGAAATTGTTGTGTGGAGAAAACCATGAATAAGATACTACTCTTTATCGACATACCACACAGCTCACGAGCGACAGTCACACACATGCTCTTACACCAATATGGCAGATCGAGAACACTGCAAGAAAACAACGCCGCTTTTCTCATTGATTACCTCAGCCGCCTCCCTCAAGATTCGGAACCACTCCTCGATCTCATTATGGGCCGTGGAGTCTCCTATGGGCTTCACAGATACACTCAAAAACCAGCTGAGTATTTTGCCGTCCTTCAAAATCCAGTAACACGGACTCTTTCTCACTACCATGCGCTGACTGGACAACTTAGACCATGGATGAGAACAGATATTCAGACTGGCGAAACCTCACTTCTCGATTTCGCAAAAGAGCATGCGAACGCTCACTTAGCCAAATTTTCTCGAAACTTCCTTCACGCACACACTCCTCTGAATCGAGATCACCTTTCGCGCACAATAGATCTACTAGAAAATGGAGCACTTTTTCTCTGCGTTGACGATCTCTTTTACGAATCTCTCTTTCTTGCACAACAAAAATTTCACTGGGAAAAAGAACCTTACGTTGAAAGCAGTACTTCGGAACAGTTCATAGAAGAGATCGCATCTTCCCACGAAAGAGATCAGATAGCAGAGATGAATCAACTTGAAATGGATCTCTATGAATATGTAACGAAAAAAATCCAACAATCCCTTGTATCACTTTCCCCTACTGAGGCTCATTCACTTAAAGACTTCCTCTCTCTTCATAAATCCTTCATTCTCCTCCATTCTCAATTTGGCCATCTCGTTACTGATACTTTTTTACGCACACTCTGTGAAAAAAAGACCAAAGAAATAAGATTTGTTACTCTTGTTCCACAAGGAAGAGCCCATCTTGAATCGTTCCTCGGACAAGTCTCCCCACTCCTTCCTGAAGAACAACATATCAATGTGAACATTACTGAGTTTCCCGTCGATGCTCAACTTTCATCAGTCCTTCACTCCTCTAGCTACGCTAGCTTTATCCAGGATGCTGACAAAGTGATATTTCATTGTGAACATCACCTTGAGCAAAAGATTAAGGGAGAACTCTGCCACGGTGGCCACGGCGCTGAGAACTCTTCATTTTTGCTCCATCCTGTGATGCGCTAAATTCATCAGTTGTGCGAGTCACCACTAGCCACCGTCCTAAAATGTACGTAAAATTCTCCCAATGACAAACTTTCTTGCTGCGGCCACGATCTTCTTTAGTTCGTTTCTCCTCTTCCAAGTTCAACCTTTAATGGGAAAACTCATGCTCCCCTGGTTTGGCGGAGTATCATCGGTGTGGACTACTTGCATGCTTTTTTTTCAAGCGATGCTCTTGGCTGGTTACTGGTATGCCCACGTGAGCGTCTCAGGACTTTCGCCGAAAAAAAGATTCACTGCTCATCTCTTTCTCGTGCTTCTCAGTGCGACTCTCTTGCTGAGTGGATTTGGAACGTCATGGCGCCCTTCAGCTAACGAGTCCCCTATTTTATTCATCCTTCTTTATCTTGGCACAACTATCGGGCTGCCGTATCTCACTCTCTCTTCTACGGCTCCGCTGCTACAAGGAATCATAGGCAAACAGGATAGCTCTGTAAAAGTATATCGCCTCTATGCTCTCTCGAACTTTGCCTCTCTTCTTGCTCTCATTGCTTATCCAGCTCTCTTTGAACCACTCCTTGCGCTCTCTGAACAACTTCCGCTGTGGTCGTGGTCCTATGCTCTTTACGGGCTCCTTATTACACTCTTCCTCTTTCAACAAACTCGAACGACAGATGTTGTAAAACTGAACAAAGATGAAACACAGAGAGATTTAGAGAGGGTGCCTACCTTAGAACAGGCCCGATGGTTTCTCTATGCTGCCGTTGGGTGCATGATTCTCCTGGCAGCAACTAACCACATCTGTCAAAATATTGCGTCTATTCCTTTCCTCTGGATTCTTCCTCTAGGGATTTATCTTCTCTCCTTCATCCTCGCTTTCGCTCAAGTAGAACATTACTCACGAAATCTCTATATTGCTGTTTTTCTGCTCAGCACCGCTCTACTCGTCTGGTTAGAGCAAGCTGGAACACCCCCTTTAGCTTCCTTACTCACCGTAACTTCTCTCCTTGTTTTTTCAGCATGCATGCTCTGTCACGGAGAGCTCGCAAGACACAAGCCAAACCCAGTACACCTCACGAGGTACTACTTTGTTATGTCTTCTGGTAGCATTGCCGGGAGCCTCTTTGTCGCGCTGATTGCTCCGCTGATTTTCCAGTACTACAGCGAATTCCTCCTCAGCCTTCTTCTGTGTGTCGTCATTATTCTTGCTGCTTTATTTGAAGGCCGTATGCGTGCTCAAGACAGCAAGGCTGCTCAGAGGATTCTGATCTACGGGCTTCCGCTGTCGCTCATCCTTTCTTTTGCTTGGGACAACTCCCACCCTGCTATTGATTCAGCACGTAATTTTTTCGGTGTCCTTCACGTTAAGGAAAAAAATAAGCAAGCCCCGCAGTATCACTACTATCGAATGTTTCACGGAGAAGTTGTTCACGGCTTGCAATTTCAAGCCTCTACAAAGCGTTCGATTCCAACAACATACTACGGAGAAAAGAGCGGTATTGGACGAATCTTAAAAAATATTCGCGGGGAGACCCCACTCCGAGTAGGAGGGATTGGCCTTGGCGTCGGTACTATTGCTATGTATGGAAAAGACGGGGATATTTTTCGTTTCTATGAAATTAATCCTGCAGTCGTTACCCTTGCTCAAAAGCATTTTACCTTTCTCTCGGATTCTCCTGCGAAGATTTCTCATATTATCGGTGATGGTCGACATGCCCTAGCACGAGAAGCTCCACAAAATTTTGACGTCCTTCTCCTCGATGCCTTTAGTGGTGACTCGGTGCCAATACATCTTCTCACAAAAGAAGCACTCGGCGAGTATCTTCGTCACCTCAGAGAAAACGGAGTTCTCATTTTTCATATAACGAACTTTTATCTCGATCTTGTCCCCGTGATTGTTGCTGCTGCCGATGAATACTCTCTCATCTCTTTCTATGTAGATGCTCCAGGTGAAACCCTTCTCGGCCAAGTTCAGTCCTCCTATCTTGTCATTTCAAGAAAAGACTCCGCACAGAGAATACACAAAATTCTTTCAGATGCACCGCGAGTCACACTACGACCTGAGAGTAAACGACTTTGGACAGATGACTTTTCAAACCTTCTCTCTGTCATCAAATGGTAAAAAAGAACAAAGGAAAGCAGAGACTCTCCTCAGTATCAACATACTCAGTGACCACAGGAACTCACTGAGCATATCAGCTGCGCAGCAGCTGCGAGGCGTCCTCGGGGACGCCGCACGGGAAATACGTATTTCCCTGGGGAAGACAAATATACCCCGTAGAGGAAGACGCGTGAAAGCGATCAGCTTTCACGCCACGGTACGCCGCGAATATATCTAGAGTGTACGACAAACCTAAGGTTACGGGGTATAAACCATTCATATCATTTATCACTCATCTCTCTTGTGACTTTTCCTCAAAGAGATTACTGACTGATTCTGAGGTATAGTGCAATATCGAGTCATTCACTCTTCTCCCATCTTTCGTTTCTTCAGACTCAGTAGGAATACGATCTGCTCCGAGCTCTTTCTGTCTAGAAAATATATCAGCAATGTCACCATTACCTATAAACTCACCTCTCTTATTAAAGAGTCGCCAGATTGGTTCATATCCCTCAATGAGATATCCGCCCTGTGACGTATTGACAACCCATGTCGGTGAACGCTTTAAGTGATCTAGTTTTGGTGGAAGCACAGCGTATGGTGCAATTTGCCCTTCGAGAGCTACAAGAGCAAAGGCATGCGGAGAGTAGATCACATCCCCAACACTTACAGACTTTGCTCCTGGAATACCAAATCCTATGGCAGCAACTTGTGACACAAGCAGTTCAAATTTTGATGCAGTTTCAATAAGGACCTCTATATTTCTACGAAAATGATTTTCTTCCGTTGCGTTGATGATAAGTCCGATACTATGAACTGGGATACCCTCATCATCTAAGAGAATTGAGTCGGGGGGTTTCAATGGAGAATCAGCATGGAAAAGGGTGTCCGCAACATCAACTGTTTGTTCCTTAATATGCATCTCTGAATCGACAGCAAAGCTATTCACTTTGCTCTGCTTCTTCTGCACCTTATGCTTCTGTTGACTTACATACTCTTTTGGAAAAAATTCGTTAGGAGATTCAGCAAAGAGGCTTACGGAGGAAAAGATAAGAATATGTATCACCCACAATGTCGCAGAACATGCTTTCATTCTCCCCTCCATGGTTAACGTACTCGGAGGTCCCCTAATGGACCAAACTCACTAAAAAGCGCCCGAATAATAAAATCTATACTGATGAGCCCCCAAATATCGAGCTTCCACTCCTCCTCCCCTGGCCAACCATAACAACCACTAAAGAGAGTAAAGACTTCGAGAGTTGTTTCTTGCGCAGCCCCCATACTCACTGGTCGTGTTACGTTAGAGAGCCCAAAATCCCAGTGCTTTCTATTACGCTCCTTGTTTTTCAGATCGCTCCATTTACTACAGGCGCCTCCGACCAGATCACCAAAAAATGGAACAGCCCCCATCGCTCCATTATCTTCGTACAGATCGCGTTTGAGGGAGATATTTAATTCTGCTGGAATAAATTCGTTCATGAGCATAGCACCACGCCAAGCGGCTCCTATATCTTGAAGGCTTGTAGGATCGAAGTGCTCATGTTTTTCAGATGGGAGTAAATGAAAGCGATCAAGATCAAGATCTAGGCTGATGGACTTAGATCCATGCGGAAACTTCGCATGATATTGTTGATAGCCATTCACTAATGTCTGAAAGAGAAAATCTGTATTATGCATTCGAGTTCGTGAAGCTTTTGATATCTCCCCCACATCAGACAAACAACGTGTCTTTCGAAAATCCCTACGCGATCCCGACCCTGGCTGCATTCCATCCCAACGCTTACGCCATCTTTCTTTACATTCCTCATTGCCTTCATCACAGATGGCCGTCAGCATCTCTTCTGGAGAGCGACCAGTAAATGCGTTGTGCCTTGCACATCGTTCTGGATGATCAAGGTGCTGCTTTTTCGTTGTAGGCTGGTTTGTATCGGCCTCCTCTTCGCTTTGATAATGCCGAAAAGTAGGATCATGCTCAGCGCTATGGTGCAGCCAATACGCCAACTCAAAACCCCAATGCCTCTGAGCTGGCTCACCGTTTATTTCGATTTCATCTGCATCAAATTTATGATCAGTAGCATAAAACGGCTGACCCACAACGCCATTATTTACTGGGTATACGTGTGGTACATAGTGTGTTGCTTCAACGTCAGCCTCTATCTGTTTTTCACCAAAGAATCTTGAAAAACCGCGATCGTTCATACCGCGTGAAAAAACCATTAAATCAAACAACTCTTCATCGAAATCAAGCAATTCAAAGCGTGCCTCAAGGAGCTCATCTAGTGTTTCAGGCTCCGAGGGAGAGGAAAGCTTGGGGGGCTCCCAAGGGGTGGCAAGCGGGTCCTGTTCTGAAAGCTCATAACTACACTCTCCACTGAGAATGCACGCTGGAATCGGTGCATCTGGAGTATTTTTCATTTTTTTGAAGACATCATTCACCTCTCTCACTGTCCCAGTCGCATCAAAAGCATAATCATGAAGCGACTCTTTTAAAGCCTTAAGCTGTCCACTATTAATATCGACAACATCATCAATATTGAGATAACGACTCTGAAATGGCTGTCTGCTCATCGAGATCTTTTGTGTTGGAAAATAGTAATCCACTACATGCCCAAAGCGTGCTACAAACGGGCAGCACGTTTCAAAGATGTTTAGCCCAATCTCTGGAAAATTTGTTCCAACCAGCCAAGGTGGAGTTGTGTCGATATCTCCACACCATCCTGCAGGAAAGCCCAGTTGATCATGTCGAAGCGGCTGGTACTCTTTTGTTATTGAACAAACATGCTCTTCTGCACATTCGACACTAATACCACTCCAGCCAAAATCAAACTCCAGTTCTGCGCAGCAACGAACTGGGGTAAGTCCTGCAACATAATCAATCGCTGAAGTATATTGATCGAGAGCGGGTATTGGAGGTGCACCCAGTCCAACTGGAGCATCCCATAGTACCCAGCCATTTATTTGAGGCCACCCTTCATATTCCACGGGAGGCGTACGAAGCGCTTCGTATGTATGAAGATGCCCTTCCGGAAATCCAATCCTATTGCACTGGGCAGTTTGAGACGCCAACTGAAAGCCATCAACATAAGCATAGTCCCAATATGGATATCCCGCAGAATGGTCTGTATAAAATATTGGTACATTGAGTGGAATTTCGTTGCCGTAACCTCCAAGAACCTCTTCAACAAACGGCGGCATGTTACCTGTGATCCAGCTGTAATCGAGATCCCAATTTACCTCTGGAGCCATGCTCCCAAACATCATAGGGGTATCTAATGGATCCCAATCAGCCCAATCCTCTAGACGGATTTGAATACTTTCCTCCAATCCTGGAAGCCGGGTCTCTTTCTTTGCGATGAGAGGCAAGGTAACCCCTTGCTCAAACTGCTCTAATGTTTGAGCAAGAAGTGGAGTGATGCTACAAAAAAGACAAAGGAGTAGGACAAACGTGAATCGCACCATTATCTCTTACTCCTCATAAGAGCTCTCTCATCATCTTTGTAATGAGAGGGTGATACCTCCCTTTACCATTCGGCTTGTCACCGTATTGCTTCAGTGCATTTTTTCCATACTCGCGATATATATACTTATCGGTGACACGCAAGCGAAACGGCAGGCATGCAACGTTACCCTCAGCTGCAAGAAGTGAATATTGGTCTCCAACCTCTTGTGAATAGTATTTCACTTGTGTTTGCCCTCCAAAGAGCTCCTCAATACCTACTAAAAGATCCGTTACTCGAGGAGCATTCTTTCGGAGAAACAAAACATCATACTCCACGACAGCACTGGTTAGTCCTTGTTTTTGATTACGATCTGTTTTCTTTGTTTTCAATTGAAGCGCTTCATAAACATCATCAAATGCACTTCGTGCAGTACGTTTTGGTTTCGAAATTCGTATTGTCTTATGTTCATTACATGCTGGAAGCTGTGGCGCAGACGATAATCTTATCAACTCATCAGAAACTCTATCATGTTGCAATTTTGTTGACTGCTTCACTGGAGCCGCTCCAGCAACTCGCCCTACGATATCCCCAATAACACGAAGTTGATCTTCGTTGAGAAGCTGTGGTGCTGTTGTGATTTTTTCAGGAAATGCAATTCCATCTTCAAAACGTAGGTGTTGTATGATTCCCTTTCCGGAAAGATAAGTCTGACGTTTTGATGCTACTTGACTTGGCTTCCCCTTTTCATGCTGCTCAATTCGATTCACGAGCCTATCAACAAGATGGTATTGATGGAGAGGTAAATGAAAAATTTTGGCGACCAATGCCACAGCCATTTCACGAGTAGGCTCTATCTTGTTAGGCTCTAGCGAGATTCCAGCAGCGCTTAATGCGGCAAGAACATCTACTTTTTTTGTCGACTTAACTGGAATCGATTGAAAAGTTGGGTGCTCGGCAATGGCGACAGGACGAATCGAGGCACGAACTTCCTCACCTGGCACATCAGGAAATGCAACTCCAAAAGACATCAGCCAAGAGAGAGCTATTGTAGTAGCGAAAAAAAACCTCATTACTAGAACCTTTCTTTCTCCACCGCCTTCGTGCTAGCGGAGAATAAAATTTGAACTCCTATGACATGTTATGAGGAGTAAATGAGGTAGGTATATTATTTTGTAATATTATTACATAAATACAATCTAGGGAAAGCCGCTACTCGCTCTACTAAGACTGTGATTTTACTTGCAATACGATCACACGAAGAGTCAATCTAAACTCTATCGCAGAGTACTCTTATCCACCGTTCAAAAAACTTCGTATTCGACTCATTACAGCCAATCGTAGGTTTGAACAACTTGTAGACGTACCTAGTCGCTAGCTGGAGTATTTGACTGAGCATCCATACGGGGTTGTCTTTTGGGCGTACTCTTCTTTTGAAGCCAAGAGGGCAGATAAC
Source organism: bacterium (assembly GCA_030428205.1). Classification (GTDB taxonomy): domain Bacteria; phylum Bdellovibrionota_C; class UBA2361; order UBA2361; family RFPC01; genus JAUIBK01. Next base: position 18,985 of record JAUIBK010000028.1, read on the forward strand.
ACTTGGTCAACATAGAGTGTGCGTTCAGCGGGCTGACTGCTACCGTAAGCATCATCATCAATAGCCCCCTGATAGAGAAGAGCTCCGCCAGGACCTACAATAAACATATGCGGTGTTGTCTTTGCTCCGTAAAGCTTACCAACGGTGCCATCTTGGTCGATCAATATTGGATAAGGGATTTCTTGACTCGCTTTCCAATCTTGATTCTTGGCAGCATCCATATAGTGAGTGCTATTCACTGCAAGCCAAACCACGCCATCCTTCCGATATTTTGAGCTAAGGCTTTGCATCGTTTGCTCCTTGTAGTGCCTCTTGACGAAGGGGCAATCAGGGTTCGTCCACTCGAGCACCACATACTTTCCCTTAAAGTCTGAGAGGCTAACAGATTTCCCGCTTTCATCTTGGAGTGTAAAGCCTGGAGCTGCCGTTCCTTGAGCAAGCTTTGCACTCAAATCTTTGGCGCATGCACTGGTTGAGAAAAGAAGAAAACAACCAACAACAATCCGTACAAGACTCACTAATTTCATATTCACCTCTTCTTATGATTTTTCAAAAGTTGCTCTGTTGGCACTCGAATCTCAACAGCTACTTGATTCGATTGACCATAGTTCTGAATAAAAAGAAAATCTGTTTCCTTACGTTTCACCGTCGCATCGGCTGTCCGCTCGAACGAAAAAACAATGCTCTCCCTATCTTTCGTTTCACGACGAAACTCAAAACCCACATCCTGAGTTATCAACGTTTTTACTGATCTATCCAGAAAAGTTGAGGGTAAAATGAATGTGAGATGGTTTGGCTCGGGGAATAGGACTCGAACATCCTCAGACAATAACAACTCAGGCATCCGCTCTTCCCATTTCACGAACAGATCATTCGTTGGCGAATCCTGCTTCATTCCAACAGGAAGAATGAGTTTCTTCGATATTTGCTCTGGGACACACAGCTTAGGTGAACACTTGAGGAAGAAGGCATTCACAGCTACCTCAAGAGACTCTGCGCCAAGATCTCCTATATGCACTACCGTAGGAAAAAGAACTTGGTTCTCGTATCCATAACCTTGGATGTTAGGCCCCTGCTCAAACTCCTTGGGAACTGGCCATCGATGCTCCTCAAAAGAAACCTCTTGCGTAGATTCAAAAGAGATCTTTGGAGCAAGGCCAGCCTCACCAGGATACTTCCAATAAATGTGCCAGCCGTTGGGAACAGTGATGTATAACCCCACTTGCACCCTCGAATGTGAAGACACGCGAGCTGAATCTGAGACAAGCTCAGCTTGTAAGGGGGGAATATCTGGTGCCTGAGCGAGCACCGAAAATCTTGAGCAAAAGAGCAACGCTACGAGTAATGAGATCTGGATAAAGTTCTTCATAGTGTCAGAGTAAATCCGTCAGAGTTCAAAGAATAGACTCATACTTGCATAAGCACAAACGGACGAACAACGGAGCACAAGAACTCTCTCAGTCGGTCATTTCTCCACTCTTCGATCTGTGTTATGAGAGGCTTGGAGAGCTTCCCCTCATCTATCCAGCGCTCAACGACCTCACTATCATCTTGAGCAATCTTTGTGGCAACAAAAGGGAGATCAAGAGACGAGCAAACGACCAACAGCGCATCTCGGGAAAGATGAGGTTCAAGCACATGCCATGGAACTGCAGCACACTCGGGAGTAATTACTTCATTCATGAATTAGCTCTTTCCACTCATCACTAAGCATTCTTATAGTTCTTGTACAGCCACATGACAGGTCAAGCACTAAGTCTAAAGAATTTGAGAACTTTTGCAAGCACCAACCTTCAAGATACGCACGTAAGTACTCTGACTTTTCCCGGTTGCGAGCAGATAGAAGTGAGAGCCCTTACATGAAAAAAATACAGAGTCACACACCATCCATACAAGAATGCCCTTCAGACTGAGTTCTCAAAATAGCGATGTTCGTTTTACCGATAAGCATCCTGCATTTCTACTTGGCGAAGCTCCTGAATAAGACCCTCTTGCGCTATGGAACAGTGGAAAAACTCCTAGCAAACATGAGTCAATAATGAAGCTACAACTATTCCTGAAAAGTATCGGTATAGCACATGTTCCATTTGGCGTTAGGGCATACTGTCTCTATCAATCATAAGGATGAGCCTTTATTTTTCATATAAGATCAATAGGTTAGCAGGGCCTCGCTCTTAACTTTGTGAGTTTTTTACATTTTATGAAGCAAGAACAAGCTTCTTTCAGATAGGTCTACGACAAAAGAACACTACAGGAGACACGTTGTGAAAAAGTTACTTACTATCATCCACCTATGCTCAACTTGCCTACTCAGTCAAAACGTACTGGCTCAGGAAGTTCCAAATCCACTAGGCGATCCATACCTTGAGTGTATCAACATCTGTTCATCCCCAAAGGTTTTACCGGAAAACTTTCAGGAATGTTATACAGATTGTATATTTTCTGGTGGAAACTGCATACCACAAGGCTATGGAGAAGAGAAACCAACTCCTATCGAAGAGGAGCCCACCAATCCAATCCTTGGACTCTTCTGCGTTCTGGAAGAAGTCTGTGAGATTAGCCTGGAAACAATCGACACCTGCCAAGATCTCCTTGAAGTCGGAAGCGAACTCTCCGAAGACTGCTCCGAACTCATTGACCTAGTTTGCGAAGGAGTAGAACCACTTATGGAGCTCCCTGCTCCAAGATGTTATCTTCCAGGCTATGGCTTATACTTCGGAAATCCTCAAATTCGATTTAGAGGCTTATGCCTCCCTCCACTTGTTTACTGAACCGGCGTGCTTGCTGTCTTTCGAATGTATACTCAATGAGATCAGGCTTGTCGGAGACAAAGCTGAGTTTTGAGTATAAAAAGCGCAACGCGCTTTTCAAGGCGTCCTCGGGAACGCCGCACGGGAAGTATGCTGCGCTAGCAGCGTAATCCCCTGGGGAAGACAAATATACCCCGTGCAGAAAACACGTGAAAGCGACCAGCTTTCACACCACCATACGTGCCACAAACATTCAGAGAGCACGACAGACCTAATCTCACGGGGTATATACCATGAAAGCAGTTGCCGCAGATTCTCATCTCTCCTTCTGCTGACGCTGCTCAGGCCCCAAACAAGTCTGCTCTATCCACGCAAAATAAGGATACTGCTCATTGTTTGATGGAACACACTGATTCAAATCCCATTGCAGCGTGGAACGTAAGACATTTAAATCAAAGGTAGCTCGCAGCGTGCTTTCTGAATTGAGCTTTGCTGAACTTTGCGATTGGAAGAGGGCCTTCTGTGCTTTTGCTGAGTTATTGATTTTAGCCAAGTGAACTGAAGAAACTTTCCAGCCATTGAGCACCTTCTCTTCCCCAGGTTGTAACACCAAAGAGTTATACTCCAGGTGTTCGATGCCCGAAGAGATTGCTCCAATACCAGGAATGGTGAGCTTCAACGCAATAACATCGACCATTCGTAGACAATTATTTGTGATTTCTGAAGTAAGGTTTTTAGCCGTCACCGCCCCTGATAAAATCCCTTCAAATGAAAGCCGAACCTGAGTTGCCTCGGCAGGACATTTCCTCAAATCAAACTCCAATGCATAGCTCGGTGGTGTCATCACATTCCAATAAAAGTGTTGATCCACAATAACGAGCGACTCATCTTTCGCATCTGCCTCCAGAACTGGCTCTGCAATGGCGAGAGAGGGCAATACACTGAATAGAATCGCTATGAAAATTTTTGAAATTACACTTTTCATTGTTTCTCTCCTTATTGAACAGGCTCACATGGTTGCTGCGTGGGATAGTAAGAATACAGGACTTCAATTCGGCCACCGGGTCTTAGGTGTGTATATGTTTTTGTATGGAAGCCCCCATTTGCTCTCATCGCTGCATACGCCGAAGCTTGAACAGTCAGGGTAAGATTGTCACTTCCAAGAAAAGGAGTAACCTCCTCAAAGTAAAATCCCATAGAAAATGTATCGATTTGAGGGATGTCAGAGATGCGCCGAGTATGTGGAATTGTCAAGCACGGGGGGCCGTCCATACCACAAGCAGGAACGCCGTGACTCTCGATTTCATCTGGGAGCGGATCGAGGCTTTTTGTCCGAATAAGCTGGCTTGACGGGCCTGGACTAAAGAGTGACATCGTAAAAAAGGAATCAACGCGAGACACAAATTGAAGCGGCACAAAATGTTCGTGGCGAAGTTCAATTGGCGTATCCAAGTCTCCTCGAAAGTATACCACAACAGACATCGGGACCCTATGGGGATCTACTGCATATGCTTGTGGAATAGAGTACGAGTACCCTTCAGCAACAGGTATCTCCAGATACGGCAAGTCTACAGTGTATGAAAAACACCCTTGAGCGAAGGCTAGCGATGGGAAGAGAAGTAAAGTTATACAGACGAGGAGTTTCAGTCTCATGTCATACATCCTTTGTAAAACCTATTATGAAGCTCTCCACTCACCCTTAACTCTATTATAGCGCGATGTGATTTGGGAGTGCTATAAGAATGTAATTATTTTACATAACACTATCACTACTCCATAACAGACATAGGCCACCTCAGCGCTCATAGCCTATCAACACTTGGAGAAGCATTTATGCATAATAGTCAACAAGCATTCTTTTCTCTTTGCTATTTCATAATAGCTGGCTTCACTTGTCTTGCCACACCTCCTCTATCGGCCCAAATCTTACCTTCGTCCCATTCTTCTTCCATTGATGTAAAAGCTGTACTTCTTCTTAGCTTGCAAGAGGCCTATCCCGACCTGTACGAGCCAGGAACGCCAGAGGCAATCTCCCTTGAAAACATATCAGCCCCTCAAGGACTTCCATTTTTACCTGAAGACGTACCGACATTCATTGGGGACGACGACCTCGAATTTATTTATAAATGGTGTGCGGAGTATAATGGTGTTAAATTCTGTAAAAAATTTCGTGTGACTGTTCGCAGAGTTCCCTGCCCACCAGAGAACATGGGAGGCCAGTGCTTCAATATCACTATTCGCGAGCAGATAGACATATTTACGACACGACCACTTGGCACTTGGAGCCAAGAGACGTACTCAAGCGGGAATTACCGGTGTGTCAAGATTACAAGTCCCGATGGCCAAATCATAGAGACCTGTATAAACGAGACGACCACATGTTCGCAAATTGATGAAGAAGAAGTAGAATGTGTTGCACATAATTGTACCACCTGCGGGGAGTGCGCTTTTGAAAACAACAGTTTAGATAACTCTCAAGTACTCATACGTTCAAAAGAGTTATCGTCATGGACCGACTGTACTGCCGATGGCTTACCAGAGATCAGGACGGAAGCAGGACCTGTCATACTCCTCCCATTTGATACTCATACCCCTTGGGATGAGCTCTCCTGGAGCGGGAGAGAAGAAGAGAGCGAGCTCCACTTAGGCGCTCAACTCTCCTGTAATACAACCTCCTGGAGTTTTCGCTATCTTGACAGTTCATTTCTCTTTCGCAGCAACCCGAAACCATTCGAGCCCCAATCTATATTACCGGAAAAAACTACCCCTGTGTGTGCACTTGCTCCAGACTATCGGTGTTACTATGATTTTGAGAATCAAGAAAGCTCATGTCAACACTTTAGCCTTGAAGTCGTATGTGACGCCGATCTCAACTCAGAGCCAGGATTTGAAACTGAATTTTTTAGAGAAACCATTCTTCAGCTCTGGCTGATCAACGGCTCTACAGGGGACTATGTGAACACTGGATGCGAGATTTCTGAACCTCCACCACACATGCTCTAACCCCCTTGAATCGCCCCTCTTTTGACAAGCAAGTTTCCCAGCATGAACCCAGGACAAACGAAAACAAGGAAGAATGAGGATTGGTCCATTAATTGCTTTGTAAAATTAATACAATTTTTATTCACGTACAATAAAGGAGTAATAATATGAAAACCACATCACTCACAAAACGATTCTACCTCTGCTTGCCTCTCTTGGGTGGGCTGTTCCTCGCAGCTCTACCTTCAGCTGCCTACTCACAGAGCGCCTCTCACAAAATACATACCCCTCAAGCCTCACAAGGGCTCAATCCAATCGGTTCTTTCTGTTATCTCCTAAAAGAAACCACCCTTGATCACTGCGATCTTAACGGGGACGGGCATATTCAGTGGAAGGAACTACGTAACGTTCCAAGCGAAGTAGCTTGGGAGTGTCTAGAAATGCTAGCATCGTATGAACAGATCTGTGGCACCGTCGACCCTTTTTGGGATAATCCTCCCCAAACACCCTAACAAAACCCATAATATTCATTCCACAGATATCTCCTGTTGCTCTTACAACAGGAGATACTTTAGCCTGTCAGAGAGGAGGAAAACTTAATCATCGCAGCTCCACATTCTACTCATCATAACAAATGTCAATGAGGCTCCACACATGATGTGTTAAAAAGGGAACTTCAAGAACGTATATACTGCTCTTTTCATGAACCCTTATTTCGCTCCTTTTCTTACTCTGCTTTATATTTTTCTATTCCTCCCTTCCTCGGCCTGGTCGTCTAAACCACAGCCAAGACCAGACTCCTTGCCCACAGATTTTTATATCTGTGGACCCCCCTCTAAGCCCATACTTTCCAAGGACCATCTCCTTGGGTGTCGAGAGCAACTCGTTTGGGACATCGAAGATCGGTTTATCTGCCATAATGGAGATCAATCATTTCTCGTTCTTTTTCCCCTCGATAAGCTTCCTTACGACGCTTCACAAGAAGCGTATTCGTGCGAAACACTTCCTCACTGTCATGATACGACTATTTTTGCATTCGATCGTCTGTGCGATGAGCCCACGCCCACCCAATCCTGGAACACAATCGCTCATAAAGCCAATAGAACGTTCTCTCAGTGCTCTACGAGCGCTCAGATTAAAGCTGAACTTCCTCGTGGATTTACACTCACCTCGGAGTCTGAGTATATTCGCTCAGAAGCAGGTCAGCACTTTATCCGTTCCGACTCCTCAGGTTGGGACTACCTCCCCATACATGAATATCCATTCTCCGTTTCCTCGGGAGCTATCGTGAAAAAGCCTGGAGTATACTGCGTAAATCGTACTGGCACTCGTGGCAGTCATGCATCGAATGTTAGGTTATTATGGCAACTCCCTGAAGACTGGCCTCCATTTAAGCCTCATAACGCCAAAATCCCTCCTTCTCAATTTCACACATGTAGGTCAGATAACGATTGTTATGTTACGTCCGCGGGTACTTGTCTAAGCCCTACTGTGGGAAAGCATATGGCTCAAACGGAAAAGGCGGTTCAACAATCAGGAAGCATGGAAAAGACTTGTAAGTGCCACACGGGACCTCTTTTCTGGGGATGCATGAAGTCAGAATAAATGAACATGAGACTCAATGCGAGTCAGAGCTCCCCTTTCTCTTCTTCTCGCACAAAGATATACTTCTCTTCCTATGGAACAGATTACTCTCTTTACCCCAGGTCCAACCCATATTCCAACTCGAGTATTTGAGAAGATCTCAAATGGAGGGATGCACCACCGCACAGCCCAATTTCAAGAGATCTATTCCGCTACGCAGGAGCTCTTTTCTCAACTCGTCGACTCTCCCACTCTTCCACTCTTTCTCGCTTGCTCTGGGACAGGTGGCATGGAAGCGGCACTTCAAAACAGCTGCTCTCCAGGTGATGCTTTTCTCTATATTGATGCCGGCAAATTTGGAGAGAGATGGGGCAAGATTGGCGAGGCACTCGGCCTGAGACCAATCGCCATTAAAGCTGATTGGGGGCACAGTCCGTCAGAAGATGATGTTTTGAAAGCCTGTAAAACGAATCAGGATATAAAAGCTTTCTGCACACAGCACTGTGAGACTTCAACAACAGTGCTCCACCCTATTGAAAAGTATCTTCCTGTTATTCGATCTCAATGCCCTCAGGCAATGACAATCGTAGACGCGATCTCTTCGCTAACAACGACTCCTCTCTCGGTTTCGAAACTAGAAATTGATATTCTTATCGCAGCAGCCCAAAAAGCACTGATGCTCCCTCCTGGTCTTGCTGTGCTTACCATCAGTAAGAGAGCATGGGAGAGAATCGAAAACACTGAGGTTAAGAGTCTCTACTTTGACCTAACAAAAGAGCGCAAACCCCAGTCTCAAGGCTCTTCTGCTTGGACCCCACCATTACATCACATTTTAGGACTTCACGAAGTTCTTACTATGATCTTCGAAGAGGGTCCTCATAATTGGACCAAGCGTCATAGAGAGTGCTCGACGTTTGCTCAGCAAGAACTTACCAAACTCGGCTTTCGTGTCATTACTCGTGAAAACCCATCTCCGAGTGTAACCGGGGGTTTCGCTCCAGACGACATCGATCCAGACCAATTACGGAAGAAGCTCACGCAACTCTCTGGATTTCTCATCGCTGGTGGACAAGATGACTGGAAAGGAAAAATCGTTCGGATAGGTCATATGGGAATAGTCACCCCCCATCACTTAGAAGATCTCTTTCGTTCACTTCACGAATGCATCCTTTCAACTTCATCGCCATAGCCTCGCAACGATTTCAGACCTCAAGATCGTTGTCATGTTTGAATTTCTCTCACTCAAACAGCTCGAGGAGCCTCTCTCTTCGCACCCCTGTTGTACTTCGCGTTATTTTCATCCTCTCCCCTCCCCCTAAGAAAGGACAAAGCACCTTCCTTCTCTTGCATCCCACCCTCTCTTTCGTTAATTTCTTCGGTATACTACTATTGTCATTCCCCTTAAGGCACCTGCATGAAGTCCGTCTCACCATCAGTCTCCTTTCACGACGTTGAAGCAAAAATCCTCTCCTACTGGGAGGAAAACAAGACCTTTCAAAAGTCTCTTGATCAGAGGCGGGGTGAAACCCCATTCATGTTTTACGACGGCCCTCCCTTTGCAACCGGTACCCCTCACTACGGACACCTCTTGGCAGGAACAATTAAAGATATCATTCCACGGTACCAAACGATGAAAGGTCGCTATGTTGAGCGTCGCTTTGGCTGGGATACTCACGGGCTTCCTATTGAAATGTTAACCGAGAAGGAGCTCGGCATTTCTGGTCGTGCTGATATCCTCAAGCACGGCGTTGATACCTTTAACGAAGCGTGCCGAGCTGGAGTTCTCAAGTACGTTAAAGAGTGGCGCTATATCACTGGTCGCCTTGGTCGTTGGATTGATTTTGACAATGACTACAAGACGATGGATCTCGACTTTATGGATTCTGTCTGGTGGGTCTTTAAGCAACTCTGGGACAAAGACCGTGTGTATGAAGGTGTGCGTGTTGTTCCTTACAGCTGGCGACTTTCAACACCTCTCTCTAACTTCGAGGCCGGGTCTAACTATAAAGACGTACAAGATCCTGCAATCACTATCCGCTTTCGCTCAACAGAAGACGAAAACGTTTCGTTTCTTGCTTGGACAACCACCCCGTGGACACTCCCTGCGAACTTAGCACTCTGCGTTGGGCCTGACATCGACTACGTCACAATCAAAACCGACAAGGAGACTCTGATCCTTGCCGAAGCCCGGCTTGATGCATATTTCAAAGAGAGTGACTACGAGATAGTAAGTCGCATGAAAGGACAAGACCTAGAGGGTAAAACGTATACCCCCCTCTTTCCTTATTTTGAAGATCGAAACAAGCTTGGCGCCTTTCGCTTACTCGTTGATTCATACGTTTCTACAGAGGATGGAACAGGAATCGTGCACCAAGCACCTGCTCATGGTGAAGACGACTACCGCATCGGCCAAGAACACAACATCGAGCCAGTTGATCCTGTTGATGCACAAGGAAACTACCTTAAGGAAGTCACAGATTTTCAAGGTCAAAATGTGAAGGAAGCGGATAAGGGAGTCATCGCTTACCTCAAAGACAAGGGACTTCTCTTTAAACACGAAACCCTTAATCACTCTTATCCATTTTGTGAGCGTTCAAATACTCCCCTTATTTACAAGACCATCAATGCCTGGTTCGTCAAAGTTGAAGACATTCGTGAGCAGATGCTTCAGAACAACAGCACTATTCACTGGATTCCTGAACACATCAAAGAGGGACGCTTCGGAAACTGGCTTGCACACGCACGAGATTGGAACATCTCTCGTAACCGTTTTTGGGGGAATCCAATCCCTATCTGGCGGTGTGATTCATGCGAGGAAACTGAATGCCTCGGTTCTCACCTTGAACTTGAAGAAAAAACAGGAACAAAAGTTCCGGATCTCCATAAACACTTCGTTGATAACCTCCATTGGCCGTGCTCGAAGTGCGGCGGGCAAATGACACGCACCCCTGAAGTGCTCGACTGCTGGTTTGAATCAGGCTCAATGCCTTACGCTCAACTCCACTACCCTTTTGAGAACAAAGAACAGTTTGAATCAGGTTTTCCTGCTGATTTTATCGCCGAAGGACTCGATCAAACCCGTGGCTGGTTCTACACACTCATGATTCTCTCAACGACTCTTTTCGAAAAAGCGCCGTTTAAGAACGTCATTGTAAACGGGATGATCTTGGCTGAAGACGGTAAGAAGATGTCCAAAAGCCTTAAGAACTATCCTGATCCAGTACATGTCTTTGATGAGTATGGGGCTGATGCTCTGCGTCTTTACCTTATGCGCTCGCCAGTTGTACGTGGAGAAAGCTTGCGCTTTTCTGAAGCAGGCGTGAAAGAGGTTGTCCGTACGGTGCTCTTACCGTTTTGGAACGCCTACTCGTTTTTTACAACATACGCCAAGATCGACAACTACTCTCCAAGCGACGATCTTACTCATCCAAGTAACATTCTCGACAGGTGGATCCTCTCTCGCTTTCAGACTCTTCTAAAGGGGATTGAAAAAGAGATGTCTGAATACAGACTTTATGCTGTAGTGCCCAATCTCCTCACCTTTCTTGATGAGCTAACAAACTGGTACGTCCGGCGCTCAAGAAGACGGTTCTGGTCAGATGACACTCAAGACAAGCAAGACGGCTACAACACCCTTTTTACTGTGCTCATTGGCTTTACTCGGGCACTTGCGCCTTTTGTCCCCTTTATCACCGAAGAAATCTATCAAAACCTGTCTACTCTGAGAGACGATCTTCCTGAAAGTGTACACCTGACAAAGTATCCTGCTCCGTCAGAAGATCTGATCGACGAAGCTCTTGAAGAAGCGATGGATCTCATCGAACAAACCGTTCGACTTGGTCGAGCACTCAGAGCGAGAGAGGACTTAAAAATCCGCCAACCACTCCAGTCTATCACGGTCATTACTAAAAACACTTCACATGCGCAGGTCCTTCAAGAACACGGTGCACACATCAAAGAAGAGCTTAATGTAAAAGAGGTTCTTTTCTCCTCTGATGAAGCTGGGCTCGTAGAGATTACTGTAAAGCCAAATTTCCCGAAACTTGGCCCCATCTTTGGCAAACAGATGAAAGAGTGCGCCAAGCACCTCAGTCAGTTAAGCATAGAAGAGATTGAAAAGGTTGAGTCAGGTGAACCGCTTGAGGTTCTTGGGAAAAAGCTCACTCAAGATTGTTTTGATGTTATCCGCAAAGCAAAGGGAAATGCTCCAATTGAAACCGCCGGAGGTGTCACCGTTTCATTTGATACCCACCTTACACCCGAGCTTCTATCAGAAGGTCTGGCGCGAGAATTTGTAAACCGTATTCAAAGAATGAGAAAAGAAGCTGACTTCAACGTTACCGACAGAATCTCGGTCTCGTATGCCGCAGATAACTCTCTTCAAGAGGCGTTTTCCTCAAATGAGGACTATATTAAGCATGAGACTCTTACAGAAGAACTAACCCTAGTGGCGACCCCCCCAAAAAACGGAGAACTCATCCAGTCCCACACTATCGGTGATTCGGAGATTATCATCTCGGTCGAACGCCAAACGTAGCTCAGGCTCAATCTCACCGTAGGCGCTGACTCATTTCCCCCAGAGAACGGACGTTGCAAGACATCTCCATAACTCTATGGTCCCTTCATTGAGTGGGCTCTTTCAGAAACCACTCAATCGGACTGAAGAGAGAACATCTTAGTATTTTCATATAGTTAGATTGAGATATCAACATAAGCACTCAAATAGAAAAGATCACTAAAGTTATTATACGAGATTGTCGTAATACCCACTGTAAGGCACTCAGAAAGTATCCGATGACTATTGGTAGGAGAGCGGGGCTGCTCTCCTACCGAGGTCATCTTCTTGGAAAAGGTGAAAACCATGATCGATCTTATTATCGCAGACGATCACGTTGTGCTGCGGGAAGCGCTGTGTGAACTTCTAGAGACAAAGGGTAAGTATCAAATTGTCGCACAGGCATCAGATGGCGAAGAGCTTCTCTCCCAACTCAGAGACACTTCTGCTGATCTTGTTATTCTCGATATGACTATGCCGAAACTCGACGGCTTAGCTGCTCTTGAGCTCATGAAAGAGAGAAGTGAAGGAAAACTCCCCCCTGTATTGGTTCTGTCCGCAAACGAAGGCCAAACAAAGGTACGTGCTGCCCTTAAGGCAGGTGCTCGGGGATATCTTCCTAAAAATGCAGGGCTTGAAGAGCTTGAATTTGCAATTCAATCTATCATGGGCGGAAAAACCTATCTTAGTCCTTCTATCACTGAGCCACTTATGAATGGGGGCCAGAGCGAGTCTCCTCTTGAAAATCCACTTACAGTGTTAACCAAACGTGAAATTGAGATTCTCACCCACCTTGCTGATGGACTCCCTAACCGAGAGATCGGAAAGATGCTCCATATTAGTACCAGAACGGTTGATACCCACCGGAGTAACATACTCAAGAAGCTGAAGGTGAAGACGAACGCTGAGCTCGTCAAACTTGCTCTTGGAAGTGGTCTCATCTCACTCTAAGCCCTCAGGAATACTTCATAATATCAGGGCATTACTATCTTGCCGTTGACCACACAGAGGTGGACGAGTAGTAATCTAGTGTTGTTGTACAATATCAACACTAGTGTGGCTCCTTGCCAGAGAGTAAGAATTATTTGTCGCCACACTATGTTCAAGCAGTGTATGATTGTTACCTTATGAGCGCCGATAACGACCAGAGTCAGGAAAACCTCCTCCAAAAAGCAGATATCTCTTCTTTTTCACCTCGAGAACGAATTCTTGCTGCTGCGCTCAAGCTCTTTGTCGAACAAGGCTACTTTAACACCAACGTTCCCGATCTCAGTCGTGACAGCAAATGTAGTGTTGGTTCAATCTACCATACCTTCAAAAACAAAGAAGAAGTCGCTCGAGCTCTCTACGAAGAAGGCATTGCTGCTTTTCGTAAAGCCCTCAAGGAATCTATTGAAGGGATAGAAGAACCTGAGTTACTCGCTAAAACACTGATCACTTCATTTCTGACTTTTTCTGAAATAAATTTTCAGCTCTCAAAATACCTTTGGCTCTGTCGTCACAACGAGTTTATGACTGGCATTATTCACCATCCGACACGTGTAGGATACGACTCTCTCGGACGTCAACTGACTAAAGTTTTTCGTGGTGCAACACGGGACAAGATTCTTCGCCCAATGCACGCCAATGTGCTCTGGAGCATCCTCTTTGGACTCCCGGTGGGATATGTACGAGATTGGCTCGATGGCTATAACACTGAGCCACCAAGTAGAGTTGCGCCTGTGTTAGCTGACGCTTGTTGGCGGGCTATGAAAGCGCATTAGTGCGAGGACCTGTTCATTTGAAATGACATGAGTAGATTTCTAGGAGTTCTTCCTAGAAAGTATCATAACGCGAAGGGGAAGCTCTACGTGTGATAACAATCCTACGGAATAATCTAAGAAATACAGCCCACAGCTATTCATTGAGAACTCTGCTCGAGGCACTGGCTCATGGCTTCCCATCCGAGCATGGCGCATTTTATTCGTGCCGCAAAGCGTTGCACGCCTTGAAGTGCTGAGGCATCACCAAGCTTATCAAGCTCTTCTTCAGAGACTTCTCCTTTCATCATACGGTGGAAGATCTCAATAAGCTCTTTAACCTCTTCAATGGGCTTACCGAGACATAGTTCACTCATCATAGATGTTGAAGCTTGACTAATAGAGCAACCGTGTCCTTCAAAGGCGATCTTAGTGACTTTTCCATCTCTTACTTTAATTTCGAGATTAACGTTGTCTCCACACAGGGGATTCAAGAGATTCTTCGTAGCATCAGGGCTAATAAGCGTACCAAAACAACGCGGGTTCTTACTGTGATCAACTATGAGCTCTTGATACAGCTCGTCAGTATCCATACAACACCTACTACGACACTAAGACTTTTTGAGAAGTTTTTGAATTGATTTGAGGAGCTCAACTTCATGAAATGGTTTATTCATAAAGAGAAGCTCTCCTTTTTTGATAAGAGCGTTTACATCTTTACTCACCATAAGACCTGAGACCATAATCACAGCGACTTCGGGTTTCATCTCTCGAATAGCAACGACTGCTTCATAGCCGTTTTTGCGGGGCATGGAGAAGTCAATAAAAACAAGATCGATACTCTCTTGATGCTTTTCGAATACCTCGATGGCATCTTGCCCGTCAACGGCGGTAAGCACCTTTCCCCCGTTGTCAGTAATCATAATCTCTGAAACTTCGCGCATAAGCTCCTCATCATCAACGATGAGAACGGTTGCGCCATTAAGGTTATATTCTTGTTCTTTTGTACTCATTCGAGACCTACCTGAACGTACTCTCTCACACGTTCTCGCTCTTGAACAGAGAGCTCAGGGCAATCGAGCAAAAGTTCTAAAATGCGATACGAGTTATTCGAACAATACTCTGCAGTCCCAGAAGGATACTGGGACAGCTCAGGTAGATGAAGATCGATAAGCTCCCTCAGATCGTTCAGCTCGAGATCCTTGCGAAGCGTAATCTCATATCCTCCAGTCATAGCGAGGCGACGCGAAAGCTTCTTTAACTGACCAGGCGCTATCTCTGGTCCTACTTCAAGCAGATGAATCATACAAATAGCTCACTAAAGCAAAGGGACACCTCAACACTACCCTCTATCTGCAATTCTCCCAAGTGAAAAGCCTCTTGAGGTGTGAGTTGGTGTTGGCAGAGTTGCTCAAATGTCGAAGAAGACAATTCCCAGATGCACTCGCCTCCACCCGCACCACTTTCAACAGAGGGAGATGTGCCACCATGAAAAAGATAAACCCCCTTTTTGCCACGATCAAGTCTAAGCTCTAAAGAGCCTGGGAGCTTATTCTCCCATGCTGGATCGGTGCTAAAACGTGCTATGAGAGCGTGGAGGCTCTCTTCAAGGGTGTTGCCTGACATAGAAGTGATCTTACACGAACCTCTTTCTCTGACACAACGCATTGATCCCAGAACCACGACACAGCCGAACCTACATTCGAGCTCTTTCCTCCTAGCTGAAAAATCCGCATGAAGAGCGATAGGAATGAGGTGCTCTAAGGGAACCTAAGGCAGGAAGATTAGGCCTGAGTACCTGTAGAAAGATCTTCAATAAGACGCTCGAGAGTGGCGGCATCACGGTACGTTCCAAGCAGCCGGCTTCCCTCTTCCTTTGCCTTACTGGCAACAATAAGCGCTGAGATTTTGTCTTCGAGGTGGTAATACGCCTCTGCTAACACGTGCATCTCGCGTGGGCTTAACCAATTTGTATTTTGACACGCAGTCGTTACAAGCTGCTTGGCATACTCCGGGTTATAAAACGGGCCAGAGAGGAGGTAGGACTCTGCAAGGAGAGAGAGAACTCTCGGATGATCTGGGGATATCGCAAGTGCTTTTCGTAAGTAGCGTCGAGCCTTGGCTATCTCGCGATCGTTAATGCAAACTTCACCAACCATAAGGAGGACTTCAAGAGGAGCTTTTTCGTGTCCAGCAAGACGCTCAAGATACTCTCTCGAACCAGCACCTTTGCCTCGCACCTCAGATACCCTTGCTTTTGTCGCCTCTAAGAAGAGGTTAAGATCCCCAGCTTCCTCAATTTGAACTGAGGCATCGACGGCCTCTTTGAGAAGATACTTAGGACCACCGTTATCAAGCACAGAGTACATAAAGAAAGCTATCAGCTCAGCTTCGTTCGGTGATGTTCTTAGTGCCCGGCGCATTGTCCAGGCAGCGTCAAGCGATCGACCTGTCCAGAGCTGTAGTCGAGCCAACCTTAAATGAGCCTCTTTTGAATGAGGCATATGGTTAGCTACATATTTTAAATGAGCTTCCGCCTCCTCAAGTTTTTTTCCTTGGAAGAGGCAGTAGGCCAAATCGAGCCGTGCACACAGCTCTGCTGGGTGATTTTTATGACGTTTCAGTCCTCGTTCGTACCACTGGGCAGCAGCCTCGAATTTGGCTGCTTTATAGTATTTGGCAGCCTTTACCCACGCGTAGACCGGCAGTGTATTCCACGTGCGCCACCATTTTACATACAATTTCATTGCCTGAAGTATTCCTTTCATTTTCCCCTCATGGCATCATCTACGTACCACTCATCTATCCGTAGTTGTCTCCTGAATGCTTCAGTAGGAATATCGAGAAGATCTTCATGTGTAACCCCTTAATATTTCAAGACATACTATCCCGCAATCAAATCCTCTCAGACCCCACTGAGGTCGCACCTTATGCCCAAGACTGGGCACGAGACTTTACAGGCAACGCCTCCGCCGTCTTACTCCCCAAGTCAACAGAAGAAGTGCAGAGCATTGTGCTTCGTGCCCGACAAGAAGCGATTGCTCTTATTCCATCTGGTGGGCGTACGGGCCTCTGTGGCGGAGCTACAGCTACTAACAAAGAGGCCATTCTCTCACTCGAAAAAATGAACACCATCCTCTCGATTGAACCAACGGAGCAAACGGTTCAGTGCCAAGCCGGCGTAGTCACCCAACAACTCCACGATGCACTTGCTGAGCATAAACTCTCATTTCCCGTCAGCCTGGCAAGCCAAGGAAGTTCACAGATCGGTGGTAATGTTTCTACAAATGCTGGAGGAATTCATGTTCTCAAATATGGCACTACTCGACAGTGGGTGCTTGGACTCACTATCGTAACGGGAGAAGGAAAGATCCTACACACAGGAAAAAAACTTTATAAGGATCAAACAGGATACGACTTACGCGCTCTCTTCATTGGCGCAGAAGGGACCCTCGGAATAATCACCGAGCTCACATTAGCAGTAACAACACTTCCTCAACATTATACGCGTGTCCTTTGCGCTACTGACACCCTTTCCGATCTCCTTTCTACCTTACGAGCAGCCCGCAGTAAAATTCCAGATCTGAGCGCTTTTGAATTTTTTAGCGAGGATGCTCTCTCTCTTGTTCTTACGCACCATGCCCACAAACGGCCCTTTCCCAAAAGCTACCCATACTACGGACTGATTGAACTTGAAAAAGAAACCGCAACCGCTCTCGAAGAACTTGAACCCGTCTTAACTCCCCTCCTCGAAAATGGAACCATGAAGGATGCTGTCGTAAGCCAAAGTATGCTACAAGCTCAAGAACTTCTCGAACTGCGCGAGCTCGTGGGAGAAACATTATCAACGCACTACCAGCCTCACAAAAACGATCTCTCTGTTCCAGTTTCCCAGATAGAAGAGTTCATCGACGAGGCTAATAATTATTTTCAAGAAGAGTTTCCGGCATTCCATCCGATTTACTTTGGTCATCTCGGAGATGGAAACATCCATCTCAATATCCCCAAACCCAGCAAACTGGAGGCTAACGAGTTTTTCAAGCTTGCCCACAAGGCTGACAAGGGGATTTTCGAAATTCTTACTCGCCGAGGAGGAAGCATCTCAGCGGAGCACGGAATCGGGCTCCTCAAAAAGGACTATCTACATTATTCACGAACGGAAGAAGAGCTAGCGTATATGAGGGCGATTAAAGCAGTATTTGATCCGGATAATATACTGAATCCAGGCAAGATCTTTGACGTTTGATATTGATAGAGAGTCTCCCTATCTGATACTTTCGGCCCTATGAATGAACAACTAGACGCCCTCACACAACAAGCCAAATTGGACCTTCAAGCCAGCAGTTCTCTCACTGAGCTCCAAGATCTCGAGACTTCGCTCTTTGGCAAGAAAGGAAAGATGACTCAACTCATGAAGGGGCTTAAAGACATTCCTCCTGAGCAACGAAAAGCTTTTGGCCAAGCAGCAAACAAAGCAAAACAAGAACTCCTTGAGCTTCTTGCTGATAAAAAAGATGATCTCTCTGATTCACTCTCAGGATCAGGAGTATCGTTTGACATCACTCGCCCCGGTCTACCACTGACTGGAGGAGCACTCCACCCCGTGACACAGATGATGTATGATCTGAACGACGCTTTTCACTCTCTCGGCTTTGAAATCTACGAAGGCCCCGAAGTTTCAAGTGAAGGGTACGGCTTTGATAACATGAACTTTCCAGCGGATCACCCTGCCCGCGAAAGTATGGATACCTATTGGCTTGAGGGCTACGAAGACAAGAAGAGCTACGAGCGCCTTTGCCTCCGTCCCCACCTGACGGGAGCAAGTGTACGCTACATGCAAGAACACAAACCTCCATTTCGCTTCGTGTATCCCGGCCGTGTTTACCGCAATGAATCAACAGATGCGAGCCACGAGCGTGCATTCTATCAGTACGAAGCACTCATGGTAGACAAGCACGTTCCTTTTAGCTCGGGACGATTGATGGTCAATAGCATTCTTGAGCGAGTTTTTGGTCGCCACGTTGAAACGAGAATGCGAGCCGGTTTCTTTCCCTTTGTAGAGCCAGGCTTTGAGATTGATATGCAGTGCCTTGTTTGTGGTGGTAAAGGATGCAGCGTGTGCGGGCGTACAGGCTGGGTTGAGATGATGCCAGGCGGCCCCCCTCATCCGAACGTACTGCGCGCTGGTGGTATTGACTCAAACGAGTGGATGGGCTTTTACATCAACATAGGACTCGATCGTCTTGTCATGATGCGCTATGGAATCGACGATATCCGTCTGTTTCACTCTGGCGACATCCGTTTTCTTAACCAGTTTCAATAAAGACTCTCCCCTTCACAGGAACCTTATGAAAATCTCTCTCCAATGGATTAAAGAGTACGTAGATTTGCCGAGTGACTTAACGGCAGAACAGATAGCTTACGATCTCACGATGTCTACCGTTGAGGTTGAAGGGTGGGATGATACAAGCTCCCTATTCGATAACATCCTGGTCGGCCAAATCTCTGCCGTGAAGGCACACCCAGATGCTGACAGACTTAAAGTGTGTGACGTCAATCTTGGAAATGGAGAAACCAAAGAGATCGTTTGTGGTGGCTCAAACTTACGAGAGGAAATGCTCGTTGCCATTGCCACTCCTGGTGCAAAAGTAAGGTGGCACGGAGAAGGCGAGCTCGTCGAACTCAAGCTCACCAAAATTCGCGGGGTTGAAAGCTATGGGATGATCTGTGCTTCAAACGAGATCGGACTTGGAGAACTCTTCCCGGCAGATGACGAGAAAGAAATCCTCGATCTCTCCTCACACGAGTTTGCAGCTGGCACCCCCCTCGCCGAAGCACTTCCTGTCTGTGATGTTATTTACGATATCGACAATAAATCTCTCACGAACCGCCCAGACCTCTGGGGCCACTACGGAATGGCTCGTGAGCTTGCCGCCATCTACTCTTGTGAGCTCAATCCTCTGCCCTCATTTGAACTCCCTTCGAGCGACGCTGGACTCAAACTTCAAATCGAAGCAACGGATCTCTGCCGCAGGTTTACAGGCGCCACGATAGAGAATGTTTCGGTACAACCGAGCCCCCTTTGGATGCAAGCTCGTCTAGCATCTGTTGGACAACGCCCCATCAACCTTATGGTCGATCTCACCAACTACGTCATGTTTGCACTTGGGCAACCAACACACGCTTTCGATGCAAACAATGTCGCAAACAATAAACTTATTGTCAGAAGAGCTAGTAAAGACGAGAAACTATCACTCCTTGATGGATCCGCGCTTGAACTAAGCACTGAGTCTCTCGTCGTAGCAGATGAAACTGGCCCGCTTTCTCTTGCAGGAATCATGGGAGGAGAAACCTCTGGAGTATCAGACAAGACTACGACACTCTTCTTCGAAGTGGCTAACTGGGATCCAACTCACATACGCCGAGATGCTTCGCGTTATAATATTAGAACCGAGAGCTCGATGCGATTTGAAAAGGCAATTGATCCTGAACGAGCGCTTGACGGTTCAAAACTTTTCCTGCACCTCCTCACAACCATACAGCCAAATGCTTCTGTTACTGGATGGACAGAGCACTACCCGACACCACCTCAAGAACTTTCTGTTGAAGTAGAGAGAGAGTTTATTATCAACCGAATCGGAAAAGAGATCTCCTCAGCAGAAATAACTCAAAAACTTACTGCTCTTGGTTTTGAAGTTTCTCAAACAGATGACTGCTTTGTCGTGCGTGTGCCCTCTTGGCGCGCCACAGGGGATGTTTCCATTCCTGAAGATATCGTTGAAGAAGTTGCTCGACTTATCGGATACGATAATATTGAATTTGTTGCTCCTCCTGTCGAGCTTACCAAAGCGATTCAACAACCTCGCTTTGATCTCGACCGTTCTATTCGCACCTTTCTCGCGGTCAAGGGTGGAATGTATGAGATTTTTGCTTACCCTTGGGCCGAAGAAAAGTTCGTACAAGCGGCAGGATTCTCACTTGAGCACACACTCACTATCTGCGATCCGCCCTCTCCTTCAACGAAGAGTCTCAAGACATCTCTTGTGCCAGATCTCCTTGAAGCTACAAAAGCAAACTTACGTAACTTTGCTACATGCTCCCTCTTTGAGGTATCTCGCATATTCAATGGACAGTCATTCTCTCATTGGACTATCCAAGAAGAAAAGCTACCAGCTCAACCCAAATTTTGTGGTGGAGCCATAGCTCATAACGATGCAGAAACTGCTTTTCTCAAAGCTAAGGGGATCGTTACCGAACTTCTTGCATCACTTCCTATCCACAAAGCGAGGCTACAAGAACAAGAGTCAAGCGCTCCTTGGGCAACAAAAGGAGCAACTCTTACAATCTCTGTTGGCAAGCATGAAGTAGGTGTACTCGCTCTTGCTTCACCTAAGGTGCTACGCAAGGCTGGAATAGAGCGTGTTCACATAGCGCTTTTTGAACTCAATCTCGATCTCCTCGATCCCAAGCCAATTAAAGAACGAGCCTACACCCCACTTCCAAAATATCCACAAGTTGATTACGACCTCGCCCTACTTTTCGACCAAGATGTTGCCTGGAGCTCAGTGGAACAGTTGGTGAAAAAATGTGACCCACTAATACAGAGTGTCTGTTTTGCAGATGAGTATCGAGGAAAACAGATCCCTGATGGTAAAAAATCACTCGCATTTCAAATGACCCTTGGAGATCCGAAAGCAACTCTCACTTCTGAACAAGTTCAAGCTGTTGCCGACAAGGTGCTTCAAAGAGTCGATAAAGAGCTTGGTGGTCACCTCAGGGATAAATAGTCTCTTCGCCTTGCGATAAAATGGCATCGTCCCGGTGATTCTTTCCTGTATCAAGCATTTTTTTCCCAAAGTCGGAACGTTACCCACTTTCTAACTCCCCGATTTCTCATCCCTTTACATTGGTACAACACTTGCTCATGTAACACTCAAAGAGTCTCTACCTCTACCACCCTGACTCAGCTTCTCACGGCAAGAGAGGCATAAACTTCGCAAGGATCCGCAATACACCAACATTATCGGGAGAACTTTCGCATGCGCATTGATGCCTCAGCACCACTACATACATTGACACGACAACAACAAAATCAGAACACAGTACAACCACAAACTACGGGGAATCCTAACGAGGATGCCGTCTCAATCCCTGAGCTTTTAGGTGGCATAAGAAAGCTCGAACAACTCTATGAAAGGCTCTACAACAAAGAACAGTTTACAAAAACTGATACTGACGGGGATGGTCAATTGTCCCCTGAAGAACTCGAAGCACGGAAGGACTGGGTGTCTGGATACGGCTCTTTTAACTATGAAAAGAGGATCAAAGAGGCTGATACAAACAACGATGGGCACATCTCTCTCGAGGAAGCTCAGGTCAAAAAGAAAAGTGAACTTACTCAGGGACATGAAATCTATCAAGAGCTTCAAGATAAAGCCGACATGCTAGCTTATCGTAGGCGCGCAATAAGCAGCGCTGAGCAAGAATCTGGATACAATACATACCTAGAAGACAACCCCATCGCTGGACGTATCCTCAATCACTATTCACAGACGATAGCAGACCGGACCGATCGGGGAAGAGAGTTTGCTACCTTTGAGAAATACCTTCAGGCATATCCAAAAGTTGCACGATATGCGGAGCAGCATACGGATTTCTTTGAGAGGATCTTTCAGTAGCAGAATCGATTCAAAAGAACATTGAAATAAGTGAATGCTTCCGTTGCTCTCCTTCGTCTCCGCGTTAGTCTTTACCCAGATCCACGGGTAAGGGGTAATCTCATAGATTATGTAGATACCACGGTAAAGTTTATAACGCGAGGTACGCGAAGATCGCCCCCCTTCGCGTACCTCGCGTACTTCGCGTTATAAATTTGTAACCAGGCGGAGTCAGATCAAGAAGAATATGCTTAATTCCTGGATAGAGTTCCTGTGTGATATACCTCCCACAAATGGAAATGCCTGACTTCAACAAGCATAGGCACTTCTGGTGGAAAGGCCCTTTCTCCTACGCCCCTTCGGGTGCTTCGAAGAACAGGGATCGGGCCTTGTCGCTATCTGGCGGGAGGTATGTGTTGTCCCTCCGGGCCCGCATCCCTGCGATTGGGACAATACGACTCCCCGCCGACAGTACTCATTGAACCGGGAATTTCAAGTGCGGGGAGTATCGATTGGAGCAGGGCTAGGACTGCTCCAATCTTAACAAACCTACTCTCCAACTACCCCAAACACATCACCGATGCTACACTCTTCTTCATCTACCCCTAAAGGAGCCTCCTTATGTCTCTTGTTCTGTGCAACTATTGCGGCGAATACGGAATGACTGATGCCGCTGAGGCGCTCAGTTCTGGGGAATCGGCTCTCGACGTACTTGAAGCTGGCATTGCTCCGTGTGAAGCTAACAGTGATATCGACATTGTGGGAAAAGGCCGCTGGCCCAATGCTCTTGGTGTCATGCAAACCGATGCTGGAGTTATGGATGGAGCGACCCTTCAGGTTGGAAGCGTAGGCGCGGTAGAGAATATTACTCACGTCTTCTCCCTTGCGCGGCTTGTCCAATCAAAACTTCCTCACGTTTGCCTTGTTGGCGAAGGTGCCAAGCGATTTGCCTTAGAGATGGGATTTACTGAAGAAGCTGAGATGGTCAGCGAGCTTGGAAAACAGGACTACCAGAATTGGCTAAGAGAAAACAATGTCGATCTCTCTCAACTCTCAAAATACCTTTGGCCCAAAGACAAAGATACTTATTCATTTCATAAAGATACCGTGATCTATCTTGCACTCGATGCTCGCGGCAACCTCGCTGCAGGCACAAGCACAACAGGCTGGCCGTTTAAGTACCCTGGTCGACTCGGCGACTCCCCCATCTGTGGAGCCGGATTCTATGCCGACAACAGATACGGAGCCTGTGCTTGTACCAACACTGGAGAAATGACGATCCGAGCCTCTACAGCTCGCTCCGTTGTACTCTATATGAAAAAAGGTGCATCCGTAAGAGAGGCCTGTTTAGAGGCGGCAGAGGACCTCAACGATCTCCAAGGCGGCTACCTTGGATCAGTCAGCATTCACGCCATAGACCCCAAAGGCGACTATTTTGTCCTCATGACAGAAGACTCTGAGCAAGATTTCTGTATTTTTGAAGAAGGTAATCCAGCTTTCCGGAGGGAGGAAGTTTTTCTCGTCCCCAAATACTCCGCTACTTGATACCGCTTGCTCTCAGGCGTATGGTATATACTCAGTGACCACAGGTTTGTCGAAGAAAAACTCACTGAGTATATCAGCTGCGCAGCAGCTGCGAGGCGTCCTCGGGGACGCCGCACGGGAAATATGATGCGCAAGCATCGTATTTCCCTGGGG